>NZ_JAQITD010000022.1 GCF_028618555.1 Bartonella sp. CM31XJBT | reverse complement strand
AGGTTATTATAGCAAAACAACGCCATGGTCCGACAGGAATCGTCCCCCTTGCCTTTCAATCCGACTTTACATGCTTTAGTGATCTGGAAAAATAGGAGCAGAAAAATGCGTTAAAGAGAGCTTTAAATACCCTTTGAAAGGTCTTTGAAGACCCTTTAAAACTCTTTGAAAAAAAATGAATTGGTACAAAACCTAGTGTCAAAATATACAAAACCCGCTGGCAAGCTACAACAGGCAAGCTACATACATACAACTGGCTGGGGAACTTGGATTCGAACCAAGATTGACGGAGTCAGAGTCCGCTGTTCTACCATTAAACTATTCCCCAATAAGCCAATTTTACCATTTCTAGCAGATTCTATAGTGTAGGCAAGTGCAAAAAATCTTTAGATTATCAATAATAAAGAGCGATAGGGATATCATTATAATCCCAGTAGTGGCGGTCTCAATGTTTTAGCATATAGCAATAAGCGAATAAACACATATAAATAGAGCACACCGTGAACGGAAGCATCACAAACTCTTGTTGAAATATTCTCTATATAGGCATACTTTGTTAAAAGACAGCTACTAAATCATGGAGAATTAATGAGTAATATTTCCACTTATCCTGTTCCCCCAAACCTACAGTTGGTATATGTCTCAAATGTAGAATATTCTACCGCTTTTTACAAATTCATCTTCAAGAAAGAACCTGTGTTTACTTTGCCACGCTATGTTGCATTTGTTTTTTCGGGGGATGCACTCTTTGCTCTCTGATCTGGGGGCGATACGCCTGAGGAAAATGCACCTCGTTTTTCAGAAATCGGCATTATGTTGCCTAAGGGAGAGGATGTAGATAAGCTCTATGCGGAATGGAAAGAGCAAACCACTGTTGAGATAAATGTTTTGAAGGAACCGTATACTGATGTATTTGGACGTACCTTCCTAATCAAAGATCCGGACGGACACATTATTCGTGTTTGTCCACTGGATTAAAAAGCCTGAGATCCGATGTTTAATCGTCTGAATTATAATACCTGAATTATAATAATTGTCTGTTTCCAAAACCTATAAGCTATGCACGCTAAGAGGCTTACTTACGACGCGTGGATTATCTGTTCGGTGCTGTTCCATTATATTCAGCCCCACAACTTGCCTGTTCCCACAGGCGGCCTCATTGGCTTGGACATCAGTCGGCGTTATTGCATGGCCAGTGATCAGTACCTGTAAATCATAGAAGCTATCCCTCATCGCCTTATGTGGAGTCTTTTGTTGGAATGGGAGGAATATTCTTTATAAGGAAATTGATATCTTTATGAAGTTAAAAAGGTATTGTACATAAAAACTAATAAAATCAATACATTAAGTGCAGTTATTTTGTATGAACCCACTTAAGAATCCATACTTTTATGCATGTTTGAATTGATCATTTTTTATATAAGATTGCCATGGATGAATAGACCATAAAAAGCAAATCATGATGCAAATATTATAACGCATGGGTGCATTCAAATGAAATGAAAAGCGGTTATCATTCATAACAGGTCATAAATTTTATGATACGTTTTTATCACAGCACAAATCACATTGTTTTAAATTTCAGTCGTTTGGAATTATCGATAACATAAATTGTATACATTTAAGAATGGGATGTGTTTTGCTCTTTATTTGAGTGCAACCTTAAAAGGAATAATCGTTTGAAACTATCATAAGCTTATGGATTGAGTTCATAAAGATTGCATAAAAGAATTTAAAGACAAGATCGTTTTTAAAAACGCTTACTAAAAAGTTAGTAAATGATAGGCAGGCATTATATGGATACTATCATCACAATATAGAATGAAAATCACAATGTTATGTCTTATGAAACTGAAAACCTTTTAATGATATAACGCAAGCAAGCGAGCAAAAAACGTTTTAAAAGTTACAGTTTAAAAATACGAAACCAAATGAGCTCCCCCCAAATTGGGGGGCACCTATTGAAAAAAAGATGAGGCAGCAAAATTCAAAACCATTGTAACATCTAAGGCATGGGATTTTATTCAATTTTGAGTCAAAAGCTATAATGTTTAAAGATGACTCTATTCTAAAGATAATGCCTCCAAAATTGGATTGGTTGATTTTGCCAACTCAAATTTGAGCTGGTTAATTTGCAAAGAAGTTACATTTGAGTGCAAAATGAAAAGATACTTATGAAAGCCTTATTGAGAAAACATTCATTTAAGATGCATTTTCTTTTGATTGGATTGATAAAGTTACTAAGCTTTTATAGGCTCTATAATGCTAATGAATGATATCAAAATCATAGCTATCATTTACGTTTCTTTTGATAAGTTTTCATATTTCTAATAGAGCACTTGCAATATGATACGTTTTGTATATATGCATTCATTACTCCATTGTGGATGATTCATTCGAATCTTATAATCAATATCTGAAAGCCGCGTCATATCATTTGGCACGGCTTTCTTTTTTTGAATTCTCTTTAGATAGGTTTATAGCTATTAGATAAGGCGTTCCCATAAACATAGCCAGATATACGTGTATTACTATGGAAAGGATTTATTTGCGAGAGGATTACCAGACGATGTTTGCTTTGCTTGTGCAATTAAAGGGAAAGTCAATGATGTGCCTCAGATCCGAAAAATCTTTAGCCAATTTAAGATAAAAGAGGTTGGCACATCTTATACATGTGGTTCAAAGAATCCGCACCGGCTCAAGAGCTTATCATCTCAAATTGCAATTTTTAGAGGAAGAGAAAAATATGCATTAAAGGGATTTTAAATAACCCGTGAACGTTTTTGAAGATCCTTTGAAAAAAATAAATTGATGCAAAACCTGCTTTCAAATTATACAAAACCCGATGACAAGCTACAATCATTAAATACTGGCTGGCATTAAATACTGGCTGGGGAACTTGGATTCGAACCAAGATTGACGAAGTCAAAGTCCGCTGTTCTACCATTAAACTATTCCCCAATAAGCCAATTTTACTATCCCTAGCAGATTCTATAGTGCATGCAAGCGCAAAAAATCTTTATGATTATCGATAATAAAGAGCGATAGGGATGTCATTAATTGTTTTGATTTGAATATCGACATCATAAATGTCTTTAAGAATTTTTGGTTGCATAATTTCTTTTGGAGTCCCACAATAGGCCGCTTTCCCATTTTTCAATGCAACAATCATATCTGAGTAAGATGAGGCAAAATTAATATCGTGCATAACAATAAGAATGGTTTTTTTCAGTTCATCAGCTGTGCGGCGTAACTGCTTCATCATAGAAACGGCATGTTTCATATCCAGATTGTTTAATGGTTCATCTAAAAGAAGATAATCAGTGTCTTGGCAGATAACCATGGCTATAAAAGCGCGTTGACGCTGACCGCCAGAAAGCTCATCTAAAAAACGGTCTTTTAAATCTTGTAAGCCGAGATAGCGTAGCGCACTGTCGATAAATTGTTTATCTTCATGTGTATACCAGCCTTTTGAATAAGGATAGCGTCCGAAACTTACTAAATCGTACACGGTTAAGCGAAAAGACAAAGGATTTTCTTGACGCAGAATTGAGAGTTTTTGAGCCAAAATATCGTGGGGCATTTTATCAATATCAAAGCCGTCGATATGAATTGTACCATTATGGTGTGGCAAAAGACGTCTTATCAGCATTAAAAGAGTTGATTTTCCGGAACCATTGGGCCCAATGAGAGAAATAATCCCCCCTTTTGGAAGATGAAGGCATAAATTATCGATAATCAATCGTGCTCCGTAAGCCTTGGAAAGATGATTGATCTCAATCATTTTAGTTTTCCCTTCATCAGTAACATTAAGAAAACAATACCCCCACAAAACTCAATGATAAAACTTAAACGCCCTGCCATATGAAAAATTTGTTCTAAAATAAATTGTCCCCCCACCAAACAAATAATCGCTAACAATATTGCAATCGGCACAACAACACTGTGTTTTGCTTGAGGAGAAAGTTCATAGGAAAGGTTGGCAACTAACAGTCCAAAAAAGGCGACGGGGCCTACTAATGCGGTGGAAATGGATACGAGAATGGAAACAAAAATAAGGACAGCTGTCGCACTTTTGTGGTAATTAACGCCAAGATTGAGGGCATTTTCACGTCCCAAAGCCAAAATATCAAGAAGATGACGGGAATGCCATCCAATCAGACTCACAATGAAAACAATGATTGTGGCAAAGCTTATTAATGGTGTATTGAATTTATTAAAATTTGCAAACATAATATCCGTTAAATTCATCATTTGGTCTGGATTTAGTTGCAATTGCATAAACATCCGTAAACTGAAAAAAAAGCCGCCTAAAACAACACCGATTAAAAGCGTCAAATGAAGCCCTTTTAGGCTTCCTGAAAAGAGCCAGCGAAAAAGGCTTATTGAAAAAAGAATAAGAATGAGGGCTTCAAGAACAAGCTGTCCTTCTTCATTCAAAAAGGGTAAAGAAAGAGAGCCTACAAAATACATTAGGGCAGTCTTTATTAAAATATAAAGCTGATCAAATCCCATAATTGAAGGGGTAAGAAGACGGTTATTAACGATTGTTTGAAATAAAACCGTAGAAACGCTTATTGCGTAGGCAATAAGAAGCAGAGAGGAAAGTTTTGTAAGACGAAATTTCCATGTATAAACATTGATATTCCATGTCATGTAAAGACTAATGATAGTACATGCTATGATGATAAGTGTTGTTAGTACACATATTGTTTTTCTTCTTCTATCCAAGACGCTTTCTCCAGCGTAAAAGCAGTATCATAAAAATAAAACTACCGATTACACCCATTATGGTGCTGATGGGAATTTCAAGAGAGGGATGAATTATTCGTCCTAAAAGATCACAAATCAAGACCAATCCTGCACCGCTGATGGCCACCCAAGGAGCGGTATAGCGCATATTATCTCCCATGAAACTTGAAACAATATTTGGAATAATCAACCCAACAAAAGGAATACGGCCAATGGTACAGACAACAACAGCAGTGATTGAGGCGACAATAAAAAGACCAAAAAACATGACAACACGATAATTCAATCCAAGGTTGTTGGTTAAATCTTCTCCCAAACTTGCAACCGTAAAGCGATCAGCAGTACAATAGGCTAGAATACAAAGGGGAAGGGATAACCATAAGAGCTCATATTTTCCTTCAAGAACCATCGCAAAACTGCCAAATAAGTAAGCTTGAAGAGAAGGGAGTAACATTTCATAATCTGCAATGGCATTGGTTAAAGAGCCAATAATATAGCTTAGCATAATCCCTGTAAGGGGTACAATGAGAGCAGATTTTAGAGGAATGCGTCGCAATAAAAACATAAAAAGTAAAGTGCCTGCCATGGCAAAAATTGTCGCAACGACCATTTTTCCTAAAACAGGAATATCGGGTAAAAAAATCATAATAAAAAGAATGCCAAGGGAAGCAGATTCAATGGTTCCAGTGGTTGATGGCTCGACAAAGCGATTGCGTGTCAATAGTTGCATAATCATGCCTGAAAGTGCAAGTGCTGCGCCTACTAAAAGGATTGCAATGGTACGAGGAAGACGTGTTTGCCAAAAGATAAGCCACGCATGGGGATCGGCTGCGAATAGGTCAGAAGGTGTGACATCAGAATAACCAACAAAAATGCTGAGGATCGACAGGAAAATTAGAAGTGTTATGGTTATCCAGTAATTCTTCACGTTAAATCATTTTCTAACAAAATCTAAAAAAAGCAAAGACTGCTTAATAAACAACCTCTGCTTTTAAATTTTATTTATATAGCAAGCAAGCTCTTTTGTACGCTTATTTGCTCTTTGTAAAGGCTTCATTGATCTGCTGTGCGGTTTCAATGAGTGCCGTTAAACCACCATTTGCACGATACCAGCTCCAAGAGTCCAAATAAATAATTTGGTTTTGTTTGCTCGCTGTTGTGCGGTGAACAAGCTCATTGTTGAGCAATTGTGCTGCGGATTGTCCTTCCCGTCCAATGGCTGCATCGCGATCAATCACTAACAACCAATCAGGATTGGTTTCAAGAATGAATTCAGGAGAAATGAGTTGTCCATGTTTTTGCACGGTAAGTTTATCGGTTGCAGGGGCAATTCCAAAAGCGGAGTGAAAAATATCGAAACGTGATTTTGGTCCGAAAGCACTGATTTTTCCACCAGAAGTCATGAGTATGAGCCCAGTGCCTTTTCCTTGGGTATTTTTACGGACTTCAGCAAAAGCTTCATTGAGTTTTGCAATTTCCTGTTCTGCTTCTTGTGTTTTGCCAAAAATTTTTCCAAGGATAGACACATTTCGTTTAATATCTTCAAGAGAATTTTCGTTTTCTACTGTTAGATCAATTGTTGGAGCTATTTTGGATAAATCTTTATATTTTGCTTGAGTTCTGGAGGAAATAATAATCAAATCGGGTTGAAGAGTGGCAATTTTTTCATAATCTGGTTCAAAAACGGTTCCAATTCTTTCATATTTTGCATCATCAAATTGTTGCAGATAGGAAGGTTTTTTTCCTTCAGGAAGGCCGATAACGGCTTTGATACCAAGGCGATTCATATTATCTAGCGAAGCAAGATCAAACACAACAACCTTTTGCGGAGAAGCGGGAACAGAAGTCGTGCCTGAAACATGATCAATCGTTACATTTGTCTGGGTACTGGTATTTGCAATACTCGTATGAGTCCACAAAACCGTTGCAAAGCTGATGGCAACCAGTAAAACAGAAGTCATCCATTTCATATATTTTATCATCGTGATTTTATCCTTTTATCTGATATTACAAGGGGTTGTGCAATTAAAAACCTTAACTTAGGTATCTTTATGCACAAAATGAAGCGTAAATAAATAACACTATGTTGTAAAGTTGACTTACATATGTTACAAATTGTTCACTTACCTCATTTTCACTTAATTCTAGTGTTTTTGCAACATTATTTAGAAAGTTTGACATATGATCAATGTATTTAAAAAGCGTACACGTTTGTACGCACTGACAACAAGTGCTTTCTTCTTTTTACAAGGTGTAGATGCTTCTATGGGGCAAACTTGGTTGTCAACTGGACTCTCATATCTGACAAGTTGGGGACGTTCATCAGGATCTGCTAAATCTCCTGAACCTAAAGTAGCAGAAGCCCCCGCATCTCCCGCACCACGAGTAGCTAGTGGTGCCCTTGACGGCGTTGGTGCTGGTGGTACTGGTGGACTTGGTGGTGCTGGTGGACTTGGTGGTGCTGGTGGACTTGGTGGCGCTGGTGTTCCTGGCGGCGTTGGCGTTGGCGGTGTTCCTGGCGGCGTTGGCGTTGGCGGTGTTCCTGGCGGCGTTGGCGTTGGCGGTGTTCCTGGCGGCACTGGCAGTGGCTCTGTCCAACCAAGGGCTGTAGTAGAATCAATACCAACATTGTCACCGCCTTGTTCTTCGGCCCCAGAATCTTCGTCTGGAGCCTCTATTTTCTGTAATGATGGTGCTACGCATAAACTTGAACAAGCAGGTGGTGGTCAGATTCAGCTTAAAGCAGGAATATATGAACGTGCTATATATGTAACAGGTCCTTCGTCTACAGTGATTAATGTATCTGGGATATCCGTGATTGCTGAAGAAGGCAGAGATATTAAGGTGGTTAACAATAAAATTCTGTTTCAGGGTGAGGGTATGGGCTCTGTATTTGCGGATGGTAAGTCTCAATTTGGCGCTGAGATTAATTTGAAAAATACAAGGGTTGAAGGATTTGCTTATGGGATTGGAGCTTCTAGTTATGGAAAGGTTACTATGAATAGTGGTTCCCTTCACAGCAGTTATGTGAATGCTATGGCTTCAAAACAAGGTGTGATTCTTTTGGAAAATGCAAATGTTAAAGCAGATATAATTGGTCTGTGGAGTGATAATAAATCTTTAATAGAGATGAAAGGAGGAACACTTTCTTTAGGAGATACAACGGTAGGGGTTATCGCTTCAGATATGGGAATTGTTCTATTGGATGGTGTTAAAATTCAAGAAGGTGTTAAAACTCAAAAACCAGTAAATAGTGCGGCACAGATACAGGGAGAGGAGAGGAGTGAAGAGCAGGTGGGGGCGGAAGATTCTGATAGAGATGATTCTTCTCAAGGTGTTGGGCGCATTGCTTTCCTATCACGTGACGGTTATATTTCGCTTAACAAAGGGAATTTTGAGATTCCCAATACTGTTTTTTTGCAGATTGGTCCAAATTTTCCAAGTAATATTGTACGAAATATGCAAGAAGATAGCCAAGATATAGGCACTGATTCTTTTGATTTTGAAGATAGAGAGAATAGTCAACCTGCTTATTTGCGTTCTTCTAGTTTTTCCAAAGCTTTTCGTGATATTTCTTCTTCTGTTTACAAGGCTAAAATACAGAGCGAGGCTGTTCTTGGCTCTGATCCTTTCTCTAATTTATTGAGTTTAAATGCTGTTATAAAATCTTCATCTATTAAAATTCTAGGTAAAAAGTCTTATGGTATAGATTTTGATTATCGGGGTAATGGGGCACAGTACGGTACTAGGGCACAGGGCATGGATTCCTTGCTACATGGGGTTCTTTTAGAAAAGACTTCTCTCACAGTTCCAGAGGGTATCGCTATTTACGGTGATGGTTTAAAAGGTTACGTTTTTTTACAAGATGCATCGGAAATTTCAGGTGCTCTTTTGTTGAAAGCTAAAAATGCTGATTTATCCGTTTTTGCTAACGGCTCTACCATTGCAGGTGCTACTCGTTTTGATGATAAATCTCATGCTAAGCTTTTTTTATCCAATGGAGCAGAATGGCAGGTAACAAAAAGTTCCTACGAAGATTCAGAAGATGCCGGTCGGCATTGTATAGATTCATGTATTTCATCTGTGAGTCTTCAAGATAGTAATATTACATTTTTTACTTCACAAAAGAGGTTAAATAGTGAGGGTTCTAACGGTAGAAAGGCTATTACTGAATATCGAACTCTTCGCATCGGAAAAGGAAAGGGAACTGTTTACAGTGCTGAGGGAACTTCTACAATTCAGTTCAATGTAGATGTATCTGGTAAGGCCGTAGATGTATCTGGTAAGGTTATTGGTCGAAATTCTGATAGACTGTTGATTCATGGTGATGTTTCTGGGAGAACTAAGGTAAAGACGAAAGTACAAGGAGTAGGTTGGGGGCCGGACAATAACAATAATAAGGGGTATAGTATTTCACTTATTCAAGTTTTTGGAAAGGCAGAAAAAAACTCTTTTAGTTTAGATAATGATTATGTTACGCTCGGAACTCCTTATCAGTATGTTCTTCGTGCTTACGGTCCAACTATTCCTTCTAACATGCAGTATTTTGATACGGCTTTGGTTAAGGGCAGTAAAGATGTTTGGGATTTTCGTTTAGAAGATAAAAAATTGCCTTATGAGCATAGTTCTCTTTCTTTCTTAGGTGACAATAGGGAGGGGGAGGAAGTAAATGCTCCTTCCGTGCGACCTCGTGAAACTTTGGAAAGTGAGGTAAATAATTCTTCTGTAGGATCAACTCTTCCATCTAGAACTTCTGAATCTACACCACCTAATCAAGTTATTGCTTCTAATACGAATGGGGCCCCCATATTACTTGGGAGATCTGGTACAAGTGATATAAATCATGGAGAGGCTGGAAATACACCTTCTACAATATCAAATCCTTTACCTACTTCTCTACATATTTTGACAACTGGGGGGAGTGTTGATGAAAATAATAGGGGGACGGATCCTTATATTTTGGGGGGAGATTTGAGATATTATGAAGGACTGTATACAACAGATGGAAGTGTAGGTATTTCCCTTCTTGATGTTGATTCCAGTCAAAGAGTTAGTCAGAATGAAGCGGAATATGATATAGTAGGCTATAGTACTTCTGATACGGTTGGTGTGAATTCTGTAGTTCATCAAACTGAGACAGATGATGCAGACCATACAGAAGGTGGATATGATGGATACTATGATGTAGAGAGTGAAGCATCTGAAGCTGTAACGCCTCTTCCTTCTCCTACTACATCTTCTATTATTTCGACTGTATCTGAGGGGGGCGCATCTACTGATCAGGGTGGTGCTGGAACATCTGAAACTGTAACGTCTGTTCCTTCTTCTACTACGCCTTCTGTTGCTTCTGCTGTATCTGAGGGGGGAGCATCTACTGATCAGGGGAGGGCTGGAACATCTGAAACTGTAACGTCTCGTCCTTCTCCTACTACGTCTCCTGTTGCTTCTGCTGTATCTGAGAGGGGCGCATCTAATAATCTTGCAAGATCGGGGACATCTGGGCATAGCGTATATACTGTTTCATCCAATTTATCTCCTTCATCTAGAGGTAGAAGTTCGTTAAATTTAATATCTTTAGGAGCTGATTCAGCAGCGAGATCTGATCGAGGTGGGATTTCTGTGATATCGACAGATGGGATTTCTCTATCATCTGGGCACACTATATCGAATAAGATTCCATCTATAAAATCAGCAGCTTCCATAAAGCCTTCTTCTGAGGTTTCTGTAAAGCCTGTTGCATCTTCTAGTCTAAATTCAACTGCTTCCATAAAGCCTTCTTCTAAGGTTTCTGTAAAGCCTGTTGCATCTTCTAGTGGACCTGTTGGACGTGTTCTTGTGCTTAATAATTCTGGTAAGGAAACGATTTCTTCTACATGTGGTGATACGGAGAATAATAATAGTGAGAGGGGATCACAGACTTCTTATTTGTGTAGAGATGGTAAATCGCGGACAATAACAGGGAAGACACTGAAGGCAAGTGAGGCAACTCAACATTCTATGCATGCAGGAAATCCGAATACAGTTATCAAGTTAGAGGGTACTACTGTTAGTGGTGCGGATTCTTCTAATAGTAAAAATAATGTTGATTTTACTATATCAAAGCTCGTGAGTGCTGTGCTTGCAGAAGATAAAGCAGAAGTTATTTTGGATAAGAAATCGAAAATCCAATCTTCTGTGATTGGGCTTGAAGCGCAAAGTGGTGGGAAGGTTACGATGAATGATGGGACAGTTGATGCGCTTTATGTGGGCGCTTTGGCGGGTTCTGGATCATCTGTTAATTTAAAGGATACGAAAATTAACGTAACAGGGGATTTGGCTGCGGCTGGTTTGGTAAGTCTGGCTGGTAAGGTGTCTATGGACTCTGGGGCTATTACTTTGGCAAAAGGAGTGGCTGTGAGGTCAGAAGCTGGGGGAAGCGTTGAGTTAGACAAAGTTAATATTACTGCGAAAAAAGGACAGGGTAAGTTAGATTCCGCAGATAGCTTTGGGCGTGCAGCTTTTCTGTTGAGTGATAATGCTTCTGTTGATTTTAAGAATGGGAATGTTGTGACTGATGCTCATGCTTTGTGGATTATGAAGTCTGATGATAATGTGGTTGAGACCGGCTCTTCTAGGAGAAGGAGATCTTCTGAGGTTCGTCCTACTACGAATCATGCAAATATCGAGTCTTCTATTGTTACAGTGGAAGGTGATGGAACCTATGGTATATATTTTGATGGGGGAATACAGAAAGAAGCGAGTCAACAAAATCGGAGTGAGGATTTAGCAACTGAGAAAGCAATTGTTGTTAAGCGGAGTACTGTATCCAAACAGGAAAAAACGCTTGTAGGCATAACAGGGACAGTTTCGTTGAAAAAAACTGATTTTGAAGTTGCAAGTGGTATAGCGATCTATGGTAATAATTCTGGTGGTCATGTTTCAGTAGAAAATAAAACAACTCTTGTTGGTGACTTATTGTTGAAGGCTGACAATGATTCCAATATATCGGTTTTGGTTGATAGTTCTATTGTTAAAGGCGATGTTCGCGTTGATAAAAGTTCTTATGCAAAATTAGATTTAATTAATCAATCAGAGTGGATTCTAAAAAGAAGTGCACAGAGGAATTTGGGTACTCCAGATTTAGGATGTGTGGATTCATGCGTTTCTTCTGTAAGTCTTGTAAATAGTACTATTGATTTTGCATCTTCGGAATCTGAAGGAAAATATCAGACTCTCCATATTGGAAATGGGAAAGGAACAGTTTATGCGGCACAGGGTAATGCTGCAATTCATCTCAATGCACGTTTAAATCCTCATGATCCGAGTAATCAGCAAGTCACTGATCGGCTTGTAATTCATGGTGATGTTTCTGGAAAAACAAAAATACATGTACGAGGTGATGCGGGCAATGTAGGAGATGGTAAAGCGAATGCCAAGATTGCTCATACTGTTTCAATTATTCAGGTCTATGGTCAAGCAAAGAAAGACTCTTTCCAACTCGATGGCAATTATGTTGCACTGAGAAACTCACCTTACAAATATACTCTTCGTGCTTATGGTCCAGAAGCGACTTCGAAACAGGAGCATGTTCAGCAGAAATTTGTTAAGGATGGTGGAGAATTTTGGAACTTCCGTCTAGAAAATCAGTATGTTAAGTCTGTTGGATCTGCTGCCCTTCCTGAACAATTTGTAAGGTCTGTTGTTCCACAGGTTCCAACTTATCTTGTCTTGCCTAATAGCGTATTCCACGCTGGTTTGATGGATATTAGCAATCAAAATAAGCAATTGGAGACGTTGCGGATGACTTCTACAGGAATGGTAGAGGTTCGTGAAAATCCCGCTTTATACTTGCGCGGCTATGGTGGAAGTTACCGTTATGCTTCAGATCTTTCCGCACTTGAATATGGTTACGACGGCGATCTTAGTTATAATGGTGTAGAGGCAGGTGTTCTGCTGCAAACTATTGAAAATGCTGACAGTGCTATATCCTTTGGCGTTATGGGAACTTATGGAAAACTTTCTCTGCAGCCTTTGAATGTTGAGCAAAGCCAGAAGAGTGCATTTGATAAATGGACTGCTACGGTATATGGTAGCATGCAGCATAATGCTGGCTTCTATGTCGACGGTCTTTTATCCTATGGTCTGTTCAAAGGTGATGTTCTCACCCTTGCACGGGGTAAAACAGCAACATTAAAAGGTAATCCTTTGAGTGTTTCTTTAGCTGGTGGTCAGACAATTGCGACAGGATATAAGGGTTTTGTCTTTGATCCGCAGGTTCAGGTTGTGTATCAACATCTCCAGTTTAATAAAGCTCGTGATATTGACAATTTTGATATTGAAATGGGTAACCTTAATCAGTGGGTAGCACGTGTTGGTGGACGCTTAACCAAGATTCCTACAGGTTCTGAAGGCGTGAATGCTATTGCTTTCTATGGTAAGCTTTATCTTGCTCATGGTTTTGAAGGAAAACAGTCTGTGCATTTCAATGATGCTTTCAAGTTAGGAGCTTTTGGTTCCTCTATAGAGGCTGGATTAGGTTTTAATGCCAAATTGTTGCCACAGTTCTCTCTGCATGCTGATATTCTCTATCAACATAAGCTTAATAAGGCTGGTTTTTCTGGAACAAGTTTTTCCGGAGGAGTACGTTATCAGTTTTAATATAAGGTACACTATGTACTTTTTTAGAAAAGGCAGCACATTGTGCTGCCTTTTTTCTTTATAACAACTTGTGTTGTTCTTAAAAAATCTCGTCTTCTTTATTAAGCAAAAAAGACATAGTTTGTTTTATGCATGAGAGCACTTTTCTCCGCTAAAGCGAATTTTCTTAAAATTTATGCTGCTACTGATGCGATAGAGTGCTTCGCTTTTATCGGCTTTTTAAGCGTTCAGCAGACCGGTATGCGTTACGTTATCCTTTTTGGTACTGTTATTGATATCTAATATAATATTTGATGTTTTCTAAAGCTCGTTTTTGAGCGTTTGTTTTCTACTGATTTAAGTCATTGTTTCATTCATCTCCTTGTGGATTAATTTTTAAAGTTCACAAGGTTTGATTGTGTTTTTAATTAATTGCACGCACTGGTTTTATTTTTTCTTTACACGAAATACAGAATGCATTATACACTCATAAAGTGTGTTTTGTAACTATTCTCTTATAGGTGGTTTTGGCGTAGAGCTTTTGCCAAATTTATTGGGATAATTCATTGCACAGTTCAGATGAGCATGAGGCATGTTCTTTTGTTACACTTTTCGTATTTTTGAGGTGTGCAATGGGGTGTTTTGTAAGTGCTTTTGTTTTTAATGAGAGGGGAAGGAAAGTTTCGAGGGAACTATGATTAAAGTTTTTAGAAATCATGTATGTTTATGTGCTTGTACAACCGCTATCCTCTCTTTGCTCCAAAATGGAAGAGAAGTTTATGCGGCTACAGAGGGGGGCGGTAAACCTTATGTTATAACTGTTACTCCGCTCAACAGTATTAGTGTTACTTCTGGTCCTCATCTTAGTGGGAGTAATGCGTATAAGCCTCCCCTTAGTGGAGAGAGTGGGCAGAATTATTATCCTCCTAATATGATTCCTGTTGGCAATAACGATGAGGGTATTCGTGGGGGAAGTGATTATCGTGGGTTGAGTGGAATGGAGGGATCGAATAATGGTCATATAGATAACTCTGTTAAAGATGCAGGCTTTGATGAAAGAGGTATAAAGCGTGGGTTTTATTACTATAATGGGTTGTATTATATATGCGATAATTGCGGGGAGTCTAAAGGGAAGCCTAAAATTGATAATAAATCTTATAAGATTACGAATGAGAACGCTTCCAATTATCCTGAAAATCCTACTGCTATAACGGTGAAAGGAATAGGTACAGAAGTTCGCGGAGAGGATGTAACGGTTAGTAGTCAAGTTGCTGATAAAACTTTTCTAATGGGGGTACATGTATTAGAGAACGGTAAGATTGTTTTGAAAGATCCGATTATCAAAAATACAGTTATAGCCCTTCGTGCGAGTGATGGCGTGATTGAGGTAAAAAATGGAAAGATTAAGGCAAGTCATGAGGGTGTTGATGCAACAGAGAAATCGTTTGTTCTTTTAGAAGATACAGAAATTAAGACAGCTAATGGGAATGCAAGTCTTTTAAGTTATGATCATTCAGAAATTTGGATGTCAGGTGGATCAGTTGATTTTATGAACAGCCATGGGATTTCTTCGATGTTAGGTGGAAAAGTAAATCTCGAGAATGTTAAAATTACTGGGAAGGGTGATAAAGGTAAGGATCGTGCGGTTGTGCATATGGATTTAGGGGGGGCTGTTAATTTAGAGGGTACTACTATTCGTGCTATGGATGTCCATGGCATATTATTAGAAAATATAGTCAATTCTATTCCTCGTCAGGAAGTTAAAGATTTATCAAATGAGGATTCTGATTCAAAGATTCCTGTGACTGAAGTTAATATGAAATCCTCTTCTGTTACCGTAAATGGTACGGGATCTTATGGTATCTATTTTCGGGGAGAGAAGCCATGGAGTGAAGGTGGGGATAAAAAAGAAGAAATTTCATCAGAGGAAGAAAAAGTTCCACCACGATTAGAAGTTGTTAATTTGGATAGAACAGAATTTTCTGTTTTAGACGATGCGGCTCTTTATGGTAAAAACATGATTTCTGGTGCGGTGGGGTTGGTACACAGCACTCTTCGTTCAGGGAATTTTTTATTAAAAGCTGAGGAAGGTGCTTCTATAACAGTTTTGGCGGATGCTTCTACTCTTGAGGGTCGCACACACGTTGATAAAAATTCTAATGCTGAGCTTTATTTAGGAGGTCATTCTCAATGGATTTTACAACAACCGTTGCAAAAAGATCAACACGAGGCTGCACATGATTCTTCTATTTCACTCGTGAGTCTTATGGATGAGAGCTCTATTAATTTTAAAAGACACGAATCTTCTTCTGTTGATGATTATCAAACCCTTCGTGTGGGAAAGGGAAAGGGTGAAGTTTATAAAGCACAGGGCGGTGCCTCTATTTCTCTTAATACATACCTGAATAGTGGTGGTGCTCTTGATCATCAAAAGACTGATCGTGTTTTAATTCATGGTGATGTTTCGGGAAAAACAAAGCTCCAAGTGCATGGAGTTGCAGGAAGTCCAGGAGGATATACGGGAAAGGGGGGGAATGCTGAAGGTATTTCAATCATTCAGGTTTCTGGAGAAGCAAAGCAAGATTCTTTTCAGTTGGAAGGTGGTTATGTAGCATTAGATAAATTACCTTATCAGTATAAGCTTTATAGTTATGGTCCAGAATCTGAGTTTGGAAAAGCAAGTATGGATCAGAGATTAGTTGAAGGGAACGGAGAATTTTGGGATTTTCGCCTTGAAAGTAGATCGATAGATTCTGATGTTAAACCTAAACCAGATCCTGACCCAATTCCAGGTCCAGTCCCTTCTCCAGAACCAGCTCCGGAGCCTCATCCTCGTCCTAAGCCGGGCGTTAAGGCTGTTGTTCCGCAGGTTCCGACTTATCTCCTTTTACCTAATGCCTTACGTCATATTGGTTTGATGAATGTGAGCAATCAAAATAAGCGATTAGAAGCTTTGCGAATTGCTTCTGGGGGCTTATTAGAAAGTCGTGAAAATCCTTTCTTTTTTGTGAGCGGTTATGGCGGCAATCATCGTTATGCTTCAAATCTTTCTGCGCTTGAATATGGTTATGGCGGCGAGTTTGATTATAATGCACTAGAGGCTGGTGTTTTGCTGAAAGCAATCGAAAATACGTATGGTTCCACTTCTTTTGGAATTATCGGGGCTTACGAGAGATTTTCTTTGCAACCTTTGAATGTTGAGCAGAGTCAAAAAAGTACATTTGATAAATGGTCAGTTACAGCATATGGTGGTATGCAGCATGATGCAGGTTTTTACGTTGATGGTCTTGTGTCTTATGGGTTTTTTAAGGGTGATGTTCTAACAACAGCACGGGGCAAGACGGCAACATTAAAGGGAAATCCTTTAAGTGCTTCATTGACTGCTGGTAAAACATTTATGGTAGGAGAGGACGGTTTTGTTTTTGATCCTCAAGTTCAGGTTGTTTATCAATATCTTCAATTTAATAAGGTGCGTGATGTGGACGGCTTTGATATTGATTTAGGAAAGCTTCATCAATGGATAGGGCGTGTTGGGGGGCGTTTAACAAAGAGGCTGGTTGCTACTGATGAGGCTCAAGTTATTTCTTTCTATGGCAAGCTTCATCTTGCTCATGGTTTTGAAGGAAAACAATTTGTGCATTTTAAAGATGCTTTTCAGCTAGGTGCTTTTGGTTCTTCATTAGAAACTGGGTTAGGTTTTAATGCCCAATTGTCTCAAAAATTTGCGCTTTACGGCGATTTGGTTTATCAGCACAAACTAACGAAAGCTGGTTTTTCTGGAACGAGTTTTTCAGGTGGATTGCGTTATCATTTCTAGTGTTGTTCCTGTTTTTGATTAATCTTTCAAAAAGCCACAAGTTGTACTTGTGGCTTTTCTCATTCTCTATTCATCTTGTGTTATAGCATTTTTACGAGAGTGTGACTTTGCATATCTTTAATATGCTTTTAGGTTGGACTTCTTTCATTTTTTTGAAAAGTCTGAAGAGTTTGTACGTTATTGTTTCAAAATGCGTATTTCAGAGTGATTATTATATTATTTATAATATTTTGATTTATAAAGATATTTTTTAATTTAGGGCGCTGAAATATTTTCAATGCTCTTATGATGAATCCATAAAAAGCATTCCTTTGTCTATTATATGTAAGATTGGCAAGTGGATAATCATTTAAGAAAGGGTCAATATAATTTTGGGAATTATGTTAAGAGGAGAGGATTTACAATATTAGAAATTGGCAAAGACAAAAATGCTACTCAGGCGCAATGAGGGCTGTATCCGATGAACTTTATATTATATCCGCTGTCGTTGTGAAATGGGGATGGAAATAATGAGATATATCTGAGAAAATTGGTGAATGAGAAACACCATGATATATTGTTTTGGAAAATATGTTTTCTTCAAAGGAATTCGATAAATAACAGGATGAAGTCATGTGTCATCTTCACTTTTTAAAAGTACGGCTCTGAATGCTTTCGACTGTTGTAAAGTTGAATTAAAAGGAGATAGTAAAATCGGAACTGATTTTTACATGTTCTTACCCTTTATTAGGCTATCTTGCCATGAATATTGCCTAAAAGGCATATGTAAACTCTTGTTTCTCAATTTTGGCATATGTTTTGTCTGCTTACAAAGTACATATTGTTTCAATATAAGATCTATCGTGAGGATGTTGATTATGTCAGCTCTGGGGGGTGATTAGACAGCAGTTAAGTAGGTGTTTTTAATGCATGTTAACTGATTAAGGGTGTTTTTGAATAACAACTTTAAAGGTGATTTTTCTGTCGTTTTTCAGTTATATTTTGCAAATTATTTGTAAAAGCAACAGATTTAGATTGTATTTTCGAGTAATTTTTTAATTTCATATTTACATAAAACACAAAAAATATTAATAAGCCTCACATATTAGAACCTAAACGTGTTAAATATTTTTCTATTAGTTAAATTTTTAATACGTTATGTATATCTTTGGTAAGAAGAGGGGGGGGATTATGGTGGAATTATGGTCAGTTTATTTAAAAATCGCTTCTCCTTATGTACTTTTACAACAGCACTTCTTTTTTTTACACACAATGTTGATGTTTTTGCACACAATGCTGCATCTCAAGTTTCCTCTGGAAAAACGCAATCTTCATGTGATCAGAATGCAGAATTTTATCAGTGTGGTGATGGTGGAGAGCATGAAATTAATAATAAAGTTTATTCGCTAATGGATAAAAATGTTAATGGTGTTCATGGAGCCATAGAGGCGTCTAAAAGTGGTACATTTATTCGTGGCAAGAATATAACTGTTAAGGGTATTGGGGATGAAAAGAATAATTCGGAAAAGAACTTTTGGAAATATGGACTAAAGGTATCAGAAAAGGCGGGAGCCTCTCTGAGCGATTTCACTTTGAGTGGTGTTTTAGTAGGGGCAGAAGCTCATAGTGCTTCCTTCACAATATCCGGTGGATCGATTGATGCAATCAAAGTAGGGGCTTTTGCTGGAGGAAAATCTCAAACTACAGTTAAGTTAATGGATACACAAATTAACTTAGGTGGTGTTGGGGTTAAAGCAGGAGAAAAAGGATATTTTATTTTAGAGGGTGTCTCTATTACCGGAAAAGGTAGTACCGGCAAGGATGGTCAAGGGCTGAATGCAGATCGTCAGAATGATAATGCTGCTTTTCATATATCTGAAGATGGTTATGTTGAGTTTATGAATGGTTCTGTTGATGTTACTGATGCTCATGGGCTTTTATTGCAGGGAGATAAAGCTCCTCAGATTGATATTGGAGATTCAAATATTACAGTGAAAGGTAATGCATTTTATGGTATGCGCTTTGAAAATGAGGCAACATTAGAGGGTTTGTCAGAGGGAAAAACATCGTTCATTAATTTGAAAAAGACGCGTTTTGTAGTTCCAGATAGTATAGCTGTTTATAGCAGTCAATCTGGAAAGTCTAAAATATCTTTAAAGGAAACAAAGCTTTTTGGAGATTTGTTGCTGAAGGCTGATCGTAACTCTTCTATAAAGGTTGTTGCTGATGCTTCTGCACTTGTCGGTCAAACTCAGGTTGATAACAGTTCTAAAGTCGACCTTATCTTGGGAAATAATTCACAGTGGGCTTTATTGCAACCAAGACAGAAAAAATTACAAGATCCTAATTATAGAGGTGTTTCGTTTATTTCATCGGTACGTCTTTCTAATAGTTCTATTACTTTTGAAAAACCGAAATCCGGCACTGCTCATGCCTATCAGACGCTTTATATTGGAAAAGGAACAGGTATTGTTTATCAGGCTTTTGGTGATGCTTGGATTCATTTGAATGCACGTTTAAATCCTAATGATACAAGTGGTCATCAAGTAACGGATAGGCTTCTCATTCATGGTGACGTTAAGGGAAGAACTATAGTCCATATACAAGGGGTTGCAGGAGGCTTAGAAGAAAAAAACGAAAAAGCGCATAGTGTTTCAATTATTCAAGTTTATGGAGATGCATTGCCTGACTCTTTTCAATTGAATGGACAGTATGTTGTCTTAGAGGGGGCGCCTTATAAATATGTACTTCGTTCTTATGATCCAAGTGCTACTAGAGGGGATGAGCATGTTAAACAAAAATTTGCTTTGAATGGGGGGAAATTTTGGAATTTTCGTTTAGAAAATGAATATGTTCAAACATCTGCTGATGATAACGACATTCTTACGGTTTCTAAACGTACACCTCCTGCACATGTTTCTGTTGAGGATATTATTCCCGAATCTTCTGGTGATGTTGTTCCGGTGTCTTCTGGTGGTGTTGTTCCGGTGTCTTCTGGTGGTGTTGTTCCAGCGTCTTCTGGTGATGTTGTTCCGGCGTCTTCTGCGGATAGTCTTTCTAAGATTGAAAATGTTTTCCCATCTGGACGAGGTGTGAGATCTGTTGTTCCTCAGGTACCAACTTATCTGCTTTTGCCAAATAGTTTATTCCATGCTGGTTTAATGGATATCAGCAATCAAAACAAGCAGTTGGAGATAGTACGGACTCATCCTAGTGGAATGTTGGAAATTCGTGAAAATTCTGCTTCATTTTTGCGTGGCTATGGTGGAAGTTATCGTTATGTCTCAGATTTATCTGCGCTTAAATATGGTTATGGGGGAGATCTAGGGTACTATGCGCTAGAGACAGGTGTTTTGCTACAAAAAATTGAAAATGTTGACAGTGCTATATCCTTTGGGGTTATGGGGTCTTATGGAAAGCTTTCTCTACAGCCTCGAGATGTTGCACAAAGCCAAAAAAGTACATTTGATAAATGGACTGCTACAGTCTATGGCAGTATGCAGCATGATGCAGGATTCTATGTTGATGGTCTTTTATCCTATGGTCTGTTTAAGGGAGATGTTCTGACAACTGCTCGGGGTAAGACTGCAACATTGAAGGGTAACCCTTTAAGTGTTTCCTTGATGAGTGGTCAGAAAATTGCCACAGGATATGAAGGTGTTGTTTTTGATCCACAGGTTCAGGTTGTTTATCAACATCTTCAATTTAATGAGGCCCGCGATATTGATAATTTTAATATTGAGATGGATAAACTTGATCAATTGATGGTGCGTGTGGGTGGTCGTTTGATGAAGACTCTGACTGCGTCTGAAAAAGATCGTGATGTTTCTTTCTATGGAAAGATTCATTTTGCCCATGATTTTGGCAAAGAAAGAGCTGTGCGCTTTAAAGATTCTTTCCAATTAGGGGCTTTTGGTTCTTCTCTAGAGGCTGGATTAGGTCTTAATGCTCGCTTGTCTCAAAAATTTGCGCTTCATGGTGATTTGGTTTATCAGCATAAGTTGAGCAAAGGTGGTTTTTCTGGAATCAGTTTTTCTGGTGGATTGCGCTATCGTTTTTAGGTGATCATCTTGGGGTAAGTTGTTTAAAAAGCCACAAGCATAGCTTGTGGCTTTTTATTATTTGTTTGCAACTTTTTAAATAAGCTTTTTAAAAAAAATGTTTTTTTTGCATGAGCGAGTTTGTTTCTTTTTAGAAACAAGATAAGGCTTTCTGGTTTGCAGTTTTCGCTTTTTATGCTGTTTTTCTTCTTTGAGTGTATTTTTATTAAATTCTCTTGAAACCATCGCTTTGGGGTAGAATTTTTATTTCTATTTATATTTTTACGCGTATTTATAAATAATACAATTTTAAATTGTGATATTTTGAGATTCTGGCTTTACATAAAACATGTGGTCGATATATAAAATACAAAACGTATTTTAAATTATTACGCGTAACCAAAGTTATTAAACAGAACGCATTTTTTTTGTTTTTAGGGAAGGGGAAGAAAGTTTGTAGAAAATTATGTTTAAAAATCATCTCTCTTTATGTCATTTTACAACGGTTATTTTTTTCTTTGTATACAATACTGATGCAGGTGAGACTTCTTCTGAGAAGAAGCAATATTCATGTAACGAAAGTGCTTCATTTTATCGCTGTAATGATGGTAAAACGCATGAAATTTCCAAGAAAACTTATCAACTTACGGGTGAAAGTTCTGATGCTGCCATAGAGGCATCAGGGAAAGATACAGTCATTGAGGGAGAGGCTATAATCATTAACGGTGTTTCGAATGCACATGGACATTCAGAAACAAACGCTTGGACAACAGCTGTAAAGTCCTCAAATGGGGGAGGCGTTGTTCTATTTGATTCCATGTTAAATAACGTGTCGATAGGGGGCGATGTTAATGAGGAGGGGGCTTTTGAGATGCAGGATGGGGTGATTAAAGCAACCAGAATGGGGATCAGTGTTGCGGGTAAAGGGTCGTTTGTTTCTTTGACCAAGACAGAGATTAAGACATCTTCTGATGCGATAGGTCTTTTGAGTCATAATGGTGCAAAAATTTATATGAAAGAAGGAAAAATTGATTTTACCAGTGGTATTGGTGTCCAAACAGGAGGAGATGGAGAAATTAATTTAGATGGTGCTTCTATTACGGGGAGGGGAAAACAGGGGACAAATACA
Source organism: Bartonella sp. CM31XJBT (assembly GCF_028618555.1). Classification (GTDB taxonomy): domain Bacteria; phylum Pseudomonadota; class Alphaproteobacteria; order Rhizobiales; family Rhizobiaceae; genus Bartonella. The sequence goes on along the minus strand of NZ_JAQITD010000022.1, from coordinate 8,251 downwards.
GGTAATCATCGTGAAGCTTCTGCTTTTAGTATGCTGCAGGGGAAAGGCTCTCTTAATTTCCAGAAGGGAAACGTTAATGTCATTAGAGCGCATGGTATTGCCTTGGAGGGGAATGATAATAATACTGCTCATATCAAATATTCCAATGTTTTTGTGAGAGGGAATGCATTTAATGGCATGCGCTTTTTTTGGGAAGCTGTCTTAAATGATAAAAAAACAATTATGCCTGGAAAAGGGACTGTCTATTTGACAAAGACAACCGTTATGGCTCCAGAAAGTACGGCTATTTATAGCCGCGAATTTGAAAGTTCTGTTAAACTCTTACAAAATTCAACAGTTTCTGGTGATTCACTCCTGAAAGCTGTTGAGCATTCCAATGTAAAGATTGAGGCTGATGCTTCTACCCTTGTAGGAGGCGCACATGTTGATGGAAGTTCTACGGCTAAGATAGAGTTAAAAAATGGTTCAAAATGGATTTTATCGCGACCAAAATATGACAAATTGCAAAATTCTGATGCGTCTGGTTCTAATTTAGGGGACTATTCCTTCATTTCATCGGTCAATCTTATGGGTAGTTCTCTTATTTTTAAAGAACTAAAATCCAAAACGACTGATGGTTATCAGACACTTCTTATCGGAAAAGGATCGGGGACTGTTTACTGTGCACAAGGCGATGCGCTTCTTTATCTTAATGCATATTTGGATAAAGGGGGAGCTCTGCAAGAGCAAAAAACTGACCGGCTTTTAATCAATGGTGATCTTGAAGGAAAGACGACAGTCCATGTGTATAGTGTTCCTGGAAGCTCAGGGGCATTGACGGGAGATGGTGGTAATAATCAGGGGATTTCCATTATTCAGGTTTATGGACAAGCTGCTGAAGATTCTTTTCAGTTAAAGGGGGGGTATGTCACACTTGAAGCCTCCCCCTATCAGTATCATCTTAAGAGTTATGGTCCAGGCTCTACTTTAGGGGCAGCAGATTCAAATCAAAGAGTGCTTAAAAACTCTGGAACATTTTGGGATTTCCGCCTTGAAAGTCAATTTGTTGATTCTTCCTCTCTTGATCCCACTAAAGTTTTTCCCGTTCTTGATTTGGTTGTCCCTCCTTCTTCTGATGATATTCCTTCTTTTCCTAAAATTCATCCTAATATTACTGGAGGAGAGGATGGTTCTATTGATTCTAACTCTCAGCAAAAACCTCAGGAGCCAAGTCTTTCTTCTCCTGTAGATTCTCCTGATCGGGATTTCCATCTTACGACCACACCTAATGTATCTGATGTTTTTGTGCTTGAGATCCCCCATCCTCCTTCCTCTTTTGCACCTGTTATTCCCGCTATTGCTGAATCTAATCCAGTTGCACCACCTGCATCTGGTTCACCTGTTCCGCCGCATGTTTCACCCACTCCTTCTGTTGTTGCACCACCTGCGTCTAGTTTTTCTGTTCCGGCATCTGTTTTTGAGCCTTCTTCTCATTTTGAGCCAAATGTGAGAGTCGTTGTTCCCCAGGTTCTGACTTATATTCTTGTGCCAAATACCTTATTTTATGCTGGATTGATGGATATCAGTAATCAAAACAAGCAGTTGCAATCGCTGCGAACTGTTTCTGGTCGGTTATTGAAAAATGATGGAAATCCCGCTTTGTTTTTACGCGGTTACGGTGGACATCATCGTTATACTTCAAATTTATCTGTACTTAAATATGGTGATTATGGCGGTGAGCTTGATTATAATGCACTAGAGGCAAATATTTTACTCAAGAAAATCGAAAGTGCATACAGTACGACATCTTTTGGGGTTATGGGGAATTATGGCAAGCTTTCTTTGCAGCCTCGAAAGGTTAAACAAAGTCAAGAAAGTATATTTGATAAATGGACAATCACGGCATATGGAAGCATGCAGCATGATACGGGTCTTTATATGGATGGTCTCTTTTCTTATGGTTTGTTTAATGGAAATGTTCTCACACTTGAGCGAGGTAAAACAGCTACATTGAGAGGTAAGCCGCTGAGTGTTTCCTTAACTGCTGGTAAAACGTTTATGATCGGCAGTCGATATTTTATTTTTGAACCACAAGTTCAGTTTGTTTATCAAAATCTCCAGTTTCATAAGACTCGTGATATTGATAATTTTAATATTGATATGCGAAGCCCAGATCATTGGGGGATGCGTATTGGTGGGTATTTAACGAAGACACTTACATTTACTAAAGATGCACATGTTCTTTCATTCTATGGTAAGCTTCATTTCATTCGTAGTTTTGATGATAAACAATTTGTATATTTTAAAGATGCCTTCCAGCTTGGTTCCTTTGGGTCTTCTTTAGAAGCTGGATTTGGTGTTTTTTCGCAATTATCTCCAAAAATTATTTTTCATAGCGACCTGATTTATCAGCATAAATTTACGAATGCCGGATTTTCTGGAACGCATTTTTCTGGTGGATTAAGCTATCACTTTTAATTGTATTTTCCTTTAATATATCCTTTGTGGAAAATATAAGTATAAAGCATGGTTTTATAGTGTTATTTTCTGATTTTTGACTTTATGTATAATACAAAACAACTTATTATGACGGCACATAATAAGAATAATAAGTAGATGAACCAGAGGTGTCTTTTCGATTTTTTATGAAGATAAAATAAAGAAAGTTTAGACTAAATTATGATTAAAGTATTAAAACGCCATGTGTGTGTTTTCTTACGACCTCTATTTTTTCTTCGCGCACAATATAGATGTGAGTGCAGAAGGTTATAAACCCTCATGTAATTCTCTTTTTAAATCGTATTCGTGTGATACAGTTGGTGCTGCTTGTACTTTTGGAAGTCGTAATAAGTTATATATGAGTGGATTGGATAGGAAGGACTACAGGTGTTATTTTTACAATACAATCTCATAACATAGTTATTAAGCCGGAAAAAAGTAAAGGGGAAAAGGCGTTTCAGGAATTGGTGGAATTTTAGAATTAAATAGATTTGAGAAGATTACATCAGCAGTGGTTGTGTCAAAAGACGATAAAACTTCTTTTAAAAAGAGTTCTATTATAGGAAATAGCGAAAAGAAAAGTGGTAGAAATGCCAAGTTATCTCAATCTGTGTTTGGTGTGAAGCAGAGCGGTTTTTTTCTTTGATGAAGGTAAGATTCAGGTTTCTGATGTTCATGACATAGCGATTGAAAGTGCAAAACCGGTTTTTAAGGAAAGGTCATTTGAGTTTCGAGATAGTTCTATGTCTTTGGTTTCTTTTGAAAACTCAGAGATCATTCTTCAGGGACAAAGGGTTCATAGTTTGCATTTTAGAGGAAGTACTTCTCAACATGAATATCAAGAGGGAGTGCTTCTTATAAGTTTAGGTGAATTTCGATTTAAAAAGACTGCTCTTCATGTTCTTGATGGTACGGCTATTTATAGTAACGATGCTAGGAGGTATCCTTATATTACGATATTAGAGGGGTTCGCGTATTTTTTGCTGATCGGTTATTAGATGTCAAAAATAATTCATTTATCGTTCTTGATGCCTATGCGTCTTTTCTTGCAGGAGGAGCACATGTTGAGAAAGGTTTTTATGATAGTGTTGAGTTGTTCAATCAATCTCTATGGACTGTAAGAGCAAATAAAAATGCGCTTGAAAATAATCATAAAAAAGTTCCATATTGTGTAGGTTCATCTATTTTCTTTGTAAGGCTTATTGATAGTTTTATTTTCTTTCAGAAACCAAGAAATGATTTTTATCAGACACTTCGTGTTAGGAGATTGGATGATGATTATGGTTTAGATCATGCTTACGTTGTAGGAGAGGACGCACGCTTATATGTTAATGCATATCTTACTGCAAATGGTAAAAGCAAGGGAATAAAAGCTGATAAACTTCTTATCTATGGTGATGTTTATGGAAAAAGTAAGGTGCATATTGTCGATGTTACAGTGGCTTCAAAAAAAATAAAGAACCAGAGCAAAGGTAAGCAAAAAGACGATAAAAAAGACAGCCTCAGTGTTTCAATTGTTCAGGTTTATGGAAAGGCTGCGGATGATTCCTTTAAATTAACAACAGATTATGTTGCTCTAAGAGGAGCGCCTTATCGATATAGTGTTCGTGCTTATGGTCCCAATTTTTCTCATAGACAGGTAAAGGTGGGGATGGATCCGTTAAAGAGAAAAATATTGAGTATAATGGAGATTTTTGGGATTTCCGACTTGAAGCTGAATATGTTCAGAAACTTTCTCATCTGCATCATATGCGGTTGGAAAATGATGTGTCTCATTCTTTAAGTACTTATACTCATCATAATAATGTTTTAGCTGATCATGATGCTTCTGTTCTTTATCCTGAAGAGGGCATTAAAGCTGTTGTTCCGCAAGTTTCAGCATATCTATCGATGCCTCATGCTTGTTTCAGGTTGGTTTGATGGATATGAACAATCACAATAAACAGCTGGAAACATTGCGTATTGCTGCTGGGACTTTAGGGGAAAAAGGTAAAAAATCCTGCACTTTTTGTGCGAGGTTACGGTGGAAGTTATCGTTATGTTTCTGACCTATCTGAGTTTCAATATGGTTATGGTGGAAATTTGAATTATAACGCTATAGAGGCAAGTGTCTTGCTCAATGCGATTGAGGATACACATCACACTTTAAGCTTTGGAATAATGGGGAATGATGGAAAAAATTCTCTACAACCTCAAGATGTTGAAGAAAACAAAAAAGTACATTTGATAAATGGTCTATTACACATATGGCAGCATGCAGTATGATACAGGCTTTTATATCGAGGGTCTTTTTTCCTATGGTTTATTTAAAGGGAATGTTCTCACGAGAGGCAAGAGGCAAGACAACAACATTGAAGGGAACACCTTTGAGTGCTTTATTGATTGCGGGTAAGTCATTTATGACAGGACATAAAGGGGTTATTTTGATACCGCAGGTTTAGGTTGTTTATCAAAATGTGCGGTTTGATCAGGCGTTTGATATTGATGGTTTTGATATTGAAATAGAAAAACTTGATTTGTGGGTGATGCGTGTTGGCGGGTCTTTAAGAAAGACGCTTGCTGCTTCTGAAGAGGCTCTGGTTGTTTCTTTCAATGGCAAGTTTCATCTTGCCATGAGTTTTGGAGGAAAACAACGTGTACAGTTTGGAGATGAATTCCAATTAGGGGGTTTTGGTTCTTCTCTAGAAGCTGGAATGGGGGGTAATGCTCAGTTATCTTCAAATTTTTTATTGCACGGAGATTTAACCTATCAGCATCGTCTTAGTAAAACTGGTTTTTCAGAGATGATTTTTCATGCGGTTTACACTACGCTTTTATGTATATTCTGAAATATAGAATAACATTTACATAAATATAGAGTATTTTATGAATTGCAAAGCAAGTATTTATTTGTTATACTTAAAACTATTCATATGTTTAACTTAACATTATTTCAGATCTCATTCACTTTTAAATAAAGCGGGGGAGAAGGATTTGCAAAAGAGTTATGGTTAATATATTTAAAAATTATAGGTTGACTTTTACAACAGTTGCTTTTTCTTTTTTTTGGGTTGTAAATATTAATGCTGGCTTTCATGCTTTTGCAGCTCCCTGTGATGAAACAGGGAGCTTTTATACGTGCAGTGATGGTAAAAAACATACACTTGAAAATAAAACTTATAATTTAAAAAGTTCTCAAGAACATGCTCCTGATTCTGCTCCTATTAAGGCTATATATGTAGAAAAAGCAGGTACAGTTGTTGATGCATCTCAGATAAATGTTTATGGCGATGATTCAGGTCAAATATTGACATATGGTGCATATGCAAAATATGGTGCGCGTCTTAATCTAAAAAATTCAAATTTTAAGAATGTACGTGCTCTTCATGCTGAAAATGCGGTCATTAGCATGACAGATGGGTCAATTACGGAAACTTCTCACGCTATGTATGCATTGGGTGAAGAAGCGGATATTGCTTTAGTGCGTGTAAAGATTGAGATTGAGCCAGACAACCTGCAAGATATCGGGTTTGTGAGTAGACTTGGTGCAAAGATTAGGATGTCAGGCAGTACTGTTACATTTAATGGGAAAGGTAGATTTTCATCATTTTATGGGGGAGGGTATAATTTCGATAGTACTATCATTAAGGGTAAAGGAAAACAAAAAACTACTATCGTCGATGAGGAAGGTTTTGATAAAATACCAGAAGCTTTCGATGTCTCTCAAGGAAGTAATGTTCAATTGAGTAATAGTTCTATTGAACTGAGTGATATGCATGGTTTTTTGGTGAAAAATTCTTCGGTTGATGTGAATGATAAAGAAAAGTTGTTGTGGAAAGCATTTAGTTCATCGGATGAATTTAAGAAGACAAATATTAAGATTAACAAATCCAATGTTTCTGTGCAGGGTAAAGGAGTACATGGTCTGTATTTTTATGGATTAGAACCAGAGGAAGGGTTTAAAATAGCTGATTCAACTAATGAAATGTTGTTACAAGGCAGAAATATCATTATAGGAAAGGCATTTGTTCAGTTATCAAAGACAAACTTTACAGTTCCAGAAGGTATCGCCATTTATAGCACTGGGACTGATGGTTTTGGGGCTAAAGCTACCCTTGAACTGTTGGACGATACAAAAATCTCTGGTGACTTATTAATAAAAACTGAAAAAGATTCTTCTCTTCTTGTTCAAGCATATTCTTCAACCCTTATAGGGGGAGTGCGCATTGAAGATAGGTCTCGCGTAGATTTACAGTTAAAAAATGGTTCAACATGGTATCTTACTAAAAGTAAATATCAAGGTTTAGAAGAAAAGGATGTTACGGTTTCATCGCTTTCTACTTTGAGTCTCCTTGATAGTACGCTTGTTTTTGAGAAATATGTCTCTCAAGATTATCAAACATTGCATATTGGAAAGAAAATATACAATAAAGAAGATGTTTATGCATTAGATGATATTGGTAAAACAGCGGGTGTGGATGACGTATACAATAAAGTATACAGTGCGGAAGGTAATTCTCGGATTAAGATGAGCACATTTATGAATAATGATGGTTCATTTGATCCTCAAAAAACTGATCGCGTTTTAATCTATGGTGATGTTTTGGGAACCACGCTCATTGGAATGGAAAAATTTCAAAAAGCTTCAGATCCAAACGTGATTGACGGAAGTCATCAAAGTGTTTCGATTATTCAGGTTTTTGGAAAAGCAAAGGAAGATACTTTTAAGCTTTTGAATGATTATGTTGCGATAAATGGATTTCCTTATCAATATAAACTTCGTGCTTATGGTCCTGGTTCTTCTTCTGGAGAAGCAAGTCCCGAAAATAGATTGGTTGAAGGGGAAGGAGATTTTTGGGATTTTCGTCTCGAAAGTGTTTACATTAATCCTGAATTAGATCCTTCTGAATCTATTTCAGTTCCGTCTATTAAGCCTACGTCCACAGTTTTACCACCTAAATCTGAAGAAGAAACTATACCTTCTGAACGGCCATCAGAGACTATTGCGCCTGAACAACCTCCTTCTGTTAAGCCACCGCTTATACCATCTACACCTTCTTTGCCTGAAACATCTGAGCCGTCTGAAACATTTATTCCTACGGATTCTACTCTCACTCCTTCTGCCCCTGTTTCGCCTGTACTTCCCTCTGTCCCCTCTGTTCCAGAGGACGCTTCTTCCGTGCAACCTATGCCTGCATCGCTTGTTCCAGTTGAAACTTCTACTGATGAGGTTTTGCCATCTAAGCCCTCTGTTTTAGAGGATATTTCATCTACGGATTCTGTTCCCACTTCTTCTGTGCCTGTTGAACCTAGAGTTCCTTTTGTACCAACTGTTCCAGAGTCTCCTTCTACTGATGAGGTTCTGCCATCTGAGCCCTCTATTCCGGTATCTCCTTCATCTACAGATTTTGTTCCCACTTCTTCTGTGCCTGTTGAACCTAGAGTTCCTTTTGTACCAACTGTTCCAGAGGCTCCTTCTACTGATGAGGTTCTGCCATCTGAGCCCTCTATTCCGGAGGACACTTCATCTACAGATTTTGTTCCCACTCCTTCTGCGCCTGTTGAACCTGCACGTCCTTCTGTACCAATTGTTCCAGAGGACCATTCTTTTGTGCAACCTATGCCTGCACCGTTTGTTCCAGTTGAAGATTCTACTGATGAGGTTCGTCCATCTGAGCCCTCTATTCCGGTATCTCCTTCATCTCCAGATTCTGTTTCTCCTCCTTCTGCCCCTGTTGAACCTGCACGTCCTTCTGTACCAATTGTTCCAGAGGACCATTCTTTTGTGCAACCT
>NZ_JAQITD010000021.1 GCF_028618555.1 Bartonella sp. CM31XJBT | reverse complement strand
TAATAAAAGATTCACTAACAATATTCTATTTTTGTTTTTATTTAAATAATATATAAGTATTATCATTATATTGACAGTTTTAAATGATATAGTTCTTTAAAACTTCATTTTAAATTATTTATAAAATCTCTATTATTTAACTTTTTAAATGAATTTGTTTTTTAATATTTATTATAATGAGAAATTTTATAAATTATTATTACTTTGAAGAATAGAAATAAAAATGACAAAATATTACTGTTAGTATCTTAAGTTATTATAATGTAAAAGGAATAAATCGTTTTTATCATTTATTGTTTTTGCGTATTTACATGTAATACATAATGTGTTATATTATAATAACAAAATTACATATAATATTTTATTATGTCTGGTTATATAAATGATTAAATATAAGTTTTGTTTTTTATATATGTGAAGATTACTTCATTTTTTCAGTGAAGAAAAAGAGGAGCAAAGAAAGCTATGTTTAAAATATTTAAAAATCGTGTATGTTCATTCACTTTTACACTATTTATTCTTTTTTTTGTACAAACTATAGCGGGAAATGCAAGTTTTTTAAAAAATCAATTTCAAGAGAGAATGGCAATTACTATTTCTACATTAGAAAAAAATGTAGCTATTAAAACTGTGAATAGAGCAGTTATTCAAGGCGTTGAGGAACAAGATGGTATTGCTTTGGGGAAAGCTGAAAAAGCTGCTGCCTTTTCAGGTTCAGCTTTTTGGGGGGGGGTAGGTATTTTATCACTTCTTGCTTCTTTATGTATTGGGGATGTATTAGGTGCTGTTTTATCTCTTTGGGGAATATTCGTTACACTTTAATAGAAAGATCATCGATAAAGTCGATGACTTTTTTGTTCATTTCATTATGTTGAAAAAAATACATACTTGAAATCATTTATACTGTATTTGATAATAAAATTACTATTATTAATAATAAATGTAGCTTTTATTAACATTATTAAAGTTCAATGTTTTACATTTATATTTTTTTTACAAAGTAGTGTAACCTGATTTTTTATAGTCTATGGTTATTATCCTAGTAATAAGGCTAGTATACTCACTCTCTTTAACAGCCTTTTAATATTGTCTACCTTCTCTCATATGAAGATTATTCATCAAAGGTATATTTTATCCTTTTTAAATTTTTTTATCTTTCATAAGGGGATAAAATAAAAAATATCCCTGTATTCATGGCTCTCATGCAATAAGAAAAATGAGAAATTATTATTTATCATTTCAAATTTGTTTGATGTTAAATCCATCAAAAGTATTTTTTACGTATAACAAGTTGTGTTCGTGTATGGACAAAATTATTAAAGAAAAAAAGAGTAAAAATTCTTCTCATTAATCATCTCAAGTGCTATGCGCTGTTGTAATATTGGCAAATAAAATGATGATGCCAGTTTGTAGCTTTATAGAGCAAAGATAGTGATACACAATGAACCTTATGCCATCTCATGGGGTGGTTTATACTGTCGCATTTACGGGACATATTGTGAGAGCGAAGTGGGGATGTGCGTCGTTTGAAAATGCTTTTATTAAAACAGAAGCTTGAATTTTTGATACAAGTGTATTCTGGGTTGTTCTGTTGCGTAAGGGAAGGATACTGTTAAGTAAAGTAATTTAGGAGTATTTATAGCTTAGCGGAAGAAGGGCAATGAAGTAAAAGGTCTTGTTTAGCACGAAGACGTGCAATCCATTGATCTTCACGAATAGCAGTATTATGTACTGTAATGAGTTCGTTTTTTTTAATTGCGGCTGTTACTGTTGCTTTTTCCAAAAGACCACAAGGAATGGCGTGGTGAGCGCGTGCTTCTGCAATGTTCATTATCCAAGCACGATAAGTATAAAGACCGATAAAGTCTAGCTGATCACCTGGATGTAAATCTTTTTTAGCAACAGCACAGACTTCTACTACGGGATGGCTAAGAGGAACCATATCTTTTTTGCCATAAAGCATAATACGTGCGCAGGTGAGGGGAACTTCCATTGCTGTTAAATGATAGGGGCGATGAAAGGTGAAGTAAGGCCCCTGACCAATTTTTAAATCTTCCATACGTTCGCGTAAACGCGGGTGTGCTATTTCGGCAATGACAAAGACACCAGGTGAAACACCTGGACCTATTGAATAATCTACAACACCATATTGCTGTAAAATACCCCCATCTTGTTTTGGAATAAGCACTTTGTTTAAATCTTGTAGCGCTGCTCGTGGTCCATGCATTCCTGGGCAATCGGGGAGAAGGCCGGTGGCATTGGCAATGGCTGCCATTTCAACCATCGTTTTGGAACCATCAATAAATTCGACCAACATGCGCACATTCATATTACGCCGGTATGCTTCTTCTTCGTAAGCGTCAGGTGTAGCATCAAAGCGCAGAGGATTATTTTTTCCTTTACCCGCTGCAACAATCTTATGTCCAAGGGCTGAAACAAATTCTATGAGTTCCATACAAGCAGTTGGTTCATCGCCGGCACCAAGTGTATAAATGAGCCCTCGTTTTTCTGCTTCATGTTTGAGATAAGCGCCAATTGTAACATCTGCTTCAACATTCATCATGACAAGATGTTTGTTATTCTCAAGCGCTTTGATACCAATTTCTGCTCCTGCTTCGGGATAGCCTGTTGCATCAACGATAATATCAATTTGTTCATGACGTAAAACAAGGTTAATATCATCTGTTGCTGCAATCAAACCTTTTTCAATGCTTTGCGTGAGAGCATAAGTATTTTCAACTTCACAGACATGTCCACCCTCGCCATAGGCTAGTGTAGCGGCATCAAAAATACGTGACGGCGTTCTAGTGGCTACAGCTGCGACTGTTATACCATCCATATGTGCAATACTTGATAATAAATCTGTGCCCATTTCACCACAACCAATCAGTCCAATACGGATGGGGGGATGCTTTTCTGCACGTTGTGTTAAATCATGCGCTAAACCTGTTAGGTTCACATTGCTTGCCATTCTTTTTTCCCATTTGAAAACTATTCTGCTAAAGAACTTTTCTCATTCATAAAGTGCATTTGTTTTTAAGACAATTAATCTTTTATTCTTGATGCTCTAATCAATGGATTTTATAAAAGCAAGAGGGGTGGTTGCTTTTATCAAATAAAATAGGAATAGCGTTATGCAGCAAAAAATAGCAGTACAAGATGTCACCAGTTTTATTGGGAAAGAAATGGGATTATCGGAGTGGCGTCTTGTTACACAGGATATGATTAATCAGTTTGCATGTGCTACAGATGATCATCAATGGATACACGTTGATGAGGAAAAGGCTAAAAAGACACCTTTTGGCGGCACGATTGCTCATGGTTTTTTAACATTATCGCTTTTGTCTACGCTCGCTTATGAGGCGCTTCCAGAGTTAGAAGGGAGCACAATGGGGATTAATTATGGTTTCGATAAAGTACGCTTCATGAGTCCTGTGAAAACAGGGGTACGGATACGTGCGCGTTTTGTGTTAGACGACGCAGAAATTCGCCCTTCTGGTCGAGTGGTTTTCCATTATGGGGTTACGGTGGAAATTGAAAAGTTAAAAAAACCAGCTCTTACAGCTCAATGGCTTATTGTTGCTATTTTGGAAGAAAAACCTTCCAATATCTAGATTATTTGAGTGCTTTATTTTATAAAATTTTTATACAATTCTATTAGAAGTTTCTTCAATGATAATATTGAGAATAATCTATAGGATGATAGATATAGTGGAGCTATCATAGCGTTGATGGCCATAGCAGGTTGCTATTTTCCTAGATCGTTTTGAAGAGGAGTTTCTTAATGTAGATAGTGCATTGCTTCACGCTTTTGTTTATAGCGTTCTTTAATGGGATCATACCCATCACGTAAAACAGAACGCTTCAAATGGAATATACTTGCGTTGCCAATTCACGGGCTTATTTTAAAGAAACATCTCTCAACGCTTGTTACATCCATTTCGCAATGGCGCCTGTGAATGGTATAATGATAAAGCCATTGAGCACCCCTATCTTTATGCTTTGTAAAGAAGAAAGCCGACACCATCATATTATATGCTAACCGCCAATGTTAAGACAGGTCTTGGCGCTTGAGATAATTCATAAGAGGCATGCCTTCCTTCCTTTCTTATATAGTTTTTACTCACCCAGCTCTTCCCGCTTGTAACGTGCAAGCGAGAGGTTTTGGTTGATTCTATATAAGTTCAATATGTTCTCTAAGGTTGGGAAAGGTCGTGACCAATGTCTTAATTTGACATGATAATTTATCATTTTTATGTTAAGAGAGAGTCTCACATACTGTGAGATCTCTTATTTTATCCCCTTTTATATTCAATCAATTAAAACTATTTTCTTTCATTTTACAAACGGATGGGGAGAGATAAAAACTGTTTAAGAAAAAAGTTCCTAATCTCTTATGAGCGTTTTCGATAGGCAAGGGGGAAGCACTTTGGAAGTGGCAAAGAGGATGATGGTATTGGCATGTGAAATTCTAAGTCTTTTAATGTTTTGTTTTATCAAGTTTTTGTACGATTTTATCAGAAGTCCATTGGGTTATAATATTGAGCATGATCAAAAGGATGATGACGATGGTCATGATGAAGGTATTATAGCGTTGATAGCCATAGCGGATTGCCATATCCCCTAAACCGCCTCCACCAAGATATCCAGCAAGTGAGGTGGCTCCTATGAGAGAAATGACCATGACTGTAAAACCTGTAATCAGGCTAGGGAGAGCTTCAGGAATAAGAACATGTCTGATAATTTGAAGACGGCTTGCCCCCATAGAGCGGATCGCTTCAATAAGACCGTTTTCAACGGTTTTAAAAGAGAGTTCCGCCATGCGTGCATAAAAAGGGATAGCTGAAATGGTCAGTATAAAAATTACAGCAGGCATTCCTATCCCTCTTCCTACAACGATACGCGTAACGGGAAGAAGATAAAATGCAAGAATAATAAAGGGAATGGCACGAATACTGTCAATGATCATGCTTAAAGGGCGATTGATGAGAGATGAGGAAAAAATCCCCCCGCGTGCTGTTGTGTGAAGAAGAAGACCAAGGGGAAGCCCTATAATAAATGCCATAAAAGAAGCACTAAGTGTCATCAATATTGTATCAATAACAGCTTGGGGAAGTTCATGAGACAGAACATTAAACATAGCCTAAGACCTCACAATATCGTCCTTTTTTCGTTAACCATTGAACAGCTTTTTCTAAAGCTTCTTTATCTTCTCCAGGAAGAGCCAAGAAGAGTCTCCCGATGGTTTCATCTTGAACTGTATCAATGCCACCATGCAAAATACGTGCTTTTAAACCACTCTCATTTTCTAGAAGATGAAGAAAAGGCTGCTGGGCAATTTCACCGGCAATATTAATTTCAATGACAGCTTCTCGCCCGATTGGTTTGAGATTTTTCGCAAATTTTTCAGGAAGTTGCGGGGTGACAAGCTTGAGCATGGCTATGGTTGTATCGTCTTGCGGTGATGTAAAGATGTCTTTCACACGTCCTTCTTCTACAATGTTCCCCTGATTAAGAACAACAACGCGATGCGCTATGGTGCGCACAACTTCCATTTCATGGGTGATGAGCACAATCGTGAGATTGAGGTGTTTATTAATATCAGCAAGGAGCTCTAGAATAGATTGTGTTGTTTCAGGGTCAAGAGCAGAGGTAGCTTCATCTGATAACAATATTTTAGGATTAGCAGCGAGCGCACGAGCAATGCCAACGCGTTGTTTTTGCCCCCCTGACAATTGTGCCGGATAGCAATATTCTTTCCCAGATAACCCAACCAATTCAATCAGTTCAAGGGCACGTTTGTGGCGTTGTTTTTTACTTACACCACTTAATTTAAGCGGCAATGCAATGTTATCAAGAATATTTTGCGATGAGAGAAGATTGAAATGTTGAAAAATCATCCCAATTCGTTGACGGTAAGGCGCCCATTCTATCTCTGATAGATTGGAAATATCAACACCTTCAAAAAAAATGGACCCTGCATCAATCTTCTCTAACCCATTTAAACAGCGGATAAGTGTTGATTTTCCTGCTCCACTGCGCCCAATAATGCCAAGGATTTCACCAGCATGGATATTTAAAGAGAGATTATTAATTACCGGAATACCAGCCGTTTTGTTAAAACAACGGCTGATGTTTTTTAAGGAGATAAGAGTAGGTTTTTCCATTCACAATTACTCGGACATTTGGCACAATTACTCGGATACTTGGCACAATTACCAAGATGTTTGGGCGGTTTTGCCAAAAATCTCTTTGATTTTTGCACGGATAAGATCGTTATTGTAAGCGGCAACTAATTTTTTAACCCATGGCTCATCTTTTTCGCTCGTGCGTACAACGATGATATTATCATAAGGATTATTTTTTGCGCTCTCCCATGCGACTACATCTTTTTCGAAGTTTAATCCGGAAACAATAGCCCAGTTTGTGTTTATAATTGCAAGATCAAAATCGTCAATAGCTCGCCCTAACATACCGGCATCGAGCTCACGAATTTGCAGGTTTTTAGGATTTTCGATAATATCAAGCGGAGATGCAAGAATATTATGAGGATCTTTTAATTTAATGAGACCTAAAGAATTGAGAAGAAGTAAGGCTCTTCCACCATTAGATGGGTCGTTCGGAATACCAACATGTGCACCATCACGAAGATCTTTTAAGTCTTTTATTTTGTGTGAATAAACACCGATTGGAGCAATAAATGTATAGCCGACAATTGAAAGTTTATAGCCACGTTGTTTCATTTGTTCATTAAGATAAGGGGCGTGCTGAAAAGCATTCGCATCGATCTCTCCTGCGTTAACAGCGTCATTAGGCAAAGCGTAATCAGAAAAATAAACGAGTTCAATATCTAAACCGTCTTTTTTAGCCTGTTCGGCAGCAGTTTTCCAAATAATCGCATCCCGCCCTTCCATAATACCAAGTTTGATTTTTGATTTGTCTGTAGCCATGACAAAGACCGTAGATAAAAAAAGAGCAAAGAGAGAGAGGAATAATCCTATAATCCGACTACGAGAAAAAAATTTTAATGTCATGTACTTTTAACTTTCTTTTCCAGGAGATTTTTTGAGGGAAGTGTCAATATGCTCTGTATTTTTTTAGGGAGATTTAAAGTTATACAAGCTTTAGAGAATATTCAATCACTTTTATTTTTTAAAGAGTATTATTTTTCCTTCTATTTTAGTTGTTTTGAGGGCTGATCATCATTCATTCTCAGAAATGCTCTGAAATTCGGGCAATCAATTCTTCTATTGCAATCATTTGTTGAGGGAACCAATGACACTTAAAAAACTTCTTTAAGGGACGATTGGTTGAAGAACCGGACAATCAGATGATGCTTTAGCCGTAAATTCATGAAGAACATACTGCACAATCAAGATCAAAAGGCCGTGTTCGTGTAGGCGATAAAGAGAGATTTTGTTGCAATGTTGTGGGGTCTTTGGGGGGATAAAGGTTGCTGATCATTGGATTTAAACGCGGCAAATTTTTGTAAAGGCGAAATTTTGCCCTTCACATGTTTTAGAGAGGAAGAAAAATAATGTTAAGAAAGAAATTTTTATCAACAACAATGATTTTATGGGCTTTGGGAGCGTCAGAGGTGGCTGTGACTGCTTTTCACGCAGAAGCTGGAACCATTACAGGAACAGTTGCTCGTGTTGCATCAGGTCAGGTATCTTTACGCACAGGTCCTGCGACAGCTTATAAAGTTATCGCAATGGTTCCAATGGGAGCAAAAGTGCAAATTTATGGCTGCCTATCCAATAAAACTTGGTGTTCTCTTGGTTATCACGGAAAAGTTGGTTGGGCATCTGCACGTTACGTCAATGTTAACAATGTTCCTACCATTGCTTTTAAAAGGATGCCTGTAAAATCAAAAGCCATGGTAAAATCGCCAAAAGAAAAAGTAAAACAGGCTGTTTCCGACTTTAAAGCTCTTCCGGCGATTCAAAAAACACGGAAAAATATGCAAAAACTATACAGAACAGATGTGATTATCGATTCTACAGGTGTAAAAAAAAGGGATGAACGAACAATTTTAAATCCGTCGCAAAAAGCACAAGGCGTTTCTGTAAAGCACGTGAGTGCTTATAATCCCTCCTTTCCTAATAATGTCAATTACAAAAATTTTGAACGTAATGAAACGCGTTACCGTGTCGTGACCTATCCTGCTCGATAAGGGTAAAGTTAATTTCACAACCGGAATGACAAATAGGATCAGCAGCATAAAGCAAAAAATGCTTATGCTGCTGATCCTATTGTACCGTAAAATGGTATTAAGGCGGCAATGCTTAACTTAAGGTGGTGAGGCATTCAAGGATATTCAGAGTAAAATTTGTCAATACCTCGAATTATGGTTCTTTAGGATGGTGATATGAATCATCAGCTGGAAAAGATTATACTGAAGAGAAGCCGGACTTTTGACAGACCGGTTAGGGCTCTTCATCTTTTCGGACAGGGCATTAATTTGCGGACTTAGGCTTTATCAAATTACGAGAAATGAGCAATTCAGCAATTTGAACGGCATTCAATGCTGCTCCTTTTCTTAAATTATCGGCGACAACCCAGAAAGCTAAACCATTTTCAACGGTGATATCTTCACGAACACGACTAATAAAGGTATCATCTTCTCCGGTACCTTCATAAGGTGTGGTATAACCACCATCTTCGTGTTTATCGATAAGCTGACAGCCTGGTGCATCGCGGAGGAGCGCTTGTGCTTCAGATGCGCTTAGTGGTTTTTCAAATTCAACATGGACGGCTTCGGCATGACCGATAAAGACAGGGACCCGAACAGCAGTGGCCGTTAATTTAATTTTCGGATCGAGAATTTTCTTCGTCTCAACCGTCATTTTCCATTCTTCTTTTGTATAACCATCTTCCATGAAAACATCGATATGAGGAATGACATTAAAGGCAATACGTTTAGTGAATTTTTTTGATGTAATTGGGTCTGCAACAAAAACTGCACGTGATTGTTCGAAAAGTTCGTCCATTCCTTCTTTACCAGCTCCAGAAACCGATTGATATGTAGAGACAACAACACGTTTAATGATTGCAGCATCATGGAGAGGTTTTAAAGCTAAGACCAGTTGAATTGTTGAACAATTAGGATTTGCTATAATATTACGCTTAGAAAAGGCATTTATAGCTTCGCCATTGACTTCAGGGACTATTAACGGAACATTGGCATCATAGCGCCACGTGGAGGAATTATCGATGACGACACAGCCGGCAGCAGCGATTTTAGGGGCGTATTCTTTGGAAATGCTTCCTCCCGCAGACATAAGACAAAAGTCTGTGTCAGAAAAATCGTAAGTATCCAGTGCTTTTACTTTTAAAGTTTTATCTCCATAAGAAACTTCTTGTCCTAATGAGCGTCGTGATGCTAGAGGGACAATTTCATGCGCAGGAAAACCACGTTCTTCTAAAATTGTAAGCATTTCACGACCAACATTTCCGGTCGCGCCGACAATTGCAACTTTAAAACTCATTTTCTATATACTCCTCATGTCTCTCCACATTTATTCCCCGTGCTATACTCAGGAGAGAGTGAGTTGGTCAAGGAACATCATTAAATTATATTTTTGATTTTCAACAACTCAATTTTGTGCACAGCAATCATCATCGTTAGCACAATAAATTGTTTTATTTCAAATGATACGTCTTTTTTAATCTTTCAGAATTGAAAAAATTGAATATTTTACGCTAAGCTATTATCTCTTTAGAAAACACTTTAATTAAGTGAATTCCTTATCTTCTGTCAATTGTTTACCTTCACACTTTTGAATTTTTTAAGGAGGTATGCGTGCTTCATGCCCTCATACCTTAAATGATAGAATTTATGGCACAACAGAATAAACTTAAGTATCCATATATAGATAAATTCTTATGAAAGTTATACATATATTTTTTTCGTGTCTATTTTTTACTTTATATTTCTTATTTTTACTTTAATCCTATTTTGCTATAAATATCAATCTTTGTAGTATGGTGGTATAAGATCTTTAATCTTTCTCGATATATTTAAGTGTTTTTTTAGTGTGTGGGAATATTCTTAGGCTTGTTTGGAGAGCCTTTTGTTTAAGTGAGTCATATGAGTGAAAAGCCGTTGAACACTCCCATATTTACGTTTAATAAAAGAGCAAGTTAGCACCATCATACATTTTTTAGCACCCAATGTCGTTACAGCTCTTGGTATGTGAGACGATTCAATAAGAGGTATGCCTTTTTGTACATTTTTACTCACACGCCAACTTTGCTTGTGTTGTGCAAACAAGAGATTTTGATTGATTCAATATAGAACACGTTTGAAATGAAAGAATTTTACGATATTCGAAACACTTATTCAATATCAATAACGTTAGATTATCATTATAAATCAACGTGCTATTTCTAAGTTAAACTCGTTAGAATTCGGATTATTTACAAATCAGATTAGATTAAGAATTTTCATTCTCATGAGGTGTGGGGAGACAGTCACAATTCTTGTCAAGATTATTAAGGACGTTGATTGTCCTTTCAGTGAATTTATGAAAATAAGGGGTCATTTTTTCATCAGAAATCAACTGCAAAATTGCTCTTTGTTTTTTGCGGGTCAGTATTCTGAAATTTTTTAAAAGTAAATATTCTGCTTTGCTTGCTATTCTGTCATCACAATGATAGGGGCTCTCTTCTTTTTTTGCGCTATCAGCATAAAAGAAGGAAACGGGAACATCTAATATATGAGCAATTTCCTGTAAACGTCTTGCACTTACGCGATTTAAGCCTTTTTCATACTTTTGGATTTGTTGGAATGTTACGCCTAAATGACTTCCTAATTGTTTTTGAGAAAAACCCATGACATTTCTTCTGAAGCGAATTTTTTGGCCTAAAGAAATATCGTAAAAATGTAGATTTTTGGCTTTCACTTGATGTCCCCACCGGTTGCGAGCGCCCTCGCATTAGTATTCCGGGGTCTGGAAGTGCTGACTCAAAACAGCCCCTTGCTTTTAGTGCTGAAAGCACTTGGACATAACAAGAGCCCCCGGAAATTCTGGGATATCCGCAAAAGCGGTTTTATTTCTAGTTTGAGTTTTTCGGGCTTCCAGACCCTATTTGATTGTCGCGTATACAACCAAAAACACAAGCCTCCTTCATAAGGCAATTACTTTCAATCGTCAATTGAAATTACAACAGTGTTTCTTGTTTGTTTTTTCAAGTTTTCACGTAATTAATGCGTATATTATACATAAAAATATTGCTTGAGATACTTTAGATACTTGTAAAAATTGTAAAGCGAAATTAAAGGGTGATGGCAAGGTAATGGGGTGATTTTCTCCTTTACGATTTTATGTTTTCTCCCCAAAATTAGGCTGTTTCCCCGCTTTGAAAAGTAAACAAACAGATAAATATTCTTGTCCCGATATGGTATACATAAGATGATACAGCTTATCGTTTTTCTTCATCTTAAATCGAGGTATCTCAAACATGTTGCTCGTGAAGGGTATAACGTAAAGTTCATGAAATATAACAATCTTATATTTAATAAATAAATTTCATTTACCTGAGTTGGTTCAAAATGTTATTATAATTCTTGCTTTTAAGAAGTTCAGAAGAGCCATTTTTATTCCCTTTTTTAATTGTTTTTGTTCAGATGCTTGTGTGGTGCAAGCGAATGTTTTTGATTGCTTCAGTATGAACAGGCTGGAATGAGATAAATCTGATGATATTTTTGGCTTTTGTTACAAGGTGTAAAGCGATATAAATATCTTTATTGTAAAACTCTTTTTTCAGAAATCGTAGATATTGAGATATCATATTGATAGAGGATTGATAGCAGTGGGCTTGTAGAGGAAAATTGCATGAGGGTTTTTTATTTTTTATGCGTTATTTCTTCATTGTTTTGCAAAGGGCGCGCTTCTGAAGCAAGCATAATGGGAACGCCATCACGAATAGGATAGGCAAGTTTGGCTTTGAGAGAAATGAGTTCTTGAGTTTTTCGGTTGAAAGAGAGAGTGCCTTTCGTCATTGGGCAGACGAGCAATTCGAGCATTTTGGGATCTGTGGTCATTTTTTTCATGTTGGGACATTCATTAGTTTAAGCGGTAATCTGTTCTTGTTTGTTTCATGAGTGAGCGCTCTGTTAATGCAAGAAGAGTTTGAGCACGGCTTTCGATATCTGGAGCTTCAAGGAGAGCTTGTTTTTCTGCTGGTGTAAAGGGGATAAGGGCTGAAAAAGCATTAACCAATATAGGTGTAGGGGCTTCTATGATACTGCTCCAATTATATTCCATTTCATGTATGGTTAGATATTTTTCTACAACGTCGAGTAAGTTCTCTCGGTTAATGTTTTCTTCAATATCAAATTCTTGCAAGTCTTTTATGTTTGATTGGATGAGAGCTGTTCGATAGGATTTTGTGTTTGTCAATTCTTGTTCTAAGGTGAAGCGGCAAACACCTTGTAAGATAATGAACAGTTGTCCATTTCCTGTTTCACTGTAGTTTGTAATGCGCCCTATACAGCCTGTTTTATAAAGTTGTGTAGAGAAGCGGTCTGTATCCGATGAAAGTGGTTGAATAATGCCCAATAGACGATCAGTTACCATAACGTTTTCAATCATTTCAAGTGATTCTGGTTCAAAAATGTTGAGTGATAAAAAACCACCGGGTAGTAAGAGTGCACCTTCTAAAGGAAAAAGAGCAATTTGCTTTGGAAGATCATTTTCGCAATTGTAAGAGATATTACCAGCTTTCATGAGTATTTTGTCACCTTTGTTCGGTAGTTTTAGTCTGTAGATAGTCGCAATTTATGACACTATGGAGTAAAGCAGAAAAACCACTTCTTGTGCATTAAAATCATACTTATAAAATACTTGAAGTCCTTAATTCTAAATAAAGAATATGAAACCCTATCTTTAAGGTTGAACTGCGCGCGAAAGAATATTGCTTTGCGATCTTTTTAGTGTGTGACGTTTTGCATGATTTTCAAGAGGTATTTTTGTTTATAGCTTTTGATTTTTGTCTTAAATTTCCTAAAATGTGTTCCTTGCAATTTTTGTAAGGTTCAAAAGGACACTATTATAAATCTTTTGAAGTAGCTTATGCAAGTTTTAAAATGAGAACATTTTCATCACTTTACTAATGACAGTGTGATAAAGATAGGCTATAGGTTTAAATATGCTGGAAAGAGCGTTATTGTTTCTTTCATTCTTTTGCGGGAGAGTGCAGATTGCAAATTTTCGCATTGCCGCCGAAGGGGAAATAGCCCATAATCTCTCAGGCTTTAAGGACCGTAAAAGGAAGAAGGCAGATCTGGAAAGTCGGGAGAACCCGCGCCGAAGGTGTAAGCGAAAAATCTTTTCGCGAGTCTCTCAGGTTGATGACAGAGGGGGCAGAGACGGCCATATTCTGTGGGCGTTAGCGCAGCTTTGGAGTTATTATGGGCACAACACAAGAAACATCTTTTTTAAAAACACTTCCTTTATATGATTTGCATGAAAAAGCAGGAGCAAAATTTGGTGCTTTTGCGGGCTGGAACATGCCTTTAACTTATCCTCTTGGCGTTTTGAAAGAACATCTTCATACGCGTGCACATGCAGGACTTTTTGATATTTCTCATATGAAATTGATTGCGGTTGAAGGGGCACAAGCCGTGGAATTTTTGTCCTATGCTTTTCCCATTGATGCAGCAGCTTTAAAGATTGGGCACTCACGGTATAATTACTTGCTTAATGAGCAGGCTGGTATTCTTGATGATCTTATCATTACTCGTTTGGAAGAGGGCCGTTTTATGTTGGTCGCCAATGCCGGTAATGCACAGGCTGATTTTGTAGAATTGGAAAAGCGTGCGGTTGATTTTGAATGTCAAGTGATTGCTCTTGAAAGGGTATTGCTTGCTCTTCAAGGTCCTGAAGCGGCCGCTGTTCTTGCTGATGCCGATTTACCAGGGAATGAATTGTTCTTTATGCAAGGATTCGAACCACAACAGGATTGGTTTATAACGCGTTCTGGTTATACGGGAGAGGATGGTTTTGAAATTGCTTTGCCTATAGGGCATGCGCATATGTTAGCTGAAAAATTGCTGAGTGATTCTCGTGTTGAGTGGATTGGACTTGCAGCACGCGATAGCTTGCGGTTGGAAGCAGGGCTGTGTTTGCATGGAAATGATATTACCCCTGATACGACACCTATTGATGCGGCTCTAACATGGGCTGTTCCTAAAAGTGTTCGAGAAAAAGCACAATTTTATGGTGCGAGGGCTTTTCTTGAAGCACTGCAAAAAGGACCTGCTCGTTGTCGTGTTGGATTAAAACCGCAAACGCGCCAACCTATTCGGGCTGGTGCGGTGCTTCTTGATGATCAAGGTAATGAGATTGGAGTTGTAACATCAGGTGGTTTTGGTCCTTCTTTTGATGGTCCTGTCGCGATGGGTTATGTTCCTGTTGATTTTAAAGTTGAAGGGACACAAGTCTTTACAGAACTGCGAGGCAAAAAGATTGTATTATCAGTTCATTCACTTCCCTTTGTTGAACAACGTTATTTTAAAGGATGATTTTTTATGTCTAAAACTTATTTTACACAAGACCATGAATGGCTTAGCGTTGAAGGAAAAGTGGTGACTGTTGGGGTTACGCATTATGCGCAAGAGCAATTAGGGGATTTGGTTTTTGTTGATTTACCACAAAGTGGGACAAAACTCTCCAAAGGAGAGGCAGCTGCTGTTGTGGAATCGGTGAAAGCCGCTTCAGATGTTTATGCTCCTCTTGATGGTGAAGTGGTCGAAATCAATGAAGCATTGGCTGATAATCCTGAATTGGTAAATCAGAAAGCCGAAACAGAAGGCTGGTTATGGAAAATGACATTGCAGGATGAGACACAACTGGAAGGGTTGTTGGATAAAGATGCTTATAAGGCTTTGATTGGATGAGTATCATGATCGAGCATTCTTTCTCTTCTCGACATATTGGGCTGCGACCTGATGAAACACAAAAAATGCTTGATGTTTTAGAGCTTGATTGTGTTGATACACTCATTTCTCAAGCAGTTCCACACTCTATCCATTTGGGACGTTCACTTAATTTGCCAAAGGCTGCTAGTGAAGGACAAGCCTTGGAAGAACTCTCCAAGATGATGGAGCGTAATTGTGTGCACAAAAGTTTTATTGGGCAAGGATATCATGGAACTCATGTGCCTCCAGTTATTTTACGAAATCTGTTTGAAAATCCTGCTTGGTATACTGCTTATACGCCTTATCAAGCAGAAATTAGCCAGGGTCGTTTAGAACTTTTGTTTTATTTTCAGACATTGGTGAGTGAACTAACAGGTTTACCGGTTGCGGCTGCTTCTCTTCTTGATGAAGCAACTGCTTTAGCTGAAGCCAATGCCCTTGCTTTTCGCTTTTTCCGTGAGAAAAAAACAAAAATTTCTCTTCAGAGTCTTTTACATCCTCAGATTTTGAGTGTTGCACAAACGCGTGCTGAAACACAAGGGATTCAGATTAGCCAAAATGGCGAAATTGCTTCTGATACAGCAGCAATTGTTTTATCTTGGCCAGATACAAAAGGTGCTTTTCATGATTACAGTGAGATCATAAAAGAGGCAAAGGAAAAGGGAGCTTTAGTTATCGTTGTGGCTGATCCTTTAGCGCTTACCCTTATGGAGCCACCGGCTCAATGGGGGGCAGATATCGTTGTTGGCTCTATGCAGCGTTATGGCGTTCCGATGGGATTTGGTGGTCCACATGCTGGTTACCTTGCCGTGAGTGATGCGTTAACGCGGCTTATTCCAGGGCGTATTGTTGGTCAATCCGTGGATACGAGAGGGCGTGTTGGTTTTCGTTTAGCTTTGCAAACACGCGAACAACATATTCGGCGCGATAAAGCGACGTCAAATATTTGTACAGCGCAGGCTTTATTGGCTAATATGGCAACCGCTTATGCTGTTTGGCATGGGCCAAAAGGCTTACAAGAAATTGCGCAGCGAATTCATCATTTAACATGTCGTTTTGTTGCTGGTTTAGAAGCAGCAGGGGTTCATGTTGAAGGGAAAAGCTTTTTTGATTGTGTGAGTATTTCTGTTAAGGGAAAAGCGCGAGAGATTGCGCATCAAGCCAAAATAGGTGGACGCCTTATTCGTGTTCTCGATGATGACACTATTGCAATCAATTTTGATGAATTATCGACAGAAGAAGATGCTGGTGCTTTAGCGCAGCTTTTTGGGGCACAATTAGGCGATCAGGTTTCTCCACGACTTTTTGGAAAAAAACGGGATGCTGCTTTTCTTTCTCAGCCTTTTTTTCATGCTGTTCATTCAGAGACAGATATGATGCGCTTTTTGCGTCGTTTGGCGGATAAGGATTTGGCGCTGGACCGTGCTATGATCCCTCTTGGTTCTTGTACAATGAAGCTTAATGCCGCGGCTGAACTAATGCCTGTAAGTTGGGCGAGCATGGCCAATATACACCCCTTTGTTTCACAAGAGGATGCAGCGGGATATTTGGAGATGATTAACCAGTTAAATGCGTGGTTGTGCGAAATTACAGGATTTGCGCAAGTTTCTTTTCAGCCAAATTCTGGTGCTCAAGGTGAATATGCTGGGCTTTTGGCTATCCGACGATATTACCAATCACGGGGAGAACATCAACGTACAGTTTGTCTTATTCCTGCATCTGCGCATGGTACCAATCCAGCTTCGGCCCATATGGCAGGGATGGAAGTCGTTGTGGTAAAATGTTTAAGCGATGGTGATGTTGATGTAGACGATCTCAAAATGAAAGCGCAATTGCATAAAGATAAATTGGCTGCTCTCATGATTACTTATCCTTCAACCCATGGTGTTTACGAGGAAAGCATTAAGGAAATTTGTTCTATTATTCATGAAAATGGCGGACAAGTTTATTTTGATGGTGCTAATCTCAATGCCCTTGTGGGTCTTGCTCGTCCTGCGGATATTGGCGCTGATGTTTGTCATATGAATCTTCATAAAACATTTGCCATTCCTCATGGTGGTGGTGGTCCTGGTATGGGACCAATTGGAGTTGCAGCGCATCTCAAACCATTCTTACCAGGTCATGAACAGGATGGGACAACACATGCGGTTTCTGCTGCTCCTTATGGAAGTGCATCTATTCTTGCGATTACATGGATGTATATTCGAATGATGGGGGCTGATGGCTTAAAATATGCAACACAAATAGCCATTTTAAATGCCAATTATATTGCGGCACGTCTTTCAGCCGCTTATTCCATTCTTTATCGGGGCAAGCATGGACGTGTTGCGCACGAATGTATTGTGGATACACGCGTGTTGAAAGAGCAGTATGGGGTGAGTGTTGATGATATTGCAAAACGTCTCATTGATTATGGATTTCATGCGCCCACGATGTCGTTCCCTGTTCCGGGAACTTTGATGATTGAGCCAACGGAATCAGAACCAAAAGCAGAGATTGATCGTTTTTGTGATGCTTTACTCTCTATTGCTGAAGAAGCGAAAAAAGTTGGGAATGGGGTTTGGCCAAAAGACAATAATCCATTGGTGAATGCCCCTCATACAGTGGCAGATACTTTAGGTGATGCTTGGGCACGACCCTATTCGCGACAAGAAGCTGCTTTTCCCAACAGTTCTCTTGATCCAGCCAATAAATATTGGCCTCCTGTATCGCGTATTGATAATGTTGCGGGAGACAGAATGCTCATTTGTTCGTGCCCGCCATTGGGAAATACCTATTAAATAACAAATATGTATTTAATTTATTTATTTGCATAAACAAAAAAAGCCCACACATTTTGTGTGGGTTTTTTACTTGTTGATCATGATGGCGTTATTTGTCTATTTTCTAGAATTTTGCATTGTTTTTTTACAACATGAGCAAAATCGAAAAAGTCGACAAAAAAGCTGTGTTTTGTCGGCAATAGGCATGCTCTCCTTTGTCTTCTACCGTATGACATGGTTTTAGTGACTAGTCGGCATCGGTCTAGCCAGCTAATTCATGTAAACGAGAGTGAAACCTATGAGGATAGGGGCACGTCTGTTGCATGTGTTGTGATATACTACTTCTCACTAAGGTGACGACGACCGGTTGTAGAAAGAATAAAATCAAATTTAATGTTTTTGATGATAAAGACACGCGAAACTCTGTTGTTGCATCTTTTCGAGTCAAGAATTGTCTAAATATTTCTCTTTAATCTGCTTTTTATAAATATGACGCAAAAATATGTAAGAACACCTGTCAGAATGAGCAAACGCAAAGCCAAATGTATTATGGTTGTTTTTTACAAGGGGTCTTATAAAAGCCGGCACATCTTTCCACTTCATTGCAGGTCAGTTTGTGACTTTACGGCGCTGTTTTTCTAAGAGCTCGTGTTCTTTCGCTGTTGCCTGTAAATCAATATCCAAACTTAACGCAGCGACATGTTTTAAGTCAGAGATTGAGAAAAAAAGAGCTTTATGAGTCGTTCCTGCTTTTGTCTGTCAGATGAGGTCGGGGGGATTGTGTATTTCTGTTGACGTAACCTTTGAAACTGGAAGACAATCTAATTTTGGGAAAATGTAAAGCCGTAAAGGTGAAAATCAATCCTCAGTTTGTCATCTCCTCTTAATTCAGCTTTGCGGCTTTCAAAAGCATTTAAAGCAATATTTTTTTAATAATGGGGATTACACATTGCTCCATACTTTATATTTATTGTGTTCTTTAGTGGGGGAATGATCCTCATGTAAAACAGAACGCTCCAAAAAGAATATACTTGAGTTGTTAATTCACGTGTTTGTTTTAAAGAGACACTTCGCTCCCAATCCCATTTCGCGACGGCGCTCGTGAATGGTGTAAGGGTAAATCCATTGATCCCCCCCAATCTTTACGCTTCATAACGGAGTAAGCTGGGCACTATCATACACTTTTCCAGCGCCTAATGTTTATAGCCCTTGGCACTATGGTTCATAAGAGGTATTATTCCTTTCTTAAATCATTTTTATCTACACATAGTTCAGCTTGTGGTATGCAAGCGAATGATTTTAATTGGGCAGTTAATTTTAAAAACTTTGTAGTAGATGCTTTTTTGTCAATTTATGGGGAAAGGCTAAGTTTTTGTATTTTGGGTGAAAGCTACTTCCATAAAACAGTCCATCAACTTGTCTGTTTTGAGATTTCTGTGAATGCACGGTGTCTATGACCATTCTATGTGGTTGATTGTTGTAAAATCTTTTGTAAAAGCCCCTCAATTTTCTAAAAGGATGATTTTTATCAATTTATTTTTTTTAAGAGTTTTTATGTGTAAATGTATTTATAGCGGGAGCCAAGAGATGTTAGAATTTCATTGGGAAGGGTATCGGCATCTATAGATACTTTTTCAAGTGTTTGATGGGGGCCAATGAGTTCTACCCAGTCACCTGTTTGAGGTTTTTGTTCAAGATCGGTCGTATCTACAATAATGGAATCCATAGAAACCCGCCCAACCATGGGAAGTTTGTGCCCGTTGAAATAAACTGTTCCTTTATTCGAAAGAGCACGGAGCCAGCCGTCTGCGTAGCCTATAGAAATGGTTGCAAGAGTGCTTGGTCTGTTGGTTATAAAGCTTTCTCCATAACCAATAGGTGCTCCTATATCAACAACGCGGCTTTGAATGACTTGGGCTTCAAGTCTTAAAACAGGTTTTAGAAGGGATGTGTGTTTTTCTTGGGGGGCGATTCCGTAAAGTGCAATACCGGGGCGAACAAGATCAAAATAAAAATCTGATCCTAGAAAGATACCTCCAGAATTGGCAAAGGAAACTTTGCAAGCAGGCACTTGCGCAAGGATCGTTTTGAAAGCAGTCAATTGGGCATAATTTGATGGATGGGTATCATCTTCTCCGTTAGAAAGGTGACTAAGAATATATTTTATTTCTGCTTTTTCGAAAATTGTAGGGTGTTTGATGAGTTTTTGTAATTCTTTTTGATTAAGTCCTAATCGGTTCATATGGGTATCGATTTGAACAATTGCTGGAAATTTTTTATCTTTTTTTTGACAAATTTTTTGCCAATTTTCAATGGCATTCCAAGAGTTTAGAACAGGAACAATACCAGATTGTGCGACAAACTCTTCTGCTAAGTGTGGAAGTCCATTCAGAAGGGAAATCGTGACATTTGATGGTAAAATGCTTTTTAATTGGAGTGCTTCTATGATTTGGGCGACAAAAAAAGTGCGACAACCAGCTTGATAAAGGGCAGGAGCAATTTTGTGAGCTCCTAATCCATAGGCGTTTGCTTTTACAACTGCTGAACATTGTGTTGGAGCTACACGTTTGGCTAAAGTGATATAATTGGCAACAATGGCACTGACATCGACGGTTGCTACAGCTGCATAGAGTGATGTATCTATTTCATCATTAACGGATTTTTTCATTTTAAAAGCTTATCTGTGTTCGTGAAATACGGGGTTTTTTGGTTATTTCATTGAGGTTCTTTACGATATAGGGAAAGGCACTATTTTCTATGGTCAAAATCATAAGAATCCTATACTGCCATTAAAGTCGTTTTTTATGTAAAATGCTACTTTGGATATAAGAGATACTTTAGTTTTATTTGTGTTGTTATCAACATGGTATCTTCTAATAATTTGTAAAACATAAACTTTTTACTTATTTTCCCTAGTTTAGGCATATAAAAAATAAAACATAGTTTATTGTATTGTATCATTTTGAAGAGTGCAATATTAGGCTGTTGTTGCTGGTGCGATTGTTTTGATTAAATATTGCATTGGCTGCTTATTCAGAGAAGATAAAATGATTAAATTAACCACGTTAAATCAATGCATTACAAGTTTTTTACCATGAGGGGAAAGATCACTTATCTGTGCAATTTTGGATGTCGTCTTATGCACTTAAAATTATTTTTGTTAAATGGAAAACAGTGTGTAAACATTTTCTGATACATTAAAAACTGTTGACTTAGAAAACCCGTTGATTTGGATATTATTTATTTTCAAGATGGATTGGGTATCCAATATTTACTTTCTAGTCTTTGATTGGTTTTAAGTGAAATCAATTTTATCGCTGATAGCGCGCGCTAGATTCATTTATTTAATTTTGACATAAAAGTGTTAACCTTGA
The DNA here is from genome assembly GCF_028618555.1 of Bartonella sp. CM31XJBT. Taxonomy (GTDB): domain Bacteria; phylum Pseudomonadota; class Alphaproteobacteria; order Rhizobiales; family Rhizobiaceae; genus Bartonella. The sequence goes on along the minus strand of NZ_JAQITD010000021.1, from coordinate 11,294 downwards.
GGCTTTTGTTTTAAGAAAATTGTTGGCAGATGGTTGTGCAAGTACTATATCACGTCAAGGATTCGAAATTTAACGTTCAATAAAATATAGGGAAGAGTATGAATACGTCTGCTACCAATGTTCCGTCAAGCATCAGCAGCGTTGCAAATTTTCCGATTCCTGAGAATGTGTTCGCCCTTACTGTCCAAGAGGTTTGTCACTACACAGATCGGTTATTTAAATTCCGTCTGAATCGCCCGGAAAGTTTTCGTTTTCGTTCGGGTGAGTTTGTTATGATCGGTTTGCCAAATGCAGAAAAGCCGATTTATCGCGCTTATTCGATTGCAAGCCCCTTTTGGGATGAACAGCTTGAGTTTTTTTCGATAAAAGTTCCAGGGGGACCTTTAACCGAGCATCTCCAAAAAATTAAAATTGGTGATACAGTTCTCATGCGTAAAAAATCTACAGGAACGCTGGTTCTTGATGCTCTTATTCCTGGAAAACGTCTTTATCTTCTTTCAACTGGGACGGGAATTGCTCCTTTTGCAAGCCTTATTCGTGATCCTGAAACTTATGAAAAGTTTGCAGAAGTTGTCCTTATTCAAACAACGCGCGAAAAGAATGAGTTAATTTATGCAAAAGATCTTGTTTCCTCTTTGCAACAAGATCCACTCATTGGAGAGTATGCACAACAGTTGAGATTTTATCCTATGACTACTCGTGAATCTTCTGAGCATATGGGGCGTATTACGACTGTTATGGAAAGTGGGGACTTTTTTGAAACAACTGGCCTTCCTAAAATTCATCCTGATGAAGATCGGGTGATGATTTGTGGTTCCATGGCAATGTTAAAAGATTGCGCAAGGATGTGTGAAAGCTTTGGTCTTGTTGAAGGGGCCAATAATGCTCCTGCTACTTATGTTGTAGAGCGCGCTTTTGTGGAGTAATGGGTGGGAAAATTGGTGCTTTATCTTCTTTCAAAGCGGTACGGGTTTTTTCCTTTTGCAAGCTTTATTCGTGATTCTGACACTTATGAAAAATTTTCAGAAGTTGTTCTTATTTAAATAACGCGCGAAAAGAATGAGTTAATTTGTGCAAAAGATCTTGTTTTCTCTTTGCAACAAGATTCATTCATTGGGGCATATGCACAACAGTTGAAATTTTATCCTATGGCTACTTGTGAGCTTTCTGAGCATATGGGGCGTATTACGACTGTTATGGAGAGTAGGTGCTTTTTTGAAACAATAGCACTCCCCAAAATTCATCTCGATGAAGATCGGGTGATGATTTGTGGTTCCATGGCAATGTTAAAAGATTGCGCAAGGATGTGTGAAAGCTTTGGTCTTGTTGAAGGGGCTGATATTCTTGCACTTTATATTATATTGTAGAAAGAGCTTTTTTCGAGGGAGAGGGAAGTTGTGATGCGGTATATGCTAATGCAGTAATCGAATCCCAATCACTTATTGCAATGAGTTGTTGGGGCGCTATCCAAGAACCACCAACGCAGAAGACATTGGGCAGTTGGAGCCATTGTGTTGCACTTTTTTGTGTAATACCGCCTGTTGGGCAAAACCGGATATCAGAGAAGGGAGATGCTAAAGCTTCAATGAAGGAAATACCTCCAGCAGCTTCAGCAGGGAAAAATTTAAGATATGAATAGCCTTTGTTTAATGCTTGCATGAGTTCACTTGGGGTCATTGCAGCGGGAAGAAGGGGAATTTCACTATTTTTTGCACAATTGATTAGTTCATTGGATAATCCGGGGCTTACAATAAACTTGGCTCCAGCTTGTTCGGCTTTTTCGTAATGTGTTGTGTTGAGAATTGTGCCGGCTCCAACAATTGCTTCAGGGACTTCTTGTGTAATTTTCTGAATTGCTTTGAGGGCATTTGGTGTTCGCAAGGTGATCTCAATTGTTTTTAATCCACCTTTGACAAGAGCGCGTGTTAAGGGTACAGCACTTTGTAGATTGTCAATGAGCAAAACAGGTATAACAGTTTGTCCTTGGAGATATAATAAAAGCTTTTCTCTTTTTTGGCACATGATATTTTTTCTTCTTGGAGATGATATTGTTTGTATCGTTTGATTAAGCACAATATGTTAAAGAGTACATGAATAAATCTTGAAATTGAATGAAACGCGCGTTATGGCAAAACACATGGAAAAGAATTTTAAAGTTGCTGCACTTTATTGCTTTGCAGATTTGAAACATTATCATCAATTACAAAAACCTTTGCAGGAATTATGTCAAGCAAAGGATATCAAAGGCACTCTGCTTTTAGCACAAGAGGGAATTAATGGAACAGTTGCTGGTTCTTGTGCGGCAATTGAGGCATTGGTGGACTTTATTATGGCTGAACCAGCGTTTCAAACGCCGGAGATTAAATATTCATGGGCATCAAAAATGCCTTTTCATCGCATGAAAGTGCGGTTGAAAAAAGAGATTGTAACAATGGGGGTTGAAGGGGTTGATCCGCTAAAAGTTGTTGGTACGTATGTGGATCCTGAAGATTGGAATGCTCTTATTCAAGATGAAGAGACAATTTTGATCGATACGCGTAATGATTATGAATATGCAATAGGGAGTTTTCAAGGAGCGATTGATCCGCAGATTAAAACATTTCGCGAATTTCCTGAATGGGTGCGTAAACATGAGGCTGAGTTAAAGAAAAAAAAGAAAATTGCCATGTTTTGTACAGGTGGTATTCGGTGTGAAAAATCAACAGCTTATGTTCGTGATCTTGGTTATGAGCAAGTCTACCATCTAAAAGGAGGTATTCTCAAATATTTAGAAAAAATTCCAAAAGAGAAAAGTTTATGGTGGGGTGAGTGTTTTGTTTTTGATGAGCGTGTTTCTGTTCATCATGGTCTTGAAGAATGTGGACGCGAATTATGTCGCGCGTGTCGTTCTCCTCTTAATGCTGAAAGCAAACTATCGCCTCATTATGAGGAAGGTGTTTCCTGTGATGCTTGTTATAACACGCGTAGTGAAGCCGATAGAGAGCGCTTTCGTGAGCGCCATAGGCAGTTTCAATTGTTGAAGTTGCGTGCAATTGATTCTCATCAAGGGACATAAGGATATCGCAGTGTAGGGCTTTAAATTGTAGCGTTTTTCTCTTAAATTTAAGAGAGAAGAGTTTTTTAATATTAGTAGAAAAATATTTTATAAGACCGGATATTATTCGGTCTTTTTGTTTATGTTAAATTATTTGACTTATAAGTAATCATTATAGATTGTTTGCTTTCTTTGATTTTATAGGATTGAGTATTTCAAATACTTTTCATTTTAAAATAGAAAAGTCATTTACGAACAATTTAGCACATTGATTTATAATAATTGGCTATTTACATCTTGAATAAGAGATCTAAATATCGTCAGGATTCTCTCATTCCAAGCCTGTTTCTATGGTTGAATCAATAAAAACCATATCTCTTCCACGTTACAAGCGGGGAAAGTCACGTGGAGTAAAACAATACAAGAAGGACGTGCCTCTTATTAATCGTCTCAAATGTCAAGGGCTGTCACAACATTGGGGGCTTAGTGTGTGATGATGATCAGCTTGCTCTTTTATGAAGCCTAAAAATAGTGGGTTCAATAGATTTTATATTATTTTATTGGGGGTACTATTCTATCATTTATGGGCGCTGGTGTGAAGTTGGCTCGAGCACTTTAAGAAATGTTTCTTTAAAGAAAGTACGTGAAGATACAACCCAACTATATTCCGTTTGGGGTATTCTGTTTTACATGAGGGGAGTGATCCCATGAAAGTGGATGAATGACCTTGTTTGGTGGGGGAGAGTGTTGTTTTTTCGCATCATTTTATCTTTAAGAATTAAAAAATGTTTAAAATTAAAAAAATGATTGAAATGAGAAAGAATTCGTTTTATAGGATGCCTTGCCCAAAGTCGCACGTGCCTGTGGGTGTCCGCTGGTTCTCAAATGGTGAGATTAACCGGTACGGTACCTGGAACTAACCGCTCCAGTCATTCTTACAGCCAATTGCAAGAATGAGGACATCTTGAAGCAACGACGGTGCGGGCCTTTCTGGTGTCTTCCAGCTTTTAAATGCTGGGATAACTATAGAGGCACACCTCATTGCCTTCAGTGCGGAAGTGGTTTTCTCAACTCCAATCAAAAAGGCATATAAAATAGAATAACGCGGTTTCGCGCTGTTCTTTCGCAGCATGCAATGCTAATTTCTGGTTTTTTGTAATCAGAATGGGGATGGTTGTTGTGTGTTTTTTGTCCTTTAGCTTTTGGCAGCTTTGGCTGTCTAAGCATAGAGTGGGGGAGCGTTCCCTCAAGGAGAATTGCAGATGGCAACGCAACGTATTCGCGATTTTCTTGCAACACATCGTTCTGAAGGTCCATGCTTAATTGTTGACCTTGATGTTGTTCGTGATAACTATTTAAATTTTGAAAAAGCTCTGCCGCAGTCTCGTATTTTTTACGCAATAAAGGCAAATCCAGCTCCTGAAATCTTGCGTTTGCTAAGTTCTTTAGGATCTTCTTTTGATGCGGCTTCTGTTGCAGAAATTGAAATGGCTTTAAAAGCAGGAGCAACGTCAGAGCGTATTTCTTTTGGAAATACGATTAAAAAAGAGCGTGATATTGCACGAGCATATGCATTGGGAGTTTCACTTTATGCTGTTGATTGTGTTGAAGAAGTGGAAAAAATTGCGCGTGTTGCTCCAGGAGCACGTGTTTTTTGCCGTGTTCTTACCGATGGCAAAGGTGCAGAGTGGCCATTGTCACGCAAATTTGGTTGTGTTCCAGATATGGCGGTTGATGTTCTAAGACGGGCACACCAATTGGGTTTGCAAGCCTATGGTGTTTCTTTTCATGTTGGATCTCAGCAGGTTGATTTGAGTGCGTGGGATCGTGCTTTATCGGATGCTTCTACAGTGTTTAAGCGTTTGGAACAAGAAGGCATTTCACTAAGGTTGGTGAATATGGGGGGCGGTTTTCCAACGCGTTATTTGAAAGATGTCCCTACAGAACAAGCTTATGGTACAGCAGTTTTTGATTCATTGAAAAAGCATTTTGGTAATCGTATCCCTGAGACGATTATTGAGCCAGGACGTGCGATGGTTGGCAATGCTGGTGTTATTCGTACAGAAGTTGTTCTAATATCTAAAAAAGCTGATAACGATAATGTACGATGGGTTTATCTTGATATTGGGAAATTTAATGGTCTTGCTGAGACTATGGATGAAGCCATTCGTTATCCTATTGAGACACCTCATGATGATAAGGTGATGGAGCCTTGTATTTTGGCTGGACCGACATGCGATTCGGCAGATGTTCTCTATGAAAAAACACCTTATCCGCTTCCTCTATCCCTAACGATAGGAGATGAAATATTGATTCATGGAACGGGTGCTTACACAACAACTTACGCATCGGTTGCTTTTAATGGTTTTGAGCCTTTACGATCATATGTGATCTGACATTTCCTTTTAACTATAGTTTTTTAGATTTTTTGCTATGCTCGTCATGGCGCTGTAAGAGGGCGGTTATAGAGATGAACATGATTAATTTTCAAACAAAAGATGGGGCATGTTTTACACTTTTATTAGAGCAAGAAGCCGATAAGCCTTATCGAGAAAATTTGCTTGATTCAATGATGGGGTATGGACGTAAACGTAAATCATCAGAGGTTTTACGTCGTGGTCGTTTGGCTGCTCAAGGGCTCTCTTTTGTGGTTAAAAATGTGCTTGGAGAGCTTGTGGGAAGTGTCCGTCTTTGGCATGTTTCTTTTTCTAAAGAAAAAAATGAAACACAACATGCTTTACTTTTAGGCCCCTTGGCTGTTGCGTCTGAATGTGCTGGTATGGGAATAGGATCAATTTTAGTCCGCCATGCAATTGAAACAGCAAAAAAATTGGGATATGGCGCCATTTTGCTGGTAGGGGATTTTGAATTTTATCAACGTTTTGGCTTTTCAAATAGTTTAACAGAAAATTTGGCAATGCCTGGTCCTTACGAAAAACATCGCTTTCAAGCGTTGGAACTGATACCACATTATCTTTCTGGGTGTTATGGCACTTTGGTTCCTAGTGGAGAACGAGAAGTTTCAAATCGTTTTCAGCATCATAAAGTCGCTTGAAGATAGTGTTTATTTCGTTTTTCAGCAGCTGCCATTGAGAAGAGCATACCGTTTTGATAGTGCCAAGGTATTTAGCGGTACAAAGTTTTGGGGAGTTGTATTGCGATTTTATTATATGGCTTTTTCTTTATGGGGCTGGTTTCTTATTTTTGATAATTTCAGTTAAGTGAGTAAGAATATATTTTAAGCTCATTTTTTGAAATAGTGTCTTATTTTATAATACTGAAGGAACCGGATTTTTGAGTTGTCTTGTGTTCTTTTAAAGTCGCTATCATCATACAGTTTTCCAGTTTTCAATATCGTTGATAAATCTTGCATCAAAACGGTTGGATATTTTACTTTTTTCTTAAACAGTTTTTATTTCTTTGCTTTTTATGTGCAAGGGAATGGTTTTGATTGATTCAATAGAGAGATATTTTGAGAAATTTTATACAATTTCAGCTCTAGTTGAAAGAAAAGGGGCTTAAGAAAGAAAAATATGTAGCAGTAGAATCAAAATTGTAAGTATCAGCTTTTTTTAAAGAGTGTAAAAAAATAAAATTACATGTTTAAAAGCAGCTTTTTTGAAAAAAATATATCATTACTTTTTTGCTATAAAGGTAAATCGTTTTGCAATTGGCATGAGAGTATCAAATACAAAATGATTTTCTCATGTAAAATTTTGCATTCAGAATCAAAAAAAACGTTATCCTACACATTATAAGAGAAATATGTGCGTGAATAAAAATCACAAGAATCATAAATCTTTTATGAATATTCTTGTAAGAATCAAAAGAGTGAAGGGCACAGAATCTTAACAAAATAGTTTTTATGAGGATAGTAGCGTAAAAAGGGGGTAGATAGATGAGAGATTTAATCTTTTGTGCCCTATGGTGATAAATCAAAAATCTTATAGAAATGGCTGCTTTATCTTTATGGTGTGGAGCACTTTAGATAAGCTCTTTGTTTATTATCATCTAGAACAATTTTTGTATGCGAGAAGTTGTTTTTAAGTGCGGAAAGAGCCCGCATTAAAAGAATTTTTATCAGAAGAATCATTTAGAATCATATGTTTATTTATACTGTCTCTTGAGACAAGATAAAGTGCATAGGAAACGAGCAAAGTGATAAGGATAAAAAATATTTCTCAATTTTAATTAAGCTTAGTGATTTGGTGGTGAATCCATGAGAGGTGGTATTTTTTTGAGAAACATGGTCATAAATGTCAAAACACCAAAAATGATGGTTATGATAAAGAAAATATCACTAATAGCCATAATGGTTGCTTGTATGCGTACCATACCAAACAATTGAGAAAGAGCCAGAGTATAGGAATCAAAGGTTTCTGTTTTGAATAATACAGTAAGATTTGAAAGCATTTCAGTTGCTTGTCTGTTTGCGTAGTTAAGAGTTTCGGCTATTCGTTCATGATGGAAGTCTGTGCGTTTTGTTATGAGAGTGTTGATAATGGCAAGCCCTACAGCCCCACCTAGATTCCGGGTGAGATTAAAGAGTCCAGAAGCATTTTGCATCCGTTCTGGTGGGAGTGTTCCCAAGGCAATATTATTAATAGGAACCATACATAACATTACAGAAGCACCACGGAAAACTTGCGGCCAAAAAAGCTGCCAAAAATCCCAGTTATCTGTGATAGAGCTCGCCATCCAAATACCTATTGCAAAACCAAAAAGTCCTATTGCCATCATTAAACGTGCATCCATTCGTGCTGAAAGAAATCCAGCAAGCGGGGCAGTTAATAACATGACGAATCCTGAAAGAAACAATGTTTCTCCAATCATGAGGGCATCAAAGTGGCGGATTTGGCTTAAATAGACAGGATAAAGGTACGTGAGTCCATAAAGGCCTATTCCCAATGAAAAGGAAAAAATGGATGCAGCTGAAAAATTAAAATTAGAAAAAGTAGAGAGATCTACAATGGGTTCTTTTACTGTAAAAGCACGCCAGAAGAATAAGGCTGCAGCAAGAATCATGGTAATGAACAAATCCCGAATCAGCGTATCACTCAGCCAATCATGACGTGCTCCTTCTTCTAGAATATACTCTAAAGTTCCCAAGAAAGTAGCCATAGAAATGAATCCTAACCAATCAAACTTCTTCATTAAAGAGGGATCAGCTTTATCAAAATCAATTAATTTCCAAGCGAGAATTGAGATGATAATCCCGCAGGGTACATTGATGAGAAAGAGCCAATGCCATGATGAGAGATGACAAATATAGCCTCCCACGGTTGGACCAATGGTGGGGGCCAATGTTGCTACTAGTCCAACAATAGGGGTAACAATTGGGCGTTTGGACGGAGGAAAAAGAACATAAGAGGCGACAAAAACGCTTGGGATAATTCCTCCACCAATAAAACCTTGTAGTGCGCGATACAAAATCATCTCTCCAATAGATGTTGCTGTTGCACAAAGAACAGAAGTAATCGTAAACCCGATCGCTGATATGGTGAAGAAAACACGTGTTGAAAGCAATCTTCCTAAAAATCCAGAAAGCGGCAACATGATGACTTCAGCGATGAGATAGGAGGTTTGAACCCATGAAATTTCTTCAGAGCTTGCTGTAAGACCCGCTTGAATTTCAGCTAAAGAAGAGGAAACGATTTGGATATCTAAGATTGCCATAAACATGCCAAAAGACATAGCAATAAAAACTACAATTTTGCGCATTCCTATGCGTTCTTGAGACTGTATGAGCTCTGGTATGGAAGATGTCATAGTAAGATCTTCTACTTTTTTTATAAGAGACTTTTATCTTGTGGCTTTGTACGTGTATCAATTTTCACTGAAACACTCATTCCTGCTCGGATATGTCCGGTTTTTAAGACTTCTTCTGGAATAGAAATACGTACGGGAATGCGCTGGACAATCTTTGTAAAGTTACCGGTAGCATTTTGTGGAGGCAGAAGAGAAAAAACAGCGCCTGTTGCGGGCGAAATAGAAAGCACTGTTCCTGTAAAAACATCATCTTCGAAGGCATCAACAGAAATATAAGCTTTTTGTCCGGTATGAATGTCTTGTAGCTGTGTTTCTTTATAGTTTGCTTCAATATAAAGTGCATGTATGGGGACTAACGCCGCAAGACGTTGGCCATTTACAACAAAATCTCCCGTTTTTGCTGTTAAATTTCCTATAACTCCATCAAATGGCGCTCGTATAATGGTCGAATCAAGATCACGTTGTGCTTTTTTACGCGAGAGCTCTAAACTCTTTGTTTCGCTTTCTGTTTCACTTCGTTGTGCTTCTAGCACTCGGATATTTGCACGTGCTGAAGCCATTTTTGCATCCGCTCTGTTAACATTCGCAATGGCTTGTTCATAAGCGGATTTGGCATCATCAACATTGGATTGAGGAGCATAACGATTGGCTTTCAGTTCTGTTACACGTTTTAAGGTGAGTTGTGCATTGGTTGCTATGGCTGAAGCGGCTGCTTTTTGTGCTTTTGCATCATCTAAAGAACTACGAGCGGCTGTGATTTGCGCATCAATGCGTAGAAGTGTTTTTTTCTGTGTGTTAAGATGCGCTTCTGTTTGATCCAAGGCTATTTGATAATCACCATTGTCTAGGTAAAATAAAACATCGTCCTTTTTTACAACTTGGTTGGCTTTAATGGCAATTTTTTCAATATATCCATTTAATTTAGTCGCAATAGCGGCTATATCTCCTTGCACATAGGCATCTTCAGTGGACAGCATATAACGCCATTGCGTCGTCCACTTATAGCTAAACCAAAGTACAAAAAGCGCAAAGACGATAAGAAGAGCCTTGATTACTTTTTTTCGTTTCGTTTTATCGAGATTTTTTGTTGAAAAAATGGTCTCAGATACGGACATGATTTTATACTTTCAATATTTATGTTCTAACGAGTATAATAAGCCTCTCACTCTAGGGTAGGGTGATATATGCACGGACGATAAGAGCTTTTCCAACAATAAGGCGATTCCTGCTACATAATGCTAAATATATAAACTTGCAAGTTAGAGATCTTATTTCCAAGTTAGATGTCTTATTTTATTGCGCATTTTTTACAAAGACCTCGTACTTCTAGGGTGCTTTTGTGTGCTTGGAAGCCAACCGCTTGAACCATCTGTTTTAAACTTGATACAATCGTTTGATTTTGTATTTCGTTGACTGTGCCACAGTTTAGGCATCTTCAGTGGACAGCATATAACACCATTGCGTCGTCCACTTATAGCTAAACCAAAGTACAAAAAGCGCAAAGACGATAATGAAGAGCTTTGATTACTTTTTTTCGTTTCATTTTATCGAGATTTTTTGTTGAAAAAATGGTCTCAGATACGGACATGATTTTATACTTTCAATATTTATGTTCTAACGAGTATAATAAGCCTCTCACTCTAGGGTAGGGTGATATATGCACGGACGATAAGAGCTTTTCCAACAATAAGGCGATCCCTGCTACATAATACTAAATATATAAACTTGCAAGTTAGAGATCTTATTTTCAAGTTAGATGTCTTATTTTATTGCGCATTTTTTACAAAGACCTCGTACTTCTAGGGTGCTTTTGTGTGCTTGGAAGCCAACCGCTTGAACCATCTGTTTTAAACTTGATACAATCGTTTGATTTTGTATTTCGTTGACTGTGCCACAGTTTTCGCAAATTATAAACGTTGTAAGTTCATGTTGACAGTTTTCAGGGTGTAAACAGACCATAAAGGCATTTACACTTTCAAGACGATGAATACACTTTAACTGTACGAGTTTTTCTAACGCACGATAAACTTGGAGAGGTGCGCGAAAACCTTCTTCGCGTAAGTTATTGAGAATCGCATAAGCACTTAAAGGCCCTTTTGCATTTTTTAAAGTATTTAAAACCAATGTTTGGTTACGCGTCAGTTTAGATGACATTGACATCTTCCTTTTGCTCCCATGGAAAAGCATAAAGCGTGTAAGATATTTATGCAATGGTGATTATAGAATATGTACTCTAATCTTTAGCCGTTTACATGACATCATTGCGATATGTAAGAAAAGTTGCAACCGTTGTGAGGGGAGGGGTATTATAATCTGAAAGCCGCTGCTATCCAGCAAGAAACTTTTATACGCTTCTTATTTTTCCAATAATGTCTTGAAATAGGATTTTTTGTTACAATATTTTATTGGAAATGTTTGGGTTATTTTATTTAAAAAAAAATAAAAAATGATATTGACTCTTTGATTGAAAGAGTACTATATACGACGAGTA
>NZ_JAQITD010000020.1 GCF_028618555.1 Bartonella sp. CM31XJBT | reverse complement strand
ATAGGCTTTAAATTCACCAAAATATTTCGTAATCGCTGCTGTCAACGAGGTCTTCCCATGATCAACGTGACCAATCGTACCAATATTAACATGCGGTTTTGTTCGTTCAAACTTGCTCTTCGCCATTTGAGCTCTCCATTTTCCGTCCAAGCCAAGGACTAAGTTAAAAATTAATTACCAACCTGAAATTACGCGTATTTCTTTTGAATCTCCAAAGCAACAGCCGAAGGTACAGGCTCGTAATGATCAAACTGCATTGTATACTGCGCACGCCCCTGACTCATAGAGCGAAGAGTATTCACATAACCAAACATATTCGCCAAAGGAACCATTGCATTCACAACCGTTGCAATGCCGCGCGCTTCAGTTCCTGAAATCTGTCCCCGACGAGAATTGAGATCACCAATAACATCACCAACATAATCATCTGGTGTAACAACTTCCACCTTCATGATCGGTTCAAGAAGCTGTGCACCAGCCTTCTTTGCCCCATCACGAAAAGCCGCACGAGCCGCAATCTCAAAAGCCAAAACCGAAGAATCAACATCGTGATAACCACCATCAATGAGAGTCGCTTTTACACCAAGCATAGGAAAGCCCGCAAGAGGACCTGACCCCATAACACTCTCAATCCCCTTTTGGACGCCGGGAATATATTCTTTAGGAACAGCACCACCAACAATCTTTGACTCAAAAATAAAGTCATCACCATCATGAGGCTCAAAAACAATTTTCACACGAGCAAATTGACCGGCACCACCCGATTGCTTCTTATGCGTATAATCAATTTCCGCCATTTTAGTAATTGACTCACGATAAGCAACTTGAGGCTGCCCAACATTTGCTTCAACCTTAAACTCACGCCGCATACGGTCAACAATAATATCAAGATGAAGCTCACCCATTCCAGCTATAATAGTCTGACCAGATTCCTCATCCGATTTAACACGAAATGAAGGATCTTCGGCCGCTAGACGGTTAAGAGCAATACCCATTTTTTCTTGATCTGCTTTTGTTTTCGGTTCAATTGCAATCTCAATAACAGGCTCTGGAAATTCCATCCTCTCCAAAATAACAGGCTTCAAAGGATCACAAAGAGTATCCCCTGTTGTCGTCTCCTTAAGTCCTGCAAGAGCAACAATATCACCAGCAAAAGCTTCTTCAATATCCTCACGAGAATTTGAATGCATTTGAAGCATACGCCCCAAACGCTCTTTCTTCTTTTTCACAGTATTCTCAAGAGAAATACCTTTCTGAACTTTACCTGAGTAAATACGACAAAACGTCAATGAACCAACAAAAGGATCATTCATAATTTTAAAAGCAAGCATAGATAGCGGAGCATCATCAGAAGATTCTCGTGTTGTCTCAGCCTCAGTCTTTACATCAATACCCTTAATCGCCGGAATATCAACTGGAGAAGGAAGATAAGAAACAACAGCATCCAAAAGTGGCTGCACCCCCTTGTTTTTAAAAGCCGTACCACAAAGAACCGGATGAAACTGAACTTCTACTGTCCCCCTACGAATGAGAGAAACAAGCTGCTCGTTGGTTGGCATAACACCCTCTAAATAAGCCTCTGTCGCTGCTTCATCAACCTCCACAGCCATCTCAATCAATTTCTCACGATATTCTTCAGCTTTCTCCTTTAAATCAGAGGGAATTTCACTTATCACCGCCGAGGCACCAATAGAACCATCCCACTTTAAAGCCTTCATTTCTACAAGATCAACAACACCTTCAAAGTCATTTTCAGCGCCAATCGGCAACTGCAAAACAAGCGCTTTAGCACCCAACCGAGAACCAACCATCTCCACACTACGATAAAAGTCAGCTCCTATTTTGTCCATTTTATTAACAAAAACCATACGAGGCACGCGATATTTCTCAGCTTGCCGCCAAACAGTTTCCGTCTGAGGCTCCACACCAGCATTTGCATCCAACAAAGCTATTGCGCCATCAAGAACACGCAAAGAGCGCTCAACTTCAATGGTAAAATCAACGTGCCCTGGCGTATCAATAATATTAAAGCGACGCTTCCGACCGTCCTGCCCTTCCCAAAACGTCGTTGTTGCAGCAGACGTAATCGTAATACCGCGCTCCTGCTCCTGCTCCATCCAATCCATCGTAGAAGCACCATCATGGGTCTCGCCAATTTTATGATTCTTACCGGTATAGAACAGAATACGTTCAGTCATCGTAGTCTTACCAGCATCAATATGCGCCATAATACCAAAATTACGATAATCTTCAATTTTATATTCGCGAGCCATTATATTTGCCTTGTTTAAAACTTCTACCAGCGATAGTGAGAAAAAGCACGATTAGCTTCAGCCATACGATGAACATCTTCACGCTTTTTCACGGCAGAACCACGATTATTAGCCGCATCCATCAATTCACCAGATAAACGCTCAACCATCGTCGTTTCATTTCGACCACGCGCCGCCGCAATCAACCAACGAATAGCAAGAGCCTGACGACGATCAGGACGAACATCAATCGGAACTTGATAAGTAGCACCACCAACACGGCGTGAACGAACCTCAATATGAGGAGCAACATTCTCTAAGGCCCGATGAAATAGAGCCACAGGATCTGTTTTTACTCTTTTTTCTACAGAATCGAGTGCACCATAAACAATACGCTCTGCAACTGATTTTTTACCATCAAACATAATGGCATTCATAAATTTCATAATAACCAAATCACCAAATTTTGGATCTGGATTAATCTCACGCTTTTCTGCTCTATGACGACGGGACATTGGCTTTGTCTCTCAATATTATTTTGGACGCTTTGCGCCATACTTTGAACGACGCTGTTTACGATTCTTGACACCCTGGGTATCAAGCAAACCACGAATAATGTGATAACGAACTCCTGGCAAATCTTTTACACGACCACCACGAATCATCACAACAGAGTGCTCTTGAAGATTATGTCCCTCTCCAGGAATATAACCAATCACCTCAAATCCATTCGTCAAGCGAATTTTAGCAACTTTACGAAGAGCAGAATTAGGTTTCTTCGGCGTTGTTGTATAAACACGCGTACAAACACCACGCTTCTGCGGATTCGACTGCAGAGCAGGAACCTTATTACGTTTAACTGGCGCCACACGCGGCTTACGAATCAACTGGTTTACGGTAGGCATGCAACCTTCCTCTTTTTGATCTATATTCTTCTCACCCAATCGGGCTTTTCTATTTTCATTTCCATCCACCCCAACAGAATCGGAACAGATATTTAAGTCTACACACAAAATCGGGCACACCTGCAAAAAACAGTTTACCCGACCATAAGCAGAGAAGGCAGTAGCCTTTTGCACTAGGATTTACTTTTAATCTTCTTAACACCTGTGAATAATCTTCCGGTTCATATCCAAAGCACCTGATTACACCCACATCGGCTATATCCATCTCTAATAGCGAGAACACGTACATTCGTCAAGAACTAAACAGCAGAAAGTTTTTAAAAATGAAAATAAATTAAATTTTAAAGCTTTAAATTTGCTTTTACCGCTACTCTTGATAAATCAATTTACCATAAGTAATATCCCTATAAATAAAAAAGTAGCGATATGACTGTAGCAAAACATAAATGCAGTAAATTGAGCAGTAAATTGAATTACATATTTGATATCTAATGATGAGCGCCATGAAAATAGCAACATGGAATATTGCCGGGATAAAAGCACGACATGAAACATTATGTCAATGGCTGCAGCAAAGCCAGCCGGACATAGTCTGTTTACAGGAAATTAAAAGTATTGATGAAAATTTTCCACGCGATGCAATTGAAAGTTTAGGTTACCATATAGAAACACACGGACAAAAAAGTTTTAATGGCGTTGCGATTCTCTCTAAAAAAACACCAGATGAAGTGATCCGTCGATTACCAGGCAATGATAATGATAAACAAACACGTTACATTGAAGCAGTTTATTCAACAAACAAAGGTGTTGTTCGTGTTGCATCTCTCTATTTGCCAAATGGGAATCCTATTGAGAGTGAAAAATATTCCTATAAGATAGAATGGATGGAAAGATTATATACACATGCAAAATCATTGCTTGCGTATGAAGAACCCCTTATTCTAGCGGGTGATTATAATGTCATCCCCGCTCCATTAGATGCAAAAAAACCTCAAGAATGGTATCAAGATGCCTTATTTCTTGGAGAAACAAGAAAAGCATTCCAACGTATTCTTCATTTAGGTTTTTATGATGCTATCCGGAATGTCACCGATACTCCCTCCTTCAGTTTTTGGGATTTTCAGGCAGGTGCCTGGCCTAAGAATAATGGGATTCGCATTGATCATTTATTATTATCACCAGAAGCTGTTGATCAACTAATTTGCGCTCATAGCCAAGCAGAAGTAAGGGGATATCAAAAACCATCCGACCACGTTCCTGTTTGGATTCACCTTAATATCAATTAAGAAAGTACAATCCTCATTTCATGAGACAACAAAAAAAATCCACTCAAAAATAATAACTATGCTACAGCATATAAACAGTATATCTTAAGCAACTAAAATAAAAATAAATGAATGGAGGACATAAATGAAGAAATCATTGTTAATGCTTATTGCAGCAACGGCCATTGGATTCTCAAGTTTCGCACATGCTGAACATGATACTCTTGAAAAAATAAAACGAACAGGGGAAATTACTTTAGGTGTCCGTGAATCATCTGGTTTAGCCTACGCCCTTGGTAATAATAAATATGTAGGTTTTCATACAGAAATGGCAGAACGGATCATTGATGATATCTCAAAAAAAATTGGTAAACCAATTAAAATTCATTATCTTCCCATCACTTCTCAAAATAGAATTCCTCTCTTAAAAAATAAAACCTATGATTTTGAGTGCGGCTCAACAACACATGATCTTGCCCGCAGTAAAGAAGCAGCATTTGCTTATACGACATACATTGAGGAGGTTCGGATTGCTGTAAAGAAAAATTCTAACATTAAATCTCTTGAGGATTTAAATGGAAAAACAGTTGCAACGACCACCGGTACAACATCTGTTCAACTTATTCGTAAAAATAAACGTGCAAAAAACATTCAGTTTAAAGTTTTAAAGGGGAAAGATCACGGAGATAGTTTTTTGTTATTAGAATCTGGTAAGGTAGATGCTTTTGTCATGGACGCTTCAATTCTTGCTGGACATATTGCTAAATCAAAGAATCCATCTGATTATGTCATTCTTGATACTGTACTTTCAGTCGAACCTATTGCCTGTATGCTCAGATTAAATGACAAAAAATTTGAACAAACAATCAACGATAGTATCGTACGTCAGATTAAAGATGAATCACTGGAAAAGCTTTATAATAAGTGGTTTATGAAACCGATCCCACCTGCTAACACTGTTATGAACCTTCCCTTGTCAAAACAAACAAGATATGCTTGGGATCACCCAAATAATAAACCTCGAGAAAGCTACGCAGAAAAAGATTTATAGAATTTAATAAAAAAGAACCACACTCTTTTGAAATTGAGTGTGGTTTATATTTTAATTCACTTTTAAATAAATTTGGCCTATGTAGATGCGCTTGGTTTATTGCCCTATTTGTGAATGACTAATTTGAGGGAATATCAATTAATGGACTTTTCTTTCCTTTGTAGAGATGACCTTACTCAAACATTGGTAACAGGATGCTTGGGGACTCCCGGCGTGAGCCATACCTATTTAGATACACTTCTCGATGGCTTTAAAAATACGGTTATATTGTCTATCACTTCACTTATATTAGCTGTATTGTGTGGTGTTGTTATAGGAACAATGCGCACTTTACCCAAAACATCCATAACCAATTATATATTTCGCACTATCGGTACTATTTGGGTAGAGATTATGCGTAATATTCCCCTCCTTGTACAAGTGTTTTTGTGGTATTTTGTTGTTCCGAAGATTTATCCACCAGCGATGAAATTTTCCCCCATTCTCTTAATAACATGCGCATTGGGATTCTTTACATCTGCACGCATTGCAGAACAGGTTCGTTCAGGCATTGAAGCGATTCCTTCTGGACAACGCTATGCTGCTATGGCAATGGGGTTTACAACTTATCAAAGTTATCGCTATATTATACTACCACGAGCTATACGTGCAATTATGCCACCTCTTACTTCAGAAGCAATGGGCATTGTGAAAAATTCGTCTATAGCATTCGCCGTTTCAATAAATGAGCTCATGCAATTTCAATACCAAGCAATTGAAGAGGTAAGCCATGTTTACGAAAATTATTTACTTGTTACGGCTCTTTATATTCTAATAGCCTTATTCGTATTCATTGTGATGACAGTCATTGAACAAATACTCAAAATTCCTAATTTTCAAACAAAGGGAAATTGAATATGATGAATTTCATAAGCTCTCAGTTTGGACTTTATTCTCCTTTCAATTTTTCCGACTTTGATTTTTCCTTTTTTACCTTTGATGTATTTCGTTCTTACATTTTATCAGGTTTACTCTTTAGCGTTTTTCTAACTCTTTTTGCAACGGTGTTGGGGTTTGTTTTCGGTACGCTTTTAGCAATGATGCGCCTTTCTTCCATAAAACTTCTTTCTTGGTTTGCAATAGGTTACATAACAGCTATGCGTTCAATACCACTTGTGATGGTTATCTTATGGTTTTTCGTGCTTCTGCCTTTTTTAACCGGTATATCCATCGGTGCAAATAAATCAGCACTCATTACCTTTACCGCATTTGAAACGGCTTATTTTGCTGAGATTATGCGTGCTGGAATCAATTCAGTTCCGCAAGGACAAAAATATGCAGGACAAGCTCTTGGA
Organism: Bartonella sp. CM31XJBT; assembly: GCF_028618555.1. Taxonomy (GTDB): domain Bacteria; phylum Pseudomonadota; class Alphaproteobacteria; order Rhizobiales; family Rhizobiaceae; genus Bartonella. Next base: position 25,692 of record NZ_JAQITD010000020.1, on the reverse strand, counting down.
ATGACATATTGGCAAAGTATGTACATTGTCATTCTTCCTCAAGCCTTTAGAGATATGCTTCCAGTCTTTTTAACACAAGTTATTATCCTTTTTCAGGATACAACCCTTGTTTATGCCATCAGTGGTCATAGCCTTTTGAATGGTTTTGATATTGCTGCTAATAATTTTGGTGTAAAGCAAGAAGCTTATATCTTAGCAGCTATTTTCTATTTTGTTATCTGTTTTACACTGTCACAAATAGTTTTGTATTTACAAAAAAAAGTATCCATTATTCGCTAACAGGAAAAAAAATGTCTACTCATATGATCGAAATAAAAAATGTTTCTAATTGGTATGGCGAAATTAAAGTCCTTAAAAACTGTACAACCAACATTAATAAAGGAGAAGTCGTTGTCGTTTGTGGTCCATCAGGCTCCGGAAAGTCAACACTCATTAAAACTATTAACGCTCTCGTCCCTTTTCAAAAAGGTGAAATTTGGATTAATGGAATACCAGTTCATTCAAAAAAAACGAATCTGCCTAAATTGCGAAGTCAGGTAGGAATGGTGTTTCAACACTTCGAGCTTTTCCCCCATTTATCTGTCACAGAAAATTTGACAATTGCACAAATCAAAGTCCTAAAACGAAGCAAAAAAGAAGCACTTGAACGCGGATTGTTATATCTTGAACGCGTTGGACTCATTGAACACAAAGATAAATATCCTGGTCAACTTTCTGGAGGGCAACAACAACGTGTTGCTATTGCACGTGCCTTAACTATGGATCCACTTGTCATGCTTTTTGATGAACCAACATCTGCTCTAGATCCTGAAATGGTAGGTGAAGTACTCGATGTCATGATTAGCTTAGCAGAAGAAGGTATGACGATGATTTGTGTAACCCATGAAATGGGATTTGCACAAAAAGTCTCGGAGCGTGTTATTTTCATAGATCAAGGAACAATTCTTGAAGACTGCTCATCTAAAGAGTTCTTTTCTGATCCGCAAGCAAGAAAACCAAGAACGCAAGAATTTTTGTCTAAAATCCTAAGTCATTAGCCGTTAGATTATCAAAAAAAGCTATCTTTACTATGAACTTGTATACAAGGAAACAGAGTTTAATATAAGATGAGAGAATGTAAAAATATTACAATCAGATGTTTAAAAACTGTTATTCTTTAAAATCTCAGCAACCAGTGAAATTGCTGTACGTCTCTCAGATTCATTACAAAGAGCAAAAGCCTCTTCTTGCAAAGGGTGAATCCAATTTTTGTCTTTTACGTTAGCTTTTTCATAGGCAGCAGTTAACATTGCTGCCCCACGGACAATTTTTCCTTCTTTAAGCAGTATATTTCCAAGCATTGCTTGGGCGGAAGGATTTCCTTTTTTTGCTGAAAGTTGAAACCATCGTGCTGCTTGTATAAGATTTTTCTCCCTTCCCTCTCCCTTTAAAAATATTTTTCCTAAATGATACTGAGCTTTAGGATTTCCATAGTTTACCGCAGCCTGCATATAAAGATGAGCAGCATAAGAAGGATCAGGTTTCACAGGTGATTGAGGAATACCTTTTTTTATATATCCCGCAAGTTTAACCAATGCGTCAGAAACATAACTTTCATCCTCTGAACCAAGATCAGCACCTTTTTCAACAATATATGCAAAAAAATTATATGCCTTATAATCATTTTTAGAGACACCATCACCGTTTGCATAGATAGAGCCAAGTTTCCAATTCGCACCAATATGGCCTCTCTTAGCTGCACAACGTAATGCTGCAATAGCCTGATTTATATGCCCATTTTTATAAGCAGACATGCCACGTTTTAAAAAATAAAACGAACCATCATTCGCTTCTTGCAAGCTATTGACATCTATTACATAAACATTCGAAAAGAATCCCCCTAAAATCACAACAATCGTGACTTTTTTCCATATCTGAAACCTATTAACCATTTCCCCCCTACCTCAACTTTAATGATTATATCTGTTACGAATTTCTTTGTAGATATTTAAACTCTTTTTCTTAGTAAGAAGCATACGCAATTTTAAAGTAAAAATTTTAAAAGAAAAAACAAATAGATAAAAACCATCCAAAATGTTCGATAAAATTAAGTATCCATTTTTATATATAACAAATTGATTTTTAAATATAAATCATCATTCTATATTTTGTAACACATCCTTTAACATTCTAAGATTTATCGATCTTAAAATTTTATACGTATGAGCAAAAATCGTTCAATAAAATAACGTGCATTAAACAGTAACTTGAGAACGAAGAGAATACATGATGAATGGTAAGCGTTTAAGTATAAAAAACAATACGAAAGATGGATAAATATAATGATGATAATTAACTTATAACTTCACGACTGCCTTACCACCTTAAGGATGAAGTTTTTTGTCTCCGTCAATCTATAAACAATACAGCTTTTTATTTAACGGATTGCACCTGACATCATTTCACATGGGGTTACTTCATACTTTACACACAAGTTCTACCTTAGAATACTCACCACTCATACAAAAAAATACCACATGTGTAATTTTACATACCTTATATTGCTACTCTAAATGATGATATTTTACAGTAATAAAGCAAGAAATTGATTTATAATTATAATTTTCCTTTTTGCATGTTGAATGAGGCCATCGAATATCGTAAGATTCTCTCATTCCAAACGTGCTCCATGTTAAATCAATCAAAATCATCCGCTTGCACATTACAAGCAGAGAAAGCTATGTGGATAAAAACTCTGTGTAAGAAAGAACTAAAAATGCCTCTTATGAACGGTCTTAAGTGCCAAGGGCTGTCCGGATTGGACAGAACGGTGCCGGCGCTTGTTACTTCACAAGCATAAAGAAGGGAAGCCCAATGGATTTACCGTTATACCATTCATGATCTACGTCGTGGAATAGGCTTGGACGCCTTAAAAGATGTCTCTTTAATGATAAACATAAAACAATGGATTTCAGTAGAGATTTTATGATCGTTCATGAAAAACTAACAAAAGAAAAAGTTGAAATCAATCTAACCGCTCTAAAGCAACAAATATTTTCTTCTGCGCTGCACGCAGTTCTACAACCCTGTTCCGCTCACGCTCAACAATTTCTGCTTTTGCATTTGCTATAAATTTGGGGTTGTTTAACTTAAGCGATATTTTTTCAATATCTTGTTCAATTTTACTGACATCCTTCCTCAAACGAACACGTTCAGCCTCCAAATCAATCAACTGTCCTAATGGTAAACAAAAAACAGCCTCTCCCAAAATCATTTGTGCTGATACTTCCGGAACTTTATCAGAGAAATCAATAACTTCAATACGCGCTAATTTTTTAAGAAGTGCATCATAACGCTTCACACGCTCTCGCGTTACTTCCCCTCCTTCAACAACAACAAGAGGTGCTTGTGTCGCCACTGGAATATTCATTTCAAAACGTACAGACCGAATCCCCGTGACGACATCAATAAGCCAATTAATATCATCAGCAGCTTCTTCATCTATCAATGTTTCCTCTGGCCATTTTGTCAATGCGAGCATATCCTCACGCTTGATGGCTTGCGTTTCTGTAAGAGACCACAACTCTTCCGTCATATAAGGCATAAAAGGATGAAGAAGTTTATAAACTTCATCTAAAACCCAAGCAGTACAAGCTTGAGCCTCATTTTTAGCATCTTCATTTTCCCCCTGAAAAATAGGTTTGAGAAGCTCCAAATACCAATCACATAATGTATTCCAAATGAAACGGTAAAGAGTGGCAGCTGACTCATTAAATTTATAGTGTTCAATACCAGTCGTAACTGCTGAAATTGTTTTAGATAACTCTGTTAAAATCCAACGATTAAGCGCCAGTTTTGCTTGTTCTGGTTTAAAAGCTGGATCATGCTTCACACCATTCATCTGTGCAAATCGGGTAGCATTCCACAATTTCGTAGCAAAATTACGATAACCAGCAATACGGGAAACATCAAGTTTTACATCACGACCTTGTGCTGCCATAATAGCTAAAGTAAATCGAAGTGCATCAGCACTATATTGATCAATAAGCTCTAAGGGATCAATAATATTTCCCTTTGATTTTGACATCTTTGCGCCCTTTTGATCCCGCACAAGAGCATGCACATAAACCGTTGGGAAAGGAACGTCACCCATAAAGTGAAGTCCCATCATCATCATACGAGCAACCCAGAAAAAAATAATATCAAATCCTGTCACAGATAAAGATGTTGGGTAAAAAGTAGATAATTCAGTCGTTTTATTTGGCCATCCTAATGTTGAAAAAGGCCAAAGAGCTGATGAAAACCACGTATCTAAAACATCCGGATCACGGATTAAGTCAACAACCTCACCATAATGAGCAAAAGCTGAATCTAAAGCCTCTTTTTCACTTTTTTCAACAAAAACCGTTCCATCAGGACCATACCAAGCAGGAATCTGATGTCCCCACCATAATTGGCGAGAAATGCACCAAGGTTGAATATTCTGCATCCAATTGAAGTAAGTCTTTTTCCAGTTATCGGGAACAAACTGCGTTTTTCCTTGTTGAACAGCCTCTATCGCTGGCTTTGCTAATTCAGCAGCATGAACATACCATTGATCTGTCAAAAAAGGCTCAATAGGGACACCACTGCGATCTCCATGAGGAACCATATGGGTATGATCATCAACAGAAGCTAAATATCCCTGTTCTTCCATCAAAGAAATAATCTTCTGGCGAGCAACAAAACGATCAGATTTATCGAGATTTTCTACTAACATTTTTAATTCATCTGATAAAATCAAACCATCGAAAAATGCTTCATTTTCACGAAGAAAAATTTCGGCTTTTTGGGTAAAAATATTGATCAAGCGTAAATGATTACGCTGTCCTACTTCAAAGTCATTAAAGTCATGAGCTGGTGTGATTTTTACAGCACCACTTCCAGCCTCAGGATCAGCATGGCTATCACCCACAATTAATAACCTACGACCAACAAGCGGCAAAAGAGCATTTTTACCGATAAGATTTTTATAACGCTCATCTTCAGGATTAACAGCAATTCCTGTATCACCAAGCATTGTTTCTGGTCGTGTTGTCGCCACTGTTATAAAAGTTGTAGCATCATTTGGATCAAAAGTTTTACCTTCAAGTGGATATCTAAAGTGCCACAAATGTCCTTGAACTTCTTTTTGCTCAACTTCAAGATCTGAAATAGCTGTCAACAATTTAGGATCCCAATTAACGAGACGCTTATCCCTATATATCAACCCTTGCTTATAAAGCGTGACAAAGACTTCACGAACCGCCTGCGACAACCCCTCATCCATTGTAAACCGCTCACGCGACCAATCACATGAAACCCCAAGGCGACGCAACTGGTTTGCAATAACGCCTCCAGTTTCATAACGCCATTCCCAAATACGCTCAATAAACTTTTCTCTCCCCATTTCTTGACGCGTTGGCTCTTGACGTTCTGCAAGTTGACGCTCCACAACCATTTGTGTAGCAATCCCAGCATGATCCATACCAGGCTGCCACAACACATTTCTGCCACGCATCCGCTGAAATCTAACTATTATATCTTGAATTGTCGTATTGAGCGCATGCCCCATATGAAGTGAGCCTGTAACATTAGGAGGTGGAAGCATAACGCAAAAAGGCTCTGCATCGCTTTTAGAACCAGCTCCCGCTTTAAAAGCCCCACGAGTCTCCCATCTCTTTGCAACCCGTTGCTCTATAGAGGAAGCATCATAGTTTTTTTCTAACATTCTATCCATCCATAACGCCGCTGAAAAACACAATATATGATCAAAACCTGATCAGAATCTCGTGAATCTCAGCCATTCACTAGAGAGCTCGCAAAATCGCAAACAAAATCCCCATAAAATGAAAAACATAAAAATAATTAAGACGATTTTTTAATCGCCTTCACAATCTCTTCACGCAAAATATCTTCCAGCAAAATAGGCAATTTAGACTGTAACCATTCTGCTATAGCCGGACGCAACACATCCTTTGCAATCTTTTCTGCAGAAGAAATACAATATGCAGACAATTCCACATGACCATCCCTTCCTGCATCTGACTGTGATTTCCTTATCTCATCTTCATATTCTTTTGCTTTATAAACAGAATTCCGTTCTTCAGAAGAAAGCTTCATCTTTTGCATATCCATACCAACTGTATTATTTTCTGCCTCTATATCCTCTTTCTCTTGCGTTATCTTCCCCCCTTGATTTTCAGATGAAAGACCAATACGATCAGCTAAAGCTTTCATAGCATCATCAACCGATAAGGCTGTATCATAAATACTCTCTGATGCAACTTCTGAAGCATTCACTGCAACATCTTCATTTAAAAAGTGATCAGATTGAACCGCATTTTCTTCGATTATTTCACGAATAGATGTTAAAATTTCATCCATACTTGGCTCACGTAACACGCTTGAACTCTGTACCATACTTTACAACCTCTCAAAGACGCAACAACAAATAGAATCATATTTTCAGTGTATGCAAAAGAATTATAAGATCAACATGCCTCCCACGATATTTTCAAATATGCTTGTCATAAAGAGGGCGCTACACACAGTTTTCTACACTTTATAAAGATAATATCTCGCCGCAATATTTTTTAACATATTCAACTGTTGATTTACTAATCTTTTAAAAACTAAAATAATTTAAGATTAAAGAGATATTTTTATACATTATCGGATATATTTAATTGTTTTTAAACCTAAATAACTTGCAGTCAATTTACCAATAGAAGATTGAACACTATAGCTCGCCACAACAGCATTACGCTCCGCCATTGCAAGCGCAATCTGAGCATTAATCAATAGAGTACGAGAATTTAAAACATCCAGCGTCGTTGCTTGCCCTACGCGATTTTCTTGAACACGACCTTTCAGAGCAATTTCAGCAGCACGAACACTTTCACGGTAAGCAATAACAGATGAGCGTGCACCCTCCAACTGAAACCAAGCAGAAGTCAGTGCTTGCCTCGTATTACTATGCGCCAAATCGAGTTGAAGCTGCGCCTGTCCAAGCTGTTCCCTTGATTGGCGAATTTGCGCAGACGTACGCCCTCCTTCAAAGATTGGGACACTTACTGACAATCCTACAGATTTAGAAACGCCATCTTCTCCAACCCCGCTGTAGATTCGATTATAAGATGCTGTTGCAGAAAAATCAACTTTAGGGAGCAATGCCCCTTCTTTCGCCTTTACATTATAAGCACTCGCATCAATTAAATATTTAGCATAAAGGATTGCTGGATGCATCACAACGCTCATTTGGTAAGCCATATCAAGGTTGACGGGAAAATCTTTGGCTATGGGTGGGCGTTTTAACTTTTCAGGATCAGAACCAATAACTTGTCGATACACTGCCTCTGCTGCTTTTACATCAGCACGAGCAAGACTCAGCTCTGAAACCGCCACGGAACGTGCAGCTTGAGCTTGAGCAAGATCAACATGCCCTCCTTCACCCACATCAAATTTTGCTTTATTGGAACGAACGTGTTCCTCAAGAGCTGCCAAATTTTCTCTCCGAAGATCGGCAACACGACGTGCGTGATAGACATTAGCATAAGCGGTCACCACCTCTAGAAACGTATTTTGTTCAACATTACGAAGATATTCACGCTGAGCCTGCAACTTAACTTGAGCTGAAGAAAAGATATTTTGCGTGATAAAACCATCAAATAATCTTTGATTTAATCTCACTCCTATAGACCCAGAAGTGACATAAGGACCTGTAAAAGACTTATTCCGCCCATAGTTCCCAACCCCCTCAACTTGTGGCAATAACCCTGATCGCGCAATGACAACATCATCACTGGATATACGCACAGCTGCACGTTCACTATTCAACTTAGCATTATATTTATAAGCCTTAGAAAAGGCATCCATCAATGTTTCAGCACAAACAGTCTCTGATAGTAAAACACTCAACACCAGTAATAAACATGCCTGAAACTTCTTGTTTATTCTAAACATAATACACACAATAACAAACCCCAAATAAATTACAAAATTATCTTTTATTCACAAAACAAACAAGCACTAAAACACAAAACCAGGTGTTTTGAAAAAACAAGGAAGAGGCTTTACAGCGAGATTAAAAGCACGACGAGCCGAGATGATCCCATCTTCTTTTATATAGATTTGTGCAACAGCAGCATTTCCATACCCTTCAACCACAACAAGACGTCCACAGTCTTTCATTTGATCAAAGATACCCTGAGGAATAAAATCAACAGATCCCTCAATGAAAATCACATCATAAGGTCCCTCAACAGCATATCCTTGCTCTAATGGACCATGAACGACAACCACATTATCACATTGATTACGTTCTAAAGCTTCAAGAGCACGTTCAAAGAGAGATTTATTACTTTCCAGCGCAATCACAGACCCTGCAAGTTTTGCAAGCAACGCTGCACAATAACCACTATTTGCACCAATATCTAAAACAACATCTGATGATTTTAAAGCGGCAAGCTGTAGTAATTTCGCTAGAGATGCAGGTTTCATCAAATAGCGTGCAGGAACCCCATCTTGCTCTGGACATAGAACAATATCGGTATCAAGATAACTTAACACTTTCATATCTTCCGATACAAAATCTTCACGAGACACCGTTAAAAAGGCTTCAAGAACTGATAAATCCGTTACATCGACTGTACGAATTTGATTGTCAACCATTTTGCGACGAAGCTCAGCAAAATCTGCAACCATAACGAATATTTTCTCCTAACCTACAAAAAACAAACCAAACAGCGACAATAAGGGATAAAGATCTCTTAAACTATGGGCATTACAAAAAAGGATGCTACAGTCAACAATTAGATTTTAACTGTATAATCTCTCATACAAAAGTGTCTTCACAAGAATAGAGGGAAATAATCTATTTTCCTATACCTCATCTCCCCTAAAAGCCGTTTCGTTTAAAATCGGCTGGAGGCCTCGCCCGGAATCGAACCGGGATACAAGGATTTGCAGTCCTCTGCGTAACCATTCCGCCACGAGGCCTCGTCAACAAACATAAAGGTTTCAATAAGGGAAGGCAACGCATCCGTCAAGGTGTAGAAATCTTCTCTCGCCTTTTTTCCTCTTATTACACAATTTATCATATTTTTTTAAAAAAAGTAATTTTATCCTTTGCAAATCAGTATTGCTTTGCTATAGCCTTTTCAATTAAATGATTGGGCACCGTTCCCCGGTAGCTCAGCGGTAGAGCAACCGGCTGTTAACCGGTTGGTCGCTGGTTCGAATCCGGCCCGGGGAGCCACTTTTCTTTTATTCTACGTAATTTGTTGTTTTTTCTAAAGTTTTTAGACATGAGGGATTCGTTAATAAAAGTAATGGAATAGGATTTTTGCAATAAAGTAGAAACGCAATATCCTACCGGATGTATTTTTTGCAATGAACGCAAAAAGCAATTGATTCATTTTAAAATAGCACAAATAAGATTACTTTTTTCAAACTACCGCGCCTTTATAAGAGAACACAGCAATTATTTGCATATTATAAATTACGATTTCTTTCATCAGAGATGAATTATTAAGCTCCATCAGCAATGAATCGGTCTCATATATTTTTTTCCAAAGAAAGAATGATTTGTACTCAATAAAGGAATTAAACTTAAAAGCCTGCTCATGAAGCAATCATTTTGAAAAATGAAAGAAACAACAATCAAGGTCATATATTATCTCCATACACCCCACATAACCTCCTCCCCATCCTAAAAGCAAAAAACATAAAACAAGTCTGTAAACACTCCGACGTCTTATCTAACAGGTTGTTCCTCCTGCTAACCACTTCAACGCTTTACAAACAACCTTACCTTGGATATTCATCACACTGTCATAAAAAATTTAATGCATAAAGTTTTGTAGACTTTATATCCTCCCAAACTAATAGTGTTTTACAGTAAAAACAAAGATAACGAGCTAAATTGTTGAGAATCCTGAGAAAGCCTTCAGAAATCATGACATTCTCGCTATTGTATTATGCAGTCACACGCTTTTTTAAAGAGATATCTCTTAAATCCCCCAAGCCTCTTTCACAGTGACTCCCGTAAATGGTAAAAATGAAATCGATTGATCAGCCCCATCTTTATTTATAATAAAAGCCATACCATCATACTATTTTCCAACTCTCAATCTTAGCAACCCCCCCTTGCCTTTGAAAGAGTTTATAAGAACATTTTATTTATTTCTCAAATGTCCATTTATACAATAATTTCACATATAACGTGCAAGTGAATACTTTTGATTGAACCGCATAAATAGCTTCAAAATGAAAAAAATTTTACGATATAATGAACTATTCAATATATAAAACAGTGAGTTATTATTAGACATCAATTTTTAAAATTAAAAGTCATCATTAAAGATAAAACACATCCTATATAAAAATAATTTTATATAAATAAAATCTACTTTTATTCCCATTTTAAAAAATGGGAATAAAGCAAATAAATAATTGCCTCTACAATAATGATTTTTTAAAGATTTTCAAATAAATACAAACAGTTAGAGGTTTTTATTTCTAAAAAATGAAAACCTCTAAAGGGTCTTCTTACTTTGACAAGAGTATTTTATAGCTCTTTTCAATTGAGAATAAATCAACAAAAGTAAAAAATCTCCTGTACATGATCTTTTTTCAAGACTTTATCTAAGCAGCCTTCTTAACTGATTTCCGAAAACGAAAAGTCTTTGCACGCTTTGCCACCGCTTTTGCTTTTTTATGCCTCTCATTTTGAGGTGAAGAATTCTTCCGCTGTAACTGTGCGGTATCATCTTTTCGACCTAAAAACTGTTTTTGACGTTTAGATTTTTTAAAACGGCGTTCCTTATCGTTTTCGTTTTCTTTACTTTCTCGCACAATTGGCTTTTCTGGAAACGCTGCAAATTGTTCTGGAACAGCCTCAGCCACCAATTTCATACGAATCAAGCGCTCTATAGCACGCAAGCGGGACCTTTCTATCTTCTCATCAAAAAGCGTAAGTGCTACACCAGATGCGCCATTACGTCCTGTACGACCAATACGATGTACATAACTTTCAGCTTCATCTGGTAAGTCGTAATTAATAACGTGACTTATCCCTGGTATATCAATACCGCGTGCAGCAATATCTGTTGCCACTAGGATCTGCACAGATCTTTCACGAAAAGCTTTTAAAGCAGACTGGCGAGCACCTTGTGATTTATTTCCATGAATTGTTGCGACTAAATATCCTATCTTTTCTAAACTACGTGTGACAGCATCTGCCCCATGTTTAGTTCGAGTAAAAACAATAACCGAATCAAAAGCTGGATTTGTCAAAAGTTTACTTAAAACATTCTTTTTTTCATTCGTAGGAACACAATATAATTTTTGGCAAATCTCTACAGCCGTAGTACCTTGAGGAACAACTTCAATTTTAACCGGATCATTGAGTAAACATTTTGCAAGCACAGCAATTTCCCTCGGCATTGTTGCAGAAAAGAGTGCTGTCTGACGCTCTTGATGCAAAAGCTTTGCAATTTGCTTAACATCATGAATAAACCCCATATCCAACATACGATCTGCTTCATCCAAAATCAAAAAACGAGATTGGGAAAGATCAACACACTTTTCACGAACAAGATCTCTCAAACGCCCTGGAGTCGCTATCAAAACATCCACACCTGCTTCCATACGTTTAATTTGTTTTAAACGTGATACGCCCCCAAAAATAAGACATGTTGAAAGATGTGCTCCTTTCGCCACAGTACGGATCGTTTCATCAATCTGAACAGCAAGTTCACGCGTTGGAGCTAAAATCAAAGCGCGTGCAGTTTTAGGACAGCGTTTATCACCCAAAGCCAAAATCTGACTTAAAATAGGTAAACCAAATGCCAAGGTTTTTCCAGAGCCTGTCTGAGCAACACCTAAAATATCGTGTCCTTTCAACATCACTGGAATAGCTTGTTCTTGTATAGGTTTAGGTTTACTCATCCCAGCAATGAGTAAATTTTTAATCAAAAGAGTAGGTAAACCTAACTTTGTAAAAACATTTTCTTCTTTTATAGGCAAAATAAAATCTTTCCTTAGCTGAAGAACTCAAAAGAAGTAACCATCTGAACTCTTCACTCAAGAATCCGCGCAAGAGAAATCCCTGACATTTTAAATGAAGCAACGCCTAAAAAGCGGCTTGCGCAACTTATGAACACCTTGAAATCAAGATAAAGGCGTATAAACTTCACTTTACAAAAAGCCAACAAACCAGCCTAAATGCCTTCATCTCTATTATCTTTGGATTATGATAAAAAAGCAAGAACTTTACGAAATACATTTATCATGAATAAAAACAATATTTAGATCGTTTACTTTTTGATGACTGTGTCTATCGGTAAATGTACCTTGATAAAATCAGGATAAATCTCGAGAAAAACTGGATTTTGTAAAGTTTTTTGACCGCCATAAATTAAATACCATTGGTTTTTATCAAAAATCGCCAAAGTTTTATATTGAATGATGCGATCCTTCATATCAAGAACTGTTGGAATTAAAGCATACAAAGTACCATTATCAGTTTGTAAATACTCTATATTTTCTTTATCTAAATAATAAGCACCAGAAGGCAAACCCTCAAATTTCCTATGCAACTGTTGAAGAAAATCACTACGTAAAGCACTCTCTGTTGTATTCAATCGATGTGCCATCTCTTTATAAAGCCGCTCAGGCATATAACGAGAAATAGGCATAAAATCCCCATTTTTTATAGCATTATTGACATCAACAACAACTCTTGAAAGTTCATCTTTTTGTACTATTATTGGCTGAGATGCTAAACTCTGTTGATTAACAATCAAAAAGAAAAATAGACTCAGCACCGAATAAAAAATAGGTTTCATCATTATACTTCTTGTTTTAGTAAAATTTCAGTTTCTCAAATAACAAAATCAAATAACGTTTGATCATCAGTAATATCACGATAACGCCAACCTAACGTTTGAAATTTTTCCTCTAGAAGACAAAAATTACCGTATTTTTTTGTTTCAATCGCAACCAATACAGAACCAAAGTTTCTCGCTGATTTTTTAAGATATTCAAAACGCACAATATCATCATCTGGTGATAATGTGGAAAGAAAATGACGCAATGCACCAGGATGTTGCGGAAAACTAAAAATAAAATATTTTCTCAACCCTTGGAAACGTAAAGAACGCTCTTTAATTTCTGGCAAACGCTCAAAATCAAAATTACCTCCTGAAATAACGAGAAGAATTTTTTTCCCCTTTAACTCTTGAGGAGGAATACTGTTAAGCGCATCAATCGATAAAGCACCAGCCGGTTCAAGAACCACACCTTCCACATTAAGCATTTCAACCATCGTAGAACAAACGCGGTTTTCAGGAACCGTAATGACAGAATCAGCGGGAAATTTCTTTAGAATTGTATAGTTTAGTGCACCAATTTCAGCCACAGCAGCACCATCTACAAAAGTGTCAATGCTTTCAAGCTTAACGCGTTTTCCACTCTCCAAACAAGCAAGCAAACTTGCAGCTCTTTGCGGCTCAACAAAACGAATCTTTGTTTTCCAACCATATTCATGTAAAAACTTACTCACTCCACTTGCCAAACCACCACCCCCTACCGGCACAATCATCAAATCTGGCTCACTTTCTCCATTGAGTTTTTTCCATTGTAAAGCAGCTTCACAAAGCACTGTTGCCTGCCCTGTAATAATGCGAATATCATCGAAAGGTGGAGCCATTACACCACCGCTCTCCACGACAAAGGATTGCGCAGCTTCATAACATTGATCAAATGTTTCACCAATCAAACGAATATCAATGAATTCTTTGCCAAAAATACGTGTTTTTTCAATTTTTTGTTGTGGCGTTGTCATGGGCATGAAAATCACGCCTTTACGTTTAAAATAACGACAAACAAAAGAAACCCCTTGCGCGTGATTCCCCGCTGAAGCGCAAACAAATGCAGAATCTGGTGATATACAGCTAAGCATTTCTGAAACAAAATTGAAAGCACCACGAATCTTATAAGACCGCACCGGTGTTAAATCTTCACGCTTTAAATAAATTTCTGCATCATACTTTTGACTAAGAAAATCATTTCTTTGAAGTGGTGTTTCAGCAAACACGTGATGCAATCCCACCATAGCTTTTGTGACGTCTTGAATAAATTGACTCATAACACTAATCATTTCACGCTTTATTTACATTATAAAAGCTTTTTCTATCGATAAAGGAAACTATTGTCAGTCAAAATTTCACTAAAAAATGAAAAATGTTTCTTTTGTCATTAATTCTTGATTCAATAAAAGATATAGCTTATGAGAGAACTCACATCGCGGACGTGATGAAAACGGTAAACATAGCAGACTTAAAATCTGCCGGTCGAAGACCTTGCGGGTTCAAGTCCCGCCGTCCGCACCATTGTATCTTAATCTCTCTTATTTTCCAATGATTTATTAAAAATCAACAAAAATTAAAGCACCTTCTAAACCACCTTTCGCAACTTTATTATAACGCTATCAGACGGTACAGCGATGATGCTAAAATACGAATCATTGCTGCTTTTTGAGGTACCTTTTTAGCACGTTGACCTCCTCCTTGTCTTTTAGGATGGAGAGGCAGTTAATCTTGATCTCCTCATCCTTGAGGATGAAGAAATGAGTCGTGTTTTTAACGTTAAGCAGCTTTCACAACAGAGCTTGGTAAAATTCGCTTAGCTTCTGTTGTAACTGATTTGTAATGCTTAAGCTCTTCTTCGAGGTCATTTGCATCTAACAAACGCCTTATAATCAACCCTAATATTTCTCCAACACCAGCAGCACATTCACACTCTTAACAGGAGTAAGATAATATGAAGAAAAGCGAAATGGGTTAGAAATGACCGTGGCTGTCGTATCCCTGATGATTTCGAATCTGTTTATGATTTCGCAATCAAAGAGGGTTTGCCTCCAAAGCGTGTGAAAGTCGAAATGGCAAAATTTCGAGATTACTGGAAATCTAGAGCACGCAAGGATGCACGCAAAACGGATTGGAAAGCAACGTGGCGCAATTGGGTGCAAAAAGCTATCGAGGATTTAGGGAAAGGAAAAAACTATGGAAAATCACTCTCAAAGGCAAAAAAGCGTTGGTGAACGCATCTCAGACAGCACCCTTGATATCGGGTCTCGAGGTCACTTTAAAACACATTCACGAGATGATAGCTCCGGAGTTTCCTTTGGTTTTGAAGAGTGGCCGTGCATTGACACAACAGCAGGAAACGATTGCCTTAGATGCTTGTGATCAACTTCACGAATTGTTTTCAATAAAAGCGAGCAAAAAGGACATAGCTAAAGCAATTCGGATGCTTTCGTGTGGCTGAAAAATTTCGCAACAGGCAGATCATGAAGGTATGGCGCTTACCTATGAAATGGTTTTGGAAAGTGTTTCTGCGTGGTCACTGATAAAAACGGTTAAACGGACTTTATGCGATGAGTTAGAAGGTTTATCGGATACGTTTTTTCCAAGCACTCGTGAATTCGTAAGATTATGTCGTGATTTGGAAAATAGTCTTTTGACGAAAGCCAATCTAGTACGCAAGGCTGTTTTGAACACCCGTGAAAAAAGGCTGAAAGAAAAGGCAATGAGAGAGAATTCAAGACCACTCACGTTGGTTGAAAAGCAAAAGCTTGAAGGGATTTTAAATGGTCTTGGGGGAACATTGAAAAACATTGCAGGTTAGTAAACTAGTGAAAATTGCTGATCATTTTGTGATTGGATGTGCATTTAAATCGACAAAATGGCACCGTACAGAGCAATTTAAAGATTTTATGATAAAAACCTATCATATAAAACGCTCTGTACGATCAAATTTGAGGCAAATAGACAAATTTGTAAAATTAGGATTAAAGCATGTTCATTTTAAAACATCTATTCTTAAAAAACCGTAAACAGCCCATGCGAAAGAGATTTGCTGCAACGGCGCTGGATATGCACTATGGGGGGACGGAGCAGAGGAGTATTTTTACAACCTCTACGAATATGAAGACGGCACAAGAGAGTGTGAAAAGTTTGATGGTGGTCAGTATTACAAAACACCTAAGAATGCGGATTTTAGTACCAAAGCGCAAGTAAAAGCATGGGTTTACGGTGATACTATTCCGAAAAGCGTTCTCAATTACGAACCTCTTATAGACGAGATAAGCAGAGAGATAAAAAATATTGACTTTATTCAGAGTATATTGCGTATTGCTCTAAATGCGCTTCTTAAACATTTTACACAAAAGCATAAAAAGTTATTGAATCATGGGCTTTATGTTATATTTTTATATAATATTAGAGAGGGCGTTTTATGCACACAACAAAATTACGTAAAGTTGGAGGATCAGTTATACTCTCTACACCGCCTGCATTGATTGATGTTCTTCATCTTACTGAAAATATGCAAGTGGGTTTGGTTATTGACAATGGACAATTGGTTGTGAAACCACAGATATCGCAAAATTACACTCTTGAAGAATTGTTAGCCCAATGTAATCCTTCAGACGATTTTGCGGATAAAGATGTAGAGTGGTTTGATGCTAAACCTGTTGGCAGAGAGCTCTTGTAATGAAGCGAGGTGAAATTTGGTTTGTATCGCTTGACCCAACTTCTGTTTATGAGAAAAAAGGAACGCGTCCTGTACTGATTGTATCACCGGAGGCGTTTAATCGTTTAACAAAACACCCATTGTTTTGCCCATTACGAGTGGAGAAAATTTTGCTAGAACAGCAGATTTTGCTATTTCATTGGTGGGAACAGAGCTGCATACAACAGGTGTGATACGCTGCGACCAACCGCGTGCTTTAGATATAGTAGCGCGTAATGGAAAAAGAATGGAAACTATTCCATATATAATTATGGATGAAGTCTTAGCAAGGTTATCAACATTTCTTACTTGAATTTTTTCTACACTTTTTTATGTTTAAAAACACCAACTTTAGGTAAAAAGTAAAAAAGCATAAGATCATGATTTTTTCTGTTGACAATCGGCTAATCAATTTTTCACAGAATAAAAATCAATAATTGACTAATGATGTCATTAATTATGACTCAAAAAGAGCCATAATGAAAGCTGTCATCACTAAGCCAATGTGTGTTGTTGGCGACAATAAAAGCACTGTTCGCTTTGAACCATCAACACCCAATAATCCATTTGTTGAAGTTTCCAATCAAGTCTACGCACGTCTCAAGCGCGCCAATGCTGCAAAACTTTTTGTTGAGGTCAAAACAACAGAAAAACCTGACAAGGCAGTTGAACAAATTAAGCAGATAAAACAAGAAGCAGCACAAACATCATCTGAACCAGCAGAAGAAGAAATTTCATTCAAACAGCCAAAAGCATCTAAGGTCTCTCAATCATCAACACCTGCTCCCAAAAAGCCTTAGAAGTTGAAGTTAAGCATCCACCAAAATGGTATCTTCAACAGCTGAAGGATACTTTTACCAGTATTCAAGCCCTTCGCCTTAATTGGTCCCCTTTCTGCGTCATGCTCTAAACACCGCAGCAAAACAAGTCGAACGCTTTGCAGAAAAGAAGATTTCTGATGCTACATCAGCCAAATCAAAGCGTGTTAAGCAAGGTGTTTATATTAAAGAAAAGGCGAGAGCAAGGTTTCTTGAAACAGATATCATTCGTTCTGGAACACCGATACTTCTTAAATTTTTTAAAGCAAGAGAAACAAAACGCGGCGTGACTTACACAACTGTTTGAAAAAAAACAAATCTTACCCCATGCTTTTATCAAAGGTGAGAGTTTTCCAAAGCGTGTTGAGTTAAAAAAGCTGAATGGTAATGTTTTTCAAAGAGCGGATGGAGATCAATTCCCCATTGCAAAACAAGAGGGACCCTCAACTTCTGAGGTCATGTCAAAGCCAGAGATTGCAAGTGCTATTGTAAAAAAGCCAATGAGAGATTAATTGCCAATATACAGAGACAACTTTCTCGTCAAGAATACGCTGCCAACAAGAAAAGCTAGATTATGTTCTTAAACTTTATCTATATATTCCATATCCTTATGAGTTTATGCATTACACACTTTGATTGCAATTTTAAAAACAGATTATCACTTATGCTTTGTTTTTTCCATAAAAAAGTAAATAAAATCAATGTAAAAGGTACTTCCCAGCGGGTTGGCTTCGTTGCGGGCAGACTAGTGCGAACTATCGCTAGCGACAGAATTTTCAATTTGACTGTACATTGTAAACTTAACTCATTGATAAATAACAATTTCAATATGTACACTGTATAGTATGTGAAACGTTTTCTTAGCAAAAAGTAATTTTTGTTGCTGAATAATTCTATAGTAATAGATATTTTCGAATCATGTGCCTCAAAAACACCTTAAAACAACTAGCGGATTAGTTGCCGAAATAACTAATCTTCCGCAATTCAAAAGCTTTAACTCATTGTATGCTAATAGCTTTGTCAGGTGTGGTTATACCATATAACACCCTTCGGGGAAAGGCGTAACGACGGACTAGATGCCGTGTTTTTTAGCGCCCAGCACTCTTTTAGAATGTCATTAAGGAACGTCTAACATCTAAAAATTCTTTATGAATACCATTATTAAAATTACTGAATTATGTGGCAAAAGGCATGACAATATTATGCGTGACATCAAGAAAACGCTTGAAGAACTTAACGCCCTCAAATTTGAGGAGGTTGATTTTGGTGGGCACTACCTTGATAACAAAGGTGAAAGCCGCCCTTGTTATAACCTGCCAAAGCGTGAATGCTTAATTCTTGTTTCTAGTTACAGCACTGCCTTACGAGCAAAGATAATTGACCGTTGGAAAGAGTTGGAAAGACAAGTAGCTATTCCACAAATTGATTACTCCAAACCCGAAGTATTACTTGGCGCCTTAAATCATCTACAAAATCAAATTGAGCAGAAAGACCATGTTATTTCAGAATTAGCACTAAAAGCAAAAGCTTTAGAAGGCTTAAAACGCTCTGATGGTTTGTTTGGTTTGATTGAAGCCGCGAAGATGTTGGAGATAAGACCAAAGGATTTAACAGATTACTTGCGTAAAAATGATTGGGTGTATCGACGTGCTCCGAGTGGTCCATTGTTACCTTAATCAGGATAAAATCAAAAAAGGCTTCATAGACTGTTCTGCCATCACCATTCAAAAACCGGATGGAACAGAAAAGGTGCTGCCTTCAACAAAAATCACACCTAAAGGATTGGCATGTTTGAGAGAACGAATCCATGGAGGTGTGCAATGAAGGTAAATACTAACTTCTTATGCGATTTATGGATGGCATTATCTCAATTTTCTAGACATGAAAATATGAGTGATAAGATTGTACTGCTCTGGTTGACATCATGAGTTTAGTAGAAAAAGCTTTGATTTTAAAACTTCAAGATGAAGTGCCAATCCTTCTTTCGATATCTTTCTCATCTGACGCTCCATAAAAAAAGCCCCACAAAAGTGGGGCTGGATAAAATCAATCTCGCGCTAATTATAATAAAGTGGCTCGCTACATCCACGGGCGCCTATTTTTTCATCTTCGACATAACGAGAATGCGCAAAATTCCGTACAAGATGATCATTGTTAGAGCCACCAGTCCAATCGCCTCCTCCCAACATATTTATGTCTACACGTAAACTGCTTCCTTGCTCCCCTGTATGCCATTTAGTCACTGGATAACAACCAGACAAATATTGCCAAACATAACCGCAACCATCCTCACAACCGATATGCGAAATCATCCGTCTATTGTTTGTATCAACGTGTCCTCCAGACGTCTTAAGAGAAGGCGCTTGATTGCCGACAATACTGGTTGCTTGATTACTTCCATACATACTTGGCGAGAACTCATCACTCGTCAAAAATCTCTTATTAACAGACCAAAAATCAAAGGCATGATCTGCATAGCTACGATTGGTCGTAATCGGAACACCATATGCCGACTTTGCATTTACACCTGTCCCTGATTGAAGATAAATATCAACCCAAATATTATGCCACGGATTGTAAACCATTCCCTCTGGGTCACTACGTGGACGGTGATTTAAACACCAAACAGAATTAGGCAAAATATCCCCTGCTTGATAACCCGATAAGAGATGACCTTCAATCTCACCAACATCCGCACAAAGCGTATGAAATCCGCCAATCTTTTGAGAATTATCCTCTGTATAGCCATCAGGAGCCGTCGGATTTTGCGAAATTTCAAAGGATATCTCATTCGTCTGATCTTTTAGGACGATATATATATAATAATCCTTTCCTGCTTCAATATATTCTTCAAAAGACGCACTTCCACGCACTGGAATGCGGTAAAAGATGGACCTATCCCCATTCTCACCGCCACGATAAAAGCGAAAACACGCCCCTGCATTGATCACAAGACCTTTTCTATTGTGTGAATCGGCTTCCAGAATTCTGTCAGGTTGATTAAAACGCACATTCTCTAAAAAATTAGTGGAAAGAGAACCTACCTTACTTTGAAGTTCAGAAAGACTGTCACTGTTCCTCTGTGCCTTCTCTTGAACTTCTGTCAATGCACTCTTTGCTTCTTCTGCTAACACTTTTGCCTCAGAGGCGGCTGTATTCGCAGAATTTGTCGTTGCTGTCACCGTGTCTAATGAACTCTTGACCTCTCCAAGCCCTTGCTTCGTCGTATCAGCTTCTTCCTTTGCTTGCTCCGCAACACTCTTCGCTTCTTCCGCTGTCGACTTCGCAGTCTCAGCTACTTCCTTGGCTTCTACAACCAAAGGTTTTACCTTATTGCCTTAGCCTGTACTGCTTCACAAATGATCAGATCAAATTCTGGTAAACCGTATTTCTTTTGCGCATCCGCAATCACTTGGATTAATTGGTAAGTAGCAAACACCACGGTCATTGCATTCGCTAAGACTTTATTTGTTTTTTTCAAAGCTTTTGAACATCAGTTGATAGCTGATAGAGCAAGATCTGAAACATCAAGTTCGACAACAGCATCTTTGTTTTTCGATGCTTGCCAACTTATGTATCAGAATACACCGCAAAGGAACGAAACGGCACTTCTGTATAGCGTGTCCATTCTCTTATTGTTTATGACATCAAAGCTAGGGAAGGCACGAGAAACAAAATACGCTTGCCAGTTCTAGTTATTTGTTCTGCTATCTTAAAGATGGTAAAAATCTTCTCCGTTCCACATGCCACAATAAGTTTGCCACGGTCTGCTTCTTTTAAACCCTTAGAGACTTTCTCATACTTTTGGATTTGTTGAAAAGTTACCCCTAATTGATGCCCTAATTGCTTTTGCGACATTCCCAGCATTGTTCTTTGAAAGCGAATTTTTTGCCTATAGAAATGTCGTTAAAATGTAGCCTTTTGCTTTTCACTCTTAAGCTCCCCCCGCTGAGTGCGAGCACCCTCGCATTAGTATTCCGAGAGCCTGAAAGTACTGAGTTCGAGTGAGCTTTTTTTTACTTTTAGTGCTCATCGCACCTAGACATAGAAAAATATCCCATAATTCCAAGACACCCACAGAGTGGGCTCATTTATGATCGAACTTTAGGGATTTCAACCCCTACTGATCGCTGCGTAGACGACCAAAATCACTCTTTAAGTAATAAAATCATTTCAGGAAATTGGCAATCAAAATTAAAATAATCTCAAAGACTATAAGATTGGGCACTCTTCAAAAGAGAACCAATGCGAAGAACTGTCATCATGGTTAGTCATCAACCCACACAATGCTTCTTTTTCAGAAAACGCAAAACGCGATATAAGAAAAAATGTTGTTTGCAAAGTTTTCTCTTGCCTATACAAAGAGAAAATGAAAAATTTGGAGGGCTCCCATGATAAATGACATCTACTGTGTTGGATACAATTATGTTGAACATGTTCATGAACTAGGTAATGTTGTTGAAGATGAACCCGTTATCTTTAGCAAGCCAAAAAGTTCACTCGTTTTAGGCAATGAAATTTATCTCCCTAATTTTTCCAAAGAAATACATTTTGAAACCGAAATTGTGCTCAAAATCTCAAAGGACGCTTTCATGATCATGGAGGAAGAAGCAGAAGAATGCTATGATGCCGTAGCAATAGGTCTTGATCTCACAGCGCGGGATTTGCAAACAAAACTGAAAGAAAAAAAGCTTCCTTGGCTTTTATCGAAAGGATTTAAAGGCGCTGCATACGTCTCTGACTTCATAAACAAGGAAAAAATAAACAACCCAATAACCTTTGCAATGAAGTTGAATGGCGAAACAAGACAAGTTGGCAATACGAAAAATATGATCTTTAGCTTTGAGAAGATAATCTCATTTTTAAGTCACTACATTCAGTTAAAACGTGGTGATCTCATATACACAGGCACTCCACAGGGTGTAGGAAAACTTTCTCAGTTTGACAGAATAGAATTGTATCTCGAAAATCAATTAATTTCAGAGCTAAAAGTAAAATGAATCATCAAATACTGACCTTTTTCATTGTTTCATTTTTTTAGTCACCTCACCGGGACCAAATATGGCCCTTATCATCGATAAGGCAACGAGATTGGGAAGAAAGAACGCATTTGTAAACGTTTTAGGATTGTGTACAGCAACATATGTGCATGGGGCATTTTCCACACCTAGGTGTATCAGCGCTCATTCTCAACAACAAAACGCTGTTTTTTTAGTAAAACTCATGGGTGGCAGCTATTTATTATACATGGGCTTTAAATCAATTAAATCTGGAATACACAGCTTAAATTCAAAAGAAAGAAGTTCAACGAATGAAAAGCATGCTACGAGTGAAACAAAGCTTTTAACCAGCTATATGGACGGTTTTCTGACACAAATACTAAACCCCAAAGTATCTATATTTTACATAGCAGCTTTTCCAAAATTCTTAGCTTCTGGCGGTGGCATAAAAAAAGGCTTTGAACTTGTAACCATACATTCTTTCGACATCTTTGCATGGTTTACTTTAATGACCATTTTTATATCATTTGCCAGTACCGCCTTAAAAAAGCAGCGGGTAAAAGGCTCGATTAACATTGCGACAGGAACAGTTTTATCTCTGTTTTCTTTTTTCATTTTCTTTGGATAGTTTTATCTTTTGATAACAAATTGTAAAGTTAATAGAGCAATCTTTTCCTGATTCTGTCTCTCACTATGAATAGCTCAATCTCTAACAGAGCTTATACAATCCCCAGTTCTTTTTTTCTTTATATAACTGAATTACGTTGCATTTCTTTATCATACTCTCAAGGACGTTTGTGTAAACAATGTGAGTTTCTCGTAACATTTTATAAAATGTTACCAATATCTAAACAAAATCCTTATTCATCACTTTTAAAAAATAAGCTATGATATTCCTCTTTTCGTTTATGAAACAAAAGTAACTTTTTGATTTATGATAGCACCATACAAACAAAAAAATGATTTTAAAAATCATTTTAATTTTCCATTAAAAATTGTTTCTTAAACTAAGATGAGAACTCTCGAGTGCTATTTGAGCAAAAAGTAAAACTCTCACCATTATGAATAATAATAAATAATGCACTGATTACAAATAATAAGTTTCAAAAAATTATAAAAACTCCTGACAACTTTCTGAAATAATTTTAAAAGCCCCACGTCTTTTAATGAACAATTTATTTGTTATTCATAACAATAAAAAGCTCCCTATTCAAATATCTGTTACGTTATTTAAGAGGACAACATTCTCTTTTTTCAAAAGTATATTCTTTTCTTTATCCACACAAAATCATAAAAAACGTTTTTTTCCTTTACACCTCATTTATATCATGCTTCGATACGAAATAATGCTTTTTTAGTGTAATTTAATCTCAAAATAATTAAAGGGAACCCCCAAAAAATGAGCTACAAACAAAATTTAAAAGATAATTCTCAGAATAAGTTGCAGCGTGGACTACACAACCGACATGTACAACTTATAGCCATTGGTGGTGCTATTGGAACAGGTCTCTTCATGGGGGCAGGAAAAACAATTAGTGTAGCAGGTCCTTCCATCATACTCGTTTATGCTATTATCGGTTTTGCTCTATACTTTGTCATGCGTGCTATGGGAGAATTGTTGCTTTCTAATTCACAATACCGATCTCTTATTGATTTTTCAACCGATATGCTAGGACCGGGAATAGCTTTCTTTGTTGGCTGGAGCTATTGGTTGAGCTGGGTTGTAACTGGAGCTGCTGACATTATTGCCATCATCACTTATATGAACTTTTGGTGGCCAACACTCAATCCATGGTTTACCGTTTTTACCTGCATTAGTGTCTTTTTAATCTTTAACCTCTTTGCCGTGAAACTATTCGGTGAACTTGAATTCTGGTTTGGTCTTATCAAAGTCGTCGCAATTTTAGCATTAATTGTTGTGGGATTTTATATGATCGTTACGGGCTTTACCTCTCCCAATGGTACGGTTGCTTCTCTCAATCACGTATGGAACGATGGCAATATCTTTCCGCGAGGAATGACAGGTTTTTTTGCTGGATTTCAAATTGCCATTTTTTCTTTTGTTGGTATAGAAATTGCTGGAACAACCGCTGCTGAAGTAAAAGAACCTAAAAAAGTTCTCCCCAAAGCAATTAATGCAATACCGGTCCGTATTGTACTCTTTTACATTTTTTCTCTCGCTGTAATTATGTCTGTCACACCTTGGGATCAAATTGTTCCAGATAAAAGCCCCTTTGTCTCGATGTTTTGGCTTGCAGGCATTCCGATAGCTGCTGGCTTGGTGAACTTTGTTGTTATCACCTCAGCTGCCTCTTCAGCAAATAGTGGTATTTTTTCTACCAGCCGTATGATATATGGGCTTGCAACACAAAAAGGTGCCCCTCCAATTTTAGGTAAACTTTCCAGATACCATGTTCCAGCCAATGCTCTATTCTTTTCCTGTTTATGTATTTTAATAGGGTATACAATTGCCTCACTCTCTCCAAGCCTCATAAGTGCTTTTACAATTGTGACAAGCATTTCAGCTATTGCATTTTTATTCGTATGGTCTGTAATTTTGATTAGCTATATTGTGTATCGTCGCAATCGCCCTCATCTACACGCTGAATCCATTTATAAAATGCCAGGAGGTGTTGTCATGTGTGGGATAATTTTAGTTTTCTTTGTTTTCATGCTCTATTTGTTGACATTAGAAGCTGATACTCTACTAGCCTTAAAATATAGTATATTCTGGTTTGTTTTCTTGGGTATAATGTATTTTATGTTTGTAAAGAAAAAAATAACTCAAGGTAACAAATAAAGTCTATACATAAAAACATCTCAAAAAAGGGTAATTTTAATTACCCTTTTTCTACTTAACCTCCTCCCCAAACATCAAAAAACGACGATTCCTACCAGCACCGGTTTGTAAACAATCCGGCTTATTAAGAGGGAATGCTGCTGATCATTTATATGGTTCACCTACATAAGGCTCTATGGGCTAGCCCTGCCCTGAACACTCACCACCCATTCTAAAAATACTTAATGTGTAAAATATTATATGCTTTATATCACTACTCTACACAACAGTATTTTACTGTATAATAGGATAAGAACGAGCTATTCTGTAAAGAATTCTCTATAAACTTCACTGACATTGTTTACTAATAAAACATGAGATTTTATCTAAAACTCCCCCCCCAAAAAAAAATTATATTCAATTTTTTATCAAAATTAAAAATATAGCTCTAAACAGAATATATCTTAATAGCTATCTGCAATAAAAAAAGATTCTATGAAAATATTTTTCTATTTGTAAT
>NZ_JAQITD010000002.1 GCF_028618555.1 Bartonella sp. CM31XJBT | reverse complement strand
TAACGAGACGTCGGTGAACCATTATAGTAAATATCTGAAAGCTTGCCCTCAACGACAACAAATTTGAGCGTCTTGCTGTTTTTGATATCTTGATCGGGAATATAAAAACGCGCCGTTACATAGCCTTGATCCAAATAAACTTTGGTTAACTTCTTGATTAAGAGCTGAATATCAAAAAGACCGATACATCTTCCAACATAAGGCTCTGTTACGGCTGATATAGAGCGCTTTTTGACATGATGCACTCCCTCAACAATAATAGCATGAATGGGAAAACATTGTTTCCCACCCAAAAGCGTTTCTGGATTTTGCTCTGAAGGCGTCTTGATCCTTTTAGGCGTTAAAGACCGTAATTTCTCAATTCTTTCTAATTGCTGCTTCTCAGATTGTTGGCGAGAAAAATTATCGGTTGGGGAATAAAAAATAGCTGAGGAGCGCGCATAAACATTTACACCTGTAAACAAGCCAAAGAAAACAACAATGGCACGAAAAATTCTCAAAAGAGAACTTTGGCGTAAAAATATCAATAACAATACAGATTGCCCCCGCTTTGCATTATTCATGAAGCACTCTTTAAAAGAACTTCATGGAACCGCTAATAAATCCACTCAAAACAGCCACTGCCCTATGACGCTTTTAACAAAAGCACATGCCTCTGTTACCAAAGAAAAGTGACACCCAAAACTGCTTTATTTTAACTGCTGAAGATCTCTCCCCCACATTTATATGAAAAAAACCTTTAACCAAAACTGTTTAGCCCGTCAATGGTTAATACATCAATATCCCCAGTTTAATGCTACAATATATTTATCAATAATTAGAGATAAATTCACTCTCCAGCTCCTCTAAGCCACTCAACACGCATATATGAGACATCATCCGATCAAGCACATCCTGTCGTCAAAAACCATCATAGAAAACAATGAAGAACCTCTTTTGAAGTCTTAAGACAACCACGCAAAACTCTTTTTATGCCATTCTCATCAAGGAACTTTTTTCCATAAGCAAATGATCTGAGTGACCTTATCAGAAGAGTTTTGTCAGTGTTGTCAGTTCTTTTTAGAGCCTATACTATTTTTTTAAATGAGATAAAAAATTAAAAACATTATATTTCAATATGTTAGTATTTTAATGATACAACCCATAAATACAATCAATAATATATATTTGTCAGTTATCTGTCAGTAAATTGAACTGACAAAAGTGATCATTTTACTGAGTAATTAAAACGTGGCTTATGAAAAGCGTATGAAAGTAAAAACTGATTACGTTATTAAAATCCCTTGTATGAATTTTTATCAGTTCATTTTAATAGATAACCTTATGATTTTAGTGAGTGATTAAAACACGTCTTAAAAAAAGCATATGATCCTTTAAGCCTTTCAAAAGAAAGGGGGTATAATCATAAGAAATGCTATCAAGATCATTATGGTTATGAGTTTTGAAGAGGTTTTGAGTTTTGACGGTTGCTGCTTTTATATAAAAAAATAGCAAAAAATAAAAACAACCTATATCGACATTACAACCTATAAATTCAACTAATAATATACGTTTTGAGGGGGTTTTGACGGTTTTTACACCTTCAAAACCTATCTATAAAATAATTCATAAAATTTATCAAAATACTCATTCTGATATTTTAAAGCCCATGGTGCATTTGTCTTGATTAACACATCAAATAAACAGCAAATTTCACTATTTTGCTGATCTGATCTCTCTCATGGGCTGTGGATAAACAGCCTTCAAAAAAACCTTTTGAAAAAAATTTATCCGCTTTTTAGCATTTTTCGCATTTTTCACACTATTCATTCAAAATGGATTTAATAAGCTTCGTTTTGATTCTTTTGAAGAGAATTAATCAATAGAATATATTGTTATGGAGTTTATTCTTTATGCTTCGCCCTCATCATTCCGATCATGAACATGTCTCTTTACGCTCTCTCTTAGAATATTATCGTCAACAAGCAAAATCACCCCGTGAATTGGGAACATTGTTTGAAAATCTTGTCATGGCTTATCTTATGCATGACCCTCTCCATTTTGGACGATATGAAACGGTTGAGAGCTATTATGAATGGGCTAAAGAGCATGAAGGTTGGAATAAAAATGATATCGGTATTGATTTGGTGGCTAAGCTTCGTCATCAAGAAGGATATGTGGCTATTCAGTGTAAGTGTTATAAAGCAGATCATCAGATTAGTAAAAAGGATATTGATAGCTTTATCGCGGCATCTGGAAAAGACATTTTCAAATATCGTCTTCTCGTTGATACCACGGAAGTAGAATTAAGTGATAATGTGAATGCCATGATCAAAGGACAAGCGATACCCGTTTATCGCATTGACCTTCGTCATATGGAAAACAGTCGTATAGACTGGCAAATATTTGCAACGAAAAAAGAAATTGTTCTGAAATCAACAAAAGAGCCTCGTCCCCATCAAGAAGAAGCCATCAAGAAAGTCTGTGAAGGGTTAAAAGAAGCAGACCGTGGCAAGCTGATTATGGCATGTGGAACGGGTAAGACGTTCACTAGCCTTAAGATAGCAGAGACCATAGCAGGAAAAGGCAAGCGTGTTTTGTTTCTGGTGCCTTCTCTGGCTTTAGTCTCGCAAACAATCCGTGAATGGACAGCCGATGCACAAGTACCTTTGCGTTCTTTTGCTGTGTGTTCGGATACGAAAGTAGGCAAGCGTCGTAAAAACCAAGATGATATTGTTGGCATGGAAACATCAGATCTTGTTCTCCCTGCTACCACGGATGCAAAAGCCCTTGCCAAAGAAGCTTGTGAAAACCTCGCAGATGCAATGACGGTTATCTTTTCAACCTATCATTCCATTCAAGTGATTTCGGATGCACAAAATACCCATGAGTTACCCGAATTTGATCTGATCATTTGTGATGAAGCGCATAGAACAACTGGTGTTGTATTGGGAAGTGCATGAACACTTTCCATGGTAAGACGATCATCAGTGTCATCTGCTTCATCCACTTCCTCTGCCACTTCAACAGAAGTTGTTTTAGAAGCAACAGATGCTGTTTGCGCATCCAAACTCAAAATCGGAGCGTTTTTGGGAAAACCAGTCCGATAACGCCGTGCAAGAGTAAGAGCGTTGTCAATCGTATATTTCGTGATACCTTCCACAAAGCCTAGATGGTTCTTTGCCCTGAAACTTTCCTTATAAAATTTGAGCTTTTCAATATCACCAATCAGAATGAGTGCTATAAAGTGACGTGCCACAAGGTGAGCTTCACTGTTTGTTGGCAAAGCGGCATAATCATAGATGATTTGATTGACATTTTGCCGATCAGCCCACTCAAGTATATCTGTACAAATCTCCTTTAGCTTGCCTTCATCCAATTCAGTACTAGAAACTGTATAAAATTCTTCTGCCTCTTTGAGAGCTATATATTGGGGCAATCTAGGAAACATCTCTCTATGAGCAGTAGAAAAGCCAAGTGTTGAAAGCGAAGCCTTAAATACAACAATCGGCTCTTCTTCATCACTTTGAAGGTTATACATTATATTGATGATACGGTCTTTACTTACAAAATAAGCATTGCGATCATAGTTCTTATCGCGATAAACTGTCCACCCCATTTCTTTTAATTGCTCTGTAACTTTATTGAAAGTAATCAAAACTTGTGGACTGAGATGTGCTTCTGCTGACTCTCGCTCATTAAGGATTTTCAGATGTTTTTCAGAAAATTCAACGGCATGGTTAACATATTTTTCTACTTCATCATCATCCAAATCATCATCCAAATGTTCAGAAATCGTACCAGCTTCTAGAAAATTTTTATAAGATTTCAGGATATCAATTCGACCTGTCAACGCTAAGCAAGCCAAATGCCAGACTATATCTATATTGTAGCTATACTTTTGAACACGTGTTTTGCTTTCTATTGATGCTTGTAAATCTTGGGCACGCGCCCATTGTATTATCCGCTCAGAGATTTTTGTCAACTCTTGCTCATTCAATTCCTCTACACAAATATCAATTTCCTTGCCAAAACCACTAAAAAAACCTCCTCCAATCGTGTTAAAAGACTTATAAATATCCGTAGGTCGTATCCAATTATATTCTCTCCTATAGTGAATATATTTGCAAGCTACAGAAATCATTTCATTAGATATTTCAGCTTCAAGACGAACATTGTAATTATCAGGAAGACGGATAAAGCCAAAATCAAATTGAATAAAACGGTCTGGCAAAGAGAGAAACATTCTCTCAGGTTCCATAGCAATCCATCCTCGCGTTTTGAGGATGCGACTTGCTGCGATGAGATTTATCGAGCGCTGTTTTGGCTTATTGCGCGTTAGAATATCGTCTAATTCCCCATTTTTATAGGCCTGTGCAAATAAAATAAGGCGATCAATCCACTCCATGGTTGCGTAATCGGCAAATTCTGATACGTTTATTTTGGGCGTAGACTCATAACTCCTTAAAGCTTCTATCTCGCCGAGAAGAGCCTTTGCAACAAGAGAATGATTAGCAGCTTCTTCATGTAATTTTTGTTTAATATTTCGTGTTTTTGCCCAAGTAATGACTTTGTTTAAAGCAGATTCAATATGACTTTCTAAAAGATCCGGTACCGTAACCCCGAAATCACCTATTTCTGGATAGAGTATATATCCATACCGTGACTTTTGCCCCCTAGAATATTCACAAGCAAGACTATAAGAAGCCGTTGTGAGACTAGCTAATAACCAAAATTTTTCACCATCCGTTTCATGTTTCACACCATAGCTCAAATCCACAATGCGATCCGGAAGATAATAATAGGCAAATGTATCGCCTACTTCATCACGATAGAGCTCACAGCCCAGACTTTTTAATATTTCTGCTGCATCTTTAGTTTGCATAATGTTTCACTCTTCTCCAACCGCCGGATAACAGCTAACTGTATAAGGAATTATTCTATTCCACTCTTTGTTTATTTGATTTTCACTCCAATTGTCTCTAAACTCTTTCAGAAGCTCTGCATCTCCTTCAAATTTTTTCAAATCTTCTTGGTATTTATTAAGCTGTTCCTTATTTTCCCCTAGATAGCGTTTCATAATTTTTCCAAAAGGTTTTGCATCTCCTGTTTTATACGCTATTTCAAAATCTTTTTGACATTCTGTTAATTGAAAATTACCAGTTTTTATATCAATAACTTTTAATACACCTTTCTCCACATAAATAATATCAGGGCGATGTATTTTTTTTAACGAAAAGTTCATAGATTATTCTCCATAAGTCGCAGTTTATTCACGCTAATACTGTTCTACCACTGTAAATAATAGTTGATCTTTCGTCTCCCAGCCAAGCGTTTTTAAAATCTCTGTCACGTCTTTAGTTCGCATCGCTATTCACTTTCATTCAAAAAGTCCTGGATAATGAAAAACGTTAACGTCAGTTTTGTCTAACTTATTATTCAATTGTTCTTTAATCCATTTTCTATTCTCATTTTCTAATTCTTTCTTACTTTCTTTAAAATCTTTGAAATCTTTTTGATATTTCTCTAAGAACTCTTTGTTATCTTTAAGAAATTTTATATAATTTCCTTTTGTAGGTTCTGCATTTCCTTTTTTATATGCCTCTTTCAAAATCTTTTGTTGTTCACTTAATTTAGCATTCTTCCCCGTTTTTACCTCGCCAATTTTTATTTTACTATTCTCTATATAAACGATATCCGCACGAGATCTTACTCCCCCCCTTATCCGTCTTAGTTTTGAATACTATTTCTGTTTTGCATGTTCTACATCCTTCATCATTTAATTCTTGTTTTTTCTCATCGCATTTTTTATCATGATGCTTCCTGACTTGTCCAAATATGTTACCCTTTCCATCATTATTGTTTTGTGGTTCTTTATTGTTTCCGTTTTTTTCTTATTTTTACTTTCCTTCTGAGAAGCTTTATTTTTTTCTTCTTTTGAGTTTTGGTTTGTTTTTTCGCTGTCTTCTTCTGCATTTTTCGATGCAAACAAATAGCCAAGGAAATCCGTTATAGCCGTCTTATTGCTAGAGGATCCAACAACAGTTGCTCCGCCAGCCATAAAAAGAGACAGAGCTGCCAACTCTTCTGGTGTAAGCGACACAATGAATGCTGCTACCGCAGGAAGAAAATTATTCTCCGTAGCATTACCTGCGGCATCGGCTCCGGCATTAACATCACCACCAGCAAGGGCAGCAGCAAAGCCCCCCACAGCCCGTGCGACATCAATGGCATGATCGCTAAAGTCAGCAAACTGTGCTTCAATCTTTGCATTTATACGCGCTTGTTCTTCTGCCGTTGGAATACGACCATCCAATGCTGCTATTTCTTTTTGTATAAAATTGGGGGACCACAATTGAAACTGAAACATAGCAGTGGCTTCGCCCACAGCACCCCCCACAGCACCGGCAGAGCAAGCACCGCTCGCAACAGCGCCTTTTAAGCAGCCAAGACCAGCGTGGGCAACGATTTGTGTGATCGTGTCTATTTTGCCTTCTGCCTTGGCGGTGCCGATTTCTTCCGCCAATGATTTGCCAACCGTATCAGACAGGGCGATGCGCAGATTGTTAAAAAAGTTCTTGTCAAGAGAGCCGCCCTCAAGAGCCGTTTGCACGCCTGTGCCAATGGCGGCTTTGATCAGGTTCTTTTCCGCTTCAAGGGCGATACGATCGACAAAAGGAGCGGTTTTTGGCAAAGATTGTCCAACACCTAGCCATTTCCGTTATTTGGCTGGTTAAGCCCGCTGTCAACATCGATGAGACAATGCTGAGAACATTCTTGGAAGAACCTAACTCATGCAAGGCGCCGGCAATATTGCCGCGATTATTGACAAAAGCCACAGCGCTTTTGTTAATCAGCGCTTGGACACCTGCCTGTATCGCTGCATTCATGGCGGTGCTCGAGCCAAGCCCCAAAGCACCGGTAATGGCACTAGCAGCGCCCGAGGCTGCTCCGCCTGTAACCGCCGTGACAGCCAATGCCACGATAGCTGCACCGGCTTCTGTCAGCCCTTGGGTTTTATAATCCCAGTCTTTAAACTCAGCCTTAACTGCTAGCCAATCAACTTTCCTTACAAATCTTAATCAACCCAAAGTAATAGCCTGAAATAGCCGTGTGTCGTATGGAAAATTAAAAACAAAAATCGAATGAAGAAAATGCACTTGAGACTTGCATATGGCTTCACAGGTTTATTGCTGTAAAAGCTTCAAATGATGATATCTCTAATACTTTTCGCTTGTTCTCTTGTGGTAGCTTCCACATGCAAAAATATATGGACTATAATACCTCTTCTCAAGCTTATCAAACTGAACTCAAAGGTATTTCCTTATTGATTTTGAAAGAGTCCTTAAAACGCATTTTGCAGAGCAACGTAGAAAGCATGTCTAAAAAAATCATTCCAAGAGCAACAGATTTTTCTAAGTATTGTGAAGAGATTGAAAAAGACCTTCTTTCACGCACCAAAACTCTTCATGAACTAATGATAGGAGAGTTTAAAATAGATTTCTAAAAAGTAGCAAAATAGTGAAAAGTGCTGATCATTTTTGGATTGGATATGCATTTAAAGAGTGATTAAAAAGTTTTTTTAATGTACAATATATTTCTAGAAGCTAAAATAGCTCTATAGTATCAAATTTATAAAGTAAATAAATCCATTAATACAAATTAAGGATTTTAGGATACGCGAATTTCAAAATATTTGTTTTTTAAAACATGAGTAGCCAGCATCAGCGCAAAAAATATTGCGGCAATTATGATTCCCTTTCGTGTACTTTTGAAATAACAGAGCTTTTCTTTAATCTTTATGAAAGGGTTGCCAGTGCGATGGGCTTTGTTGAAAGGTGGATTTTGGTATCAAAATGCAAGCAAGAGTTTGGGATTATGGAGCTCTGTGTTTAAAGCTATCATCAACTATAGATAAATCATAGACGAGGTTAACTAAAATATTAAAAGCAACTGGATGCAATAGAAGACATTGCTATTAAAAGAAAAGCAAATGCTAAAAAGACTAAAAGGTAGTTTGTGTTTTTATATCAGAAAATAATTTAAGAAATTGAGATCATAATTTTTTCACAGGAAATAAATATGTTTACAGATAAGAAGAGAAAAGCCTTGTTTGGCGTTATAATTTTTATATTTGTATGTTTTTTAGGAATAAGAAAAAATCTTGACTTATTCAGGGTATTTTGACATTCGCGTCTATTTTTTTGGTGATCGTAACAACTGTTTTTGCAATTTTACGCAATTCTAATATCCCTTCTGAGTTGCAAAACAACCCACAATATAAATGCGGCAATACAACAGGTTGGAAGAGATTAACATGTGAGTTATATCAGTATATGCACAGTCTCCTAAAGTTAATAATTTTAGCGCTTGTCGTTTTAATTTTCCCAAGTATTTATAAAGAAACTGTTTCTTTGCCTGTCATTTCTAAGTACGTGGAGCACAAGTTTTCTTTTTCATTGGATACCATACTTTGGTACTTAGATATTGCTCTTGGATATTCAAATACCATAATTTGGTACTTTTTTTTAGTCTGTGTATTCTTCCTTATGTTGCGTACACGCAGTTTAATAAATATATCTATTTACACGCTACAGAGCTCTATTAAATAGATACAGTAAAACTTACGATTTCATGATTTAATTTTTCTTTTATATGACCTTCATTATACATACCATTATCATTTTTACTTGTTTTAATAGCAAATTTATGTTGAAAAGTTTCAGTATTAAAGATTATATCAAAATTATTATGTGTCTTTCCAACAAAACTTATGTTTTTAAATGCTGGATTTAATTTATATTTTTTAAAAAGATTCAAAAAATAATTCTTTAAATTATTTTTTTCTTTAAATTTGATACCCAAGTCAAGTTCCATTTCAGAATAATCATCCGTGGGAAATTCACCCAACAAAAGTTTAGCCATCTTTAGCAAGTTGTCTTCTGATTGCATTGCAAAAAAATCTAATTGTTTTGGTTGTGTATATTTCAGTTTTATTTCTTTAATTAAAAGCAATTTTTTTCGAACTCTTCCTTACCAACAATATCAGGTGAGATATCAATCGTTTTCGGGGGAAAAGATTTTTTGTAGTGTAGCTGCAAGAATTTGTTTAACTCTTTATTTGAAGAAAAAAGAGTAAACTCTATAGGAATCAAAATTCCAAAATATTGCTTATTCTGTTCAATCTGATTTTTAGAACGTGGGTTAGGAATATTCTGAAAATCGTTTTCAGAATCAATAACTTCAGGATTATAAGGACTATTTTCTCCCGTTAAAACATAAATCCAATAGCAGATCTTCGAGTTCACAGAAAAATTTTCGATTATTAAAGTAGCACATTGATTATCACAGTTAAAATCGTATCTTCTTTCCTATAAAAATTTATCAGCATCATTGATATTAACTAATTCTGAGGCTGGATCTATTTTATATTTATAAGAAAGAAAGTTAATGGTATTCATAAAGTTAACATAATTACAATGTCTATAGTCTTATCAGATGGCAGGTGCTTCCCAAGTTATCTTAGTGATTATGGGAAGATAGTGTATCCAAAATATATTGTATTGTTTAGAATCAGTTAGTTAAAGATCGAAGCTATACAATTTTAATTGCAAAGCAATACGAATTTTAGAGAACTCTGCAGTGAAAGCTGCTTAGATTTTTAGAATATGGGCTCCCCCTTCCCGGCTTTTAAGTGGAGGAGAAATCAGTGCATTGAACGAAGCATAGTATCACGTAAAATGGCGTTAATACGCATTTGATATCCTTTCCCTTGACTTTTAAAGTCACGCTGGAACGTCTGAATCCACACGCACTGTTGTGACAGTTTTGGGTGGTTTATAGAATGGATTGCGAACGGCATTTTTCCAGAACACATCATTGAGTGACGGAATATCTCTATGATCAATTGCACTATCTGACATTACAGCCAATTTATCAATTTCAACTCTCTGTTCATCTGTCAAAGCTGATAAGTTACCTACCTCAATTTCATAACGAACTTTCTTCTTTATAACGTTTCCTTTTTTTCAAGTTGGCTCGCCGTGCTGAAATAATACGGATTACCTCTATACCATTTTTATCGTCATGGACAGTATGCGCTACGAATAATAATAAAAAACCATCCATGAGCCCTAAAGCTTGCTAACCATACTCTCCGTTTTCAATACGTTCTTGTTTAGTTATGGAGAATGGGTCCGAAAAAACACATGCAACTATTTCAAAACTTTACACGGTGCTTTCTAAGATTACTTTTTGTTTTAGCTTCATTCCATTCAAATCTCATTTTTATACCTTATATTAATACATTTATAAGGGCACTATATACATCAAGAGTTTTTAGATGAACACTAAATTATCCATGTTTTTATACAATTAATATAATTTAACACTTTTAAAATTAGTGATTAATTAACTAAAAATATTAAAAAAATAATAAATTATTCTAAGGCTTTATGCATATAATATGCAAATCGAATAAAACTTACAAGCCTGTTGAATAAAATGATATTAATTGGCTATTTAGGGGCTGCTCCTGAAAGAAAAAAGAATTTTGGTGCCGAAACATTCAATTTTCGTATGGCTACCTCTGAGAGCTATGCAGATAAAAATACCAATAAAAAAGTGACAAAACAAAATGGTATTCCGTGGTGCTTTTTAATCTACATACATTTGGCAAAACTTGTTCTTCAGTACAAAACTGCCCCTTTTTCCGAATGAATGAGAGGAACGGTTTTTTTTATGGTCAACGCTACAAAGGATGCAATCAGCACTTTCAAGAAACCACTAACAAAAAAACCTAATGAACTTATTAAAACTGTCAGAAAAGGAACCTGTGTCATATACGCTACCCATGGTATTCCAAAAGAATAGACTATCCCAATGCCACCCACAGTATTTATCATAAATAATATTATAAAATTTAACCGCTGCCAAAACAATTCTACCATAAAGCCAATAAAAAATGCAGCAAATGGAAAACTAATCAGATAACCACTTGTAACTCCTGAAAAAACACTAATTCCACCACGACCACTAGGCAATAGAGGTAACCCAATTGCAATAAGAACAAGGAAAAGAAGTGATGCTAACGCTCCCCTTTTTGCTCCAAGTATAGAGCCTGCTAACATCGGAGCCATAGACTGAGCTGTAATAGGGACACCCAGCAAAAAAGGAAGATAAAGAGGAGGAAAAAGACTCAAAACAGCGTAAATAGCGGCAAATAAAGCAATATAAACCAAATCCTTTGTATTCACTGAATTATTCCTTCACTAGGGAAAAGCTTTCGTTATTGTTGTACAATTAATAAAAAGTATCAGATTTATAAAAGTACACTTTAAATGCCTTAGATATAGAGAAAAATATTATAATAATTTATTTTAATAATATTACTTATATAAATCATATTAGATTCTACAATGTTTAATTATATCATAAATTACTATAGTTAAATTCAATAATAGTGATATACGAATATTATATAACAACAGCATAACAAAATAATACATTTATTTTAGTTATTATGCTTTGAATGCATGAGAGGAACAGATCTTTTAATCGCGAGTGCAATAAAGGATGCAATCAACGCTTTTAAACAATCGCCTATCAAAAAAACTGATGAAGCCATTAAAACATTCAGTAAAGAAACTTTGGTCATATACGCTGTCCATGGAACCCCAAAAGAATAAACTATCCCAATGCCACCAAAAGTATTTATCATAAATAATGTT
Organism: Bartonella sp. CM31XJBT; assembly: GCF_028618555.1. Lineage (GTDB taxonomy): Bacteria > Pseudomonadota > Alphaproteobacteria > Rhizobiales > Rhizobiaceae > Bartonella. The sequence continues at coordinate 149,794 of NZ_JAQITD010000002.1, read as the reverse complement.
ATAAAATTTAACCGCTGCCAAAACAACTCTACCATTAAACCAATAAAAAATGCGGCAAATGGAAAACCTATTAAATAACCACTTGCAATCCCTGAAAAGACACTGATTCCACCACGACCACCAGACAACAGAGGTAATCCAATCGCAACAAGAACAAGAAAAAGGAGTGACGCTAAAGCACCCCTTTTTGCCCCAAGTATAGACCCTGCTAGCATCGGTCCCATCGATTGAGCTGTAACAGGTACCCCTAGAAGAAAAGGAAGATAAATAGAAGGGAAAAGGCCCAAAATAGCATAAATAGCGGCAAATAAAGCAATATAAACTAAATCTTTTGTATTCATTTAATTCTTCTTTTACTATAAAAACTCTGATTATTACGAGATGCTGTATCAATAGTATCAGCATCATAAGAACGCGCTTCCAATGCTTCAGCCACTTCTGACGCCATTCTTATGGTCCGTATAATTAAAGGTATCGCAAGAGCAACAATGTTAGTATTAAGTCCCCGTGCTTGCTGTGCTTCATGCACCTCATTAAACTTTTCACTCAAAAGAGGAATAAACCTGATCGCCATAGAGATAACCATACTCACTTTTGATGGATTTATACCAAAACAACGAAAGGGCTGGAGGCCTGCTTCAATTGCATCCACCATATCTGACACTTTTGTTGTGAATGAAATAACTGATGATAAAGAAAAGAGGATAACAAGACGTAATATGACCTCAACCCCTGTAAGCCAACCGCTAAAAATAGTTTGAAATACAAATAGAAGAACTAAAAGCAATCCCATCGATTTAAATTGCTTTATCACAGTTTTGAAAGGGATCTTGGCGACTCTATAGAATAAGATGACAAACAACAAAAATAAACCAAGAAGCGCTATGGAAGAAACCATTATTATAAAAGTTCCACACGCCGTAAGAAATAATAACTTAACTCCAGGCCTTAACCTATGAATAAATGTATCCCTCGGAATATATAAACCGATCATGACATTCTTCTTATATACTCCTTTATAGCAACAAAAGGTACATCATCAATTGCTATCTCCCCCTTATCAAAAACCAGCACTCTATCAAACTTTTTCAAAAACTCTAAATCATGCGATACAACTATTGCAGTTTGTGGTAATTCTTCTATCACTTGCGTAACGCGATGCTTATTTCGCAAATCAAGTAATGTCGTCGGCTCATCAAAAATAATGTAGTCTGGTTTCATTGCAACTACACCGGAAATAGCAACGAGTTGTTTTTGCCCACCACTTAATAAATGGACAGCGTGATTTCTGAAATCTTGAAGTTCATAGCGCTGTAAAATTTCATCTACACGCTCCTTAATTTCATCTTTATTAAGCTTTAAATTTTTGAGACCAAAGGATAAGTCCTCTTCAACTAATGGTAAAACAATCTGATTATCTGGATTTTGAAAAACAAATCCAACTTTACGCTTTACTGCTTTTGCATCGCGTTTTGTATCAAGCCCATCAACGCTTACAAAACCATGAGATGGTAATTGGAGCCCATTAATAAGACGAACAAATGTACTTTTTCCAGAACCATTCGCACCTATAATAGCAATTCGTCTTTCGGTAAGCTGTACAGTAATATTTCTTAAAACACACAAATCACCAAAAACTTGTGTTACCTCATCAAATTTTATAATCCCCAAAGTTTATTCCAATCAATCCCTTTTATTAGCTCTTCTTTCTCTATCGTTTCAGTTTATAACCTAAAAGTAATAACAAGCACCATAGAGGAATGATAATGACTGCCAAACTCATATCAGGCATCTGTACAGGAATATATGTTTCAAGAAAAGGCACGCTTATTCCTATCATATCAAAAAGTCGAGTCATCAATCCATTTTGCCTAAAACCACTGACAAACATAATGCAAAACAATAAAGCAAGAAAGCTGAGGCAAAGATAGTTAGCGTAAGGATATAAACCAAATGCATAAATAAAATCGCCCTTTCTGTTCTTATATGCATTGCGAAATTTCAAATGAACAATAACAATAATAGCCCAAGTAATCACTGCTGCTGCAGTTGCAAGAGCCATGATCCGCATGAAACTATTATCAGGAACAAGAGCATTAACAACGACAATCAACGCCGTACATAATGATGAAAAAAGGATAGCAATATAAGGAACACGAGCAGCACTCAGTTTACTAAAAATATGTGGTGCATTTTTTTGTACAGCTAAACTATAAAGCATACGGCCATTAGAATAAATGCCACTATTGTAAACAGAAATAGCAGCCATAATCACCACAAAATTCAAAATATGACCAGCAGCAGGAATTCCTATAGTCTCGAAAATTGTGACAAAAGGACTACCATTTTTTCCAATCATATTCCAAGGGCTGATTATCATAATAACGCTGATAGAACCAATATAAAAAATTATAATCCTCCACATAACTTGACGAATAGCCGCTGGAATTGTTTTTTGTGGATTAGATGCTTCTCCAGCAGCAATACCAATAAGCTCCGTTCCTCCAAAAGAAAACATTACTACAGAAGTTGCTAAAACAACCCCTACTGCTCCATAAGGGAAAAAACCGCCATGGTCCCAAAGATAATGAATATTCGCTTGATTTTCCCCTAGTCCAGTGACAATGAGAAAAATTCCCAAAATAATCATACCAATAACAGCAGCCACTTTGATCAAAGCGCAAACAAATTCAAATTCTCCATAAAAACGAACATTAAACAAATTAACAAATGTAACAAATAAAAGAACAATGAAAGATGTCTTCCAATGATCAATCAAAATCCAATGATCAAGGTAAAACCCTATCACTGTAAGTTCAGCCATGCTCACAAGAATATAAAGAAACCAATAATTCCAACCTGTTATGAAACCAGCTAATCTCCCCCAATATTTATAAGCAAAAAAACTAAATGCTCCTGAAGACGGTTCTTCTACTGACATTTCACCAAGCATTCGCATAATGAAATACATAATAAGCCCGCCGACAAGATAAGATAAAATAACTGAGGGACCAGCTAATTGAATTGCCTCGGTTGACCCATAAAAAAGTCCCGTCCCAATAACGCCACCCAAAGCAATCATTTGAACATGGCGATTTTGAAGGCTACGCTTCAATTCCTCGTGCTTTTTTTCAGACATCATGCCTCACTACTTTTGTTGAACTTAACCTCAACTTTTATTGAAAAATTAGGCACCTCTTTCAAAAAACACAAAACAAACGTAAACTTATTTTCTCATCATAATGCAACTCCTCATTTTTTTGTGCATTATACGTATGTCCCGTTGAAGTTTTAAGAAAAAATATGCTCCACCCTTTATTTAAATTAATGTCCTTCATTTTCGTTACACTAACCATTATAGCATTGGTCATTGATAACGCACACTCTGTAATCACATCACATTGGACAACAACCCCCTTTAATAAAATTTTAATAAACCTTCTGCAAACAGATATCTATCACCTTAATCAATCTCTATGCAAGGTAATGCCTGATTTTCTGTCCTCAATTTGCATTACTCTCACTTATTTACCCGCATGGTCTATCTTTGGTGCTTTAGCAATAGTATTTTGTATCTTAAATTACGAAAAACAAAAGCCTTTTCACAAAATATCATATACATATAACGAAGAGTACATTTGATCTTGAAAAAAACTTCTAGAGCTCTCTGTCCTATAACATAATCGATGTCGCTTAAAACCCCTCACTCTATAAAACAACTGAAAATCACTTGATCATCAGAACAAATTAAAACGCTTTATTATAAATATAGACGCTCACTTATGATTTCTATAGATAACGATAACATCACTTCATTTGTATCAATTTAAAAAAATTAGCGAATAAATCTACCTCCCACCTATAAGAAAACTCTGTACAGAAAAAACTTAAAATATTGCAGTTCATATATTTTTCTATGGCTGCTTCTTTATACTCTACAAAAACTTTTCTTAATTTTCGTACTAGAAACCCCATGTAAAAAAACGTCTTCTAATATCAGCTCTCCTTATAAGATTAGAACTTATTAGAATTAATGAAGAAGCTTATAAAAATTATTCTACAAGTCTAACAAAATGCGTGAAATAAAAACTCATCTGTAAATAATTGCAATTATGATAAAAAATATTTCGCACCTTCTCCCTATTGAGAAAATGGTAAGATAACAGCTTCAGTAACACTCTGTTCTTTTAAATCTGAAAATCGTCTCACTAAAATATCAACTTTTTAGATATCTCATCCAAACTTTTCCATTGATTAATTACCTCTCGAGAAAGTTCTTCAATGAATTTTTCTTGGTAAGCTAGCTTCATTTCTAGTTCTATCAGCCGATCTTCATCCGACATGATTTTTACTCCCTCTTAAATAAAAAAACGTGATTAATAATTTTATTAATCCTCCTCCCTTTTTCTTCCCATAAAAATGAGAAGTAACTTTTAAACTAATTCTACTCATCTTATTTGCACATTATAAAGGGTTTATGATGATCTTTATTTTCCCAATCACTTATGCAACAAATTTCTTTCTCAAGAACCAGAAAATGTTTTTATCTTTACTAAGATATCGTGACACCATTTTTCATCCTAAAGATCTACATTCCCAGCTTCTTAATTTAAGTGTTATCTAAATTGGAAAGCATTTTATAGCATTAAGGTCAAAGAATACTTTCCTCTGACTTTTACATACTTCTCCTTCAAATTATTATCATATTTATAAATTATTGAAAAAATGCATTCTTGCTTTTATACGTACTTTTAGCTATTACCCTCAAATTAGTTTTGTTTCATTGACTTACAAACCTATGCCGCATTAGCTCAGTTGGTAGAGCACATCATTCGTAATGATGGGGTCGCTGGTTCGAATCCGGCATGCGGCACCATTTTATTTCTTAAACATATTGAAATATATAGATTTTTTCTTTAAATAGCCATTTTCAGACCACCTTTTAGACCACCTTCTACAGTTTATATAATTTTACCTAATTTGTTCTTATTTTCTCCTTATTTTTCGTTGAAGTGAATGCTAAAATCTCTTTTTTCCTTCACCTTACTGCTCTCCCTAGCTTGCATGGCTTTGGAAATACACCTGAGGCATCTAATGGCGAATCGTTGTTGTGGATACACTAAAAAGCTGTGCACATTCACGGATTGTTACATATCTATCGCCATCATCAAATATCATTTCATTGCCTTTCTCTTTTTTATGTTATGTAAATGGGCTGGGGGGCTAGGAGGAGAGAACTTCCTATATCTTTAAGCGGCTTTTTGTCAAAATCTTTTTTGTCTCTTGTGCTATTGCCTCTAAAAAGATTTCAATAGCTTGATTGATTTGCTTAAGACGCTGCTGGAAACGTAGCCAATACAACACCAGACAAAGGTGATACCATTGGACCCGAACACCCCACAAAATGCTTCATATGAAAAAGACAAAAGCGTTATTCATATGGAAAAAAATATCTGACGGTGAGGTCAGCGATCATAGCAGCTTTTCTTATAGCTTTAGTCAAAGCCTTTTTTCTTGGGAAAAAAGTTGAGAAGCAAAAGCAAACAAAGGAAGCTTTCAAGATAGCGATAACACGGCTTGAGATAGAAAATGAAATTAATAGAAAAGTGATGCTGATGTGCGCACTAAGCTTTCTAGCTAGTTGCGCGACGAATGAATGAACTTCTTGTATTGGATGGCTGCCAATTTATTTGAATCGACAAGATATCAATGTCATTAGTCCAAATTTGGCGAGAGATATTTTAAAACATAATGAACAAGGTGAACGTTTATGTGATTGGAGACATAAACGGAAAATAAAGTGATAAAAATATAATTTCTCTGAAACATCTATCAATGAAAAGATTTAAAAGAGGTGGATACATTCAGATTAGAAAGTAAAAGCACTTAAAGGATTAAAACACTCTGGTGGTCGATTGGGTTTAATTAGAGTGACTAAGGGACGTTTAAGTTGAAACTAAAGGATTCAACAGGTTATATTTGTGTAAAATGATTAAGTCTATTGATGTATTCTAAGGGCATCTTTGTTATCTTATCAAAAGAAGATGAGAAAAGATTTTATGGATAGCACTACTATCGTCGTTCAAAGAACTGATCATACACAAAGGTTCTGTTTTCAACAAAAATAATATCTAGGAGCCGGATGCTTGAAGAAAAGCAATCTACGGAACTATATAATGAATAATGGTATAGGCTTTATGTGATTTGTAAATGACGTTGCTTCAGCTTCCTAATTATAATAATGATGTTGACGATAAGGCAAATACTTTCGCACTATATCTGCTTTTTCATGCTAAAGTGGCGGGAACACATTGTGAATGATCTTGGCTGTTAATTTTTCTATAGGTAAATTTCCTATGTGGGAAATAACATGCAACTCCAGTAGAGAAAACCAACAACCATTTTTTCTTTTATTTTTTAACTTAGCTTTTTTACTTTCAAAATTGGCCTGGCAATTTCTTGGAAAATATTGCTTTGCTATTTTAAGACAATTTCTTCCTGAAATAAAATCCTTCTTTTAAAATATCACTGTAATATCTTGCAAACTCATGTACTGCTCTTAGAGAAAGTTTGTAATAGGACCGTGCCTTTCATGGCGTTTATTTTGATGTGTATAACGGAAAAATTAAGAGCGCGTATTATCTTTTCGACACTCAACCACAATCTTACTTTATCACAATATTTATCTTGAGAAGGTACTTTTACAAAGATACTGATAATCTATAAATCGCCCTCACCTAATTCACCTTCTCGCTCATCCTTCCATGCATTGCTCGTCCACCTTTTAAACTACCTTCAATTTTTGATATAGAATTTTTTCTTTAATTTTTTTATTGAATCATAAAAATGATATGTCTCAATCTCACCTCTATGCATCTTTATACGCTTTGATTCTTATTTCTAAAGCCCAGACAGCCCGCATATCGCACTGTTTTTTATATTTAATATATATTTTTAGATTTATTCGTAACTTGTTAGAAAAGTTGCTATATTTTGATAGAAAATCTTCTATCAATTCACTTTTTTCAAAAGGTTCTGAAAGGATTCTTAAAAAGTCTGTAAAGTTAAAGACTATTTAATACGTATTGTTTCTTTTTTAGAAATCAAAATTGGTGATGCCCCATTCCTTACCAGCAATTGTGTTATTTGCAGAGCAATCTGTATAAGATGGTGTAATCTCTTTTATGAAGTTAACTAAAGTTTTTTGAATTTCTAGCATATTGCTTAAAGACAAAAAACTCCCCTTTATTTATGCAAACAGCTTAGACATCGGCTGATAATCCTCTCGCTTATAAAAATCCTTTCTTTATAACCTTCAGAACCACAATTAAAGTGGTAAAAGATAGAACAAGATTTTTAGACGATCATAACGCACAATAAAAATATGCTAACACCTGCTAAACAGAGGAAAATAAGTTTTAGCACGCCTTCAAATTGTAAGGGCTTAAGCCCCCGCGCGCTACGATGGGTTTCACCTCTCATCGTACGATTTACTTTCTCTCAAAAACTTAATCGCTGTAAATATAAAAATCTTGAAGCCCGTTCTAAATCCGTGAGAGTTTCTGGATCTCGCTGTATTAAACGTTGAAACTCCTCACAGCTGCTTATCTGAAATGCTAACATTTTTCATAAAAGGACGATAGTGGTGTTGAAACATCCCCAAAAAGTTTACGCCATAACCTGAGAGATTATTGCTGATTTCAGGGGATAGAATCAATTTCAGCTCAAAGAAAATCCCACCCATACCAACAAAAAGGTTTAGTCTACATGCCATGAGGAATGTCCTCAATAATTTTGATAATTTTTTGGTAAAATTTCTTTTGCCACCAATATCAGCTGCAACAGGTGTGGAATTAACAGGATTATAATTTTTTATCCTAAAATGTATCCATCATTTTTTACATTCTTTCATCTATCTTCGCCTTCTTTTCACAGCTTCAAGTGATAAAAAGTAACTGCAATTTAAATTATCTAGCATCGAACAAATTGCTCGCAAACTATCCCTATTGGCTAGATGACAACCCATCCTCTCTTGAAAGAGAGAAAAACTTTTCTTTTTTATTCAGCGATAAAGTAAATACTATTCAATTACTTATGAGTAGTAATTAGATCAAATGGAAACTGCTAATCTGAGTAATCTTGTACCCGTTTATATAGGTTTAGGAAAGCGTGCTGTTATGAATATTCATAAAAATGCTTTAAAAATTGATATCAGCAAAACTTCTGTTAAAAAAAGGAAAAGATATTCTCTTACTTGCTACTGAAAAAACTGTTCAGATTTGTCTTTATATTACTGAAGAGCTTCAAAAAACATGAAGTTATCCCAATAATTACAAGTGTGCCAACAATTCAACTTTGAGATAATATATCTGTGCTAGAGTTATGCCAATCTCACCAATCTGTTGTTGTCTGTGAAGAGCATAGTATCCATGGAGAAGCTTGGAGATGTAATTGTTAAATCGATTATGGAACAAAACATTCTATGCCAATTTGTATCATTATGAATACACAACGACCCCATCTGTAATAAAAATAAACTGGATATTTTTAACAAATTATGAAATAAATCTAGAACACATAAATAGTGTTAGAAATGACATACTATACAAAAAAATATTCAACTGCTTCCTAATATGTTCGCCAGTTCAAAAACATCATAAATCATTGAGTATGCAAGAAAAGCACATTAATTCACGCAGTCTTGCTCTCAGTAAACCAGCTTTTTTTAAAGATAGTACAGGTATTTTTTTCATTGCTTAAAAACGTACTCCATAAAAACAATATCATATCCTTATAATATCTTATTCAATAAAATTAATATAAATAATATATAGATTATAGAAACATTATTTATATTGATAAAATTTTATTATAATTAAATATTACAATAAATACATATTGACATTTTTAATAATTTTATTTATATAACATAATTAATATTATTCTATATTAAAATAAAACTAAATGAGGTTTATATTTTATGCTAATGTGGAAAAGAGTGATTAATATATTATATTTTTATATATAGGAGGGAAAAATGCTCACAGCATTATTTATATCTATTTTTTCTATATCAACAGTTGTTTTGCCTTTAATATCAGCGCTTGTTCCTTTTTATCCATAGAATGAGCTGTTAATAACGTAAATAAAAGATGTATGCAATGTTATTAGTATTTTTTTTGTGTTTATTATTATTAAGATTTTTGCGTTAATATTATTGTAGTTACTTAGTATTATTGTAGTTACTTAGTATTTTCTGTGATTTTATAGAGGAGCTTCTTGATCTTTTCTATTTAAATTTAACTATCAACATATTTGTAAAGTATATAATTATGCTCCTCTATAAAAAGACTTTCTTTTTCTAAAATAAGTATAACATATTGATTTCGTTACTTAAAAACATCTATATTTACTAAACTCTTGCGTGTAATATCTTTGATTGTCTGAGTACCGGTCAGTGTCATAGCTACCCGCATTTCATTAGCAAAAAGATCAAGGAGATGCATAACACCTTTCTTACCTGCTGCTGCAAGCGCATAAACAAAAGCACGACCAATCATAACAGCATCCGCACCTTGTGCTATCATGCGTACAACATCAAGACCAGAACGAACACCTGAGTCCACTAAAATAGTCAAATGATCCTTTACAGCATCCGCAATTGCAGGCAACGCTCGTGTTGTTGATAATACACCATCAAGCTGACGTCCGCCGTGATTAGAAACAACAATACCATCCGCACCAAATTTTACTGCTTCTCGCGCATCTTCTGGATCAAGAATACCTTTCAAAATCATTTTTCCTTTCCAAAAATCGCGAATCCATTGTAGATCATGCCAACCAATTGATGGATCAAAATTTGCACCAAGCCAACCAACGTAATCATCCAATGCAATTTTCTTTTTGAGATAAGTGGAGACATTTCCAAGATCATGAGGGCGCCCCATAACACCAACGTTCCAAGCCCAATATGGATGAGTCAAAGCTTGTAAAAAACGGCGTAAACCAGCATAAGGACCAGACATTCCCGAATGCGCATCACGATAACGTGCACCAGGAATTGGCATATCAACTGTAAAAACCAACGTGCGTACACCAGCCAACCAAGCCCGTTCTAGTGCATCACGCATGAAACCGCGATCTTTGAGAACATAAAGTTGAAACCAAAATGCATCTCCAACCGCCTCTTGTACTTCCGCAATGGGACAAACTGAAACAGAGGATAGAGTAAAAGGAATCCCTTTTGCCGCTGCGGCACGCGCTGCTTTTACTTCTCCACGACGTGCATACATGCCCGTTAGCCCAACAGGTGCAAGTACAATCGGTAAATCAAGTGTCTGATCAAAAAGCTTGATTGAAAGATCAACTTCACCAACTTGCCTTAGAATCCTTTGACGCAGTGCAAGTGCTTGAAGTTCTGTACAATTACGTCGCATCGTTTCTTCAGCATAAGCCCCACCATCAATATAGTGAAAAAGAAAGGGAGGAAGACGACGCTTTGCTGCTTTACGATAATCAAGTGTTGAAGAAATAATCATTGATGGCACCATTGTTCCTAAATAAAAAAAGAAAACATCCTAAAACGCATAAAAGCGAATCCGTATACCTACCTATTCGACATCCTCCCAAAACGCTCTATTGAATAGATAAAAGCAACAGAGATTGCAACTTTCTAAAAAAACTAATTGATAAAAACAACGTCTTTATTTCTCTTATCCAAATTTAAAATCTCACAGTATGTAGTATCATTAATAACGTATCTACTCATATATCGTTCATGTGCAATTGAAATGTTATACTCTCGTTAAACCAATACCTCTTCGAAAGCGATTGCTCCGTAGCTTAATTAGTTATAATTTAAAGTCGTTTCTCCCTCCAAAGGTCCTTACATTATCAGTTATTAAGAATATAGAGTGTCATTAAGTATAAACCATAATCTCCCCCAAAAGATGAAAAAATCCTTTATTAATACTGTAAATAAAGCTGTCGCATACATCCATAAATCTTCTTATATCAATATTCAAAACTGAGACCTGTTACTTGTTCATGAAAGTTTATAAAAATATACAGTGTCTAATTCACATAAAGCATAAAAAAACTTTTAATGTTCATACTAATAGAAGCTCTTCATATTTAATTGAATAATTTTCTAGCAATATTATATCTTGAGGCTATAAATGAGTTACTAAAATTAGAACAATGTTTAAAAAAATTGTTACTAAACTGTAGTGAAAAACTTATTTATTAGCTCTTAAGGATAATTTTTATACGAAATAAAATATACTGGTCATTTAAGCTCTAGAAAAATGGCGCCAAGTGTAGCATCCAATCTCGCATATTTACTTTGAAAAGTGAATACGCTACTGTTATATTGAATTTTATTAACCTATTGATTTATTATAATAATAAATATGAATAACATATTGAATATAGTAAAATTCTTTCATTGTAGATTTTGTCATAATGAAATAACCAAAACTATTCTTTTGCACATCATAAATGGAGTTTGTATAGATAAAACCTCTTTAAAAAAGAAGTAAAAATGCCTCTCATACCCTCTCAAATACAAAACCATAACTTTGAAAACTGAAAATAAAATGCATGACGTCGGTTTTATGAAGGATAAAATTTTCTTTTATCTAAAATACGCTTTCTGCATACATGTTATCAAAATTCGTGGTTCCCAACTCATTTAAAATGCTTGGACAACTTTAAACCCTGTGCTTGATAATGTGATCCAACATCATGTCCATAAAGGGTTGATGGTCGATTAAGCATATGCTCATAGACCAAACGGCCAATAATTTGACCATGCTCTAAGATAAAAGGAACTTCATGGCTCCGCACTTCTAAAACCGCTCTTGCTCCTTTTCCACCCGCCTCCTTATGCCCAAATCCTGGATCAAAAAAGCCTGCATAATGCACCCTAAACTCACCAACTAAAGGATCAAAAGGAGTCATTTCTGCGGCATAAAGTGGAGGCACATGAACAGACTCTCGGGAAACTAAAATGTAAAATTCATCAGGATCAAGAACCAACTCCCTCTGACCACGATCAAAAAGAGGTTCCCAAAAATCTAAAACGTGGGCAACAGCACGTTTATCAATATCAATAACACTTGTATGATGTTTACCACGATAACCTATAAGCCCGTTTTCGTCTCCCTTTAAATTAATGGAAAGACCAATACCACCAACACTAATATTAGGAAAATCATCCGATATCAGTGTTTCTTGCCTTTGCAAAGTGTGCAACTCTATTTCATTTAAATAACTTTGCCCTTTTCTAAACCGAAGCTGTGATAAATGTGAGCCTGTATGCACTAAAATTGGAAATGTGCGTGGACTAATTTCCAAATAAAGTGGACCATGATAACCAGCACAAATTTTATCAAACTCTTGAGCATTATCCGTAATAACACGTGTAAAAATATCTAATCGGCCTGTAGAACTTTTGGGATTGGCAACAGCAGATAAAAATTCTGGTAACGCTAAACTTTCCAAAAGAGGAACAATATAAACACACCCCGTTTCCAAAACGGCTCCGTCTCGTAAGTCAAACTCATGCAACTTTAACCGTTCAAGCTTATCCAAAACTTTTGTATTAGGGCCCGGCATAAAAGAAGCACGTATACGATAAGCCTTCTCCCCTAAACGAAGATCAAGGCTTGCTGGTTGTATTTGAGATCTATCAAATGGATACTGAGCCTTGAGAACGTTATTCTCAATCAAAGCTTGTATATCACTATCTGCTAAAATACCGCTTATACGCGCCATATATATTGCCTTCCCTTTTTACATTGTTTCTTTTTTGACCTAGATGATAAATTGGTGCAAGCTATTTTAAAGTGATAAAAACTATTTCTATGTTTTTTCCAACTGATTTGTTAACATAAAATAAAATAGGAGGTATTGTAAAAATAATACCTCTCAGCTCTCTTGTTCTTGAATGTCGCGCAAATGATGTTATCATAATTTTCTATAGAACCCTTAAGATTCCTGTTAGAATTTATTATGATTATACGCCATCTTAGCGAAAATATTATTAATCAAATCGCCGCCGGTGAAGTTATTGAACGACCAGCAAATGTTGTCAAAGAACTTGTTGAAAACGCTATTGATGCTGGTGCAACACGCATTGAAATTATTACAGCAAATGGTGGAAAAAATTTTATAAAGGTGAGTGATAATGGTTATGGAATTCCTGCAGATCAGTTAACTTTAGCAGTTTCTCGCCATTGTACCTCAAAGATTACCGATGACGTACACAATATCTGCTTCCTTGGATTTAGAGGAGAAGCCCTCCCCTCTATTGGTTCTGTTGCTAAACTTAAACTCATTTCACGAACAAAAGATGCTGAGAGCGCTGCTGAAATTTCCGTTACTGCAGGAAAAATTGTAGGACCCAAACCAGCTGCTGCAAATCTTGGAACAATTGTTGAAGTTCGTGATCTTTTCTTTGTCACGCCGGCACGATTAAAATTTATGAAAACTGATCGGGCTGAAACAAATGCTATTAGCGATATGATTAAGCGAATTGCTATTGCATTTCCACATATCCGCTTTTCTCTTTCAGGATTAGACAGAACATCTATGGAACTGTCTGCTACAGAAAATAATATTCAAGGACAATTACAACGTATTACGCAAATTATGGGAAAAGAATTTGCCCCTAATAGCATTGCGCTGAATGCTGAACGCGAAGGGGTGCGCTTAACAGGTTTTGCCTGTTTACCATCTTTCAACCGAAATAACAGCCTTCATCAATTTGCTTATGTTAATGGGCGTCCCGTGCGTGACAAGTTTCTATGGGGCGCTATCCGAGGTGCTTATGCTGATGTCATGACACGAGATCGTTATCCTGTCGCTATTCTTTTTATTGATCTCCCACCTGCTGAGGTAGATGTTAATGTTCACCCAGCCAAAGCTGATGTACGATTTCGTGATCCAGGATTAATTCGTGGTTTGATTGTTGGAGCTATTCGTGAAGCATTGCAGCAATCTGGTATTCGTCCTACCTCAACCCGTTCTGAAGCAATGCTTGCTGCATTTCAAACACAACAATCATTGGCACAACAATCATTGGCACAACAACCATTAGGCAATTTTAAGAACACGCACCTGTCCTCTTCTTACAGTTCACAGCCTCATCATTTTACCAGCGCTTCAATGGTCCAAAAACCATTGGATAGTACTAGCTCTTTTGATTTAAAAGAAGATGCCGCTCCTATTATGGAGGGCTTAAATACACCAAGTGGGGATGCATACATTCCAAGCACTACATCTTCATCAGAAGAGTTATCTTATCCATTAGGAGCGGCCAGAGCACAAATCCATAAAAACTATATTATCGCCCAAACACAAGATAGTTTGATCATTGTCGATCAGCATGCAGCTCACGAACGATTGGTTTATGAAGCACTCAAAAATGCACTTTATTCCAAACCGCTTCCTTCACAGTTATTACTTATTCCTGAAATTGTAGAACTCTCTGAAGAGGATGCAACATGTCTTTTAACGCATAAAGATGCTTTGCAAAAATTTGGATTAGGAATAGAATCATTTGGACTAGGAGCAATTGTTGTGCGTGAAACACCTTCCATGTTAGGAGAGATCAACGTCCAAGCCCTTATTAAAGATCTCGCAGATGAGGCCGCTGAGTATGATACAACAAATAATTTAAAAGAAATGCTTGATTATGTTGCAGCAACGATGGCCTGTCACGGCTCAATACGGTCAGGGCGCCTTTTACGCCCCGAAGAAATGAACACACTATTACGGCAAATGGAGGCAATACCTAATACAAGTACATGTAATCATGGACGCCCTACTTATATTGAACTCAAATTGGCAGATATAGAACGGCTTTTTGGCAGAAAATAAACTCTTCATCATTTTGACAAGAAAAATATTTTTAAATTAACTCTCGACTTTATAATATATTTTATGGCACTTTTCTTGAATCTCTTGTATCAAGCAAAAAGGAGTTATAATGTTTTCCGATAGTGAACGC
Source organism: Bartonella sp. CM31XJBT (assembly GCF_028618555.1). GTDB lineage: Bacteria > Pseudomonadota > Alphaproteobacteria > Rhizobiales > Rhizobiaceae > Bartonella. Next base: position 134,781 of record NZ_JAQITD010000002.1, on the reverse strand, counting down.
GAAGCAAAAATTCATTATTCTAATAACGGATATGACATTATAGAATATGGTACCTATACTATTTGTGCTGTTAGCGGACAAAAAATCCCTATAGATGATTTAAAATATTGGAATCATCACCGCCAAGAAGCATATGCTAGTTGTGAAATCTCCTATCAACGTGAACTTGAGTGCAACCCATATCTCAAGCAATTGTTAAAAACAAAAGAAAAATAACCCTTTGAAAGCTATAAATTTAGCCTTTGCCTTTTAGACAAGAAAACTCAAGGGAACGTTTTCTAAAGCGGGTCATGACCTCCTCAAGAACCATGCGACAGAAGTCTTTTTGAACAAAATCGACATTCACATCAAAGACAATAAGATTTTTCAAATCTTTTTGCGTGTGAATTGTCTGTATACGGGTATAATCTTTAGCTGTTGTTGCGAGCCATAAATTGTGCATTTTAGCCTTTTGTATAAGGCTTTTTAAATTTTCATCTGTGAAAAAATAGTGGTCTGGATATATGTAAGTTTGCACCACATGACCAGACAATTCTTTAATAGATTTAAAAAATTTATCTGGATTGCCAATACCGGCAAATGCCAAAAATGATTTTCCTGAAACCTCATCAGAAGCACTGGCTTTAAGATGAGCACGATATAAAGGCTTTCCAGTACGCGAAACAAGAAAAGCAACATTATCAGGCACATCGGAGTGACCAATCAATAAAACACTATCCATAAAAGAAAACTGCGTTTTTAATGGTACGCGCAAAGGTCCTGCTGGAAAGACAGCTCCATTACCAAAACCGCGCATCGCATCAACAACGAGTAACGCATAATCCATATAAAGACGGCGACTTTGAAATCCATCATCCATTAAAATAAGATTACATCCCTCTTGCTTAAGCCGTTGCGCCGCTGCATAACGATTAGGTGATACAGCTACAAAAGCATGCCGTGCAAGTAAAAGTGCCTCATCTCCAACATTGTGTGGAGTATCATATTTCTCATTTACAAGATGTACCCCTTTAACTGATCCACCATAACCACGAGATACAATACCAGGTACAAAACCAAGTTCTTTAGCCACCTTGGTAAAAGCAATAACAACCGGCGTTTTACCCGCACCACCACATGTAAAATTTCCAATACACAAAACAGGCAGATTAATCACGGGAGGCTGTCTTGCCATAAAACGACTTGAAAAATAACCATACCCCCATGAAACTGGGGCTAATACAAAACGCAAAAAGCTTTTATTTTTCCACCAAAAATGGGGGGCGCTAATATGCATATCTACCCTGACGCTGACGTAAACCTGTTTGTATTACAAGGGGTTGTAAAAATGGATCTAAAATCTTTAATGTGCGCTCAAGTGCACCTGCCATACCTGTCGCCACTTCATGAGCCTTATCAACCATTTCTTGTCGCAATGTTTCATTTGTTAAAAGCTTATACACCTGAATAGCAAGCTGTTTTGTATCTTGAACCATATATGCTGCATCATGCGTTAGAAATTGTTTGAACATCTCTTGAAAATTTGAAACATGGGGCCCTGTCAAAATAGCGGAACCAAGTAAAGCCAATTCCAATGGATTGTGTCCACCATTTCCACATAACGATTTACCAACGAAAGAAACTTTCGATAAGCGAAGAAAAAGCCCCATTTCTCCAATGGTATCTCCCCATAAAATATCGGTATTCATGTTTGGAACAGCATCTCTACTCCTACGAATAAAACTTAACCCCTTATTATCGCATTTTCTGATAAGATCTTCTGAACGTTCAGGATGACGAGGCACAATAATTGTCAATAAATCTGGCAAATAATTTTTAACAATCTTATGGACCTCAAAAGCAATCTCCTCTTCCCCTTCATGCGTTGAAACAGCTGCCCAAACTGGGCGATTGCCGATAGCATTACGATAACGTGCAAGCAATGCTTGATTTTCAACCAGAAAAACATCAGCCTTGAGATTACCAGAAAACGTAACAGATTTTACGCCAAGTTTATGGTAATAAGCTACATCTCTTTCGTTTTGACCAATCGCCAAATCAATATCCTTAAAAATATGTTTGGCAAGAACGCGTCGTTTTTGCCAAGCTTTAAAAGAACGTTCAGACATATGGGCATTAACCAAAATCTGCGGAATACGCATTTTTGCAAGTTCTTTAATACGAAGGGGCCAAATTTCTGATTCACAAATCAAGACGAGATCAGGCTTCCAATGACTAATAAAACGGCGCACTGCAAAATCTAAATCCAAAGGAGCATATTGATGAATCAACCTATTACCAAAATGTTTTTTCACAAGAGTAGAAGATGTCACAGTCCCAGTTGTTATTAACACATTGATTTTCAATGATAAAATATAATTTACAAGTGGAAAAAGTGCAAGTGTTTCTCCAACACTTGCTGCATGTAACCAAACCAATGAACCTTGGGGGCGTACATGAGAACTTTTACCTAAACGCTCTTTTTTGCGACACCACTCTTCTTTTCCACGAATAGCACGAAAGAACAAATAAAAAGGAATAACAGGACATAAGCAAAAACCAATTATCCGATAGCTTAAAAGAGCCGTATGTGCCTTTAATTCTACCATTTAAAATCACCTCATCCAGCTATTTTAAGATATCTATATGCTTATTTTGTTAAAAAATTCATCAACACTAGTGGTTGCTTCCGTATTTTTTTAATATCATCCATATCTTAAATAAAAAACGCTTAATCCATGAGAAAATTCAATATATAAAGGACAAAAAATGCAATTTTATCACCATATTTTTTTTAAAACTTTCCTATAAAAATAACATATACACATTATTTAAATCTCTTTTAATGAAATTTTATCACTTCATTCTGCACCCTATAAAAATCTTACTCAAAAATAACAAAACTATTTTTCAATCAATTATAATTTTGAAAATATAAATGATAAATACCATACAACCTATGACATATTTTTTCAGCTCACTGAATAAATACTTCTTATGATTTTAGTGAGGCTTTGAATTGTACACGTTGGTATTTTAGAGAAAAAAACTTATTTTTACATATGTTAGGTATTGTCAATTTTTCAAAAAATAATCCATATAGACATTACAACCTAATATAAATAAAATATGTTTAAAAGGAAGCTCAATCTCTATTATTTCATTTCAATAAAATGAATATGTCAAACAAATCTTAAAAAAAAACTTTTGAATGGTATAGAGTTCTCATTTTAAATTGTGATATCATCTCTTAAAGGTAATCCAGAAAAATCTAATCTTGTTTAATAGAGAATTTCTTAAAAGTCTTACAGCAATTTAAATAAGAGTTTTCAAAATTTTAAATCCTCTCTTTTCAGGAGGTTGCATGATATCTTATTCCTTTTAAGATTGTATATAATCAACACAAAATGACTAACTTATAGATTGTAGTTTTAAACGAGTACTCAAGAAGCCCTTATGAGGTAAGTTAACTTTATAAATCTATTCAGTTTCTCTAAGTTTCTAATTTTGGTAAGTTTCTAACAACTTTCATGGTTTCTAAGCTTATAGTAATAACTCGTTGAAAAAATTCCAATGGATAAGTAGGGAGTGCTAATAATCTCAATAGAGTAGTAATTCGTATCATTAATAATGCTACTCTTTGTATTAATCTTAACGCATTAATGTCTCATACCTCATTCAAGAGCAGAGTGACTATTCACAATATAATCATAAAATTCGAGTGATCGCTGTCATGATAATATTGCTGTTGCAAATAGGTTGATAGAACTTTCTTACATTTTTATTAAGCGCAAAGATGGTGGTGCAACAATGTATTTTATACCTTGCACGAACACTATTATGAAATGGGTTTGGGTGCCTTGAGAGATGTTTTTTTAAGAAAACATATGAATTTTAAACAACAAGCATATTCTTTTTTACGACGTTCTATTTTACTCGAAGAAAGTACCTATGAAAAGGACGACTAAACAAAAGCGTGCAGCAATCTACAAGCTATAATAACCAAATATTCAAGCTTTATTCTGCATCGCCTAACTCAGCATCAAGAAACTGATGCAAATCTACAATGTAATAACGTTGTAATGCATTATCTACACTGCTTTGCGCTTTTGCCTGCCATGCTTCTTGAGCGGATTTATAATCTGAGAAAATACCAACCACATCTAAATCATCGGGATTCTTGAATTGATTACTGTTAAGATTTTTTAATTCCCCACCAAATACAAGATGTAAATATTGTTTTTTTTCGTTGGTTTCAGTCATATGTGCCTCTATATTATTTAGATTATTTTAGCATGCTTTTACGTGATTAAACTAACTTTGTTTGACGAACAACATCTATCATATCTTGACAGCAATTATTTTTACCAGCAATTAAAAGTCCATATTGGTAAGGTTCAATTCCATAAGATAGTAAAGAGGCATCAAGCGATAAAAAACACCCTCCACACTCCTGCAAAATAAGATCAGCAGCGGCAATATCCCATTCATGACAATTTGGACGAACTAATACGATATCAATTTCATCTTGAGCAACAAGAACAATACGATAAGCAAGAGAAGGAAGATAATGGTAAAGACTAACTTGATTGAGGAAATCATCTGGTAATTTTTGTGCGAGCGATTTATCAAGTGAAATTTTATATTTTCGATGAACCTGAAAGGCTAAACGAGGAAGTTTTATCCCATTTAATGTTGCCCCTCCACCCGTTACAGCTGTATAAACATCTCCTTGAGCCGGACATTGTAGTACGCCCACAATAGGACGCCCATTCTCAATAATGGCAACCGAAATACACCAATAAGGACTGCCAGAAAGAAAACCACGCGTTCCATCAATAGGATCAACAACAAAAGAGCGCTCATAATAATCTTGTTTTTCTCGATTATCTTTTGTTTCTTCTGAAATCCATCCATAATTTGGACGAGCTCCAAGAAGCTTCTCTTTCAAGAAATGATCAACAGCAAAATCTGCTTCACTGACCGGGGAATTACCTTCTTTAATCCAGACATCCAACGTGCATCCAAAATACCGCATTGCTAAATCTCCTGCCTCTCGACAAACGTCACGCAAAAGATTTAAATCAGAAGAATGATGCGTATTATTTTCCTGCAAGTGTCATCCCTTCAATTAATAATGTTGGAGCTGCTGTACCATAACGCCGATCAATATCATTGGCAGGTGTTAAATGTGCTAACATATGAAGCAAATCAGAGCCTAGCGTTACTTCACTCACCGGATAAGCAATTTCACCATTTTCAATCCAAAAACCGGAAGCCCCACGACTATACTGACCAGTAATAAAATCAATGCCATGACCGAATAATTCGGTCACATAAAATCCATTTCGCAAATCTTTTATCATATCGCAAGGCGATACTAAACCCGGTTCAATAGCAAAATTTGTACTGGTCGGCTGCACTAATGATGCTGAACGCACACCATGTCCATTTGTTTTAAGTCCCAGTTCACGTGCTGTAGATGATGAAAGAAGCCAATTTTTTAAAATACCATTTTCAATAATATTGAGTGTTTGTCCCTCTACCCCTTCTCCATCAAAAGGATGAGAAGCATTTCCACGTAATCGCAAAGGTTGATCGGTTACATTAACATTAGGCTTCATCACTTCCTTACCTAGAAAATTCTGTAAAAGACTCGTTTTTCGAGCCACAGAGGCTCCATTAACCATAGATGCGATATGCCCTGCAATTCCACGAGCCGTACGCGGATTAAAAATAACATCAACGCCCCCAGTTGCCGCACGAACTGCACCCAAACGTCGAACTGCACCAAGCCCTGCATTCTTTCCCACAGTTTCTGCTGCCTCTAAATCAGAAAAATGTAAGGCTGTTGTATAATCATAATCCCGCTCCATCTGTGTTCCTTCACCTGCAAGAGCACTACAAGAACGTGAAAAACAACTTGAGCGATAGGCTCCACAAAAACCATCGCTGGTCACAAGAATAAACCCACTACGGCCATAAGCTGTTGCAGCGCCACCAGAATTGCTTACACCTTTAATATCAAGAGCTGCTGCCTCCGTTTTTAAAGCATCTTCTGTTAAAAAATGACTGCTAGGTACAAAATCATCAAAAAGATCAAGATCTTTAGGATGCTTAACCAAACACTCTTTATCTGCCAAACCTTCAAATAAACTATCGGGAGAAGCTTTAGCCATCGCAACAGCACGTTCCGCAAGTTCTTGCGGATAAGATCCTAAATTAGCAGAAACACTTGCTACTTTTTTTCCAACAAAAACCCTTAGAGTAAAATCATTGCTCTCTGCTGCTTCTGTCGATTCAACTTTCCCAAAACGAACTGATACACTGGTAGAATGAGCATGAACAATAACAGCATCAGCAGCATCTGCCCCAGAACGCCTTGCTGCTTCAACCAGCGAAACTGCTTTCTCAATCTGGTTTTTGTCAGTCATCATAGACTCCCTAAAATATTTTATTATTTACATTGATAAGCATTCTGACAAATTGATATAAATCAGAATATAACTCTTGTATGTTTATTCATAAGATTATGCATATTTCATGCATTCTTTTTTTTAATGCATTAAATCATTTCCCTTTTAGCTTCTTTATGAAAAGACGTAATATGCTGTATATGCCGTAAAATCTCTTTAGTTTCAAGATTTCTCATGGGCCCTTATCATTTTAGATAATCCAATCTGTACTGACAATCAAATCAACCGAAAATTTGGCAATTAACAAAAGGCCTAACAATAACATTTGAATTTAAGCCAAAATCCTCAAAAATTCGAAAAGTATAAAATGACTTAAGTCACAAGCCTTATGTCCTCTGGATAGTCAAATAACTTCCTTCATTCCTATAGCATTCTTTAATTTCCAAGCAAGAATCAAGAAAATGCCTTATATTTGTGTATACTTCTTTGCTTCTATAAACTCTCTCATAATAAGATGGCAATCTTGTAAACAAAAAAATATAAACGGAATAAAAAAATTTTTCTTGCGTTATTGCTTCAACAAAATGAGCAGTCATTAGCTTCTTTATTCTCATAAGCGTGATATCACAAAGAACTCATTTTTTATATTTATCAGAAATAAGTTATAATCATAACATTCTCTCTCGTTTCTAATGCGTCTAATCAAGAGCATCTCATTTTTCATGCCTCATCCTTAACTGGTTATTTTGTTACTAAACAGATATAACTTAATAGACTTCTTTTTCCTGAAACAAAAATCCCAAAATACTGGATAGATTTTGATTTAAGAACTACACTCCTTCCTCTTTTCCTTCCATTAAAAAATAAAGAAGCGTAATATTTTTATAAAACGATAATCAATAAAACTTTTATATAAAACTCAATGTTGTATCTATTGTTCAATTCAATCTACAATAAGCATATTCTTCCAATTAATTTGGGCAAGTTTATCGCTCATAATTGTTTTAATAGATACAAAAATATTTGCAGAAACTGGGATATCTGTGCGCATTTTAAAAAATCGCTTTTTAAACATTTAAACCAAATACATACAACGATACGAGATTAATTTTTACGAAAATTAAGGGAGGTTTTATTTTATCATCTAGAGCCTTTTAGAACTGCACTCTCTAGAAAAGTAATCAAAGAAATTATCTGTTCTTATAATCTTTTAATCAAAAAAACACTTTGATTTATAATCATAATTGATCATTTTGTAATTTGCATAAAAGAATCAAATATCATTAAATTTTCTCCGTTTCGAACCTATTCATGTTGAATCAATCACAACTATTTGCGAGCATATCATCAGTAAGGGGCGTATGAATAAAAACTATTTAAGAAGGAGTCAAAATGTCTTTTATGAATGCTCTCAAATCAAAAACTATCGCAACATTAGAAACTGGCAAATATCATGACAATATCAACCTACAGATTCACAAGAGCAGAAATAAGCTTCTACAACTTTCTTTATTTTCAGTAAAAATGCGCGCCTTATAAGCTTTTATATATTGAATAAAATTCAATGGCTTTTATAAGATCTTTGGTGCAAAATTAATTTTCTCAGATGATTTGACACGATTTCAACGACTAACTAAAAAACAGATCATAGCTCATCGATTTGCTATATACTCATAACTGATTTCATTCTAACAAGGCTAAGATTTCTGCACCTTTTTTAAGGTATTAACTTCTTTATAAATGCCCCCCTTACGAGATGCTTTTGTTTTCAGTAAGAGCACGTCTGCTCATTTCAATCATTGCATCGCGAAGATGTAACTTAATTTTTGACCCAATAATCATTCCAAAGAAAGGAGAAAATAAACCAGACATGGTTACAGTATGACGAATTTTGTTATTTGAAGAACCCGATTTTGTTGAACAAATATATTCATGATCAAAACTCATACGTGTAAAAGGAAGTTTAGCATAATCAGAAAAACAAACATTTTTTATAACTTTATCAAGTGTAAAAGTTACTGTAGGTCCCTTTTTAGGTTTCATGCGTCCTATAGCACCTTCTTTGAAAGGACCAGAAAGTTCTACCCACTCAAGTTCACTATCCCAGCAAGGCCATGATGCCACATCTTCCCATATAGCCCAAATTTGCTCAGCACTTGCTTCTGTACTAATCTCTTCACTATATATCCAATTAAACACGATAATCTCCCCTTTTTTACAAATTACTTATCTTTAGTGATAAAGAATAATATAAAAAAGTATCCTTAAAGCTGCACAACGATAAGATAATTAATACTCTCAGATTTACTTAATATGTAATGATTAACTCAACAAGCGATATTACTAAACTAAACACACAAATATTCAGGATAAATGAACACTATTGTCTACCTTAAATAAAAAATATCTGTTTTAAGTTCATACAATAACAAAAATAGAAGTTACGCATCATATAAGATATAAATGCAGACTGCATAGCTTAAAGCTTTCAACTGCTGATGAAATGTGATGATTAAGGTATGGCAGAAAGAAATTAGATAAAAAAGATCATAACTATTATCGAGGAATATATATCCTATTGGAGAAAAAACATCCTTCTGTATTAAAGCTAATAAAAATTCATCAATTCCTTTAACATTAGAATCTTTTATTGATTTTCTGCTTAACCTTTTAAAAACCATATAAAATGAAGAAAACTGTGAAGAAGCATTTTTTCATCCTATCGGATAAAAACAAGAACTTTCTCAAGATGTAAGCGATCGTAATTTATAGAGACGTATTGCTGTCTCACCATAAAACCGCTCATCATCTAAATAAAAGACATCAGGTAAATGAATCATTGTATCTTTCTTTTCTTCAAGTATGAAGAGTGTATCAGCTTTTGCCCACCCCCCTCGCAAAGCTTCTACGAAAGCACGTTCACCTAAACAACGGCTATAAGGAGGATCAGCGCAGATAACATCAAATGGAAGCATTGTGCCAATATTGCCAAGTTTGGTCGCATCACGACGTAAAATCCGTCCTATCGACTGTAATTCAAAGGCTTCTATATTTTTTTGAAGCAACCCACGCCCCTCAACCGAGTTTTCAACAAAAACAGCCGCCTTTGCTCCACGTGAAAGTGCTTCGATGCCTAAAGCACCAGTACCAGCAAAAAGATCAAGAATGCGTTTATTGGTCCAAAATTGTTCTTCACGGCTAGAAAGAATATTAAAAAGGCTCTCACGTGTACGATCACTCGTTGGGCGAATCGACTGATTAACAGGCGAAAACAAAACACGCCCAGCAAATTTACCGCCTATGATCCGCACGTGGACCTCCAAATCGCTTCGAAGTTTTTGCACCGTCCCTATGTGGTTTAGATTTTTTCATAGCACCACCAAACGATTTTACCTTTTTCTTTCTCTCAAAAGAATGTTCATCATGATCACCTTTTATCATTTTCTCTTTATCCTTTAAAAAGCGATCTTTCTTACCAAAGGGATGCGTCTCGTCATAAGATGTTTTTCCACGTTTTTGAACAAAACTTTTCCTCTTCTCTTTGTGTGACGGACTTTCTTTTAGTTTTTCCTTGCCTCGATGAAAGGACTTTCTACCATCCAAATCGCTCTTATGATCATGCGATTTCTCCTCACTATAGGAAGGCTTTCTACGTGCACTTTGCGGACGTGCACCAGGAGCCATCCAAACATTAGCACGGCGAGAACGCGGTAGAAAACGCTCTGCTTTTCCTTCTTCACTTTTCTCCTTCTTTACATTCTCATGAGACTTTGTACTTAATTGCGCGCGACTATGTTCAACAGAACCATCTCTTGGTCGGCGTCGTATCGCCCTTTCACTTGAGAAAACCCAACCATCATTTGCAACAGAAAGATCTTTCTGGCTTTGCTTTTCTGCAACAACTGCAGAATTTGAAAAGGGTTTCAGAATAGGAGCATCAAAATCTGCATTGGCTTGCATAATCAAACGCTCCCCCAACTGATCTCGTAACATCCGCCCTTTTAACTCTTGCACGGCTCCTTCTTCTAAATCAGAGAGATGAAATGGACCATAGGATACACGGATTAATCGATTAACTGATAATCCCAATGCCCCTAAAACATTCTTTATTTCACGATTTTTTCCTTCACGCAACGCAACAGAAAGCCATACATTCGACCCTTGTTCACGTTCAATTGATGCTTCAATCGAACCATAAAAAATACCATTAATCGCAATACCATTTTTAAGGTTATCCAGCGCACTCTGTTTTACTCTTCCATGAGCACGGACGCGATATTTGCGGACCCACCCCGTTACAGGAAGCTCTAATACACGCGCTAAGCCACCATCATTGGTTAAAAGCAAAAGCCCTTCCGTGTTAATGTCAAGCCTTCCAACAGAAAGAACACGCGGCATTCCTTTTGGTAAATTACTAAATACTGTAGGTCTGCCTTCAGGATCACGGTTCGTGGTGACAAGACCTGCTGGCTTATGGTAAAGCCATAAACGCGTTCGTTCTATAGGAGGTAAAGGTTTGCCATCAACTTTAATAACATCAGAGCGGCTAACATTAAAAGCAGGCGTTGTCACGACTTTACCATTCACAGAAATACGACCTGCAACAATCATCATTTCTGCATCTCGACGCGAAGCAATACCAGCACGCGCTAACCTTTTAGCAATTCGTTCACTCTCATTATTTTCATTCATTTGCGTTTCAAACCAATCTTTGCAAGTATGTTCAGAAAATTATTCACATGCACCATACCGCTTATCCTGAAAAATGAAGTAGCATAATCATTTATCATTTTCTATCCTTTAACGACAATAATGTATCTGCCGACTTGCAAGTTTGTTTTAAACTCTTAAAAAAAATAGAGGTATTCTTTTCATTATAAAAGCGTAATAAATTATTCATTCTATAGCATTCCTTATCGAGATAACCTTTAGATTTTCCATACCTTCAGTAGAAAGAATATTATGACTTTGACGCCCATGGAAATAGCCCTTTTAGAAGCACAAGAGGCTGCAAAAAAAGATGAAGTTCCCGTAGGTGCTGTCATTACACGTGGAAAAGCTATCATTGCACGCGCTGGTAACTTTATAAAATCTGCATATGACCCTACAGGACACGCAGAAATACGCGCAATCCGTATGGCTTGCGAAACATTGCAAAATGAAAGGCTTCCTGATTGCGATCTTTATGTAACACTTGAGCCTTGTGCTATGTGTGCTGCTGCCATTTCATTTGCACGCATACGTCGTCTCTATTACGCAACAAATGATCCCAAAGGGGGTGCTATAGAAAATGGTCCACGTTTTTATCAGCAACCAACCTGTCATCACAAACCTGAGATTTATTCTGGTTTTAAAGAAAAAGAAGCTGCTCAATTACTTAAAGATTTTTTTGTACAAAAGCGATACTAAAAACAATTCTTCTTCCATAACTTTCACTCTTAAAAAACTATCCTACTTCTCAAAAAGACTATTAATTCTTCTGACATATATAGTAAAAGCTATTTCGAAGCATTTTTCTCTCTTTTAATCCTGCATATTGCTTCTATTAGATGATACATTCATTCATAAGAATAATTCATTATTTTGTATAATAAAATATAAATTCCAACATATCGTAGATATACTCTCTTTCAAATTACATTGAAGCAATAAAAATCACTTTCTTGCACATCATAAGCGGGATTATCGTCTGGATAAAGAACGTTTTAGAAAAGACTAAAAATGTCTCTTATGAAGGCTCTCAAATGCAAGAACTGTCGCAACTGGAGTCTGGAAAATAAAATGATGGTATCAGCTTTCTCCTTCCTAAGCATCAAGATAGTGGAGTACAATAGATTTTACGTTATACTATCCACATGAACGATGTTGCAAAATGAACTTGAGAAATATTTCTTGTTAGGAAACGCATGAAGTACTCTCTCGATGCTGTTGTCATATTGCTATTTCATGAGAATAACACCCCTCCTCCAACAGCATTATAACTGTGCGTGAATGAGAGCTTAGTATCATAAGTAATTGGAAAAATACTTTACTTTAAATATTTTGTCTTTCCCTTATCGACCAATAGGTGCGGTTTTTGCCGGTTGGCGATAACTTAAAGGTGGTTCAGTGAGATAGCGACGGTATTTTGAACTTCCAACTTGTGCTCTCTGACGACGTAAATATTCCTGTCGTTGCTTCGCATTCAACTGTGAAGGGTTTTCTGAACCAGCGCCATTAACTGACGATCCTTTATGAGGAAAAGGAGTATTTCCTTGATTCTTCTTCGATGCTTCCATTTCATTGACAGATCTATCTTGTTGTGGTACCGGCAAAAATCTGCGTGAACTAGGGCTTGGTATTACAAGTTTTGGATGAGGTTTCATAACAATCTGGCTGCTATTATTTGTTGGTGTTAATGAAGTAATATTAGCAACATCTTCAAAAAACTGTATCGAAACCGGTTTATTGGTACCATAGGTAGGAGCGGATAAATTGCATCCCGTTAGAACAAAGCACATCCCTAAAATTCCTATTGGAAATATTTTTACTTCACGTTTTCTCACTGCCTATTCCATTTCCTAAGTATATGGCTGATTAATATTCCCGTTATTTATGAGAGAACGGTCCATACACAAATTTCCCCCCTGCAGAAAAAACAACGGAATTTACTTTGTACCACAAAAAACTATATTCATCAATATGAGAAATATACTTGTACTCCTTTCCCTTGATTTAAAATTTTAAATCTTACCAAGAATCTGTAGTTCCCGCAAAGCAGCTGCATCACGAGCAGATACATCCGGATAAGCTGGATCACTCCCAACATCTTGTGTATAACGCCATGATCGAGCACATTTTTTTCCTAATGCCTTCTCTGGATATACACCAACACCTTCAACATCATTCAAAGTAAAAGAATCGGAAGGTATCGTGTCCTGCCTAATTGTGAGTGCACTGGTAATACAGATCTCCGCCATATCCACATTTTCTAATGCCTCTCGTAAAACCAGATTGGAAATAAAAACAATAGGCGCAGCTTCCAAAGAGGATCCAATACGCTTATTAGCACGTTCAAGCTCTAAAGCACCTGTCACAACTTTACGGACCTGCCGAATTTTTTTCCAACGCTCAGCCAAAGATTGGTTTTGCCATTCTTCTGGTACAGAGCGAAATTGTTCCAAATGCACCGATTGGCTTTCTGGATAACGCTCTAACCAAGCTTCCTCCATAGTAAAAGGCAACATTGGAGAAAGCCATGTTACCATACGCTCAAAAATCTCACGGACAACCTGCAAGGAGGCCTTGCGTTTTTTTGATGAAGGCGCATCACAATAAAGAGAATCCTTGCGGATATCAAAATAAAATGCCGATAACTCAATGATTGAAAAATCCAATAATGCACGCATAATCTTTTTAAAATCAAATTCATCGTAAGCGCGATTAATCAACTGATCAAGTTCAAAAAGCCTATGCAATATAAATTTTTCAAGATCCGGCAGTGCACCATAAGATATTTCTTCCCCATCATCATGTGCTAGAGTTCCTAGCATCCAACGAATTGCATTGCGTAGTTTACGATATGAATCCACATTTGTTTGAAGAATTTTTTTGCCTAAACGCTGATCTTCCCAATAATCGGTTGTCATAACCCAGAGACGAAAAATATCAGCTCCAGATGTTTTAATGATCTCTTGCGGAACAACCGTATTGCCTAAAGATTTAGACATTTTCTTACCATTCTCATCCAAAGTAAAACCGTGTGTGATCACGGCTTTATAGGGAGAACAAGCATGCGTACCACAGCTTTCCAAAAGAGAAGATTGGAACCATCCGCGATGTTGATCTGAACCTTCAAAATAAACATCAGCAGGCCATTTCAAATCAGCCCGATCTTCTAACACAAAGCTATGGCTTGCTCCAGAATCAAACCAAACATCCAAAATATCATAAACCTGTACCCAAGGCTCATGTGCACGCTCACCTAAAAAACGTTCACGTGCTCCTTCAGCAAACCATGCATCTGCCCCTTCTGCTTCAAAAGCCCGTAAAATACGCTCGTTCACACCTTCATCTTTTAGAATAACACCATCCTCATTCGCAAAAATACAAATAGGAACCCCCCAAGAACGCTGACGAGAAAGAACCCAATCAGGACGATCCTCTATCATAGAAGCTAGGCGGTTTTGTCCAGAAGATGGCACAAAACGCGTTTTTGAAACAGCTTCCAAAGCCCGACTACGTAAAGTTGAACCATCCCCAAAATCTTTATCCATTGAAATAAACCATTGTGGTGTATTGCGAAAAATAACGGGTTTTTTTGAACGCCAACTATGGGGATAGGAATGCTTTAAACGCCCCCGTGCAAACAATCGATCTGCTTTAATTAAAGCGTTAATGACCTCTTTATTGGCGTCACCCATTTTTCCATTATCATCAATAACACGTGCAGGTCCTCCTTCACGATCTGGTCCTAAACCTGGAACATCTTTCGTATAGAACCCTGCATCATCAACAGGAAACGGTATAGATGAATCAATCCCCGCTTGCTCCAGTAAGGACTTATAATCATTCCAAATTTCAAAGTCCTCACGCCCATGGCTTGGTGCTGTATGGACAAAACCTGTACCAGCACTCTCTGTTACGTGCGAACCATCAAGCAATGGAATTTTATAATTATACCCTCCAGCTAAACCTTTGAGTGGATGAGAAAGAACAAGAGCTTTCAACTCTTCAGAAGAAATAACACGCAAACGCTTCAAAACAAGTTTGGCTTTTTCTCCACAACTCATCGCTAAAGCGTCTGCAAAAAGAAGCTTTTCTCCCACTTGAGGACCAAAATCATTTTCAGCACTTTCAACTTCGTAAATACTATAAGAAATTTGCGAAGAATAACTCACTGCACGATTGCTTGGAATTGTCCACGGTGTTGTTGTCCAAATGACGACATGAGCACCATATAAATCATCAGAATTTGCTTCAAAAACAGGAAACTTAACCCAAAGCACCTCTGATTCATGATCATGATATTCAATCTCAGCCTCTGCCAAGGCCGTACGCTCCACAACAGACCACATCACTGGCTTGGAACCACGATAAATCTGATCTGACATAGCAAATTTTATCAATTCACTGGCAATGCGTGCTTCTGCATGAAAAGCCATTGTAGTATAAGGCGCGTTAAAATCTCCCACAACACCAAGGCGTTTAAATTCTTCACTTTGAACGGTTACCCAATGCTGTGCAAATTCACGGCATTCTTGACGAAACTCGTTAAGAGGCACCTCATCCTTATTTTTTCCTTGTGCTCGATATTTTTCTTCAATTTTCCATTCAATTGGAAGCCCATGGCAATCCCAACCAGGAACATAATTTGCATTAAAACCGCGCATTTGGAATGAACGGACAACCACATCCTTTAGAACTTTATTTAAAGCATGCCCGATATGAATATGACCATTTGCATAAGGTGGACCATCATGAAGAATATAAAATGGACGATCTTTTGCTTGTTGGCGCAATTGCGCATAAAGCCCCATATCTTCCCAACGCGCCATCAATTCAAGCTCTTTTTGCGGAAGCCCTGCACGCATAGGAAAATTTGTCTGTGGGAGATAAAGAGTTTTTGAATAATCTATTGTTTCATTTTTCACAGCCATTGTGAAATATCCCTGTCCACTTTTACGATTTCATTTTTGCATAACTTCCCTGAACCCTGCAACTCTGGTTTTTATCTATAGGGAAAGCCGAGCTTATCATTCGTATTAAGCAGCGATCAGGAAAATATATCATCACACTCTATGGGCTTTATCATGAAATTCACAAGAAAAGAAACCAAAAAGTGATCTTTTAAAAAATAAAGGCTCCACTGACAGTGGAGCCTCTTAGAAATTTACTCTTTAAAAAATTAGAATTTATAAGCTACACCAACACGGAAATCATTGGTTTTGTAGTTAACTTCAAGTTTTTCCTTTGCAAATTTCTTTTTACCAAAATCAGAGTAACGATATTCTGCACGTACAATCACATTATCCAGAAGCGAGAAATCAACGCCACCACCAAGTGTGTAACCAATCATGGTTTTTGTTTCATCAGCTAAGTTCTTAGAAGAAACGACTCTTCCATCCTCATCCTTAACGGATATTGATACAGTGTCTTGGAATTGCCCATAAGCAATACCACCAGCAAGATAAGGCATAAAGCGATCAGCAGCAAAACCAATACGTACCCGTGTAGCACCACCCCAATTTTGTTTGAAAGTATGACTTAACGTTTCAACTTCATACTCTTGATCAAGACCAAGTTCAGAAGCCATCTTTTTTATTTGTTCTATACCATACACACTGGAATCGTTCTTATCCACCACTTGTGTACTTTGTGCACCGTGTCCAGCCATATTCTGTCCACCATGAGAACTAGAAGCATGTGGATTAGCACCATGCGCATGAGCGCCAGAGCCATGCCCACCTGCATGAGATGCACCACGCGAATTAGCATTTCCGCTACCATGGGAAGAACTATGATGACCTCCCTGTTGGGCTCCGCTTGTTCCATTAGAAGCTTTTGTCTCTGAACCAGAGGATGATCTTGATCTCGCTAGTACAAGTGGTGCGCTCGATACTGTTCTTTCTACTGCTGATAGTTGCACCGATGTAGGTGTTTTTTCTGCTGGTTTACTCGATTCTGATCCTGTTGATGGGATAGATGGTATTTGTTTTGTTACAGCTGGTTGTACAGGCATTGATTGCACAGAAACGCTTGATCCACTTCTCCCTACTTTTGACGGTTGCTCTCCTGTAGCTGATTTTGCCAATACGAGCGACTTTGACTGCTCTGGTGCTCCTGCCTCTGGGTTGGAGGATGCTGGTTTCAGTGAAACTGGTTTTGATTCACTTACTCGGCTTACCAATGTCTCTCCTGTGTCTGATCTTGCTAATGAAGATGGTACTAATTGCACTTTTGCCTTTAATTCTGCTGTTGGAGTTGACCTTACTGATGACGCTCCTGATACTATTTTTGCTGATTCTGATCCCTGTGCTGACGTATCTATTGTTGAGTTTGGTAACGTTTGTGGTGTGGTGGATGATACGGTATTTTCTGTTGTTTTTGGATTAGCGTTAGTGCTCGCTTCCCCTTGCAACTTTTGTACCTTTCCTTCTGCTGGTTTTGGCGCAGCTGATTTTCCAGATACTTGCGATTGTGAACTTAGCGTTTGTGATACTGTTGACGCTGATGCTGGTGTTTCTGCAGATCTGCGGGATCTTACGACTGCATTTTCTACTGTAGTGTTATCAGCTGCACCTATAGTAATGGTCTTTGTGTGTTTTTTTCCAGATATCATTAAATCCGTATCGACGCCAAAAATAAAGTTGTCACCGAGATCAATATTAGAACCTGCATAAAAACCACCTGCAAAACCTGAAAGTTTAGGAGAGAACTCTTTATCCAGTGGTAAACTCTTTTCTTGACCAACAAGAGCCATATCAGCTTTGCTCGAAAAACCACCCGCTTGAACACCTAAATAAAGACCTGTCCATGAAAAAGTAGGCGCGATAATGGTAGAAGAAGTCGATGATGCTGGCTGATGAGGAATTATAACATCAGCAGCTAGTGCTGTAGACGCTGAAATTAAAGAAAAAATAGACGCTGTTATTAAACGTTTTGTATTCATAAAATCTCTCCAAATATCCAAAATGAAATGTATATAGAGCATCTTTTTTGAAAGATCTGTAGCAAAAATGACACACTCACAAAAAAATAAAGAATTTTTGAAAATAAGGCTTCTTAAACTTTTAATTTTGCATTCCATGAGAATTTGTAAAATAAATCACACTAAAATTATGTGTATTAAAGTTGGATTCATTTTCATTAAATTTTCGCATAACTGTTAATGATAATATTCTTTATAAATTTCTTTTTACCGAAATCTGAATAACAGTATTCTGCATACAATAAACTATTATCTGTTATTGCAAAATCAATGCCAGCGCAAACAGTGAAATCAAATATTGCCTTTTTTAAAACAAAGCGCCATCAAAGTTTCATCTATTTACCAGCATGATCTACTTTTAGTACTTTAGCAATAGTATTTTGTATCTAAAATTCAGAAAAACAAAGGACTTATTCAAACACTCGCAAAAAAACTTTTAGATTCTTTGCATAAACATCTTCATCACGCATCACTTTGATTTATAATGATAACTTATTGTTTTCATATTGAATGAAAAAACTAATACTGTAAGATTCTATCATTTTAAATCTGTTTATCTTGAATCAATCAAAACCACTATTTGCACATAACAAGTGGGATGAGTGTGTGGATAAAATTTATATAAGAAAGGACTAAAAATGGTTCTTATGAACCGTCTTAATGCAAGGGCTGTCGCAACACCCACGAGCTGGCAAATATAATGATGGTGCCGGCTTGCTTCTTCACAAACGTAAAGATGGCGGTGCTCAATGGATTTACCGTTATACCATTCATGGTCGGCGCCGTGAAATGGGTTTGTGTGCGTTGCAAGATGTTTTTTTAAAACAAGCTCGTGAATTGGCAACTGGGTGGCGTTCTGTTCTTCGTGAAGGTCGTGATCCTATTAAAGAACGTGAAAAACAAAAGCGTGAAGCAATAAGCAATCTCCATTATTTAAAAGATATCGCGTTGGATGCTTTTGAAAGTCGTAAAGCTGAATTAAAAAATGATGGTAAAGATGGGGATTGGTTTTTACCATTACGCCTTCATATTCTGCCCAAATTAGGCTGTCTTCCCGTTTCTGAGATTACACAAACAGAGATACGCAATGTTCTTGCCCCTATTTGGCATACAAAAGCTGGAACTGCTCGAACAGCACTGATGCGTCTTAATCTTTGTCTCAAACATGCGGCTGCATTAGGGTTAGATGTTGATTTACAAGCAGTAGAAAAAGCAAAAGCTCTCTTAGGCAAACAACGTCATAAAAAACAAAGCTTACCAGCCATGGATTGGAGAGATGTGCCGGCTTTTTATAAAACACTCTGTGAAGCATCAACCATAACACAACTGGCTTTGCGTTTGCTTATTCTGACAGGCGTTCGTACCAACCCTTTGTGTCATATTCATAAAGACCAAGTTGATGGCGATATCTGGACAATCCCTGCTGAAAATATGAAAGGTCGACGTGATACTACAGAAGAGTTTCGCGTGCCTCTATCATCAGAAGCATTAGAAATCTTAAAACAAGCGTGGCTGCTTTCTCGCAATGATTTTTTCTTTTCTGTAACCGGTCGGGGTCCCCTCGCTGCACGCTGTATGTCACAATATATGCAACAGACTGGACTAAACGCCTGCCCCCATGGATTTCGCTCTAGTTTACGCAATTGGCTTGCTGAAACAACCGATGCCCCCTATGAGGTCGCTGAAACCATTCTAAGTCATACAGTAGGAGGGCAAGTAGAGCGTGCCTATCGTCGGACTGATTATCTAGAACAGCGCCGCGTTTATATGGATAAATGGGCGGCTTATGTCACAGGTCAATCTTAAGATATGGGGTGAATAACCCCCTTATCTGTGGATAACTTTAACTCTCTTGTCTCTCATTCTTTCTCAATAAGAGTCATAAATTATCACATCAGAAATTGTATGATAAAATATTGTTTTCTATAAATAAAATACCTTCAAAAATGAACAAAAATATGGTTAATAAATGCTTATGATTTGTTACCATTTTTTTATAGTGAAAGGAAATTATTATGACAGAAAATGATATTCTTTTAACAGACCGTGAAAGTGCAAAATTGCTTCATATGAGTGTTTCAACATTTCGCCGTCATGTAACTAATGGCTCTCTCCCAAAACCTTTAAAATTTGGTTTTTTATCGCGTTGGTTACAATCAGATCTTTTGAATGTCATCGAGCAAGCAAAGCAGCAACGTTATAACGACGCGGCATAAAAAAAACCTTGTCACGTAAGGACGGACAAGGCTTTCTCAAGCTCATCAACCTAGAGCTTTATTTGGTGTAAATTCAAGGCTTTCTCTGCTGAAGCAAGACCTAAGGTTTGCATTCAAGTTGTTCTGAATGCTTTTTACAATAAGGGCTATTTAAGCGCTTCTTGACACTTCGCTGTGGTATGACAGTGCCTGGACGACAAATGGGAAGGTTTTCGTCTCTAAAAGTATAACACCATCCTCCCTCATGTTCATTTTCATAATGGAAACCTGATTGAACCATACACGCATGAATTGTTGCCCATGCATTGTTACTTAGCTTTCTGCTTTCTGGATCGGTATAATAAGGTGTTGGCATTCCACATTCTAACAAGGCTTTTCCTACCTCTGTAAAATCTGCTCCTGGTTTCTTCCACGCTGTCACCTCTCCTAGAGGAGGTTTGTTAAATTGACATCCGGCTATACTGAACAAAGTTACAGCGCTTAATAATTTTAGAGTTTGTTTCATTTGTTCCTCCTTAAAGGGACTTGTACTCGATTGGATGAGCCGTAAATATACCGACATGCTTGGCCCGCATCTCCAAGACAGGTATGGGAACTTATGGGATTTGTAGCCACTCTCAATCATTCTTTCCAAACGTTACTACCAGCAGGTATTGTCTCGTAGGTATACACCAATAATTCTGCTTACAAAGTCATATCTATTCCCATCAAAGCCAATAGTAGTTTGTTTGCCATCACTCACATAACCTAACAGACCAGATGCAACTAAAACATTAAAGGCTGGTCTATAGAAATTGATATTCGTGTTGTCGGCTATCCCGTGCATACCTTCTTGTTTGAAAGAATTCAGCATATTAAAGCCTGTCAAACTGCCACAACTATGGGCATCAATATGCAATCCTGTATTGCCATAAAGATACATTGTATCCTGGAATTTCTTGGTTGAATTGGTCAATCAAAAAAAGTTTACTTTCCAGAAGCTTCTGAAAAATCGCTATCCCTATTTCCACTTCCCAGTCTTTAGCTTGTGGGAAGTATGTAAAATAAAGGGGACCATGATCATTGTCAGCAAATTGGACAGCATAACACGCAGCATCATCGGATGTGTTAAAAATGCCATTTTAGAACATACGCCTGTTACCATCAGAACCAACTTGTAAATGCTGGCTGCTCATCTTCAGCTTTTAAAAAGTGATACAGAGTAATATATTCTCCATCACTGTCTTTATATAGGTTCTCCATTTTCATCAGTTAAATAGAGGACATTGCCATTTTCATCATGCTCAACCTCACCTACTGGATGCTCTTTGACATTTGTCATTTCGCGCACTTTGTCCCAGTATCCAAGACCTTCATCCGATAAATCATTGATCATGTCTAAGCGATTATGAACGATGCCCTCAAGCAATATGGCATCTATCGGTGCGACAGCCCTGGTGGACTGCTGCGGTGTTGTGGTTGAGAGAGAGAGCCAATGATTTGTCCAGCATCTTGCCCCATCGCCCTCTGTCCAGTTGTATCAGTGAGGATGATGGTGCACCGCTGATAGCGGATTTGTATATCCTTCCGCTCCATCATGGGCTTTGCCGTGACTTAAAGCATTTTTGGCAATGTTTTTTATCGTGTCATTCCCAGAAATGCTAAACCCTTGGCTGCTAGCTTGAGCATGTGCACTGTTGGTTATATCACTGGTGCTTATGCTTCCTGTGATCAAGTTGTTTTTGTCTGCCGGTGCGCTGCTGACAATGATACCTCCCGTTAGGGTCGTTTTGTCTTTAACAATGATATTAAAGCCGCCATCACCGGTTTTGATGCCTGATTGCTCCACAACACTATGATAATCACTAGAGGATTTATCCTTTTGGAAAGAGGCGCTCATAGAGCCCCCACCCATTTACTAAGGAAATTAAATGTGTGTAACATCAAAAATATCATCATACAGCCTGCTAAAGATGAGAGCTTTATTTTTTTACCATTGGCTATGAAAGAAAATCCTCTGGGGACTATCTCAATCAACTGATCAAAAATAATATTAAACTTTTGTGTGATGTTCGTAAAAATTCAATAAGTAGAAACCTCGGATTTTCGAAAAGACAATTAGAGAAAGCTATAAGCAATATTGATATTAAATATATGCATATACCTGAATTTGGAATTGCTTTTGAAAAACGAAGAAATTTGAAAACACAAAAAGATTATGACCGCCTTTTTGAAGATTATCAAAATACAACTCTCAAGAATAATTCTTGTGCAATAAACAAATTATATCAAATTTTTTTAAAAAAGCGCGTTGCTATCACCTGTTTTGAAGCCAATGTATACATGTGTCATAGAGGACAACTCGCATTAGCTCTCACTCAATTGTCTGATTGGAAATATGAAATTAAGCACATTTTAAAAAATAAACTTACAAACTTTTTACATATGGGGGCATTTACAACCTCTAGCCCTCTCCCCATTCCTAACAACTTTTAAGTAATGCATGATTCACGCTACGGGTGGATTGTACGCAAATCAAGAAAATAACCAGACTTACAAAAGGCTCTTTCGATTGGTTATTGCATCAGTATTTACAAAGCATGCAATGGCATAATCAATCAGAATCTACTCAAAAAGTTAAATATCGAATTCTGAATAATGTTTCTAAACATATTGCTGATCGTGCATATAAAAGTATAGAAAGACACCATATCCTTGACGCCGTAGACAGAAGGCGACATACTCTCGCAGCAGCAAAACATTTTTTGACCTCTTTAAACGGTCTCTTTAATTGGGCGGTTGATAATGCCCTTTTAAATAAAAATCCTGCCTTTAATATAAAAGCACCAAAATCTTTAAACAGTGAGGGATTACTGCCATGGCTAGAAGAGGACATAGACAAATATTATCACCGTTGGTCACATGGTACACATGAACGCGTCTGGATTAACCTTCTTCTTTATACGGGCTTGTTTTACCAGAACTAGAGGCAACCCTTAAAATTGGTCCCATAGGTGATGAAACATTCTTTTGTGGTAAAGATGGAAATAAGCTTATCAAAGAAAGTTTTGGAAACCTCTTTCGTGAAGCATGTAATGCGGCGGGTATTAAAAAATCAGCGCACGGATTGCAAAAATTAGCAGCAAAACATACTGCCAATGCTGGTGCTACGGTTTCACAAATGAAAGCGCTTTTTGGTTGAACCGAAGATAAAATGGCATCCCTTGATATAAAGAGTGCAGACCGTAAAAACTTTCCCTTGAAGCAATCAAAAAGCTCCAAAAAAGTTAGCCTCACAAAGCACCGCTTAACAAACTAAATTGCTATCAAAATTATTAACGAAATCAAAGCGGCGTTTGAGATGTATCAGAAACCAGAGGAGAAATAGGTGGTTGTGCCTGTTGCATTGTTTGCCATAAATTATAGTTTGTTTGCATATCCAACCAAAATTTTGCTTTACTAAAACCAGCTAATTCTAATTTAACAGCAAGCTCGGTACTTATAGAAGCATGTCCGTTAATCACTCTTGATAAAGAAGCTCTTGTCATATGGACATGATCAGCTAATTTTTGTATTGTTATCCCCATTTCTTCTAAGAAAGCTACTTTCAGAACTTTACCCGGATGTGCGGGGTTGTGCATCATTTTTTTTTCATTCCTTTCTTCAATGGTAATCTTGATAATCAACAAGCTCCACATCTGTTCCTATAAAGCGAAAAGTAGCACGCCAATTTCCATTCACCCATATAGAACAGTACTCTATAAGTTCACCTTTAAGATGGTGCATTTTAAAGGCAGGCTCTCTCAATATTTCAAGCGTAGTAGCACTTGTTAAAACCGTTAAGATAACGCGAATTTTTTTACATGATCTGGTCAAATAGCTTTTGTGGAACCTGTTGTACAAAATAATTTTAAGCCCTTATGTTTAAAACTCACAATTGCCATTACCACCCCTTGTCGTATATCATCGCTATACGGTTAATAACAAATAAGAGTTAAGCCCATGTTAGAAATATCTGATTCTATATCTGGAAAAAATAGATAGGAATAAGTGATAAAAAAGCTTCAAAAAGGTTAGGGATAGACACTCAAAAAACATAATAGAATCAATGATTATAAAACCCCTTACTCTTGTAATAAGTCACTGATTTTAATTACCTTTTTTACACTCTTTTAGTGGTGCAAAACTATAACGATGTAACCCTATAACTGGTCCATATTTATCAAGAGCTGTACGATGCGCTAGCGTTGCATAACCTACATGCTTCTCTAAACCATACCCTTTATAAACTTGTCCTGCACATTCCATCATCCGATCACGCGTTACTTTCGCAATAATAGATGCGGCTGCAATTGAAACTGAACGCTGATCGCCCTTAATCAACGCCATTGCAGGACAAGACAACTCAGAAGGAATATCACGCCCATCAACAAGGACATAGTGGGCTGGAATGGCTAATCCTATAATACAGCGACGCATTGCTTCTAAAGTTGCTTTTCTAATATTAGATTGATCAATTGTACGAGCACAAAGACTGGCGACTGAAACCGCTAATGCACTTTGCAAAATTTCATGATAAAGTCTATTTCGTTGGAAAAAAGAAAGTTTTTTTGAATCATTTAACCCATTAGGAATACGATCTCTATCCAAGATAACGGCTGCTGTTACCACAGGTCCCGCGAGAGGCCCCCGTCCTACTTCATCAACACCTGCTATATGAAAAAAACCCTGTTTTTGCAAATCCAATTCGCACGAAAAATTTGGTTGAAGCGGCAAATTAAACATCTTTGATAAATCACACATACAACAAACATACATCTATTTCTGTAGCCTGATCATTTTTTGCAAGCATTACAGTTTTAAATGGCTCTTCAAATATTCTGCGAACTCTTACACAAAAGATAAAAAACACATTTCTTTGGTTCCCCTCTTTCATTATGTATAATAAAATCATGATGAAATAAAAGCTTTTATATTTATTTATCAAATATTTCCTAAAGTCATGATAGGTTTTACAAACCAATTTGGGTGCATTGATTTGATAAAAAGAGCTGCTTGTTGCGCCGTTTGTTTATTTTTAAAAATGCCAAAGCAAGTTGCTCCCGTTCCAGACATACGGGAAAAAAGAGCCCCACATTCATCTAATATAGATAACACTTCAGCTAACTGAGGTGCTATTTTTAATGCAGGAGAAAAAAGATCATTACGCGTTTCTTGTAAAGCTTTAACCAATGAATCAACACTTTTTAAAGCGTCTGTATTAATTTTTAAAGAAGGATTATGACGCTTCTCTAACGCTTTAAAAACAGTTGGTGTTGAAATCTCTTGTCCATGATTAACCAATACTATTGCAAGAGAACAGGCTCCTTTTATTTGTATCATCTCTTGACCAATTCCTTTGACCAAAAGCGGCTGCTGATATTCTAATGCACAAAGGCACATGGGAACATCAGCACCAAGAACTAAGCTCTTTTTTGCTAATTCTTCGTAAGGGCAATCAAGATTCCACTGTTGACGCAACATGCTGATAACCCCAGCTGCATCACCTGAGCCGCCACCAATGCCTGAAGCAACAGGTAATGTTTTTACAAGCCGAAAAAAAGCAGGTTGAGCACATTCCGGAAAAGTCTTATGCATAAAGTCCCGTGCGCGAATAACCAAATTGTCTAAATGAGAAACAAGTCCTTTTGCAAACGGCCCCGTCAAAACAAACTGATTATTTTCACAAGGTGCATAGTGTAGACAATCACCGCTAAGACTAAAATAAACCAAACTTTCTATTAAATGATACCCATCAGCACGTTGCCCCACAACATGTAGAGCTAAATTCAATTTAATAGGTGTAAATAAATAGGAATGTCTTTGGAACGAAGCTTGTACATTTGGCATCATATGACGTAATATTAACCTGTATAGGGTTCTTTTACAAATTCCCCCCTTTTATCCACACTTTTAGCACTAGCCCTATAAACAGCTTGGAATATTCTTAATCGTTTTCTAAAAAACAATAAATATAAAGAGTTCTCATACAAAACAAACGACATGTTCTCATTCGTATCATTTCAAGCCTTTTTTCTTCTAGCATCTGTTTTTAGATAAAAATCTCTCTGGCTTGAATGATCCTTTCCATCACAAACCATAACGCTGCCAAAGTGCTCGCTCTTCTGCTGCCATCAATGCACTATCAATGACTGTATAAACCGTATGTGCCGTCACTCCTGAAGGCGTTTTAGGTCCTAAAAAACTTTTTGGAGGCGTAATAAGTCGAAGTTTTGCATCATTACCAAAGCGCTCTTTAATAACAGAACGTACATCATTCAATCCATCAACAAGACCAAGCTCAACGCTTTGTTTTCCACTCCAAAACATTCCTGTAAAGAGATTCGAATCATCTGATAATTTTTCAGCACGCCGTTCTTTAACCAAATCGATAAAAGTTTGATGCACTTCAAGTTGGAGAGATTTCAAATGCTCAATATCCGCCTTTTTTTCTGGCTGAAATGGATCTAATGTAACTTTGTTCTTTCCTGCTGTGTAGACACGCCGTTCGATACCAATTTTTTTCAAAAGTTCCGGAAAACCAAAGGAAGCTGAAACCACTCCAATGGAACCAACAATTGAAGAAGGATCTGCAAAAATTTCATCCCCCGCACAAGCAATCATATAACCACCGGATGCTGCAATATCTTCAATAAACACAAGAACCTTTTTATTTTTTTCTTCTGCCAAATCACGAATACGCTTGAAGATAAAACGCGACTGTACAGGTGAACCACCAGGAGAATTAATAATAAGTGCAACAGCCGGTGACTTTTTGTGTCCGAAAGCCTTCTCTAAAAGATTTGCACACCTACTGAGGGAAAGAGTACGAGATATAGACGCTGATGAATCCATAATTGCTCCTTGAAGGCGCACCACAGGAATTTCAAGTTTATCGGAAGAAAAACGGCGTGGAATAAAACTTTTAATAAAATCCATCAAAACAAAATCTCCTTATAAATTAAGAACAATTAAATAGGAAAGGACAACAAAAAGGAAGAACGCGATAATATCCAAAAGCGCCAATCAATCCCCACATTACAAGCAGAAATATAACTTCACCCAAAGTCAAACCTCCCTAATAACAAAGTTTGGACTCTAAATAATAAACTAAAAAACACAAGATACTATTAGAAAAGTTCCCACAAGCTTATATATCCATTATTAATTGCATCAACCCGTGGTGAAAAAGTATGGTCATTACCTTCATGTATAATCAATGCCGGCAAAACAGATAAAGCTGCTCTGCTTCCTCGTTTTGCGTAAAATAAAAGACGAATTGCTGCTGTTTTCGCACGTGCATGCACAGGAATTATACAAATACCACCAAAACGCCCTTCTAAAGCACGCAAGATATCTGTCAGCGATTGTGGACGCGCAATGAGCCCTAAGTATCCACCTGGCTTAACAATGGCTGCTGCACTCCGCAACCAGTTATCAAACATCGCTTCAGACATAACATGTGCTTCAGATTTTTGTTTATCAGGTGTCTTACGATCGGTGGGATTATTAAAAGGTGGATTCATAATCGCAAAATCAAAGCTATTATCTATCAAACCTGCTCTTATACGGGCATTCCCTTTGAAGGTAACATCTGCTTCTAGCAAACAAATTCGGCTAGAAAATTGTTTATTTTGTTTTAGCATAAGCGTTTTTTGAGCGTAAGATACCATAAAAGCTGAACGTTCAACTAAGGTAACATGAACTTTCAGACAACGCGAAGCAACAGCCAACCCTGCAGCTCCAGCACCTGCCCCTAAATCAACAACCTTGCCCTTTAAATCACTTGGAACCAAACTAGCTAATAACATCGCATCCATTCCAGAACGATGACCATATTTATGGGGTTGAACCAAATAAAATTTTCCGCGGTGAAAACTGTCAATTGTTTCACCAATTTGATTCGCTGCTTTATTCATTTAAAAGCCTAATGTTCATCTTTATAAACTGCATTTTTGCCATTCAGCTGCTATTTTAAATTTTTTATTATTTCATAACAATAAGATTACACTCGCTAAAGAACATTTCTTGCCAATAACATTCCAAGCTAACACTTTTAAACGACATCAAAAGCTTGAGTCAAAACCAAACCCCCTTTATGCTAATGAATAAAGTAATTTTTATATATGTCCATTGCAATACTCTAGGAGTAAACACATTGAGTGCAGCTATCAAACTAAAACAAATAAGAAATAATCAAATTTCTCTTCAATCTCTTGTCAATCTTACTCAAAAAGATATGGATTGCGTAAATCAATTTATTCTCTCTATGGCAAAATCAGAGGTTGAGATGATCCCTGAAATTTCTAACCATCTTATTTCATCAGGTGGAAAGCGATTACGCCCAATGATTACGCTCGCTTCTGCTCATATGTTCGGTTATCAAAGTAACGGGCATATAAAACTCGCGACAGCTGTTGAATTTATGCACACAGCAACATTACTACACGATGATGTGATTGACGAAAGTAATTTACGACGTGGAAAATCTACAGCACGGATGATTTGGGGGAATCAAGCAAGTGTACTTGTTGGTGATTTCCTATTGGGCCAGGCCTTTAAAATGATGGTCGATGTCGGTTCCATAGAAGCGCTCTCTGTCCTAGCCAACGCTGCTGCAATTATTGCTGAAGGAGAAGTTATGCAACTTTCTGCCGCAAAAAATATAAAAACCAGCCCTTCAGAATATCTCAAAATCATCAATGCAAAAACAGCAGCACTTTTTTCAGCAGCCGCTGAAGTAGGACCCATTATTGCTGGCTATGGAAATAAAGAGCGTTCTTCATTACGTGAATATGGAACATCCTTAGGTTTAGCTTTCCAATTAATTGATGATGCACTTGACTATAGCGGTAGTGCTCAAAACTTAGGAAAAAATATAGGGGATGATTTTAGAGAAGGAAAAATCACAATGCCTGTTATTCTCGCATATGAGCGTGGGAATATGGTAGAAAAAGATTTCTGGAAAAAAGCGCTTGAAGATGGCAATAATAATGATGAATCCTTTGCACACGCGCAACACTTAATGGAAAAGTATGATAGTATCACAGATACAATAGAACAAGCACGCATCTATGGAAAATATGCAATTGATGCTCTTGTTCCCATGAATGAAAATCTTGCTTACAATGCTCTCGTTGAGACTGTTGAATTTTGTATTTCACGCGTAAACTGAATTCTTTGCAAGAATCGCAGTATTTCTCAACAAAGTAATGAGATATGATCTATAAACAACACCATCAATTGATTATCTTGAAAAGGATTAGCTCCATGTGCTCTGCAACGGTATCTCGACTTTTTGCCCTTTTTATCGTGGGTATCATGCTGATGCCATCCCCCACCTACAGTAAAATAAGTGCAGCAACTCATACAAGCTCATTTACAGGTGCTTATTTAGCTGGAAGGGTTGCAAATCATGAAAATAAAACAGAACTTGCTATCAATTATTTTAAACAAGCACTGGTTTATCAACCTGATAACATTGAAACACAAAAAGAGCTCCTTGAAGCTATGCTCTCGGTCGGAAACTTTAAAGAAGCTGTCCAACAAGCCCAAAAACTCAAAGAGAACGATGTTATAACTCCCTTTGTTTCCTTAACTTTGTCAGTAGAAAGTCTCATCAAAAAAGACTATAAGAATGCCAAGACTCTTCTCCAATTAAAAGAACTTCCTACGTCCAATAATCCAATACCTGAACTCATCGGCGCTTGGATTACATTTGGATCTGGACAAAAATCTCAAGCAATCGCTGATCTTAAGAAACTCAAAGGTCCTGTCTGGTATGACCTTTTTATATCTTATCATCTAGCACTTATGAGCGACCTTGCAGAACGGCCAAAGGATGCAAAAAAATATTTCATTAAAGCACTGAGTAACAAACAGGGAACTCTTATCGCTCCTAATACTTATGAGCGTATTATCATAGCCTATGCCTCATTCCAATTGCGCCATAGTATGCGCAACCAAGCTCTTCAAACAATCCAGCATGGCGAACAAATGTTGTCAGGTCGCGAAGTCCTTAAAAACTTTCGAGAAAAAATTGAAAAAAATGCTTTCTTAGAGAGAGTTATTAAAACACCTCAACAAGGAGCAGCCGAGGTATTATATAATTTTGGAACAGCCCTCAACTACAAAAACTCAGGGCGAATTGCACGTATTTTTAAGCAATTATCTTTCGCATTATACCCTCAAAATGACGCAACACTGTTTCAGCTCGCACACATTTCTGCTAAATTGAACGATCCACATCAAGCAATTAAACTTTATCGCGCTTTATCCCCTAAATCTCCTTATTATAAAGATGGACAACTTCATCTTGCATTCCTTCTTGCCAATAACAACAATTACAAAGAAGCAATAAAATTACTCACATTGTTAAATAAAAAATTTCCCAATGATCGTAATATTTTGATAACGCTCGTTGCTTTTTATATGCAGGACAATAAATTTCTTGAGGCCATTAAAACTCTAGACTACGCTATTACAAAGATAAAAAACTTTCAGCAGGACGATTGGAAACTCTTTTATCAACGTGGTATTGCTTTTGAACGTTTAAAGCAATGGCCAAAAGCAGAAATTGACTTGCGAAAATCACTTGAATTTTTCCCAAACCAACCGCAAGTTCTTAATTATTTAGCCTATTCCCTTGTGGAACGTGGTGAGAAGCTTGAAGAATCGCTCCGTATGCTGCAAAAAGCTTCTGCTTTGCAAGCTCACAACAGTCATATTCTCGATTCTTTAGGATGGGCTTATTATAAACTAAAAGAATATAATAAAGCAGTGCAAATATTAGAAAATGCTGTCAGATTACAACCTGAGGACCCAACACTGAATGATCATTTAGGGGATGCCTATTGGAAAGTTGGACGTAAACGTGAAGCAATCTTTCAATGGAACCACGCAATTGACGGAAAACCAGAAAATTCTGAACAAATTCAAGAAAAGTTGAAATTTGGTTTGCAATAAATGATGCTTAACCATAAACCACATGAAATAATAAATAGAGAAACTAAAATTACTTTGGTTTTTTGTTTAGTCCAATATAAAGAGTATAAAGCGTGAAACTGCCTGAACATCTTAACCCCAAACGTTCTTTTCAGGGACTAATCTTAACTTTGCAAAATTATTGGGCACACTATGGATGTGCAATTTTGCAACCTTACGATATAGAAGTCGGAGCTGGGACTTTTCATCCAGCAACAACATTACGCTCTCTAGGTCCACGTCCTTGGAAAGTTGCTTATGTCCAACCCTCTCGACGTCCAACAGATGGCCGATATGGTAAGAATCCAAATCGTTTACAACACTATTATCAATTCCAAGTGCTTCTCAAACCCTCTCCGCTCAATCTACAAGAACTTTATATAAAGTCGCTACAAGCTATCGGGCTTGATACAAAACTGCATGATATTCGCTTTGTTGAAGATGATTGGGAAAGTCCCACTCTTGGTGCTTGGGGGCTCGGATGGGAATGCTGGTGCGATGGAATGGAAGTCTCTCAGTTTACTTATTTTCAACAAGTGTGCGGCATTGAATGCGCTCCAGTTTCAGGGGAACTCACATACGGTCTTGAGCGTCTAGCGATGTATATCCAAGGGGTTGATAACGTCTATGACCTTAACTTTAATGGTTTGGAGGGAGACAACAAAATAAGTTATAGAGATATTTTTTTACAGGCAGAACAGGAATACTCATATTATAATTTTGAATTTGCTGATACAAAACTGCTCCATCAGCACTTTATCGATGCAGAACGCGAATGCAGCGCACTTCTTGATGCTGGAAAACCAAATAAAGAAAATGTATTCCATCGCTGTGTTTTTCCTGCCTATGATCAATGTATTAAAGCGAGCCATATCTTTAACCTTTTGCAAGCACGTGGCGTTATTTCTGTAACCGAACGACAAAATTACATTCTTCGCGTTCGTAATCTCGCGCGCCGTTGTGGGGAAGCCTTCTTACTCACAGAAGCTGGACAAATATACACTGGAGAAGCCTAATGTCTGATCTTCTTCTTGAACTTTTCAGTGAAGAAATCCCCGCACGTATGCAACGAAAAGCTGCTGCTGATCTTAAAAAATCTGTTACAGATCAACTTGTGAATGCTGGATTGATCTATGAAGCTGCTCGTGAATATTGGACACCTCGTCGGCTAACATTGGACATACGCGGACTTTCCACACGCTCAAAAGATATCCATGAAGAACGCAAAGGTCCCAGTATAAAATCACCACAGCATGTAATTGATGGTTTTCTACGTGCAACAGGATTAAACGATATTTCTGAAGCGCATATTGGACATGATGATAAAAAAGGTCATTTTTATATTGCTAAAATTGTTAAAAAAGGTCGAGCAGCAGAAGAAATTATTGCCGATATTTTACCGGATATTATCCGCAACTTTCCGTGGCCGAAATCTATGCGTTGGGGAAAAGATTCAGCACAAAGTGGTACTTTGAAGTGGATTCGACCTTTACAAAACATTCTTTGTATTTTCGGACCAGAAATTGGTGAAACACATGTTATTCCATTTACAATTGGTTCTCTTAAAAGCAATAATTTAACTTATGGTCATCGTTTCTTAAGTGATGGAAAGCCATTTCAAGTGCGCCGCTTTGATGATTATGTTACTCAACTTGAAACTCATAAAGTCATTCTGGATGCCGAGAGACGAAAGAATATTATTTTAGCTGATGCCCAAAATCTCTGCTTTGCAAACGGTTTAGAACTGGTTCAAGATAATCCTCTCCTAGAAGAAGTTGCTGGTCTTGTTGAATGGCCTGTTATCCTGATGGGTGATTTTGAAAAATCATTCCTTGATATTCCTCCAGAAATTATTCGCTTGACCATTCGAGCCAATCAAAAATGTTTTGTCACCCGTAAACAAGGAGAAAACGTAAAACTTTCTCATCATTTTATTCTCGTTTCTAATATTCTTGCAAATGATGAAGGCAAAGAAATTTCGAAAGGAAATAGTAAGGTTGTCCGTGCCCGTCTTTCCGATGCACTTCATTTTTGGCAAACTGATCAGCGTGATTTGCCTGATCTTCAACAATTGGAATCTTCTATAAAAAAATTTGAACTTGATATAAAAAAACCTCTCGATCAAAGAATGGCGCGACTTGATCATTTGAATGTAACTTTTCATGCTAAATTGGGTACGCAAGGTGCAAGGGTAGAACGCATTGCTACACTCGCACAAGAAATTGCCCCTTTGATACAAACAGATCCTCTTTTAGCAAAACGTGCAGCCATCCTTGCAAAAGCTGATTTGCAAACAGAAATTGTCGGAGAATTTCCTGAACTACAAGGTGTTATGGGGAAAAAATACGCCCTTCTTCAAGGGGAAAATCCTCGCGTAGCTGTAGCAATCGAAGACCATTATAAACCTCAAGGTCCAACAGATCGTCTTCCACAAGAACCACTTGCTATAACCGTTATGCTCGCCGACAAAATTGACATGCTCGTTGGCTTTTGGCTCATTAATGAAAAACCAACCGGCTCAAAAGATCCCTATGCGTTAAGACGAGCAGCATTGGGAATTATTAGGCTTGTACTTTCGCGAGATTGGAAAATCAATCTTATGCCACTGTTTCAGTTAGCAACGAATCTTTTCTTACAACAAAAAAACAAACATGAAATCTCTCAAAGAGAAAATTCACAATTGCAGAATCTGCTTCCAGAAAAAACAGAATATATTTTATCAGATCTGTTATTCTTTTTTCATGACCGTTTGAAAATCTATCTAAAAGAGGAAGGCGCTCGTTACGATGCCCTTGAAGCCGTTTTAAATAAAGATTCTGATGATTTTTTATTGGTTGCACGTCGTGTCGAATCGCTTATCGCTTTTATCAATACCCATGATGGAATGAACTTTGTAGCCTCTGTAAAACGTACTGCCAATATTCTTGAAAATGAATTTCAAAAAAGCACAACAATAGCGAATGAAATTAATCCTGAGCTCTTTATCGAGAAAGAAGAAAAGCAGCTCTATCATGCAATCTGTGAAGTAGAAAGAAAGGTTCTTGCTCCCATCAATGCAACAAATTTATCATTTGCACTCAGTGTGCTAGCGCCACTTGGAAAATTGATTGATATATTTTTTGAAAACGTATTGGTGAATGATAAAAAACCTGATGTTCGTGCTAACCGTCTTGCTCTTCTCAAACGCACTCACATTGTTACACAATCGGTTGCAGACTTCTCAAAACTTGTCATTTGAAATCAAAGAGCCTATTAACTGGTAAAAACAATGAAGATAAATTTTTCTTTTTTATGACTTTTATTAATTAATACTGAGAAAATTATGCAACCAAAGAGAGTGTTCTTTATCTCTCAAATATCATTAATTAAGATATGTTTTCATTTTGATAAACGATTCTTTCTCAAGAGACTCTTTAATAAGTTCATCTGCCTTGTTAGAATCTATTTCCCTTGCAATAAGGGTACGTGCTGTAGAAATTGCCAAATCAATAGCCGATGAAGAAACCATGCGTATTGCATCCGCTTCTGCTTGAGCGATTTTTTGTTCTGCCAATTTATTACGGTTCTTTACATATTCTTCTGCTTTTGCACGGGCCTCAGCAATAATAGATTCAACTTCATGCTTTGCTGCTGCAACAATTTCTTGCGCATCTTTTTCTGCTTCTGCATGTTTGCGTTGATATTCAGCTAATATTTCCTGTGCCTCTTCACGAAGACGCAGAGCCTCATCCAGTTCATCTTTGATACGCTTTGCACGCGCATCAAGATGGTGTATAACCCTTTGTGGAATTTGGAAATAGACTAAAAGAGCCAAAAAAAGAACTAACCCAACAAATGCCCAAAAAGTATCAGTCATCTTTGTCTTCCTCAATAATCCGCAGTTTTAACAACTGAACGAACAGCCTCTTTGCTAATATCAACGTCAATCAATTTTTTCACAATTTCAAGAGCTACTTCTTCAGCAATAGAACCAACATTTTGCATCGCTTTATCCCGAATTTTTGCTATCTGTTTTTCAGCATCTGCGAGTTTTTTCTCTAAACTCTCTTCAATTTCTTTCCGTTCAAGCTCTGCCTTTTCTTTTAATTCTTCACTAGCTACCTGCGCTATAGCCTGCGCATTCAAACGCGCTTCTGCTAATTTCCGCTCATAAGTTTCAACGACAATGTCTGCTTCCTGCTTCATGCGCATTGCCTGATCTAAATCAGATGCGATTCGATCTCGCCGTGTTTCAATAACACCACCAATACGTGGTACAATTACACGAGAGATAAAAAGATAAAAAAGACCGAAAGAAATTGCCAACCAGAAAAAATGCGAACCAAAATGCACAAAATCAAAAGGCGGAAACACACGATTTGCATGCTCTGCCACCTTTTTAATATGTTCTATCGACGTTTCAGTGTTCTGTGCATAAGCGCTTGAAACAAACATCTTCTTTCATCCTTTAAATAGCTTATTAAAGCCCTCTATAACCGATGATAACTGACTGACATCTCTCTGGCATCTCTCTGGTTAAGAGCTAAAAGGGTAAATCTTTCCTCATGCAAGAACAGATATACCCTTTTGATGATGATCAAACCCCAAAAAGAAGTAATAAAGCAATGAGCAATGAAAAAATTCCCAAAGCTTCTGTTACAGCAAAACCAAAGACGAGACGTCCAAACTGACTATCTGCTGCTGATGGATTTCGTAATGCACCAGAAAGATAGCTACCAAAAATATTACCAAGTCCTAAAGCTGTTCCAGCCATACCAAAGCAAGCAAGACCAGCGCCAATATATTTTGCTGCAAGCACCATTTCCATGTTATTCTCCTTTAAAGCGAAATTGCATTATTCGACGGAATAACCGCCAGTTTTATTAATGTCCTGGATGAATTGCATCATTAAGATACATACAAGTTAAAACCGTAAAGACGTAAGCCTGAAGGAATGCGACCAAAAACTCAAGTGCAGTAATTGCTACAGTCATAATAAGCGGTAAAACCGAACCACCCACACCTACGAGTCCTACCCCAATCATTGAAACAACAAACCCAGAAAACACTTTAAGCGTAATATGACCAGCAAGCATATTCGCAAAAAGACGAAGAGAAAGACTAATTGGACGGGAGAGAAAAGAAATAACCTCAATCATTGTCACCAGAGGCAAAACCACAACAGGAACTCCACTGGGAACGAACAGTTTCAAAAAACTGACCCCATGCTTATAAAAGCCATAACCAATCACCGTCAAAATCACCACCATTGCTAACGAAAACGTGATCATGATTTGAGATGTAACCGTATAAAAATAAGGAAAGAGACCAATAAAGTTAGCAACTAAAATAAAAGTAAACAGAGAAAAAACTAAAGGAAAAAACTGCATCCCCTGCACACCAGATGATTCCCGCAGAGTCGATGCTACAAATTCATATGCCATTTCCGAAAGAGACTGCATCCGCGTTGGAACCAATCCACGACTCGATGACGAAATGAAGAGAAAAATAGAAGTTACAACAACCGTAAGGACTGTAAACAATGATACATTTGTAAACGATAAATCCATATTTCCTATGGAAATCTTAATCAGCCTTGAAACCTCAAACTGATGAATAGGATCTGGAGCGTGCGTTGTCACTTCAACCTCATTTATCGGACCTCTCATTGGCCCCTTTATCTTGTTTTTGGCGCAATGCGCCTTTTTTTCCTAATTGACTGGAGGAAACATACCCCACAGACCGAAGAATACTCAATACACCAGCAGCAAACCCAAAGAAGAGAAAAAATACTAATCCCCAAGGCCATGAACCTGCTAACTTATCAAACCCCAACCCCAAAACAATACCAACTATAACACTTGCCAGAAACTCACTGGAAAGCTTAATTGCGCCTGCCATCCTTCCTTGTGATTTTTCCCGCTTATTCTTATGCTCCCGCTTCTTTAATGCTTGCTTGCGCACTAAAGCTACGCTTAAATTCCTACTACGACATTCCAAATCCTCTGAATGAAGACACTCTCCTTGCTTTTTCTCTTCAGCCTCCTTACGGCTCATAACGGGTTTCTCGCCCATCGCCATCATTGGCTCCTTAATTAAAAAGCAACGTAAGAATACATTTCATAAAACCGTGTGCATCATATTGTTCCCGAATTTATTCGTCAAGATACTAAAAGAAATCTATCACAAGTTATCGTATAAATTTTATTGCAGAAATAACGTATTTTTCAATTTACATGCTTTCTTAAAAAGATATTCTGAGCACCTAAACCGATTTCACGACAGCACCTGTGAATGTATAACAAAAGTTCCCGTGAATAATATAAAACTCATAGAACAACCATTTTTACGCTTAACGAAAGGTGTCAACTGATACCATCTTATTTTCCGGCTCCCAATGTTATATCAATCCTAGTTTTGAAAGAGAACATAGAAAGCTAAAAAACAGTATGAGAGCGTTAGTTTACACCTTTTATTCAAATAAACTTGCACTTTTTATTTTATGAAAATGATAATAATCAATGGTTTCTATATGATCCTATTCGCAAAGTATTTTACATATGCCATTACAGGCCCCATCACGAAATGAGCTTGAGGGTATTAAGAGAAGTTCCTTAAAATACAAGATATTAATAAATCTAAAATTTCAAATAGATTAAGCCAATAGAACACAATAAAATTTAAATACGATTACCATACCACTTTATACAATTTTAATCCACTTTTATGAACTTCGCTCTTTACAATTGAATATCGGTAGATTTAGCAAGTATTTTTGCTTTTTATTCAGACAAACTATCGTAAGCAAAAGCGCTTATTCATAATCTTTATTTTTATGAAACGATAATCTAATACTGCTTTTCACACAAGCATCATAATTATATTCCCCTACCCTCATATTGCATCTATTCTTGCACTTAAATAACCCATTAAGAGGATTATGTACTCTTTCTTAAATACTCCCTATCACACTCTTCTCATGACATGCAAATAAATGATCATCAATAAAATTAAAACTTTAGCAAATAAAATTTTAATTTTATGAAAAGAAAGATCATTGAAAAAACTTACTTTTAAGATTCTTAAGTATAGATTTCATTCACTCAAAAAATTAAAGAGTTATCATTTCTTCTTGGAACGTGTCGCAAAAGGATTATCAGAGGCTCGTAATGATATGCGAACGGGTATACCAGACATATCAAATGTTTCACGTAACCCATTGACAAGATAACGCAAATACGACTGTGGCATACTTTTGGGACGCGAGCAAGAAATCATAAATCCAGGAGGACGTGTCTTAACCTGTGTGATGTATTTAACCTTAAGTCGACGTCCAGAAACCGCAGGAGGTGGATGATGTGCCACAACAGTTCCAAGCCATTGGTTCAATTTAGCCGTCGAAATGCGACGATTCCATACACGGTGCATCATCATGACATTTTCCATCAGTTTATCAATCCCTTGACCATATTGTCCTGATAAAGGAACGGCTCTCAAACCACGAACTTGAGGAAGAAATCGAGCACATTTTTCATGCAAATCAATCAATGTAGTCTGACTGTTTTCAATAAGGTCCCACTTATTGAAAGCAATAACTGGAACACGCCCTTCACGAATCACAAGATCAGCAATTTGTAAATCCTGCTTTTCAAAAGGTATCGTTGCATCAAAAACAATGACCACCACTTCTGCAAAACGAATAGCACGCAAAGTATCTGCAACAGATAGTTTTTCTAATTTTTCTTGAATTCTCGATTTTCGACGTAAACCTGCAGTATCAAAAAGTTTAATATGACGACCACGCCATTCCCAATCTACAGAAATAGAATCACGCGTGAGTCCTGCTTCTGGTCCTGTTAACAATCGCTCTTGTTTCAACATACTATTAATAAGAGTGGATTTTCCTGTATTGGGACGCCCCGCAATCGCAATCCTAATGGGCTTACTTTCATCGTAAATAAGCTCCTCTTCTTCCAAATCCTTTACATCATCACCAACAGATGCAGGCTGTATCATCCTATTTTCTTCTTTGTTGTTGCCAAAAGCATGCTCTGACCCAACAGCATCTATAATTGCATCACGCAGATCACTAAGTCCCAAACCATGTTCAGCCGATATTGGGCACGGCTCTCCCAAACCTAATGACCACGCCTCATACTCTCCTCCTGTTGCCGCTCTTGACTCAGACTTATTGGCAACAAGCACAATTGGCTTTCCTGATTTGCGAACCAATGAAGAAAAATTTAAATCACTTGGTGTTATTCCGCTCTTTGCATCAAATACAAATAAAATAAGATCCGCTTCATCAATTGCAACTTTTGTATGAGAACGCATACGCCCCTCGAGTGTATGATCACCTGCTTCTTCCAGCCCAGCCGTATCAATCACATCAAAACGTAGATCTTGAAGTTTTGCCGCATGAATACGCCGATCACGTGTTACACCAGGCTTATCATCAACCAAAGCCAATTTTTGCCCAACCAAACGATTAAACAGTGTCGACTTCCCAACATTGGGACGACCAATGATAGCAATGGTAAGGCTCATCGATTTATTCCTTATTTGCCTTGCCCTCAGCTTGTATAAGCTCAAGCATCATTCGAGCCCGATCTGTTATTTTTGAACCCAAAGCACCTTCTTCAGAATTTTTTTTAAAATAATAAACCGCCTCATCCATTTTATCCGCCTTATAGGCAGCTAAGCCTAAAGCTTCTCTTGCAGACATACGCATAGGATCGGTATCACTTGCCATATCTTTGATGCGCTTTTCAACATCAGCTAATGTCCCTGTATCAACCAGAATATAAGCCGCCCGAATTTTTGCAACTTTCTGCAAAATCTGCGGTGCTTTCTCATCCGCTGCAATAGAATCAAAGATCTCCACTGACTTAATAATATCACCTTTCTCCATGAGTAAAGAAGCCTCACGTAAACGAGCAAGAAAAGGATACCCCCCAAAATGAGAGGTTTTAACAGTTTCTAATTGCTTTATCGCTTTATCAAAATCACGTGTATTCGCAAGATCAAGACTCTTTACAAATGCATCACCAATATAACCAGCTTTCTTTATTTGCGTATGATGATAAACTTGATAAGCAACTATCATGAATATAAAAAGAATAACTGCTCCAATAATTGAAAAACCATACCGTCTCCAAAAAGCAAGCGCCTTTTCCTGACGAAATTCTGCATTCACTTCAGCAATAAAACTATCATACGACATATATCATACCTTGAAAAAAGTTACTTTATCTGTGCTTTTACGCATAAATGGATAAAGATGGTAGTCCTAATTAACTAAAAATCTTTAAATTGCTCGTTTATTTATTTTAAATCAACATGTAGCCAATTCAATCGGATTTTTGCAACAGTCTTAATCGAAAATGATATAAGCACCCTGTTTGTACATATTACAGCTTTTACATATATTGAGTCTTATGAAAAATTCACTGCCTTAATATTTATCATGATTGCCTATCATCTCAAGCAGATTTTCTCCCCATTATATAGAGAGATAATCTTTATATAGAGAGATAATCTTTTAAAGTCTTCAACCGCAATCGTTGGTTGTATTGGATTATAGAATTATAATAGAAAAACCACTTCTTGAAAAAACTTGAAAAAAGGTAAATTTCCATAAAAGTCCCTTAAAACCCAATAAATAAATTTTTATCTGTATCAAAAATACCGAAGCGCCATGATTAAAGTGTGGTATAATTCCAAATCTTCAGTTAAGCTCTTTATATAAAGTGTATCCCTTCAACTTATCTTCATACGATTAACAACCTTTTGTAATTGATCCTTAAAGTTTCTAAAAATATCCTATTGTAAGGGCCAAACCCACATAAGCATTGGAACAGCAATAATAACGATCAACACCGCCAATGGAGCACCCAAACGTGGATAATCACTAAAACGATATCCTCCTGGCGCCATCACGAGCATATTACTTTGATGTCCAATAGGTGTAAGAAACTCACATCCCGCACCAATTGCAACAGCCATCAAAAAAGCTTCAGGCTTATAATGAAGGGAATGAGCAAAACTTGACGCAATTGGTGCTACCATCATCACTGTTGCTGCATTATTCAAAAATGGCGTAACCAACATAGCTGTCACCAACATAAGCGCTAAAGCACCAGATGGCGGGAAAAATATTGCCAATTGGCTCAGCCATTGACCAATGAGATCCGTACATCCTGTTTTCTCTAACGCTTCACTCACTGGAATAAGAGCCGCTAATAGTACGAGTATTGGACCATCTAATGCCTGATACAGATCACGCGCGGGCAAAACACGAAAGATCACCATTGCAGCAGCAGCAGAAAAGAAAGAAAAAGCAACTGGAACAATATGAAAAGCTGTAAAAATAATTGCTATAAATAAAACAGCTAAAGAGATGAAACCATGTCGTAAATTTCCAAACACAATATTTCGTTTTGCTAGGGGCAAGCATTTCAATTCTCTTAATAAATTGGGAATAATTGCATCCTGTCCTTGCAAAACAATCACATCTCCAAGATGGAAAATAATATCATCAAGTCTTCCCCGCACCCTTTCATGTTGACGACTTAACGCAAGTAAATTTACATTATAGCGATCAAATAGGGAAAACTCTTTCGCACTAATACCAATAAGAGGTGAATTATGGGTAATGACTGCTTCAATAATATCAATGTCACTGTCCTTATCACCTGCAGCAATAGTTCGCCCCTTAGAAAACTCTAAACGAGCAGAGTTCATCACGCTATCTACCCCTGTATGTGACCCTTCCAGCAAAATAATATCATTTTCAGACAAAACAAAATCTGGTAATGGTGAAATAGATACTTTGTTTCTGATAATTTGAATTACCATAACATCACCACTTGATGGCTTAACCAAATCAACAATATTTTTCCCCACAATCGGTGAATTTATTGGAATATGCGCTTCTGCAACATAATTACGGATATCAATGGCATCATCAAATGATACACCTGAACGCACACGCACAGGCAAAAGCCAATAAAAACAGACCAAATATACAACACCAGCCGTCGCAATAACCGCACCAACTGGTGTAAAATCAAACATAGTAAAAGGTGTTCCTGCTAAACGCTCTTGCATCGCTGAAATAACAACATTAGGAGATGTTCCTATCTGTGTCATAAGCCCTCCCAACAAAGAACCAAAGGCCATGGGCATCAAAAAGACAGAAGGAGAAACCTGAGAACGACGTGCAAACTGAAAAGCTATCGGAAGCATAATCGCCAAAGCACCAATGTTTTTAACAAACATTGATAATACGACAACAGAAAGAACCAAAAAAGCTAATTGAAGACGCACCGATTTCACATCTGGCCATATCCGTTGAATAATAAATTCCATTATACCAGAGCGAGATACAGCAGTACTGACAACAAACACACTCCCCACGATAATAACGATATCATTACTAAAACCGCTAAACGCTTCCTTCGGGCTAACAAGACCAAGGACACAAGCTATTAATAATGTACAAATAGCAACAAGATCATAACGAAATCGATCCCAAATAAAAACAACCATCATGAGACCAATGATCGAAAAGGCCATTATTTGATTTTCTGTCATAACACTCACTTCTCCCCATTAAATTAATGAACAAAAACATATCTTTTATGTTTTAAATATTCCTATAAACAGCAGCAAGATAAAAGCAGACATCGGAATATTTTAGGATAATTTTAAAGTGATAAAAAATTATGATGCGCATAAACTCACCTCTCCTTATTATGCGTGCTTTTCTATAAAGTGCTGAACCCAAAGAAAATTGATAAAAGTTGATAAAGCTATATTGCAAAAAAGATGAGAATAACTCTAATATAGAGCGTAGATAATTGTTGAAACTGGTACACGCTATATTTAAACCTTTGTCGTTGCTTAAAAGAATTTATCTTCACTCTCAATTCACAGAGTGATAAAAATGAAAGAAGAAAGAATGGTCAATCTTAATAGTGGGTATCAAAGTAACCTCAGATATTGGCTCACTTGCATTATTGGATTTGTTGCTATCTTGGCAATTATAATTGTTGGTGGATTTTATATCGCAAAACCCTATCTTGACAG
Source organism: Bartonella sp. CM31XJBT (assembly GCF_028618555.1). GTDB lineage: Bacteria > Pseudomonadota > Alphaproteobacteria > Rhizobiales > Rhizobiaceae > Bartonella. Next base: position 91,411 of record NZ_JAQITD010000002.1, on the reverse strand, counting down.
TTTTGTAAGACAAGAAATAGCCCGTCGTGCCATAAAAGCCGAAACATCTGAAGTAAGCATTCTAGGTAAAGTCAACTTGAAGAATGTGACATTACCCGTTCCAGCTGGTACATCACTTAAAATTGGTGCCATTTCTGCCCGTCCTCCTCTTTCCTTTATTCCCGGAACTTTTACATTTTATAATGTTGATTTAAAGCATAATAATATTCATGTGCAAATTCCCCAAATTTCTCTTCGGAATGTATCCCTAAAAGAAAAAGATAGAACGATAACATCACGTCTTTTACAATCAATGATGCGTATTGAGCTTTCCTCAATTATTGCTCCCAATATACAACTTTCTATAGAAAATAAAAATAACCAAACAGAAACGGTTGAGATCAAGAATTTCCAGCTTTCTGATTTTAGAAATAACCATATCCGTTCAGTTAGTATCAAAAATATGGATCTTAAAACGGTCGTAGCAAATGGTGCCAAACAGATGCAACTTATGGCTAAAAGTGATACAATAAAAGCCCATGATATCGACATCAACTATGCCTATTCTATCATTTTTGGAAAAAACAATGCTCTCAATCAAGGTAAAACCGTTACTGGCCCCATTTCTCTGAATAATATAAGTGTTGATATTTTTGAAGAAGCAGAAAAAAATAGCTCTTTCTTCCTTGGGCAGTTTAAAACATCTGGTTTAAAGATGAAACCGCTTGAACAAACTCCTGAAAAATTAATCAAAGCTTATCTTAATGCAAGAAAAGAGAATAATAAAATCGCTGAAAAAGTTGCACAAAATGGTCTTCTTCTAAACATACTGCTCGCCATTACCTCAGCGGATGCCAAAGTTGATAATATCACCGTTGATATACCGCAGTTGAAAGCAACGCTCGAATCATTCCAATTCAAACCAAGTTTGTGGAAACAACCTATCCCTAAAAAGCTTTTTCTTTCTCTCAACAACCTTTCCATTCTACCTAAAAAAATGAATGAAAAAGACTTAGAGTTTTTTAAAAATCTGAACTTTGAGCGCTTTAATGTTTCAGGAAAAGTTGATATTTCTTACGATGAAAAAAAACGTATGCTCTTTCTTGATACAATGTCTTTCAATATGAAAGACGTTGGATCTGGAGATATATCGGCTAAGGTTATTGATGTTGATGAAAAGCTTTTTTCTGGTCAGAAAAATATAATGATTGCTGCGTCTCAAGATCTTGGCATCAATGAAATTGATATACAATATACTGATGCAGGTTTCATTGATAAGCTTTTTTCTTATCTTGCGCAAAATCTTAATGACAGCCAACATGATCTTAAAAAGGAACTTTATGACGATTTCTATCTAATGATGACGCAGACCCCAAAAATTCTGCTAAAAAATCATGACGAAGCAGAAAAAATTTCAAAATCCTTAGGAGAATTTGCTAAAAATCCACAAACATTGATCGTGAAAATTAAAGCAAAAGATAATAAAGGTCTCGCAATAGTTGATCTCGAATCTGCTCTACAAAATGATCTATCCAAGGCTTTAAGCAAAGTACATCTTACTATTAAAAATGAAGCATCGCCTTAAACATTTTGTGCTTTAAACATGATGATCTTGTCTATAAATTAAGAACTTTATTCCTCTTTTTTCTTTTATATGATACAGAAGGTATCATACAGAGTTATTTATACAGAGAATATAGAATCTAAAATTGTCGATGCTTGGAGTTGTTCATGTCTGGTTTATCTTCAAATCGCCTGCCTAATCGCGCTTCTCGTGTCACCAATCAAGCGCTTTCTGCTATCGAGCGTTTTCTCCATATTGAAGCTCTTAGTGGTGTTGTTCTTTTATTAGCTGCTGCTTCTGCACTTATTTTTGCCAATTCTAAATATGCTGCTTTCTATGAATCTTTTTGGCATACACCTCTTGGCTTTAATTTGGGTCATTTCACTCTTTCATGGGATTTACATTTCTGGGTTAATGATGCCCTTATGACTATTTTCTTTCTCGTCGCAGGAATGGAAATTCGACGAGAAATTCATGAAGGTGCTCTTGCCGATTTTAAACAAGCAATCTTACCAATTGTTGCTGCAATAGGGGGCGTTTGTGTTCCTGCAATTATTTACTTTATCTTCAATTTTAACGAGGGACATATGCGCGGTTGGGCTGTGCCAACAGCAACAGATATTGCCTTTGCTCTAGGTATTCTAGCTCTTCTCGGAAAAAAAATCCCTTCTAATCTTCATATTATTCTTCTATCATTAGCGATTATTGACGATATTATCGCTGTTCTTATTATTGCTTTTTTCTACTCAACAAACATTGATCCTAGCGGTTTAATGATTGCAGGAGCGGGTATTGCTTTGGTACTATTTTTTCAGTGGATTGGGCTTGCATCAGCATGGCTTTACATTTTACCTGGTGCAATCATTTGGTGGGGTTTAATGGCAACAGGCGTTCACCCATCGCTTGCTGGCGTAATCTTAGGGATGATGACTCCCGTTCTTCCTACCCGTACTCTTGTAGCGCCACTCACCATGCTCAGTAACGCTATGCAAATTCTTCAAGAAAAAAATACAAAAACAGATCTGCATCATATTTCAACAGCATTAAAAAAGATGCGCAAAGGACAACGGGCCATGATTGCCCCAGTAACTCGTGTTCAAAAAGCATTGCATCCATGGGTTGCATACGTTATCATGCCGGTTTTTGCCTTCGCAAATGCAGGAGTAAGTTTTGCAAACTTTGATCTTTCTTCTGACAAATCATTCTTGATTGTTCTGGGTGTTGTCATTGGTCTTTTCATCGGTAAGCCTCTTGGTATTATCACTGCCAGTTATATAGCTGTAAAATCAGGACTATGCCGCCTACCCCCTCATATGACCTGGACAGGTGTTTTACTCATTGGTTTTTTAGCAGGAATTGGCTTTACAATGTCTATCTTTGTTTCAATGCTCGCTTTTAAAGATATTATTCTGCTTGATGCGGCAAAAATTGGAGTCCTTTGTGGCTCTGGTTTATCTGCCCTTATCGGTCTGGGATATGGATTTATTTATATTAAGCGCAATAAAGGAATTTCTCATAGTTCCTAACAAACTAACTGAAAATACATTTTTATGCAGAAATTCTAAAAAGTAATTTTGCCCATTTGTTCGATTCGGACGATATTTAATGTAAAATCCGTTGTCTCGCCTCATCTTTACACTTATGAAGGAGAAAACTAACGTCATCATACTATTTACTAGCCTCTAATGTTGCAACAACCTTTGACACTCGAGAGGAATCATAAGAGATATTTTTATTCCTTTCTTCAATAATCTTTTACTCATGTACCAGCTCCACTCATGATATACACAGAAATGGTTTTAATTGTTTCAATAAAGGCTTCGTGGTTTCAGAAAAGCTGTTTTTTATTGGGACTATGATTCACTATAAAGAAGAATTTAATTATTATAAATCAATATCTTATGTTTAATAATAAGAAAAAGATAAGAATAAGCAAAGTTCAATAATCAGTTAAGTAATTCCATGGCTTATTTTTCCCAATAAACCACCCTCCTCGTTATTGATTTTATTGCCGGTATTCTAAACAACTTTAATTTTTATCTTCTTAAAAGCACATTATTTTTGGATAAAAATATTCCCGTTTTTTATCATCGACACATCACTTGTCTCACTCCATGAAAGAATTAAACTTGAAGCATGCTTCCATAGGAAGCACTCTAGTTTACGTAATTAACTCGCGGGAAAAAAGAAAACCCTAGTCATTTAGACTATTCTAAAACATATGATTGGTGGAAAAATAGAGCATGTATATCGTTGTTCTCCCCTTTTCCCGCTCTTATTTGATATTTATTTTCTTTTTGTTTAAAGAGCTCGCTCTATATTTCTTGATACCATAAAATACTCTTCACAGATAATTTAAAAAGCAATATTTCCGAGACTTTCGAATTTATACAACGCCACATAAAATACAAAAAGAGTAAAATAATATGGCTATATTTCTCACAAGAAGAGTTTTGCTTACAAAGACCACCATTTGCAAAATATGTAAACACGATAAAGAAACTAGCACGATATACTGAAAAAACGGAAGAATGTATTTCATGCGTGGTTGGCAGTATGACACAGAAAATACTTATAATAGAGTAGTTAAAGGAAGAAAGTTAACCTAAAGAACATATGGAGGTATCAAAAACTTTGAAAATCTTAATTATAATTCAAAAAAGAGAAATAGACATGAAAAAAATTTAATTAATAAAAGCAACACACTTGTAACATTATCATTAATTTTGATCTATAGTTACATAATTTTATGAAAAGTACTTCTGAAGAAGCTATAAACGCATAAGATATAGTAATTTTATAACGTATAGCGTAAACATAAATATTGTCTATAGAGATAGATTTTTTTATTGCCTCATAATATGGAAAAAATTAACTTTTCAAGATACACATAAAGTCATAAACAATCATTTGAAGATAAACTAAACATCTATAGAAAATACATCATCAATTTTACTTTTGGTAATTCCATCACTAATCTAATGAGCTCTAATTTCTCTAAGATTTATAATATTAAATCTGTATTGACGGGGCTGTCCCTCATGCAACATGCATCTTTTGAATAAACACTGCGCACTGCTCCTTATTCCATTAAGGCTTATCGTAAAGACTTCTCCATCCCTCTCTATAGGCTCTAAAACGTTTATAGACGGCATATTTTTTATCCCTTCTTAAACAATTTTTTACCCAAACATCTTTCTCTTGTAATGTATAAGTGACCATTTTTAAATTCATCATGAACAAGTTTAAAATGAGAGAGTTTTGCTGTATTAAATATTCTATTTAAGTTAAAAATATAAATTGTTCTTAACAAAAATTATTAACATATATTAAAGCTTTATGTTATTGAAACTTTGTTGAAACTAAAAAATACTTATCCCTTATCAAGAGCATAAACAGCATGTAATGTTCTAACCGCAAGTTCAGTGTAAGCACTATCAATCAAAATAGAAATTTTAATTTCTGAAGTCGTAATTGCTTGAATGTTAATACCCTTTTCAGCCAAAGCCTTAAATGCTGTAGCGGCAACACCTGCATGGCTACGCATTCCAATACCAATCACAGATACCTTGGCGAGATCGCCTTCAAATTGGAGAACATCAAATCCAATTTCTTTGCGATTCTTCTCAAGAAGTGTAACGGCTTTTTCTACATCTGATGATGGTACAGTAAAAGTCATATCAGTTTTTGAGCCATCTTCAGAAATATTTTGCACAATCATATCAACATTAATGCGTTCTTCAGCCAAGGGACCAAAAATTGCTGCCGAAATCCCTGGACGATCGGCAAGCCGACGAAGGGAAATTTGTGCTTCATCTTTGGCAAAAGCAATACCAGTAACATTTTGTTGTTCCACAATTTCATCCTCATCGCAAATAAGTGTTCCAGAAGAACTCATTGAATCCTCCATGCCTAACGCATCAGGATCCTCAAAACTTGAACGCACAAAGGTACGAACCTTATGAACCATTGCTAATTCAACAGAACGAACCTGTAAAACCTTTGCACCAAGAGAAGCCATTTCTAGCATTTCTTCAAAAGCTACTTTTGGTAAACGACGCGCTTTCGGTTCTATACGTGGATCCGTTGTATAAACACCATCCACATCCGTATAAATATCACAGCGATCAGCTTGTACAGCAGCGGCTATAGCAACAGCACTTGTATCTGATCCCCCACGCCCTAAGGTAGAAATCCGGCTATCCGGAGCTAACCCCTGAAAACCAGCAATAACAGCAACCTGACCTTCCTGAAAACACTCGATTAAAAAAGATCCATCAATATTAGTAATACGTGCACGGCCATGCGCATTGTCTGTATGAATAGGAATTTGCCAACCAAGCCATGAACGTGCATTCACCCCCATTTCTTGAAGTGTCAAAGCCAACAATCCTGAAGTAACCTGTTCACCAGAAGCAACCACAACATCATATTCACGAGCATCTCTATGCATGGAGGAAGCATCACTCGTCCACTGAACAAGTTCATTTGTTTTACCAGCCATCGCAGATACGACAACGGCAACCTCATTGCCTGCATCAACCTCTCTTTTGACATGCCGTGCAACATTATGAATACATTCAATGTTTGCTACAGATGTTCCACCAAATTTCATGACAATGCGCGCCATTAATAACACTCTTACCTTTACATCTCTTATCTCAAACAGTAATGAGAATTAGATGCTGTATCAACTAACCATTTTCTCGACATAGCGAATATCTATCATTTGTGCAAGTTTCATTATGATTATATTAATTTCTCTTGACTTTGTATAAAATCTACTTGACCTGATCATTAAAAATAAAAGGAAGGCAACATGATCGATGAAACACAAACAACTATTGATCAAAGTGAAATTGATCACTTTTCACGTATTGCTACAGAATGGTGGAATCCACAAGGAAAATTTCGACCTCTTCACCAATTTAACCCAACACGCCTTGCTTACATCAGAGAAAAAATCTGTTTAGAGTTTAATCGTGACCCTTCTTCACTTACGCCCTTTCACAATTTGAAAATTCTTGATATTGGCTGTGGAGGAGGCTTGTTATCTGAACCAATGGCACGTCTTGGTGCTATGGTTGTAGGCGTTGATGCTGCACAAACAAATATTGAAGTCGCAAAAACCCATGCTGCTCAAAATGACCTTTCCATTGATTACCGCACGACGACAGCAGAAGTACTTGCCAATGAAGGAGAAAAATTTGATATTATCCTTAATATGGAAGTTGTTGAACATGTCGCTGACGTTAATCTCTTCATAGCAGCTACAGCAAAAATGTTGAAACCACAAGGGTTGATGTTTGTCTCAACACTCAACCGCACATGGAAAGCATGGGGGCTTGCTATTGTAGGCGCTGAATATATTCTACGTTGGCTTCCTAAAGGAACCCACGATTATAAAAAATTCCTAAAACCTCTAGAACTTAAAAATTTCTTATCAAAAAACGCTCTGACTGTCATTGATGAGATAGGTATTACTTATAACCCTTTAAACGACAGCTGGAATCGCTCAAAAGACATGGGTGTTAACTATCTCCTTCTCGCAAAAAGGTCGTAAGGATATGTAATTTACAAATATTATATGCCTTGTAATAAAGAATTCAGCTTTCCCTCAGCCTCTAAAGCATAAAGATCATCACAACCGCCAACGTGATAATCATCTATGAAAATTTGTGGAAATGTATTACGTCCATTTGCACGCTGTACCATTTCTTGGCGAAGGGATGTGGAAGCATCAATATCTGTATACTTTACGCCTTTTTTATTAAGCAAATCACGTGCTTTTGTACAATAAGGACAGTTAGGGCGTGTATAAATTATTATCTCTTTCATAGTATTATCCTCCAATATTTTTTAATAATATTCATTTTAAATTCCTCTTAAGAAGAGGGAAAAATAGAATCTTCTTTGAGAACACGCGAAAATGTTAGCACATCAACCTGTCGTGCACCTGCATCTTTTAATGCAGCAGCTGCTGCTGTAACTGTTGCACCCGTTGTAAATACATCATCAATCAGCAAAACAGAACATCCTTTGAGATATTTTTTAACTTTATGCGAAACCTTAAAAGCATTTTTTACGTTAAGTTTTCTCTCTCTTGAAGAAAGACTAACCTGCGGACGGGTATGCCGACAACGAACAAGCCAACTCGGTTTTAAAAGCTTTTTTTGTGATGCTGCAATATAACGTGCAAGCTCAGCAGATTGATTATAACGCCTCTCCCAAAAACGACGAAAATGCAATGGAATGGGAATAATAACATCACAATCATCAATAACCTCGCGTCCAGCAAACATCATCCAATTGGCCATAAATGATGCCAATTCTATATGATCACCATATTTTAAGCGCGTTACTAAAGTTCGTGCAAGCCCTTTATGAACAATGACTGAGCGAACACGTGAAAAAGGATGAGTATTACGGAGTGCTTCACCACTAAGAAAACCATCCCCCATATCACAAACAAAAGGAGTCCCCATAACAGGACAATAAGGTTTCGTGATAAATTGAAGGTCTTTCCAACATTCGGAGCAAATCGTACCATAAGTAGAAACATTTTGCTTACATCCAGGACAAATTGGTGGATAAAGCATCGTTTTCAAGCGTTCAACGAACTTACTTAGTATATCCCCGCTATTTAACGCCGCTTCTCGAAAATACAACATTATAAATTTAGGCTTTTACAAGTTTCCCTCAAAACAAAAGTTCCTTTGTATTTCCTCAATTTATAATTTTAATTCCTTTAAAAACTCTTACCTTCTATAAATTTATTTTCTTTCATATTATAAACTTGACAGAGCTTGCACAAATAATGAACCTTTTCAAAATATATTCTTTCATAGATCGAAAGTGTTCCACAATATGTCGCATCCTTTAATTTTTGATCATAACCGCATTGAACAATTCCGAAAACGTGCCTTTCAAAAAGCAAAAAAAGGATGTGACTTTTTACTCTCTCACATGGCAGAAGATCTCTATAAACGCCTTAGCACTGTTGATCGCCTCTTTACATTAGCTCTTGATTTACACAGCCATACAGACCTTGCTGCGCAAGCTTTAATGAAATCTGGAAAAGTTTGTTCCATAGAACGCATTGAAACCGATACGCTTTATCAAAGCCATGATAAAAAATTCTATTTACGTCATCGAGAATTTCTTGATTTACCTCAAAGTTACTGTGACCTTATTGTTTCACTTCTTTCATTACAATTGACCAATGATACCCCTGGTGTTCTAAGCCAGATAAAAAATACCCTTAAACCAGATGGCTTATTTCTTGCTGTTATGGCAGGAGCTGGTACATTAAGAGAATTGCGGGAAAGCCTGCTGCAAGCTGAAAGTGAAATTTATGGTGGAGCAAGCCCTAGGATCTACCCTTTTGCCGACATTCGTGATGCAGGCGCTCTTTTACAGCGTGTTGGCTTTGCCCTGCCTGTAGCAGACGTTGAAGATATCACAATACGTTATAATACAATGTTTGACCTTATGCACGATCTTAAAGCTATGGGAATGCAAAATGCACTCATCAATCGTTCACGACGCCCTGTATCCAAACGTTTTTTTCTCCGCGCAGCTGAAATCTATGCACAACAATTTAGTGACCCTGATGGACGTATTCGTGCACATTTTTCTTTCATCTGGCTCTCTGGTTGGGCTCCTCATCCCAACCAACAAAAACCCCTACAACCTGGTTCAGCGCAAATATCTCTTACAGATGTTTTACAGCAAAAAAAAATATAACCTAAAATTATTTTTTTAAAATACTTTTATCTGTTGTCCGTAATATTTGACTAGTGACCGTTCCAGCTATCATTGAATCGCTCACGTTTAGAGCAGTCCGTCCCATATCAATTAGCGGTTCAATAGAGATAAGTACAGCAACCAAAGTAACAGGAAGCCCCATAATTGGTAACACAATCAATGCAGCGAAAATAGCACCTCCCCCCACACCAGCAACACCAATAGAACTCAATGTTACAACACCAATAAGCGTAGCAATCCAAGTAGGATCAAGAGGATTAATACCCATAGAGGGTGCAATCATGGTCGCAAGCATCGCTGGATAAAGACCAGCACAACCATTTTGTCCAATTGTTGCCCCAAAAGAAGCTGCAAAACTCGCAATGGATTGTGGTACACCTATCCACTGTGTTTGCGCTTCAATATTCAAAGGAATACTTGCAGCACTTGAACGACTGCTAAAAGCAAATGTTAAAACTGGTAAAACCTTTTTGAAAAAACGAAAGGGATTAATCCCAGAAATACCAAGCAATACACCATGAATTCCAAAAATTAAAATAATACCGACATAAGAAGCAATAATAAAAACCAGTAAATTTAAAATATCTGCAATACGCGATATTGCTCCTACTTTCGTCATAAGTGCAAAAATACCATAAGGCGTCAAAGCAATCACAATACGGACTAACCGCATAATCCAAGCTTGTGCCACTTGAATAAATAAAAGCGCTTTTTCTCCTTTTTCTGGCTCATCTTTCTTTAAAAGAAGAACCGATGCACCTAAAAATGACGCAAAAATAACAACACTGATAATTGACGTACGTTTAGCTCCACTCAACTCAGCAAATGGATTTTTAGGAATCATAGACAAAATCATCTTTGGTATATTCATATCTCCAAGTTTAGAAATATGACCTTCAAGAAGAGCAGAAACATTTTGCCCTTCATGCACCAAACCCTCGCTTGTTAATCCAAAAAAATTAACCACAAGCACACCAACCAATGCTGAAAGAGCCGTTGTAAAAAGCAATATTGAAATTGTTATTATACTCATCTTTCCAACAGCATAAACAGAATGTAAATGAGCAACTGCTGAAACGATAGAAATAAAAACCAGTGGCATAACAATCATTTGCAACAATAAAATATAGCCTTCACCGACAATGTTAAACCATTCAACGGATTTCAATAAAGTGCTTTCACCCTCTCCATAAATAAACTGCAAAACACTTCCAAAAATCAAGCCAAGGATAAGCCATAGCATAACACGTAGTGAAAGACTCCATTGCATTTTCTTACTTTGAGAAACCAATAATAAAAAAATAACAAATAGAAATAAATTGACGAAAAAATTAAATGTCATTGTCTATGCTCACTATTATTATGGTTGACATAAATAATCTGCATAATTCAAAATCAATGCATGATATTTAAAATTAACCTATAAAGCTTACAAGGCTTTTACAAAATCATTATTTTTTTAATTTATAGATTAAAAGAGAATTTTTTATCTACTAATAACTGTTTAAAGAAAATAAATAAAATTATTTTCTTATTCTTTAAATTTATGCTCTTATAAAATAGTTAAATAAGAAAAATATAAACAACATTCATTGCATCTTAATACTGAATAATTCCAGCGTATCTTATCCTATAAATGCCCTTACCACTCTCTTTTGCTATTTGAACTGAAGCGAGCTTTCCAAGAAAAGATGAATTAACAATCGAACATTCATGATTTTTCTAGAAAATACACCAACAAGCTACTTCTGCTCATTTTATGGACTGCACTCTCAATAGCTTTGATCAGCACTTCAAGTATAATTATTTTATTGAAAATACCTTTTATACATTCTTTCTTTGCTCTCAATGAAAGCTTTTTTATTTTTCAAAATTCTTTTATAGTCATAAAAAGGTTTTTAAAGACAACATGTTGATTTATAGTCATAATTTACTGTTTGCATATTAAATGAGAGTCCCGAATCACATAAGATTCTCTCATTTCAAACCTGTTTATCTTGAATCAATCAAAATCATTTGCTTGCACGTCACAAGCAGGGCAGATATGTGGATAAAAATGTATGAGAAAGGAGTAGAAATACCTCTTATGAAACGTCTTAATGCAAGAGTTGTCGAAACATTGAAGGGCGGAGCTTGAGCAGCAAATATAAATAATATGATTGCTTTTTATAATAGCGCAGTAAAACTTTTAACGATACCTATTCATATGCTGATCGAACAACACGTGCACGTGCTGTAGATAATTTTGTCATTTTAGATACAAAAAAGATAAGTTGGAGTTATAATGTTAAGCAAGAACTAATAAGAGGAAGGTTTTTGAATTTGAAGAGGCATGCCTCACGCAAAGTTCGTATCGCCCTTTTACACGACAATGGCTTTATTATAGTTGTATCTTCAATGATGGAGTTTATCAGATACCACATATATTCCCTATGGTGCCAGTAGTAGAAAATAGAGTAATACAAATTATAGGCATAGGAGCACGAAGCGTTTTTTCTGTGTTGATAGCTAAGAATTTGCCTAATCTAGATGCAATAGATACAGGTCAATGCTTTCCACGGTATCTTTATAAAAACGTTGAATCTCTGTAACTGATCGTGATGAGAAACAGTCCCTTTTATTTACAAATTCTACAGAAGAAAACACAACAGCTGGTTTACAGAGGCGTGATGCCATTACGGATGCACTTTAAAGCTGCTTATCCTAGTGAGAGCATAACAAAGGCGGTTACAAATTTCTAGATAATGAAAACAATGGAAAAGACTGAGGGTATATGATTAAAATGAGAGGCTTTAAGCCTACAAATATTATAATTTTTATGAATAGTACAGTTATAAAGCATTAAAAGAAGCTTTAAAGTAAATTTACAATATATGGGAGATAATTAATCGTCTATAATAAATTGCGCTCATACTGATAAAAATTATTCTGCTATAGAAATGTTGTTCTTTTTTGAATTTTTATGCGTATTCAAACACTCATTCGTTACAAGCTCAATCTCTTTATCTCTTTCATCTTTATCAAGAATAATAGTATTTTAATATAATAACCCCTTTGCATACAAATAGTTATTTCTTATCTATGAATAGCTTATAATTTCATATAACCCTATGAAGATAATATTTTTATTTATTAATATTTAATGATGTAATTAACACATTCATTCTATATATTATCATCTTTATTGCTATCTATTTATATAATATATTTCTTTTTTCTATAAAAATAAGCTTGAGTTATACATACATAGATCTATCGGTATTTTTTCTACTGTCTTTTTAGCGCACTGAAAGATTGATATCATAATTTTTGTATAATAAAATGCTCTTTCATATAAGCATCGTATATTGAATTATAATAATTGACTATTAACCGCAAATTATATTTTTTTATCCCTTTTAAAAGTGAAAAATATTATTTTCAGACCTATTCATAAGTAGATGAGCCAAGTGAATAAAAAATGTTTGATAATAAGCTTTATCTCTTATGAACTATCTTTAGTACAAAAGGACAACATTACGATTACGGAAATATCGTGATATTATTGGGTATAAAAATCACACTGCCCAAGAGATTTTTGTATTGTATCCTTTCCGTTATGAGAAATGTTAAAAGCAAGGTAGGATATGCTCTCTAGAGCAAATGAGTGAATGAACCACCACGGTTATATGCATTTTTAAAAAAGTAGGAAGTATCTTTGCTTCAAATTTAATAGGCACATTCTAAAAATAAAGGTTCTACCGACTCATTCCAAATAGAATAGTAATGGGACAAAAATTTTTCAGCATCTGTTTGTCCCATTGCAACAACCTCTTCTAGAGGATTAAGAAAATTTGTTTCATCAAAACCATTCGTATCATACTGTTTGCGATTTTTTAAGCCTTTGCGAGCAATAGCGAGAGATTGACGTGCTAACTCTAAAAGAATAGTTTGACGAAAAGGAGTTCTTAACCCTTCTTTAGGAACGCGTTGGCGCAACTCTAAAACTTCTTCAAAACACCAATCTTTTGTCAAAGCCTCTGCCTCATTAAGTGCTTCCCTATCATAAAGAAGCCCAACCCAAAAAGCCGACAACGCACAAATGCGCTTCCAAGAACCGCAATCAGCTCCCCTCATTTCTAAAAATCTTTTTAAGCGGACTTCAGGAAATAACGTTGATAAGTGATTAATCCAATCTCCCATGTTTGGAATTGAATTTGCAACTTGTCCTTTTAATGCTCCATTCATAAACTGACGAAACGTTATGTGTGTACAATCATAGTAACGACCATCACGCACAACAAAATACATTGGAACATCAAGGGCCCATTCAACATAATCAACAAAACCAAAACGCTCAGAAAATATAAAGGGAAGAACGCCTGTCCTCTGATTATCCGTATTACGCCAAATTTCAGAACGCCACGACAAAAAGCCATTTGGGCGCCCTTCTGTAAAAGGTGAACTTGCAAATAATGCTGTTGCAATGGACTGTAGCTTCATGGACACTTGCATTTTTCGCCGCATATCACTTTCAGATGAAAAATCAAGATTAACCTGAACTGTTGATGTGCGATACATCATATTAAGACCATTATACCCCACTTTAGGCATATAATCAGTCATAATCTGATAACGTGATTTAGGCATTCGCGGCGTTTCAGCTAAAGTCCACTTTGGACTAGCTCCAAGACCTAGAAAACCTATACCCAATGGTTCTGCAATTTTTTTGAGAAGAGTTAAATGCTCCATCAACTCGTAATATGTATGGCCTACTGATTTTAATGGTGCACCAGATAATTCAAATTGTCCCCCAGGTTCCAAAGAAATGGCTCCCTGATCAACGGATCCTACGAGCCCAATAATATTCTCTTCATCTAAAATAGGTTTCCATCCTAAGGCGCTTTGCATCCTCTCTAAAAGCGCTCGGATTCCCCTCTCTCCTTCATAAGGAACAGGGTGAAAACCATCTCTATAAAACGGAAATTTTTCATGTTCTGTACCAATGCGCCAATCATCTTCTGCTTTATACCCCCCTTGGAAATAGCTAACCAAAGAATCTAAGTTATAAATTTCACTTTCATCAGTTATATCAAGCGCCATAACTCATCGTATCCTATAATTGGTATCATCATCTTAAATGAATTGTTTAGAATGATTTTACAGATTTCTCAATCCATTGCCCAATCCCCCACGGTAGCATTAAGAAGAGCCAAAGCAGCAACAGCGGCAGTGTCAGCGCGTAAAATACGCGGACCTAATGATATTGGAACCACAAAAGGATGTTTTTTTAAAAAGCTCCGCTCTTCTTCACTAAAGCCACCTTCCGGTCCAATAAGAATACCAGGTGTTGTAACGTCACGCTTTTTAAAAGAAGCTAATGGATTATGCGATTTATGCTCTTCATCACAAAAGAATAAAGGCTGTGTCTTATCCCACCGTGCTAAAAGTTCTGCTAATGATAGAGCAGAGACGCATTCAGGAAGAGATAAAATTCCACACTGTTCAGAAGCTTCAATAACATTGGCTTCCATACGCGCCATATTGATACGCGTAACCTGCGTATGATGCGTCATAACAGGCTGCAAAATCGACACCCCCATTTCAACAGCTTTCTGCACCATATAATCCAACCGCGCGTTTTTGAGTGGAGAAAAGCAATAAATAAGATTGGAATGCGTCGTTTGTAATCTTTCTTGATGGATAAGCTGAACCACAACAAATTTTTTCTTAACAGCGATAAGTTTAGCAAGCCACTCACCATCCTGTCCATTAAAAAGTAAAATTTCTGCTCCTTCTTTCATACGCAAAACATGCACAAGATAAGAAGCTTGTGCCCCCTCTATCTTTATTTCTTCATTCAAAGCCAATGTCTGTCTGATAAATAATCTTTTAAGTTTATAATTTATGCGCATAAAAATTTTGCCAAAGCTCACTATCGTCATCGAGAAAATGAAGAAAAATATATAGCAAAAAGAAAAAATTATATCTATAGAACTATAATATATTAAAGAATTATAGAGTTTTTTTAGCTTTATGAGATAATAATAGGAACTTATAGATCCTTAAGTGATTCTGCTTTCATAAAAGTTTAAATAATGCACCATTCATCTTTGCATTCAGTCATTGATGCATCCGTGGAGGAAAAATATGTCTGCTAAAAAAGCTACAATTATTACGATTACAACCCTCTTAGCCTTTATTTTGATTACAGTGGGAATTGGTTCTGTTGGAGCAGACGGGAAGCATACAATTACCAAAGATGGCTATGGTATTTCTTCTGCGATTCAATAAGCACTGGCCAACATCCTCCTTAAAATTTTAATGTTTTTTAGCAACTTTTCTAAGATTTGCATCAATATTATGAATCTCTTGTATTTGAGAGATTCCATAAGAAGGATTTTTATTCTTCTCTTCAGTCATTTATCTATATCAACCACACTTATTATGACGGAGAGGACGGTTTTTACTGCTTCACGACGAACGGACTTAAAATGAGAGAATCTTTCGATAATGGGAGTTCTGATTTAAATTTAAAAGACAATTTTAAGTTGCAAAAAAACGAATTACCATTATAGGATAGAATATTATACAGATGAAAAACGATACTCAATCTGCGTCAATGTCTTTTGTAACCCAAAAATTACCATGATTTTGTCCTTTAGAGCTTAGAGAAAATGTAAAAGGCCATGCAAGGCTATTAGCAAGACATTGGACGTCTTTACATAAAGTTTCTGATCTATAGTTTTTGTCTAGTTGTGCCTGTAATATCAGTTCATTTTGCTTCCCTTGCGCAATAGCAGCTGCAATGGTTCCTTGAATGGATAAGCTCAAGTCTGCTGTACGCATTAATGACTCTGTCACCTTCATCATACCTTCTGAAAAGCTTGTCTGAATATCCCAGTGATCAAATGTTGTTGAAAAAGTATCATTATTCATTAAAAGAAATTGTTGTTTATTTGAAAGTCTTGTTTGTAATTCATTCAGATCATACCCTAATAGCCGACCAGAAGACATCTTCAGTGTTAATTCACCCTGCATTTTCGTAAAAACTTCTGGCCAAGAATCAGCAAGTGTTCGTACCGTTGCAGTAAAATTCGTTTTGCTTTGTATAAATGGAATAAATCCCAAGGTTTCTAAAGTCTCCTGCATATCAATAGAAGCGCCTGAAATATTTCCTCCAATACGCACTCTCTGTCCAGCTGACGTAACTTCAATATTACTTTGCACGGATCCACCAAAAATATTAGCATGTCCAAGATCAAAAATACCATGCCCATCTCTTATTTGTATTGCAGCAGCTAAATTTGTGAGTGAAATATTTCCTATTTTAGCTTGTGGCGCAGAAAGTCGTATATCCACGCCAATACGATCAAAAGTTCTCATGTCAAAGCAGGCATTTTTCTTTTTGCCTGAAAAAAATATTGAACTCAAGAGGCTAAGGTCTAGGTTATCAAAAGCTAAAGAGCCCATGACATTTGGTACATAATCTTGAAAATCGAGTTTTAAAGCTCCTCGCGCATTGGCTTTTCCCATCGTAAATGTAACATTGTTCATTTGGATATGCATTGGCTGCGCTAAAAAATGAGATTCCCATACAATGGGTATTTTTAATTTATGTCCCCAAAACTGATTTCCACCAACCCAAGACAATGTCTGATTCCATCCAGGAGAACGCATCGATACTTTTCCGTCAAAAATATAATATTCAGATAACCGAGCCTTTCCTGTAAAAGTTATTCCCCCACGTACAGAATTGAGACTTGCCCTAATATGACTTTTGCCTCCTGCAAGAAGCAACAATGCTTGAGAAGCATCAATTGATAACTTTGTAAATTCTCCACGCCAACGCGCATCTGCGCGTAACCGTACTTCCTGAGTTGATTTCGGACAATCTAAAGTTGCATTTAATCCTGTTATTTTTTCTGCTGCTCCTGAAAAACTATCGTGATACACAAGAACACCATTTTTAATGACAATCCGCCCAAAAGGTTGTTTTAAAAGTTGCTCTATCTCTGGATGTTCAGGATTATGTTTTAATATTTCACGCGTATTACGTATTGCCAACCCTAATGCACCTTGTGAGCGAGAAAACCGATCAAAAAAATCTGCTATTGTTTTAACAGGCTTTTCCATAACAAATTGAGGACGCATAATCCGCGTCTCTGAAAAAGAAATATGTCCCCAAAGAAGATCGACGACAGACAGATCAACTTCTATTGATTCAGCTTCCATTAATGGCGCAACATCATCCATTTTTGATGTTAAAGTAACGCCAGAAAGAAATGCTTTAGGATAAGGAAAAAGATGTAATCGCGGTGGATCACGCAATTGCACATTGTAACCCGTCCATGCACTCAAATCCTGCGCTAAACGAATACGAATCGCATCTGTAGAGATAAGATAAGGTAAAACGAGAATCCCCACTCCCAATAAAAAGATAATTGTAATAAAAATTCCGCTCAAAAGTTTTATTATTCTGATGCGCACAATATCCCTCTATACTTATCCCCCTATAACAGATTAAAAACAAACTTAAATGATCATAAAAAGTTTTTATAACCCTATAATTCACTATATCCACTTTGTATCTTCATTATTTTTGTTCTTTATCCAAAATTTATTCAAACAGCAATGTTGCTGCTTCTTTATAAAGCAATTATTTAAAAGTCTTCAAAACTATAAATCCACAACATTATAAAACCATTCTTACTGTTCTCATATGAATATTGCTATAAAACTCTATCGTATTATTAGAAAATGCTTTACAAAAAAAAACAAACAGCCTTACCGAAAGGATCTCTGAATGAATAATATTATCGACGGAAAAAAACTTGCTGAAGAGATTATTGTGAAAGTTAAGGCCGAAACAGCAAAGCTCCGCCATCACTATAATATACAACCTAGTATCGCTGTTATTATCGTTGGAGATGATCCTGCAAGTCAAGTATATGTCGCCTCAAAAAATAAAAAAGCCGAAGAATGTGGGTTTCTTTCAATCAAACATGCCGTTTCCAAAGAAACACAAGAAAAAGAACTCCTTCAACTTATTGCAACATTAAATTCTGATCCCAAAATTCATGGTATTTTGGTACAGCTGCCTCTCCCTGCTCATATGAATACAAATCGCATAACACAAGCCGTTGCTTTCCAAAAAGATGTTGATGGTTTTCATTATATTAATGTAGGAAAACTCGCGGCAAATGCACTTGAAGATGCAATTATTCCCTGCACTCCAGCTGGTGCCATGATGATGATTGAACAACATTGTGGGCAAGATTTATCTGGACTTGATGCTGTCGTTGTTGGACGCTCTAATATTGTTGGAAAACCTATGGCTGCCCTTTTAACAGCAGCCAATGCCACTGTGACAATTGCCCATAGTCGTACCCGTGACCTTGATGATGTGTGTCGAAGCGCTGATATTCTAGTAGCAGCTGTAGGCCGCCCACAAATGATTAAAAAAGACTGGATAAAAGATGGTGCAATTGTTATTGATGTCGGTATTAACCGCGTTGCTGCACCAGAAAAAGGTATAGGGAAAACACGTCTTGTTGGTGATGTCGATTTTGAAAACGTAAAAGAAAAAGCTGCTGCGATCACCCCTGTTCCAGGAGGCGTTGGACCAATGACAATTGCCATGCTTATGGTTAATACACTCAAAGCTGCTGCGCGATCACACAATCTGCCTATACCAAAATTCTAAGAATTGTAACAATTCCTTGTATATGGTTTCATTGTATATGATTCAGCTTATTATTTTTGCATTTTTCATGTCATAAAAACAGATGCCCCTTGATCTGCACGATTAACGGATTGACGAAAAACATGAAAAAGTTCGCGTCCAACACCATGTTCGTTTTTTGAAAGATCTGGAGGTATGATTTGTCGCGCGTTAAATTTTGCTAAATCCTCCAAAAGAGTTAATTTACCCTCATGAGCATCAAGAAAAACAATATCACCATCCTGCAAACGTGCAATGGGGCCATTATCCACTGCTTCTGGTGTCACATGGAGGGCAGCAGGAATTTTTCCTGACGCTCCTGACATACGCCCATCGGTTATCAATGCTACCTTTTGACCGCGATCTTGTAAAACGCCTAAAATGGTCGTTAATTTATGAAGCTCTGGCATACCATTGGCTTTTGGTCCTTGATAGCGAATAACAGCGATAAAGTCTTTATTATGCAACACTCCAGATTTAAAAGATTTTTGTAGTTCCTCTTGATCATTAAAAACAAAGACTGGTGCTTTAATCTGCCAATACTCTGGTTTAACAGAGGAAACTTTTATAATAGCTGTTCCCAAATCTCCTGATAAAACACGAAGACCACCATCAGACTGAAATGGCTTTCTCCACCCTGCTAACACCTTATGATCACCACTTTCCTTAAGAGCCGCTTCACGCACCACATGACCATCAGCAGAAAGCTTTGCTTCAATTGCATAAGCATTGAGATCTTTACCAAAAACCGTAGAAACATCTTCATGTACCAAGCCTGCCTCGATAAGCTCGCGAATAATAAATCCCATTCCCCCCGCAGCATAAAAATGATTAATATCTGCTAAACCGTTAGGATAAATGCGCGCTAAAAGAGGCACAACGGATGAAATTTCTGCAATATCATGCCATGTCAATTTAATACCGCAAACAGCAGCCATAGCAATCAAATGAATCGCATGATTGGTAGAACCTCCTGTTGCATTTAATCCTACAATGGCATTCACAAAAGAACGCTCATCAATGATCATACCAAGTGGACTATAATGATCACCAAGATCTGTCATTTCAAGTACACGTTTCGTAGCTTCTTTTGTTAAAGCATCACGCAACGGTGTATTAGCATTAATAAAAGAAGCTCCAGGCATATGAAGCCCCATCATCTCCAGTATCACCTGATTAGAGTTAGCTGTTCCATAAAATGTACATGTTCCTGGCCCATGATAAGAACGTGCTTCTGATGCTAGAAGTGTTTGGCGATCTATTTTATTTTCCGCGTAAAGTTGACGTATCTTCGCTTTTTCATCATTACCTTGACCACTCGTCATGGGACCAGCTGCTATAAAAATTCCTGGTAAATGACCAAATGTTAGTGCACCAATCAATAAACCTGGTACAATTTTATCACACACCCCAAGATACAATGCTGCATCAAAGACATCGTGTGATAAGCTTATAGCTGTCGCCATTGCAATTACTTCACGCGAAAAAAGGGAAAGCTCCATCCCCGCATTTCCCTGCGTAACACCATCGCACATCGCGGGAACACCACCTGCAACCTGTGCAACACCACCAACCATACGGGCCGACTCTTTAATTAAGTGAGGAAATTTTTCAAAAGGTTGATGCGCTGAAAGTATATCGTTATATGCCGTGATAATGCCAATATTCCCAACAATATTTCCCTTCAAACGCTCTTTATCTATTGCACCACAAGCAGCAAAGCCATGCGCCTGATTGGCACATCCTAAAAAACTCCGTTTGGGGCGATGAACTTGTGCTTTTGCAATACGATCTAAGTAAATTTCTCGTGTTGATTGAGACCGTTCATAAATCCTTCGTGTAACTGTGGCAATTGTCTTGGAAAGTGCCATATTTATCTCCCCCTTTCATTGTTGCTGCCCCTCATTCATTGAGAGAGATTACGTTTTTATTCACCTTGTGTCGCATATTTTGATTCACTTATTTCATTTTCTGCAGGCGACCAATAAACCTGAACGAGATGAGGGGAATTACGCAAAATTGCCCGAATAGGCATTTCTATTTCAGACCCGTCTTGACAAGCCTCTTCAAAACAATCGCGTTTCTGAAAACCTTCAAAATGGAGAATAATACAACGAGATTGCATAATAACTGGCAAAGTTAGTGAGAGTCTTGGCTCAACAGCACTCTTAGCATGAAGGGGTAAAACAAGTGCTTGTGTTCGTAAATCAAGCGCTTGCTTTAAACGATCAGCATCAGGAAAAAAAGAAGCCGTATGTCCATCCTGCCCCATTCCTAAAACAACAACATCAAAGGGTTTAGGCAAAGTATTAACACGACTCGCCGCTGAAAAAGCAGCAAGTTCAGCAGTAATTGCTTTATGATAAAGCCCTACAAAACGTGCTTTTTCGGCAAAATTTTGTAACAAATGACACCGTACCATATGTTCATTTGAACGTTCATCGTGTGTAGGGACAAAACGTTCATCGACCAAAGTGATAATAATATTTTGCCAATCAATATCCGCTTTTGACAAATAATGAAAAAACAATGCTGGTGTTTTACCACCAGACACCGCTAAAACTGCTCTCTTGCGCTCAAGAACAGATACACTAAGCTCTGCGGCTACTCGATCTGCCAATGCCAAGGCTAAAGTCTGAGGGGTTTCAAAATCTAAACGGTCAATATTCATTCTATACATACTTATTGCTCTAAACTAAATTGTTCCATATACGCCCATCACGTTCCATGAGGCTCATCGAAGCAGACGGCCCCCACGAACCAGCATTATAACTGTGAACAGGCTGTTTTATTGCTTCCCACCCCTCAATGATTGGATCAATCCAACGCCAAGCAGCCTCAACTTCATCACGACGCATAAACAGTGTTTGATCTCCACGAATAACATCCATTAATAAACGTTCATAAGCATCAGGATTACGTTCAGAAAATGCGGAAGCAAAACTCATGTCTAATGGAATGTGACGAAACCGCATACCGCCATAACTTGGATCCTTAATCATCAACCATTGTTTTACACCTTCATCAGGTTGGAGACGAATTACAAGCCGATTAGAAAAAATTTCATCTAAATCCACATTAAAAATATTATGAGGAATAGGTTTAAAAACCACAACAATTTCAGACATTCTCGTGAACATGCGCTTACCTGTTCGTAAATAAAAAGGCGTATTAGCCCAACGCCAGTTATCAATCTTAACCTTAAGTGCTACAAATGTTTCACTCTTACTCACTCTTCCCAGATCATCAAAATAAGACTCTACCGATATACCATTTGATAGACCAGAAAGATACTGCCCACGTACAGTATGCTGCCCTACATTATGGACATCAAGCGGTGTTAAAGAATGTAAAACTTTAAGTTTTTCATTGCGCACAGCATTAGCACTGTTGGTAAATGGTATTTCCATCGCAACCAAACAAAGTAATTGTAGCATATGGTTTTGAACCATATCGCGTAACGCACCAGTGCTTTCATAATATTCTGTACGCCCTTCTAACCCTAAAGATTCAGCAACGGTTATTTGAACATGATCAATATAATTGGAGTTCCATAGCGGTTCATAAAGTGTATTAACAAACCGCAATGCCATTAAATTTTGAACAGTTTCCTTCCCAAGATAATGATCAATACGAAAGATCTGCTCTTCATTAAAGGCGCTTGCAAATACATCATTAAGTGAAACCGCTGTTTTTACATCGCAACCAATTGGTTTTTCAATGATGATCCGTGTTTGTGGTGTCACCAAATCATTTTTTTCCAACTTCATCGCAATATCAGCAAAAAGTGACGAACCAACAGCCAAATAAAAAGCTTGAATATCCGCTGAATCTTGTGACAGAAGGAGAGCTAAATCCTCCCACCCTCGATTTGAGGAAACATCAACAGAAACGTAAGTTAAACGTGCAAGAAAACGATTGAGTTCTGTTGAATTCAGATCTTTTGGATGGATATGTTTTTCTAAAGAAATGCGGACAAAATTTTGATATTCTTCACGACTTAAGGAAGTGCGCGAAACCCCAATAATACGTGTTGGCTCACTGAATTGCCCAGCACACTGACAATGATACAAAGCCGGCAAAAGCTTGCGCAACGCCAGATCACCATTGCCACCAAAAACAATACAATCAAAGGAAGAAACTGGAATAATTTTACGCACCATGAACTTGTTTATTTTTCTATTCGATTATGAAATCCTATATCACTTATAAAAGCTTTCATCATTAAAGCAGACAGATACTAAATAAGCCATTAATTTTCTTCATTTCAAGCAATGTTTCCATTAAAGGCGATCCAATAAAGAAAACCAACGCATTGCTAAAAATATAAGCGGATAACGCAAAACTCTTCCTCCCGGAAAAGATGAAATCTTTAAGTCTTGAAAATAGGAAAAACGTTCATATTTTCCAGTTAACCATTCTGCGTATAATTTTCCCACGAAAGGAGCCAGCATAACGCCATGCCCTGAATAACCACCACAATAAGTCATCCTTGAAAAAATTTGGCGAACATAGGGCATGCGTTCAACTGTGATGGCAACCGTTGCTCCCCACCGATGGCTTAAATTGATAGAATGTAATTGAGGATAAATTTCAACAATTTGCCGTTTTATACGTTCATCTAAATTTAGAGGATGCTTATTATCATAACTTTCTACACCACCAAATAAGAGGCGATTATCAATGCTTTTGCGAAAATAGCGAACCATAAAACGGGAATCATCAACCGATTCCCCCCCTATAAGAATTGAACTATGCTTTGGTAATGGGGCCGTTGCTCCAATATAAGAGCGAATAGAAACAATATTTTTTTCAATAAAACGCTCCAGACCAAGTTTATACCCATTTGTTGCAAGTAAAACATGCTCTGCTGTTACACTGCCTTTTTCTGTTATTACTTTCCAATGGGCTCCCTTGCGCCTTACGGTCGTTACTTGTGACTTCTCATAAAGCTTAGCACCAGCATCTTGGGCTCTTTTTGCCAACCCAACAATCAATTTTAAGGGATTTATATGGCCGGTATCCGCATCATAAATACCACCACAATAAAAAGTTGATCCAAGTCGCTCAGATGTTTCAGCCTTATCCATAAAAGTAAGCGCGTGATAGCCATAACGCTGCATCGCCTCAATATGCCGTTGATAAGAGAGAAGCTCACGCCTTTTATGAGTTACAGAAAGCTGTCCTCCTATCAAATCACACGGACAATTAGGCATTGCGCATAAAGCTAAAATATCTCTTTTAGCTTCTTCTGCCAAATCAAACAGAGCCTTACTTCGCTCAAAACCATACTTTTTTTCTAATGTTTCTACCCATTGCCGTTGCCCTGTTCCCAGCTGTCCACCATTGCGCCCTGAAGCGCCGTCACCAAAACGTGATGCTTCAAATAAAACAACATCTACTCCAGCCTTGGCTAAATGATAAGCAGCCGAAAGACCCGTAAATCCGCCTCCAATAATGACCACATCACACTGTCTGTTTTCACAAAAAGAAGGATACGATGGACGTTCTCTTAAAGCATCTTCATACCAAGAAATTCCTGGAGAAATTGAATTATAATCAATCATCGTCATAAAATTTAAACATTCAGCAGGAGATATTCACGCTCCCACGGACTGATTACTTCCATAAAAGTTTCAAACTCTTGGCGTTTGATTGCAGCATAAGTACTGACAAACACATCCCCTAAAATAGCACGTATCACTGTATCTTGTTCAAACAAATTGACTGCCTCAATGAGTCCACGCGGCAACTCAATATTATCAGCGTTTACATTATTTGTCGCTGGCTCATCCGGCTCAATTTTTTGTTGCAAACCAATAAGACCACACGCTAAAGAAGCTGCAAGGGCTAAATAAGGATTCGCATCTGATGAAGGAAGTCTATTCTCAACACGCCGCGCTTGAGGAGCAGAACGAGGAACTCGAAAAGCTGTAGTACGATTATCATATCCCCATCGCAAATTAACAGGAGCCGAATTATCAGGAACAAGACGTCGATAAGAATTCACATAAGGTGCAAGCATCACAAGTACCCCTGGCATATGTTTTTGCAATCCACCAATAAAATGGCGAAAACAGATACTTTCTTCACCATTTTCCTGTGTAAAAATATTCATACCGGTTTTCTTATCAACAACCGATTGGTGAATATGCATAGCAGAACCCGGCTGCCCTTGAATGGGTTTTGCCATAAAAGTTGCATACATATTATGTTTTAGTGCTGCTTCACGAATTGTTCGTTTAAACATAAAAACTTGATCCGCTAATTCAATAGGATCACCATGACGTAAATTGATTTCAAACTGTCCTGCTCCTTCTTCATGAATGAGGGTATCAATTTCCAATCCTTGTGCCTCTGAAAATTGATAAATATCATCAATCAAATCATCAAATTCATTCACACCAGCAATGGAATACCCCTGTCCACCACCAATTGAACGTCCAGAACGACCAACCGGTGGAACTAACGGATAATCAGGATCGGGATTTTTTTGTACCAAATAAAACTCAATTTCTGGTGAAACAACAGGGCTTAAACCCATTTTTGTGTAAAAGTGAACCACCGTTCGTAAAACATTGCGTGGTGTGTAATCCACAACCTGACCATTTTGATACACAAGATCACAAATCACCTGTGCCGTAGGAGCATCTTCCCATGGAACAATGCTTAACGTAGAAAGATCAGGCTCAAGGCGTAAATCACCATCTGCTTTAGGATATTCAAAACCATGACCATCTTCCGGATAATCCCCTGAAATTGTTGCCATAAAAACTGCTGAAGGCAATGCCAATGATGTTTCCGATGTAAATTTTTTAGAAAGCATCATCTTGCCCCGTGGTACCCCTGCTTGATCAGGCGTAATACATTCAATATCCTCTACCTTACGGAAAGCAAGCCATTGTGAAACTTGTTCCCAATTGTGCACACCACGTAAACTTTTGAGAAAACGAGAAACAGGTTTAAAATTCTTACTTTTCGTTTGTTTACCATTTTTTACATCCATAACATACCAACTTTAAAAACAATCAAGTCCTATTCTTATTGTATCAGCCCATGCATAAACGACACGAAAAAAATTTATCAACTGATATTTTGAATAATACTATAAGATCCATCAAGGTAAAAGAACTTTACGCTCAACAAGCTATCCTATCACCATAGTGAAAAAAATGATATTGCACGCGATACATCGGTGCTAACCTTCTCCTTATATAAAACAGCGAGAAATACCATATTGTACGTAACCTAATTCCGATTCAAATAATCATATATAAGCAAACATTGGTGAGAATAATAAAGGCGAGATATTTAATTTCCTTTTGGTTGTCGCAATGCTTAATTAAAAGAAAGGAAACTTTTCTTTTAATATGAAGCAAGTTTTGTAACTCTATTGTTATCCACATAGAAGTAAACACCCTAGTCATGGTGAGTAGCCTTTACAGCTGTGCTTACAAACACTCACCCCGCCATAATATGCGTAAATGTATTTTCAGGATAAGACATACGCTCAGCATTTCCGACATGAAACTTAACCATCGCCTGCATAACAGAGCTATCAACCTTGTTCTGAGCGAATGGTACAAACTCTGCACTTATATCAATTTCCACCGCTTGACATTGCACTTCGCACACAATATTTAGAGCTGAGAATCCAGTAGAGCATACCAAATCCAATAGATAGGAATTTTTGCTAATTGCGCCATGCGTGATCCAACATTTGATAGTCTCCAGCCCACTAGGAGGTGTGTTATTTATATCTAAAAAGCCAAAAAATCAGGATATGAGAACACAATAATATCAATTTCCTTTGAACTAAAGTCCTTCATCGTCGATCTTCCACCATCGTAATTTTTTTTTGTATCAGTTGCTTTCACATACTTTGACTTATGACCTAGTGATACTGTGCAGATTGAGTACACATCCCCAGAGCCCAGATTGTAATTAAGTTCGTACCACTCTGCTCTTTTATAGAAAATAAATAACCATAATCTTCAGATATAATATGCCTAGATTCAATAATTACCGTAAGCTTATGTAAATCACAACCCAATTGTGATAATGCCTCATAAATTTTACGAGAGTATTCGTCATTGATCGTCACGGCATCGCAGAATGCTGTGGAAGTCGGATATCCCCCGCCTAGACTGATAAAACTTTTTTGATCCTTCAATGCGTAAATATCCTTTCCAGCCTTAGTTAAGGTGGATACTATTAACTCAGTCGAATTCAAATTAGAGCCCACATGCAAAGGCGCCCCATTAAGCCTAATCCTATTGGATTCTAGCAAAGATAATGCGGCACGTGACTCCGCCGCAGTCATACCAAAACGCGATCTATCCCCCGTTTGCCAGTACATGGCACAATCTCAATGAGATTTTAGGCAATATGTCAAAATGGCGGGCAAGAGCGATGATGTCATGTAATTCGATAATATTATCACACTGGACATTTATATGTTTTCTAATAGATAATTCTATCTCTTCTCGAAGTTTTACAGGGATATCAAAAAATATATATCTACCTTTAAAATCATCTTTTTGCACTAATGATATTTCATAACCAGACGCAAATTCCAAGTCCCAGCAACATAACAATGATGCCCCGCACGTCCATTAAAATACCCTGCTTTTTCTCGCCCTAGGCATTCATAGCCCGACCACGTAAAACAGGATACCAATTACAATATCAGACCATAAGGCTGCAAGAGAAAGTTCTTTTATATTTTTATCTTTACATTGCCTCTTAAACAAGCTCGCCTGTTCATATAAGAAGTTATATGTATAATACATATAACTTCTACAAAAGGGGGATTCATTATGTTCCGTGAAAATCTTTGGTAATACACTCGGGTGATTGGGTCACCAGTCGCCCGTCAATAATATAGTGCGAATTAAGAAATTGGGGGAGGTAAGCTATGCAACTCGTGGATCATCCTTTTGTGAAGTTCGACCAACTCAAGACGATTTACAACTTCACATATCCGTTATTTCGCACTATTTCAAATGAATTTTACGATTACCTAGACTTTAATAAACTAGCGCAAAGTAAGCAGATTCCACAAGCGCGTACCATTTCTCTTTATTTGCATATTCCCTTTTGCGAAACCATCTGTTCCTTCTGTCCCTTTCAGAAAGGGGCCTACAAGCACGTTAAGCAAATCGAATCTTATATGTCAGCGCTTACCACAGAGATCAGAACCAAAGGAAATTTCATTCGCTCGCTTAGAGGGCCCATCCGCAGCATCTATATAGGGGGGCGGCACACCGTCACTCTTGTCCGCAGATAATATCCGCCACATCGGAAAAGTATTGCATGCTGAATTTGAGCTCTCTTCCTTAGCCGAATTTACACTGGAAAGCAAACCGAAGAGCGTCACACGTGATAAACTTTATGCTGCCCGTGAGATCGGCGTTAACCGGATCAGCTTCGGTATACAGAGTTTCATTGAGCGTTTCCGATCATTGTTTAACCTCACCTCAACACGTGAACAAATCAACAATACCATGGCTTGGTCACAAGAGATAATTGGGACATGTCGGTTTCGACCTACTATATGGCATGCACAGCCAGCAAGCCGAAGAACGATTATACGATTTGAAGCAAGCCAGAGAGCTTCATCCTGAAACCATCAACCTCTATGCAATCAACAATCTGGCTATCACGTCGCAACTGCATAAGTCTTACGCACAAAAAGGGCTAAAACCGTCCAGCCTACAGCATCGACAAATGCTTCGATTATTTAGCGATATCGTTATGCGCAGCTGCGGCTATGCGCCGTGTAATGGGCATTCCTATATCAAAATTGCCAATAACACTCCTCTAACGCTCGCTAAAACGAGTTCAGCTAATTATTTCCGCTATCACAAATATTTGCATGGTTATCATGACGATTATGTGGTTGGCTTCGGGGCGTCAGCAATGTCGATTCTCGGCTCACTCGTCACACGAGCCAATCCCAGTCGAAGCGGATACATTACCGACATACAACTTAAAGGCAAATCCAAAGTATACTACAATTGGGTATCAGCGGAGCAACAAGCCTCCAAGGCTTTGTGTATGAGGCTACCTTATAACGGTTATGCCAAAAAAGAAAGAATTGACTGGACCGCACTCCCCTCTTTCGTATACAATAACCTACAACAGCTCATAGGTGCAGGTCTCATCGTAGAAAGTGATAACGATCTCCAGCTGACTCAGCGTGGTTGGCAATGGTATTCCAACCTTATGTATTTTCTTCTACCTCAGGCAGATAGGAATATCTTGGACGGCTATGTCGCAAACATGCTGAATACAACCGCCGTACTTGATGGAACAGCGGAAACCTGTATGGCATCTTAAGGAGAAAAGAATGTTCACGCTTTTTACCAACAGGAACATACGCTATTTTTGCCTAACCGTTAGTCTGCTCGCCTTACTCAGCGGTGCTTTGCGCACTGCCATCCCGCTATTAGCAAGACAATCTGGATATGGCGTAGTCGGAGTAAGTTGGGCGCAAGGTCTCTTCTCATTAGCGTGGCCAATTTTCGGCATCCTTGCAGGCGCTTTACTTGATCGCTGCGACAAAATAAAACTTGCCACCACAGCTCTCCTCATCTTCATGCTACTGCATATTGTCCTGTTCGTACTGCTCATGATACAGATTGCTCCAGCCGAACAAATTTTCTTCTATGCAACCATTGCTGGATTCATCGTCGTTTCTGCCGAAGCTTATATAATGACGATTCCACCACTTATCATGGAGGGAGAGCGATTGATGACCTTCTACTCAATTGTCTTGTTTTTAGATTTCGGGGTCTCCTATTTTCTTGCCCCTGTCATAACAAGCAGCATTTTAGGGCATGGCACACTGCTATTTCTTGGCTTGTTAATCGTGCTTTTTATCACATTGATTTTTACCGCTCGCCGTGCTGTTCCGACATCGCCAACACTTGATAAAGAAAACATCACTTTCCGTTATATTATTGCCGGCTTTCGTTTCATTTTTTCAAATCGGCATCTTACCTCCCTTACATTACTCACATTCTTTCTATCGGTGGTATTTGGAGCATTCCTAACCTCGTTCATCTTCTTCGTTACCGACGGTCGGTATCTGGGCCTACATAGCAGCCAATATGGCGTAATGTTTGCAGCCTACGCGCTTGGTACAATGGCAGGTGCCCTATTTGCGCCGCGTATACGTTATGCACCGGTGCGCCTAGCTGTTCTCACTGACGGTTTAGGAACGGTTGTCTTGCTGCTGATTCCAGCCTTTTCAAAAAGTGCTGTCGTCGTATGGGGCGTCACCTTTATCGCTGGCGTTGGAGCAAGCTTATGGTTTATTGGTGTTACCGCCTTCAGGCAGCGCCTCACACCAAAGCAACTTCTCGGGCGAGCTAATTCTGCTTTTCGGGTGATAGGCTATGCTGGAATGCCGGTCGGAAGCTTTTTGGTCGGCGTCCTTGGTTCTTTTATATCATTGCAGTTTGCTGCCGCCTTTATCGCTGGACTACTATTGGTGGCTATCGCGATAACGCTTCCTTTTCTTTGGCAGGCTGATCATATAGACATACCCAACCCTGCCACGAGGTAACAGCTGCTTTAAAAAAGACACGGTCAAAAAAGGCACACATACCCTATTACGCAATCGATTGATCTGTTCTTTGGACGAGAAAATTATCACCATAATGGCTGATAGAGCCAGCGGCACTATAGAAGCAGCCAAACAAGCGCTAAAGACAAAACAGCCCCTTTACGTTGATTGGGCGATGATCTCAACGCCTATATGAAGGATGCAGAGAGCTTATAGCGTACGAAGTGCAATTCTTAACTAAAAACTCCGCCCTAGCAATGCCTACTTATACTCCAGTTAATCCGTCACCCGCTGGACATCAAATGCCTCACCCCTTTACTGCTCTTCAAAATACATTTTGCTGCACTTACGCGCCGTATTCTTCCTTTGTAATTAAAAGAGCAGCCCTCCTTTCTTAATTTAGGATATCTGCCTACACAACGCAGCAACAGATGCGACCATATATGCAATCACGCCTTAGGGACTGCATAGTAGAAAGCTTAGTTCGAGAGATTCATAAAGCCTATATCCCAATAAATTTTCCACCCAATCCACCTTTTAAAAGGGTGGCTTTATATAAACCGTTAGAGCAAGCTATGAAATCCTTAGGTGTATTAGAAATAATTGGCGTTTTTTACCTCAGACCAATGTTGATTGACTTTTACTCGTGCATATACGCAAGCGGTGCTACTCTTTTCTCAGATAGAAAGGACATAATCGTTACCATCTGACCTATTATTGTTTGAAAATAAAGAAAAAGTATTAGTGCGACTGATGATATTGAAGAGCTATCTCATTATGTGGCT
Source organism: Bartonella sp. CM31XJBT (assembly GCF_028618555.1). Lineage (GTDB taxonomy): Bacteria > Pseudomonadota > Alphaproteobacteria > Rhizobiales > Rhizobiaceae > Bartonella. The sequence goes on along the minus strand of NZ_JAQITD010000002.1, from coordinate 60,041 downwards.
GTACTTAATTACGGCATTGGGAATGCTAGACACGCAATCACCCATTTCTGCGCGCCTTCTGCATGATATTCATAAGATTTTACTACGCGGTAAACGCGGTACGTCCAAAAGCCTTGGCTAATTTCGCAAAGCACAAAATTAGCTTGGCGGTACGCAATTAAAGACAGCGTCATTCGTGCCGCCCACTCCTACCACAGCCCCCCACTCTTTCTACCACCATCCCCCCACTCTTTCTACCACCATCCCCCGCTTAGAATCGCGCCAACTCATCACCGGTGCCTCGTTAAACACCACACCAGTCTCAAGGGCGGTAAAATGCGCCTTGCCGCATTTAATCTTCAGCATTTCTTTAAGGCGCAAATCAAACTCGCTATTCGTTCCTTTTGTTTTCAGTACAAAATAAAGCTTTTGCGCGCCATCTCACTCTAAAACACCCCCCAATCCGGCGTGTAAGAGCCTATGAGCGCCACGATTTTAAAGCTCCTTGGCAATTTAAAAAATAATTTTACTTCGGAGGCATTATCATTAATTTTGCGCAAATTCTTTCTCAATATTACTCTTATAAACCCCACATAATCATATACACTCTTCTCATTGACCACCGCCGGCCATATGATCGCCTTTTCCAACCTAATTTTACAGATATGGGATCAATCTTATTGTGATGCGCACATCCAGAGATTATTTTATCCTCTGCATTAAAACCAAAAACATGAACAATACGCAGAGGCTTCGGTAAGAAGGCCAACCGCTCAATCTCAACCTACACGAAAATACATGTGCAGGCGAATGCCCCCCATAATATGCAATATTTCAAGCCCGTCCATAGGGGTACCCCTTTTAAAAATTGTGCCTATGGCTTATAATAATCTCCAAAATATATATTTAGCCCTTGTCTGAAATAACTCAATTTTGGATTGATGAGAACGAAAACGCGCTGCGATAATCACGTTGTTCAGCCCTAATAACCGGCGAAGGGAGCCAATATTCCTGCACCACCAATGACTAAATAACGGTATTTCCTATCATTTTTGATCATATCCTCCACCCTTATTGTACATTTTATCAGCAAGATGTGCGCAGCAAGCCCGTACATTTACGCTGCTAAGTCTCCGTGTACGGTTTTCATTCTCAAACGCAAAATCATCTTTAGCCGAAGCAACTTGATATTGCAGCGCCTGTCCATAAAGCGTATGCACAATTGGTACCAAATATACACAGGGCAGTGCGCATTTTGGGTTATATTGTCATGAGAGAGATGACTAAAAACTTTATTCCAAAAGCATTGTACTCTAAATTATCAAGAGCATTCTTCAATCCCCCTGAATAAGACCCGTGATAAACAGGACTTGCAAGAATAACATCGTTAGCGTCTGCGATTGTTTTGACAAATGCATACGTTTTAGCATCACAATGGTAATGACTTATAAAAACAACAACTTTTTTAAATGCCTCCTCAACAGCATATGAATATAAGCACGTTTTTTCTCGTCATTTTTTAAGGTATTAAACTCTTCCAATCTACCGAACTTACTCTTAAATTGTAGCCGAATGATTTTAATAAACCCATATTATTTTAAAAACTCAACAAATAATATTGAGGCTACAATCAAAGACACTTCTTTTCAATATTAAGCAAGTTTTGTAACCTATATTGTTATCTCCATAGAAGTAAAAACAGCCTCTATGGATGGTGAGTAGCTAAGCCTTCACAGCTAGTGCTTTACAAGCGCTTTTATAACACTCACTCTGCCCCCATAGGATTGCATTTTATTAAATAACCCACGCGCATATAATTAAAGAGAGAAACGATTAAGCTTGCACCAATCATGCCAAGCCAATAGCCAATAAAGCCATATTCAAAAAAATGCGCCATTAGCGCTCCCCCAAATAGGCCTAACCCCCAATAACTTATTGCTACAACAATTGTTGACCAAAACGTATCAAGCAAGCCCACAAGTATGCCATTGAGCATAGCTCCTAAAGTGCCAAAAGCAAAAGACAATAAGATGAACGGAAGCAACTTCCAAGAGAAAACAACAACGCTGTCTTCAGAAATATTAAAGATGGTTGTAAGGATAAATTCATAAGAGAGATAAACAACCACTGATAAAAATAAGACATAAGCTACAGCAAAAACTGTGACACTCATACGCAGCTGTTTTAGAGCCATATTATTCCTATCTGCTCTATACCACGCTGCTATTGTCGCAGCTGCGCTGGAAATCCCCAAAGCCACCACAGAAATAAGCATATCGAGACGCATCCCTATCGTATGCGCGGCCAAAGATTCGACCCCATAAGCCGTAATCATAAATGCAATAACAGAAGGAAAACCCTCCGCAATAAGAATACGTATACCAATGGGTAGCCCTACTCGCAGCAATTTTATTATTCGTGAAATCTCTAACTTTGGTCTCAAATAATTAAAGCGAAAAGAATGAAAAGCAGAATTGCGGGACAATATTATTGCTGCTGCAATAACAATTAAAATACGGATCAAACTGCTCGCAATTCCTGCACCAAAGACACCTAATCCGCTTGCAGAACCTATACCAAAAATAAGCAGCCAAGAGATAAGAAAATTTACGAGGATAGCCGCAAGCATAACCCAGGTTAAGGGCTTTGGATTACCAATTGCTGACAGTAATCCCCGGCTATTCACATAAAGATAAAAAAACACCACTCCTATAGCAGCACCACTATTATATTCCTGCGCTATATTGGCAATTGTCTCATCTTGGCCGAGAAAACACAAAATATTCCTCGTGTTGAGTAAAATGATCGCACTCATCATTCCAATCACAAGGGAAAGCCATATTCCTTGATCAAACCATACCTTTAATGCATATCTATCTTGTCTACGAAAACTTTCCGCAAGTTTTGGTGCAACCGCGGTAATAATACCTAGCCCAAACAACATAACAAAACTAAATATACTCAGAGCTAACATTGTACCACTCAAGGCTTGCACGCCTAAATGCGCTACAAGCGCTGCATCTGTGAAGGAAATCATCATCTGAAAGATAAACCCAACAGCCAGAGGCATGCCAAGAGAGAGCAATTGCTTCATCACAACAAACATTGTGAAATATCTTTCCATATTGAAGGGCATATTAAGCTCGGATCTTTTAAACAAAACACATTGATTTTTTCCGTAAAGTCTTTCCATCGCAAGTCTTGTGTAAAGGATGCATAATGAGAACGCATTAAGGTAAGAGGAGATGCCCAGTTCTTAAAAAAGAAGCGCAATGCACCTTTATTGGTTTTTTGGACTTTATGCCATGCGTTTTTTTGTACAATATTATGCCCCCAAGCAACTACAGTCATTGATAAAAGATCCTCAGCGAACCGTTTGTTCGTCTTGTATATCCATTTTTAGTATTTTTAATCAAACTTTTTGGTACTGCAAGTAATACACCTGTGCTAACCTTTGCTTACTCGCTGCTTACATACGTAAAAAAACAAAGCCGACCAAGTTGTCAAAAAACACAGGCATTAGCATTTTTACAATCCATTGTGCCTATACACCAATTAAAAAAGAGCATTTATGATACATAAGGCACCTCGATGCCCCACCGCTCTACGATCTAAAATTATGAAACTTTATTTCAACAACCAACGCACAATATTTTACGGACGCAAAAGCACCATCTAGCACTCACTAGGAGAGCATTCTATAACTATACGCACCATGTCCACATCACAAAACTATAGAGACTTCATATGAATGATTGCCCTCTCCAAAAATAATAATTTTGTCCACCTCCGAATCCAATCTGAAGTATTCATTTAACAACACATCAATATCATATCCTCTTGATATGCTCGTTCGCGATATTTCTGGCTAATAGCCGCACAATCATTTGGTGTATTCAAATCGATAAGCATCTCTACTAAAAACGATGGACAGCTATTAATTTCGACTCAATCCATATAAGATGACCCACACACTATTTTTTCCTGTGTCTTTATGTAAGTCACAGGCAAGTCCCTGTTCAACTGTATCTTCACTTTCAAACCTCCTCGTCTTTTATTAACTTTTTATCAGTATAAAGCCAAGCCAAATTAAGCGGGATAATTAAACATATACAAACCAAGGCAAAACAAAAAGCTGCTTCTATACAAACATTATTTGCCAACCAACCAATCAGCACAAGCGCTAAAATACCAAAAATACGCGCAAGAAAACTAACAATGGATAAAACCGTATTTGCATTCTTTTGTTGAATATGTTTAAAAAACTCTGCTTCAAACTGCGTCATAGGAACAGAAAAAAAACTGTGAAATACGGTGAATAAAATAATAGGAGCCCAACTGTTTGCAACGAGAAGCAGAGCAAGCATAACAACAGCACTTAGGACGAGTGAGCACAAAGTTATCGCCATAGGAGCATATTTTTGCATAAGATATTTAATTACAAAGCGATTAAATAAGTATTTTACGAGAGTATAAGACACAAAGCACAGGCCAAGAATAAGAATTTTAGTCTTTCCTGTTGCATTGTCTAATACTCCTGTTTGTCCCAAAATAAAAGGTTGCCAAAAATGAAATATTGGCTGCAATGCAGCAACAATAAAACCACATATCAATATATAATATAATCCGATTTTTGAGGTAACTAAATAAGTAAAAGCTTCTGTTGCATGCAACAAAGAACCCGAGTCTATTGACTGACTACCCGAAACGGATGCAATAGCTATCCCCGTCACCCGACTAAACAAGAATACAAGCACGAGAAACCCGAAAGAACAAAAATAATATGCCGACTGATAATTATCCATACACAAAACAATAAGAACACCTAGCGCACCAGCAACCATATTCATGAATGCCGTTAGTTCCCGTTTATAGGCATTTACTTGGTGGTAGATCAAACTACCCTTGTAACCACCGCTATCGATTAAGCCTTTAATCCATGTACTATCAGCGCCAGAGCATAAAGCAAAGCCTAAAGCATAAATAATTTCTGCCGGAATTAAGACAGAAAGATTAGGCGCGTAGATACATAAAAAGAAAAAGAGCGAAAAAAAGAAACATGATAAGATAACATTTTTTTTAACGCCAATTTTATCTCCTAAAATCCCACAAGGCACTTCAAAAATACAAATAGCCGCGCTAAACACAATTTGCAATAAGGCTAACTGTGCTATACTAACGCCCATAGACAAGAAAAAAAAAGCATGGAAGGAACCTGTAATCAACCGAACCCCGCTCATTGCCCCACAGCCATAGAGCAACTTTTTAACTTCATAATCTATCGTCATTAATATATCCAAAAGCTATAAAGCTGGCAGCTTTTTTGCCGCCAGCTTTATATATTTTAAAACTTCAATTCATAGAAGCGCCTCAAGCAGCCATTTTCTGCTCACTTGCTCGGGCTTTGAGCGCAGCAACATCAACCCGTTTAATTTTTTTTCAGTGGTTTATACATATCTTTAGTTTTCATAACTTTACCTCCTGTATTAAATGAAAACAATTAAATTCAACATGAAGTGTACATTATAACTACCTTTTATCAATTTATTATTTTGATATAAAAAGCTTTTCTCCCCTCCCCCTTAAGTATTTCATGCTCCAATCATTCTGTAACAACCACCGCAGCACTTGGAAACTCATGCGCCCCTTCGGGCAAAGTACGCTTATATTCACGCCAATTTATCACCGGCTGGTCGTTAAACGCAACGCTCGTTTGCAGTGCAGCAAAATGCGCTTTGCCGCATTTAATCTTCAGTATTTCTTTAAGTCGCAAATCAAACTCGCTATTTGCCCCTTTTGTCTCCAGCACAAAGTAAAGCTTTTGTTCGCCATCTCGCTCTAAAAAAACTGCCCAATCAGGCGTATAAGAACCAATGGGAGTGGCTATTTTAAAACTTCTTGGTAGTTTAAAAAACAATCTGACTTCAGGATCATTTTCAAGACTTTGTGCAAACTCTTTCTCCACACTGCTTTCATAAACCACATGATCATACACACTCTTCTCACTCACAACAGCTGTACGCTCTAAATTTGCCACAAGCTCTTCACTGGTAAAAAGCTCTTGCACACTATATTCTTGCCCGACCAGCTTTAAATATTTAATGCCATCAATTGTAAGATTAACATGGGTTTTATTGAGTATTTCTTCTATGCGCTCTAAAAAAGCTTGTGGATTTTTTACAAACTCATGCTCACGGCCACTCTTGGTCAAAATACCAATAATTGTCTTTGTGGTTAATTTCAGCTTTAAGGTCAAATAATGTACAATGTTCGGCAGTGCACAAAAACTATAATCAAGCGCACTCTGCTTTAATAACTGCTCTTCATAGGTCACACCAGCACTATCCAGTTCTATCTCTGCTGTCTGATAAACCAAATGCGCGGGCGCAACTGGCGCCATTTTTTCCACTGCATCCACTGCTTTGGCAACAAACTCTGTGCGATCAAGCTTTGCACGATAAGTGGTCTTTTTATTGATCTTTTCCCACAAGGCCAAAAACTCTGGTGAAGCCACTGTTTGCTTTTTAAGCTTAACCCGCACCTCGCGCGTAGCATTACGAATAATCGGCATGGCTTGGCTCGCTTCTAGCGCCTGCAGCACAGCCTGCTTCTGCCCTTTACTAAAACGTTCACTTAAATCTAACGTCCCAGTCGCCCATTGCGCTTTTAATGTATCTGTGATTTTTCCTGCTGATGTAAGCAAGGCTTTTTCACGCAACTCAACCAATATATCAGCAGCCTCTTGCGAAGACAGAATTTTTGTTTCTGTCACAGTTGTCATATAAATCAGATCTTGCAGCGTCTCAACATTAATAAGCGCGCCCGCATCAGTTTTTTTCACAATTTCTTGACGCAATTCGCGTGGCATTTCCTCCGCCCCTATAGCATCAAATTCGCTCGCTACTAAATCTTGATCTACTTTAACGACACCTGCCTCATCAATAAAATCTTTTGCAACAAGTATTTTAACAATTTTTTGTGCTTGCGATACTTCCACTTTAGCGGCCACATATTTTACATCTTCATAAATACGGCCAACCAAATGCTCCATCTGCAATGTACCAAGTTTATAACCAATATCCGCCTCTAATTCTTTTTGCAATGTACTCACAAACTCAGCAAAGCTTTCATTCACCATGACATGCAGCACATTTATATCTTTATCTTCTACCTGTTCACCGTGTTGGTTTACGCACAAGCGCAAACCGCGACCAATCTTTTGCCGTACGGTAAAATTCGATTTTTGCTCAATCAACATACACACTTGAAACACATTCGGATTATCCCAGCCTTCTCTCAAGGCCGAATGCGAAAAGATAAAACGCAAGGGGCATGCAAAAGATAATAACCACTCCTTATCACGCATAATCGTGTTATAAGTGTCATCATCAGCTTGGCTGTCGCCCTTTGTATCCTTATAGACGCCTTTTTTGTCTTGCGAGAAATAACCGCCGTGCACGTTTCGAACATTTTGTGCAAACTTAGTTCGCAAGGAGGCATATTTCTTTTTCGCCAACAGCTCTTCATAACATTCTTCAAACATACGCTCATAAAGTGCTGGCTCTTCATCAGAGCTACGATATTTAGCCACCTCATCAATAAAAAAAAGTGATAAAACTTTAATCCCTAAAGGCGCAAGCCGCAATTCTTTATCTAAATGTGTTTCTATAGTGCGATAAATTTGCGCGCGTTTAAGCTCTATTGTATTCACATCACCAAGGGCGTGGCCAAATTTGACAATTTCAGTATCAGAAAACTCAACAGCTTCATCCCCCGCCATGCAATTGATACCCGAAACAATATAACCCCTATAAAGCTCACGCCCGCCCGTAACGCGATACAGATCATCGCCTTGTCTCACTGTAACTGTTTTGCGGCTCACAGTGCCATTCTTTCCCGCAATATCCAACTCTAAGCGCGCCTTAAAGCCATGTTTGTGAGATACGGATTTCAAGGCAATATAGGGACGGTTAAAATTTTGCTCTATCTGATTAGAAGAAACACAAATTTGCTTTACCAGTCCTTTTTTATAAGCATCAACAGGTGTTAAACGATATAAAAGATTAATCTCATCTTTATGCGTGGCACTATAGCGGAAAATACAAAGCGGATTAAGGCTCGCAATAGCCTCCTTCGCTTTTGCTGTATTATCCACCGATTGCGGTTCATCTATGATCACAATCGGATTTGTATCTTGGATATAGCGCATAGCACTTTCGCCATTCAGTTTATCTTGCGGAAGGTTGATAATATTTTCTGCTTTTTTAAATGCATCAATATTGATAATCATAATTTCAATATTGGTAGAGCTTGCAAATTGGCGAATTTGCGAAAGATCTTTTGAATTATAAATAAAATAACGATAGGGCAGATTATCAAACTCTGCTTGAAAATGCTCCCTTGTTACCTGAAGTGATTTATACACCCCTTCGCGAATAGCAACACTTGGTACGACGATAATAAATTTGGTAAAGCCATAGCGTTGATTTAACTCAAAAATCGTCTTGCTATAGACATAAGTTTTGCCTGTTCCCGTTTCCATCTCAATAGAAAACTGCTTTTGCTCTAGCGTCTTACTCGCCAAGAGTTTATTGTTCTGTTGCACCTCTTGTAAATTTGCTAATATGCTTTCATCACTGATCAATAATTGATTACCATAACCAAATTCATTTAACGCTAATTGTCCTTGTTCTGAATGCAAGAAAATAGAAGAATTCCGTCGTGGTTGGCCTTTAAATAAATCAATGACGCTTTTAACCGCATCATTTTGAAATTCTTGTTGTTTAAATTTAAGTTTCATATCGCCGCCCCAATCGTCTCTCTATAGTTTAAATTTTATCAAAACTTACTTCATTGTCTTTAAAGATAAAGTCGCAATTAATAAGCGCCTCATCACTTTTAAAGGCCGCATCAAGCGCTACGATTTTTACGGGCAAATACTTTATCATCTCTTCCGCATCTTCGGGTTCAAAGGGCGGGTCTATGGCTATAATTACCAAGACATCGCCTTCGCTCTCGCCTATATAATAGAATTTTTTGCCATTGATTGGTAAAGGGTAAATTTTTAAATCCAGTGGCCAACCATATTTAAGTATGATTTCGAAGATAATATCTTGATGAGAGCGCTCGGGAATCACCCCCTGCAAAATATGATCCAAGCGCATTTGCAATTGTTCTTTAACATCAAGTGCATTCGGATCAATCGGGCTATCGTCCCATATGGAAAAGTTGGAACTATCGAGCTCTAGAACGCGAAATCCGGTGTCTAGAGGCTGCTCACTTGTGAGTTCTGCTTCATGCTTTTGCTTGATTTGTGCACCAGCGCGGCGAATACGTTCAATACCTATATCGCAGATAGTTTTATAACCAGTTTTATAGGCTTCGCTCTTTTCATCACATAATTCAGGCAATTGCACCATGATGAATTTGCGATTACCACCATCTTCAGCATTCAAAGCCATCACTGCATGCGCCGTTGTACTAGAACCAGCAAAAAAATCGAAAATGATGTCGTTGTCACTGGTCGTCTGTTCAATCAATTGCTTTATAAGACTCACACCCTTGGGATGATCAAAAAATTGGCCGCCTAAAAGTTCTCGTAATTGTTTGGTCGCTATAAAATTCATATCTGTTTCAAGCATTGTACTAAATGGTTTAGTTTGAGATTTAACTTCTGTTTGATGACGTTTATAAGTAGGCGTACCTTGTCCGTTTTTTGGGAAGATCACCTTGCCTTCTTTGATGATGTTTGCCATTCGTCCTTTTTCATAAGCCCATACACGATTGGGATTACACTGGTAAACTACACCCGTTTGTGGATCAGTAATCGGGTAATTAAGATTTGGCCGCTCTGATGCTGTTTTATTGCATGTCAAATTATCAGCCATCCAAGGCCCGCGCGGGTCATTATCGGGGTTGGTATAATTTGCAAAACTCTTTTGTACTCCACTAAAAACAGTGTGCCTGCGACTATAACACAAAATGTAATCATGGTCTGTACTTACATTGTTTTGCGCATCATTAGCACCAGTGCGTTTCCTCCACACCAGCTGCGCAACAAAATTCTCTTCGCCAAACACTTCATCACATACTTTGCGCAAATTATGAACTTCATGATCATCTATTGAGATAAAAATCACCCCATCGTCACGCAATAAGGTCTGTGCCAAACGCAAGCGCGGATAAATCATATTGAGCCAAGCCGTGTGAAACCGCCCCATTGTCTCAGGGTTCGATTTTGTCGTTTGGCTCGTCACTTCCTTATATCGCGCCAATGGGTCTTTAAAATCATCATCATAGATAAAATCATTACCCGTATTATAGGGCGGGTCTATATAGATCATCTTCACTTGGCCAAAATAAGCCCGCTGGATAAGTTTTAACACTTCAAGATTATCGCCCTTAATATAAAGATTATGTGTATTATCAAAGTTTACGCTCTCCTCGCGCTTCGGGCGCAATGTCGCAAGTGAAGGCTTTTGCGCAAGCTTTAAACTTGCTCCTTTGCCCTTCCATTCAAATTTGAACTTCTCAAAATCATTATCAATATATTCGCCGCATAGATTAAGAAGCTGATCTATATCCAGCTTTCCCTCAGCAAAACATTGCGGAAAGACTGCTTTTAACTTTTCTATGTCTGGATTAATAGGGCTTTGACTCATGCCCTCTATTTTATCTTCACCCGCTATTATACTCATCTTTGCGCTTCTCCGTTACGCTTAGTATAAAATATGTCTATGAATATTTCTTTTGTACGTCGCAATTCCTTTTATCCTATTTATTTCTATATCCTCTGCAAATTTACTTTCATGAAAAATGTCGTATAAGCTGTTCTCTTTATTTTTTAAAGTTTCTTGTGCTTGTTTTATTTCTTTTTGCTTACGCAAGTCAGCTAAATAAATTCGCATTACCACATTTTGATCATTTTGCTTTTCTTTGATTTACTTTGCAAAAGCAATAATTTCGCGCTCTAAATTAGCCGCTGTTTGGCATAATAAAGACAGCGATTTTATATTTTTTCTTGTGTGCTATTATGGCACTTACAAATATTATCAATAAGCTTATCAATTGGCACAAGCACATCCAAGTACTATCACTGCCAACGAAAACATAAATTTCTTCATCATTTATTTCGACGCAATAAAAACCATTTCACAAGGGATTATGTCAGCATCCACTTCTAGTTTTCCCTTGTCCGCACAAGCAAGATTTGCTAAAATACCTTTTACGGAAGGTAAAATAAAAACACCCTCAAACGCCCACCAGCAGGCTGAAAATCCTTCCCATGCCATAAAACGCTTTGCCTTTATAGGTTTTATACTGTGTGTCAGATTCATAATAAAATATAGCTCTTATCATTTTGTCCCTGAGTGATTTGTATTGCCTTATCAATCATATAATTAGGCTCATGTACAAACCATGCTTTTACAATCTGCCATAGGAATGTATTAATCTCTTGCACTCGCTCCTTAAATATATTGCGGCATGATTTTTACATTATCAGCAACGTTGGTATTAATTGCCAACCTTCATGACGGTAAGCTTTAACAAAGCTTTCGTCTGCTTCTTTTTGTCGTCCCGTTAGTTAAACTCTTGCTTTAAACCTTCTTCGGTTTTACGTCTATATATAGCGCCGCGTATTGGTTTTATCGCTTGTTTAAGCACCTTTCTTGTCCCCTGTCATCCTCTCATCCCCGCCTTACAAGGCCAAAAAACAAATGGCTATTCCAATTGATGCCGGTAATATGCTTGGCAATAACTTTCAAGCTTTTGTAAATCTTGCCCTCATTGATAGCCTTTTGGCACCACAAGCACATGATGCGTTTGTCCTAAATAATCGTCACTGAAATAAGTGTGCCATAAGGCTTTGGGCTCCTACATTGACGTATACTTTACTGTGGCTATTTCTTGCTCTAATTGTTTACAACTCATTGTCTAATCCTCTCAACACATGAATGTTCTATTTCCTCGATTAGTCCAAAAAATAGTGTGTGTTCACAAAGTCAGACCAAAGTGCAATTTATTCTTTTGCATTGGATAGCTCAACTCCCTCCACGCTTAGAACCAATAAACCTAAGCTTATTGCTGCTATAAGTTTACCGCGCACCCAAAACGAGAAATTTATATCCTATTGAAAAAATAAATTTAGAAGATCCCTTCTTAAACAAAGTCTCGACTAAATAAGATGGTTTGGGCATTTTTAGCAAAAGAGATAAAAATTCACTATCTCAAGGATCTTAACTACGTTATCGATCATACGCAAAAAAAGGTGAGAAGTGCAGATTTCTAAAAGAAATGATAATAGTCTTATAAAGAGAAATGGTACTGCAAGCGATACATCGGTTAGAACGTTCTCTTTAAAAACACACCGTAATTACAAGCGGCTTCAAAAAACAGCCTTACTAATATAATATTAGCTAGAGGGTTACATGTATATCGCAATAATAATGCACTCATTCCCGCAAGAGTGCTCCACATATTATGGCGTAGACTGTACAAACTCTGCCGCTCTTGCATACTCAGGCGTAAGGCCACTTAGTCGTATAGCAGCCGCAGTTTCAACGTAAAATAGCGGACGCTTCTGTATCATAATACTTGACAGAAGCATCAACAGCTAAGGATATAGGAACTAATTTGGATTCTTTCGAAATGCTATATATAAATTTAATGTGCCGCCCCAAAACACACCATCAGTGAACCCACTTAAAAGACCAAAAAGAAGATTAAAATCAAATGCATATTTCAAATCAGGTTCAATATTGAGAAAAACAATCAATGTGAATTTGATGACAAAAGCGATAAGAATAAATATCAGCGTCAACGGCGTACCATGCCGAATAATTAAATCCGTTCCCTCTTTGATTTTTAAACGCGCAGTAGCACGCCAGAGCAACCAGCCAACGCCAAAGCCGATCATCAGCCCTGCCAACATTGCGATTGCTCCCCAGCGTGGGAAGGCCAGCTGGTTAATCACATCGCTTGCGCCCAAAAAAAGAAAGACTAACGGCAAGAGAAAAAGGCGGTAAACCTTCGTTTCCCTATCTTTCAATGCGATTATTCCCCTCGCAATGAGAAAAATAAGCAAAATCCAAGCCCATAAAGGGGTTCCGGTCAGAATGTTAAACAATGACATATTATGCTCCATGATGTTTGATGCGATAAAAATATTGCATGATGTTAGGAAGATATTTAGAAAAAAGAATACCAGTACAAATTAAACCCATAGTGACCAACCAAATCTGCGGGGTCCATGTAAAAAAAGCCACTAGAAGGCCATTGGCAAAAAAGATGATTACCCAAATCCATGTAATATATTTATTGATGAGATAAAATAGGATATGTTTGCGTTTTTCTTCAGAAACACCAGCACTGACATAAAAAATGGTAAAGGGTTTCTTTACCAGCAAGCTAATCAATGAAACCAGAGCAAGTGACAGATAGCAAAAAACTGTGGGGTAGTTCAGTAAAAGTGTAGACCATCCAGCGAAATAATTAACAAACAGGACAATAACTGTCAGAATGTTAGTAATCATCACGGGTTCTCCCTGCCGGACAATTTTAATATTCACAGCAATAATGAACAATAAAATCACAGTTAAGATGAGAGAGCGTTCGACCAGAGTTAAAAAGTTTCCATTGATAACCCAGGAGTAAATACTCCACGGAATAAAAGAGATTATTATGTTAAACATGGCGCATCCTCCTTTTTATATTTGATAGAAAACTTACTGCAAGTGCTTCGTTTTTTAGTTTCCGTATGAATATAAAAAACGCCATCCGGTTCATACTCTGTATCCTGTTTAATGGTCAACTGATAGGTATCTCCCGGATAAACTGCTTCAATGAACTTTACTTTTTTCAGCGCAACAGATGCGATATTTTTCGCCCTACCCTGCGTGGACAAAGCCAGAACCATCTCAATCAATAGTGAACCAGGACATACGGCGCGGGAGGGAAAATGTTCCTCAAAAAGCGGGTGATGCGCATTAAAGGAAAAAGTACAAGAATCTCCGGTTACAGAGGAAATCTTACATAAATCGCCTAGTAATGGAAGAGCGGCTTTCTCAGAACACGAGCTAGGGAAGCAGACCTTACTGACAATGATGATTGCCTGCGCAATAACGGCCCTGCCATTGTCGCATGGGCTGGACTTACAGTGAATACGGCAGTCCTCATTAATGCGTTCAATATGTCCTTCAACGCGCAACCGATCGCTATCAAAATGGACGGTAGAGAAAAACTGTTCAACCATAACAGGGAGATAGCGATAAGTGAGATCCGAGTTTTTAGCCACCACGGTGGCGAATCGAACTGAAAACTGATGCAAGGCTTCGAGTAACAAGCCCTGCTTCAAATAGTTATGCGCTAAATCCCAGTGAGAAATATCGATTTGCCCGCAAGCACGCATCGGTGTGGTTAAGGTGATACTCTGACATATACCCAAGAAATTTGGCTCGGTGCGATGCTTTATAGCCATGATTGGGGGACCTTTTTATATTTTTCTCTTAAAGCCTTTGATGATAAACCGAAGGAATGAGAGCTAAACCGCGCTTGATAGTGCGCGAGAAGTATCGGCATACGACAAACGAAAAAAGCCAACAATCCCAGCTCAGGAGCAGCCCGATGTTTGCTCATGATGCTTGCAATTAGAAAATCGACATTGGGTTGCTGTCCTGTATTGTCCGAAATAGATCGCGCAAGCGAACTGAAGGGGCGCATAGCGCCTGAAAGCGTAAAAAAAAGAAATCAACCCAGACATCCCGTTGCATAATCGGATGACCAAACCCTAGCCAGGGTTTGTCTTTGCAATAATGCGTTACCGCCACCTCAAGATTCTCGATTTCAATCTCATGGAGGACACTAGAAAGTCGCATGGCAGCATATTTGCAGGCTCCTATATGCGCGAGACCAGTAGCACAAAATCCACCGATTAGTGCAGAAATGACGTCTCTCTTGGTACGGTTGGTGGGATTTGAACCTACGACCTCTGGTGCCACAAACCAGCGCTCTAACCAACTGAGCTACAACCGCATAAAAAGAAAATGTATCATAAATGTTCACGATTTCGTAAACATTTATTCTTACGCTTATGTGACATAAGGAAAATCAACAAAGTTTGCAAGCCCCTTTAAAAAAATCTCGCAATTTTTTGTGAAGAAAAAAGCGTTTTTTTACAAAGGAAATTTTGCCCAATGTTCAAGACTATGATCACGATAGCTTTTTATGTTATCAACTCCATCTTGTTGCATCATCTGCAAAATCTCTTGCAGAATAGTTATGACAAGATCTGGACCTTCATAAACCATCCCACTATATAATTGAATTAAATCTGCACCAGCTTTTACTTTTTCCAAAGCGGTTTGTGCGTCCTTTACACCGCCAACACCAATAATTGCAATCTCCTTCCCTAATTTTTGACGCATTTTTGCAAGCACAATAGTAGAACGCTCAAAAAGTGGACGTCCAGAAAGCCCACCCTGTTCATTACTGAAGTGACTATTGCTAAGCCCCTGGCGTGAAAGAGTTGTGTTAGAAACAATCAGTCCATTAAAATCAGAAAGTTTTATTTCTTCAGCAACATCATCTAATTCTTTCTCTGATAAATCGGGAGCAATTTTTAAAAAAATAGGAATGGAGAATCCATGCTTGTTCTCTTGCTCATTTCGCGCTTTCGAAACTGCACTCAACAAAAGATGCAAACTGTCACGGGCCTGTAAATCACGTAAACCTGGTGTATTAGGAGAAGAAATATTAACCGTAAAATAATCAGCAACATCATAAAAATGAACAATACCAACAGTATAATCATCAATCTTATCGAACGTATCCTTATTGGCTCCAATGTTGACTCCTATAACACCAGTTTTTTTACACGCACGCAATCTATTGTAAACAACTTGATGTCCGTCATTATTAAAGCCCATTCTATTAATAATCGCTTCATCTTCTTTTAAACGGAAAAGCCGTGGTTTAGGATTTCCAATCTGAGGCTTTGGTGTCACTGTCCCAATTTCAGTAAAACCAAATCCTAAACGAAAAATACCATCTACAACCTCTGCATTTTTATCAAACCCCGCTGCAAGACCAATAAAATTTTCAAACTCAAGACCAGCAACAGTTACACACAAACGTTTGTCGATAACCTTTTGACAACCATTTAATCCACTTTTCAGCCCGAGAATCGCTAAACCGTGTGCTTGCTCTGGATCCAACATAAATAAGGCAGAACGGCCAATACAACGAAAAAAACTCATTAATCCTTCTCCACAACATAAAAATGATCCATCGCACCTCACCTATATCTTTTAACACAAAAGATTTCCAATCAAAGAGAGCATATTATCCAAATAATATTCCCCTTCTAGAAGAAAAATCATCATATAATAGCCATACATGTTTATATTGATATATACTGTGTAAAGAACTTTTTATTCTTAAAAAACGTTTCTCTTTTTCGACATTTTTTTAAAGATTAAAATATGAATCCTAATCTTATAAAATGCAGCATGAATTGAAACATCAATGGCTCTTTACCATAGTCATGGTTTTGTGGCATCTTATGCAGGCAAGCTCATAATTCTCTTAATATGCATGCAAATGCCCTCTATTCCCAAAGTTCCTCTGTGTAATATTGTTTCCAATAGAAACAGAGCTTGTTCTATAAAGCTATTTTTTTCCTAGCATTTATAGAATACATGGTTCATAAAAACATCTAAATTCATACTATTGTTGCACCATTTATTAGCAACAGAATGTTCAATCAATTTGTACTCTATTGATAGAATTTTGAAGAATCTGCGTTGTTTCCTTTGCCATTTCTGATGCGTTAAATACAATTTTGCATCTATTAAGTGCTCTGTCTAACATATATTTTAAGTAATGACAGTTGATTGTTGAACTCACACCTATCATACCAACGACTTCCAAACCAAAATGATCTTGCAAACCCTAGAGCTCTGCTATTTATAAACTGATACAATCTTCCAGCAGATGAAATGTGTTTCTTCCATCGGAATTATCTCCATTTTAGCTCATGAAACCCAGTACAAATAGCTTTTAGATAAGCCATAATGCCCTCCTAATTTCTATTATCGCTTACTAAATTAAGAGGAATTAAATTATAAGTTTTACTGTGGTATTGTGTAAAAATCTCTCTTTTTAATGTTAACATAAAAATCTTGAGGCAATTATATAAATTAAGCTACAGTTTTCTACTTTCTGTTGAAAAAGCAGATATAGTTTTTATTAAAAAAGCTTTTTTCTAGGAAAGGTTCTATGTAAATTCAAATAGAGCCCTAAAATCCAAATAGAACCCTAAAGCTCTTTATTAAACCTTATAAAGTCTTTGAAAATAATATTAATATTGTAATATAATCATAAAAACAAAATCTGCCCTTTCCTTTTTCATCAAAAGCGGTAAGTAAATTACCGTATATCACTTACATAAAGGGGAAAATGCAATGCTTAAAGAATTCAAAGAATTTGCCCTAAAAGGTAATATGATTGATCTTGCTATCGGTGTGATTATAGGGGGTGCTTTTGGTAGCTTGGTCAACTCAATTGTCAATGATATTTTTATGCCAATCATTGGATTGATTACAGGTGGAATTGATTTTTCTAATATGTTTATTCAACTTGCTGGCGAAAAACAAGCAACATTGAGTGCCGCCAAAGCAACTGGAGCAACCATTAGCTATGGACACTTTATTACTTTACTTATCAATTTTCTCATTATTGCTTGGGTGCTTTTTTTATTCGTTAAAGCTATGAACAAAATCCGTAGAAAAGAAGAAGAAAGCCCCCAAAAAACGTCTTCAGAAGAACAACTGTTAACAGAAATTAGAGATCTTTTGGCTAAGAAAAAATAATTTTATGCAAGATTTACATCATGGAACACGAGGAAAAAACATTTCCACAGTTGTTCCGTAATTGGGTTTGGAGAACAGTAAAAATTGTCCCCCTCTTTCTTCCACCATTGCTTTACACATTGGGAGCCCTAAACCTGTTCCCATAAAAGCGCTATCACCAGATCGGCCATCCTTGCGCTCTACTTGACCATAAGGTTGCAGTGCCTGTATAATCTCTTCTTCGTTCATCCCTATACCATTATCACTCACTGAAATTTTTACACGTTCTTTTCTATAAGAAACGTGAACAATAATCTGTCCACCCAAAGGTGTAAAACGAATAGCATTGGAAAGAAGATTCCATATAATCTGGCGAAACACTTGTTGTGATACAGGAATAAATGGAACATGAGGTGGAGCAACAATACGCATGATAATGCCGTTCTGATTGGCTTGTGTCTCAAGAAAAGCTATCGTCGCACGTAAACAAGATATCACATCAAATGTTTCAGAAATAAGGGAAGAATCAATCTGGTTATCGGAACCAGAATAATTTATCTTCGAGCACTCTAGTAATTGATTAATCAGCAATAATATATGTTTTCCAGAGGAAATAATATCGCGTAAATATCCATGATAGCGCTCATTTTCTATCAAACCAAAACGGCCTTCTCTCATAATTTCTGCAAAACCAATAAGAGCATTCAAAGGTGTTCGTATTTCATGAACAACTCCAACGATTTTATCCTCTTCTGCTTTTTTTTCTCCTGATGGAACTGTTTGTGTCCTATCACGCAACATAACAGCATAATTTCCTTGCTTTGCCAAAAATACAATCGTTATCAAAACGGTTATATTTTTATGATTTTTCGTCATTAAATCAGCTGTTTCTCTGCGATTTAAAACCTGATTTTTTCCCTCCATGCGGATTGATTTAAAATATTTTTCAACCAAAAGTCGGCTTTGAAAAGTAAATAATGAAGAGAGTGGCTGTCCTCGCAGTTCATTTATTTCATAACCCATTAATGCTAAGGCTGCCCTACTCGCTGATTGAATAAAGCCTTCTTCATCCAACCATAAAACACCATCTGTTGCTGTATCCAACAATGATAAAACTGCAGCGGGCTCTTTTACGAGAGCTTGTTCTATAGCATTTACCGGCAATGTTTGTGCATATGGTAACTGAATAGCTGTTTCTTCAACTAAATTTTCTTCTTTTACCGATGAATTCAATTCATCACGCAATTGCTCTGCAATTTCATGAAAAGCTGAGCGTTCTATCTCCGTAAGACATGGTATTTCTGTTGCTAGCTTTTCATTTCTTTTTTCTTGGACTTTTTTTTGTATTTTTAAAACACCAAAGCCACGAAACCCTTTAAGCTGCTTTGTAACATCAAAAATTGGCAAAGCCGACAATTCAACATCAAGCCATTGTAAGCAACCATCAACAGGCCATTGAACAATCTCTTTACTCCAAGGCATAGCCGCTTCAATAAAACGACTGAGAACCAGATATCGATCATCATTAAATTGATGAGCAAGTTCATGAAAACTACACCCTAAAATAGAGGAAGAGAGAGGGCCAACAACTTCAGCTAGCTCTTTTGAGACTTCACAAAACAAACCATTGTGATCGATTTCCCACGTAAAAGGCCGTGGCAAAAGCTCTGGTGTAAAACGAAAAGCTTCTTGCTGCGATTTTAATTCATTTGTATTTAACTTTAACTCATCTGCTTTTAATGGCATAACTAAAACTAAAAAGTGTTGGATTTACTCTCAAATGAATAATGCTAATTTGTTTACAATTATCTGTTCTAGTTAAAATAACTTGATATCTCATATAAATTGTCTGTAGCAAAATTTTGACTGTTTCATCAACAAAACAAAAATAAAAAGAAGCTTCCAGCTCTTGTTGCTTATTCACCCATTATGTAATAAATCTTGTTACAATAATGGTAACATCTCCCTCGCATAAATAGTACTCAAAAAGAATACACTTATTTTACACATTCATGCGCCTTTTTTGAAAAGATATCTCCCAAGATCCCCAAGCTTATTTTACGACGTCATCTGTAAATGGTGTAATGTAAAAGTCCCTATAGAGGATATCAAGGCATTGTGCATTACCATTTTTATACTTATAAAAGAGCTGGTTAGCACCATCATTATACTAATTTCAGCCCCTAATGTTACCAATAGTTCTTGGCATTTGAAGGCATTCATACAAAGATCTTTCTTTCATTAGAATCGCTACAAAAGAACAAACAAAAAATATACCACCGCACTATTTTATTAAAAATTTTCTCTGTAAAAAAGAGAACACAAATTATCTGTCTTCATATAAAGATTTGTTTAATTTCTTTATATTCCAGAT
Organism: Bartonella sp. CM31XJBT; assembly: GCF_028618555.1. Taxonomy (GTDB): domain Bacteria; phylum Pseudomonadota; class Alphaproteobacteria; order Rhizobiales; family Rhizobiaceae; genus Bartonella. Next base: position 39,842 of record NZ_JAQITD010000002.1, on the reverse strand, counting down.
CATTTAGAAATGTTAAAATATCTCATAACCTCCTTTGATATCAGCTTGTTTACCTCATCAGAAGCCTTAATACAAAAGATCGCTTTTGCTTTATTACTCTCCATTTAAATTTTTAATATTATATAAAAAAATAAAACAAGCACATTTAAATAATAACTGTCAGATATTTAAAAAATTGCATATTTTTAAATGCGTTTGTTTATTTTCCTTCATTGAGTAAAATTTCACGTTTTCCAACATGATTAGCGGCTCCAACAATGCCTTTTTCTTCCATCCGCTCGACGAGAGAAGCTGCTTTATTATAGCCGATTGAAAGTCGGCGCTGAATATAAGATGTTGAACATTTTTTATCACGCATAACAATTTTTACAGCTTGGTTATAAAGTTCCTCACCCTCTTCATCAAAATTTTCTTCCTCAGAAATTTCAGCCGCTGAATCAGCAGAAGTATCCTCTTTGTTATCGTCTTCATTATCCGTTACCGTTGCCAAATAATCAGGTTTTCCTTGCATTTTAAGATGTGCAACGATGGATTCAACTTCTTCATCTGAGACAAAAGGTCCATGAACGCGCACAATGCGTCCACCACCAGCCATATGAAGCATATCCCCCTGACCTAAAAGCGTTTCAGCACCTTGTTCACCCAAGATCGTACGACTATCAATTTTTGACGTTACTTGAAAAGAAATGCGGGTAGGAAAGTTTGCTTTAATTGTACCGGTGATAACATCAACAGAAGGACGTTGCGTTGCCATAATAAGATGAATACCTGCCGCACGCGCCATTTGCGCTAAGCGCTGAATGGCATTCTCTATCTCTTTCCCTGCCACCATCATAAGATCAGCCATCTCATCAACAATCACAACAATATAAGGAAGCTGCGTGAGATCCATGGCTTCTTCATGATAAAGCATTTCCCCTGTTTCCTTATCAAAACCCGACTGAACAGTACACATGATCGTTTCGCCTTTTTGAGCTGCAAGTGCAACGCGTGCATTAAAACCATCAATATTACGCACACCCAACTTAGCCATTTTGCGATAACGCTCTTCCATTTCACGAACCGCCCATTTTAAAGCTGTTACTGCTTTTTTGGGATCTGTGACAACGGGTGTTAAAAGATGTGGAATGCCATCATAAACAGAAAGCTCTAACATTTTAGGATCAACCATAATCAAACGACACTGCTTTGGTGTCATACGATAAAGAATCGACAAAATCATTGTATTAATTGCAACAGACTTGCCTGATCCTGTTGTTCCTGCAACCAATAAATGAGGCATTTTTGCTAATTCTGCAATGACCGGTTCACCATTAATCCCCTTCCCCAAAGCAAGAGCAAGTTTAAATTCACTTTCACGAAAAGAACGTGTTTGGATTAATTCGCGTAAATAAACGGTTTCACGAACCGCATTGGGTAACTCAATCCCGATAACATTACGTCCAGGAATTACAGCAACGCGTGTAGAAATAGCAGACATAGAACGCGCAATATCATCAGAAAGATTAATAACGCGCGATGACTTTACGCCCGCGGCGGGTTCAAATTCATACATTGTTACCACTGGCCCTGGATGAACATGGATAACTTCACCCTTAATGCCAAAATCTTCCAAAACACTTTCCAAAAGTCCAGCACCACGTTCTAATGTTTCTTGAGGAATCATCGTACCTTCATGAAAAACAGGTTCCTGTAATAAGTTGATCGGAGGAAATTCATAAACATCACAGTCAATAGATTGAATATTTTGCATAAAAGCAGAATCATAATTACCTAATGGCATACGAGTAGATTGTAATGTTTTAGTTTTACTGTTTGCTTGCATCACAGAAAAATCTTTTGAATTCTTTGTGACGGCTTTGTTTATACAATCAACAGTATTATTGGCGACAGTATTATTGCTATTTTCAGTCTCTATACTCGCCCCTGCATCGCTTAACGCCCCTGTATTACTTAACGTATGAGCAGAATCTTCAACAGAAAGCTTAGAATGACTCTCTTTAGTAGTATCATTATTTGTATGCATTAAATCAGAAATTTTCTCAACGCCTCGCATCCTTTCCGCTGGAGATTCTGATGTAATTGAATCATAGAGTTGTGGAAAGCGGTATTCAAGAACACGGTAAAGAGCCGTTATTGACTCATCAAAGGCTGTGGGAATATCCGGTGTAATTTCATTTGTCGTATCAATTGATATTCCATCCTCTTTTGAAGTTTGAGTCTCCACATGTTCAAATATCAAAGATTCACACTCAAAAAATGCATCATCGGAAAGATGCAAAGCAGGTTTTATTTTTTGTAGCACATTTTCCACTTGTAATTTACGTTCTTGTTCATCCTCCTCAAGTGGAATATTTGCTGACGGCATATGAATAGCTTGTCGTGACAACTGCTTCAGAACCGTTGAATGACAAACTGATGTTTTATTCTCTATTGATTGAGGATTAATGACTTTTTTTGTCGAAAGAATATTGGTTGTTTTCTTGTTACAACGTACAATATCTGTATCTGTAATTTTTTTTTGATCTTGCTTCGTAAAAATTTTAAACTGTTTTGCAAAAACTGGATCTGTTTCTATACGACGACGCAAAATCTCAACTTCTGGGGTTCTCGTGAAACGGACGTTTTTTCCGAGGGCAAATGCCTTTTTCCACACTTCCGGATAAGGAAATATCTCAGTAATCTTAACAGATAAATCTTCTCTTGATGCACCTTCCGTACTATCATCAGAAAAAGAAGACGTAGAAATAGATTTTGTTTTCGAATTATGCATGGCACCCAACAAATTTATAGCAATGAGAAAAATAACCTTTTCAAAAAGAATTCGTAGAAACTATCATACGAAGGTTAATAACCTTTTGCTGATGGTTATTTTTTAATGAAAAAAATAATGCCATAATGCATATTCATAATCTGCCTTTTGCATATTTACGATATAAATTGCTCAGTTTATGGTGTCATAGAGCTCGTATTTCATTTGTTTTGAAGAAAACTTCATGATAAAAAAGATTCAAGAAAATTGTCTATACCTCTCTTTCTCTCCCTTTTCATAAGAGAAACTAGTCTCAATAATACAATGAGCATTGCTCTATTGAATTCTCCATGCTCAATTATCACGATATAATCTAATTTCTCGCGTTTTTATAAGATTACCCTTGTTATCCTCGTTTAAAAAGGCTTAGACTAAGACAATCATAATTACATAAATACAAATAGAAAAAAGGGAGTGAATTATGTTTAATAAACGGAAATTTTATATCAATGGTCTATGGGATGAGCCAAGCATTCCTCACGATTTTGACGTCATTAATCCATCAACAGAGGAGGCTTGTGCTGTCATTAGCCTTGGAAGTACAAAAGATGCCGATAAAGCAATTAATGCGGCTAAAGAAGCGTTTCAAAAATGGAAAACAACGTCACCAAATGAGCGTCTTGGATTTGTTGAAAAAATTCTAGAGATCTACGAAAAACGTTCCAAAGACATGGCAAAAACCATTTCAATGGAAATGGGAGCACCGATTGATATGGCGCTTAATGCGCAAACTGCAACCGGAAGTTCCCATATTCGCAATTTTATCGAAGCTTATAAAGAGTTTTCGTTCCAAGAAACTTTAATAAAGGGAAATGAGCAAGCAATCCTTCACTACGATCCTATCGGCGTCGTAGGATTAATTACGCCATGGAATTGGCCCATGAATCAAGTAACTCTTAAAGTTATTCCTGCTCTCTTGGCTGGCTGTACCATGGTGTTAAAGCCCTCTGAAATTGCGCCTCTTTCTGCTATGCTTTTTGCTGAATTTTTAGATGAAGCCGCACTTCCAGCCGGTGTTTTTAATTTAATCAATGGTGATGGTGCGACTGTCGGCTCTTACCTCTCTGCACATCCAGATTTAGAAATGATCAGCTTTACTGGTTCAACTAGAGCAGGAAAAGATATTTCTAAAAATGCCAGCGCTACTTTAAAAAGAGTCTGTCTGGAACTTGGTGGAAAAGGAGCGAATATTATCTTTGCTGATGCCGACTCAGATGCTATTCAACGTGGTGCACGACATTGCTTTTATAATAGTGGACAAAGTTGTAATGCACCGACTCGTATGCTTGTGGAACAGAGCATCTATGACAAAGCCATAAAAATAGCCAAAGATATTGCAGAAACAACAAAAGTAGGACCAAACTGCCAAGAAGGAAATCATATTGGACCTGTCGTTTCAAAAAAACAATATGATAAAATTCAAGATCTTATCCAATCGGGAATTGATGAAGGTGCAACTCTTGTTGCAGGCGGGACTGGTTTACCAAAAGGAATGGAACGCGGTTATTATGTCCGTCCAACAGTCTTTGCTGATGTAAAACCTCATATGCGTATTTTTAAAGAAGAAATCTTTGGTCCAGTTCTCTCGATTCTTTCTTTTAGTACAGAAGAAGAAGCCGTCGCTTTAGCGAATGAGACTGAGTATGGTCTTACAAACTATATTCAATCGCAAGATCGCAACAAATGTCGTCGTATTGCGGCACAAGTACGCTCTGGTATGGTAGAAGTTAATGGACATGGATTACCCAGTGGAAGCTACTTTGGAGGTGTAAAATTTTCTGGGCGCGCTCGTGAAGGAGGACATTGGGGAATTAAAGAATTTCTCGATAGTAAAGCAATTTCGTACTGGTAAAATCTTATTAAAAACTTAATAGGAATCGTATGGTAATACAGAAAATAACGGATGAAGGTGCTCTTGGGCAACGTCTTGATCAGTGGCTCGCAAAACAATATCATGATGTGCTCTCGCGTTCGCGTTTGCAAACCCTCATCCGTGAAGGCTGTCTTAAAATTGATGGTCAATTCATAAAGGAACCAAAAACAAAATTAAAACCTAACCAAATAATTGAATTGGAAATGCCTGACCTTCGTGATGCAGAACCTAGCGCTGAAGCCATTGCATTGGACATTCTTTTTGAAGATGATCATGTCATTGTTATTAACAAACCAGCTGGTCTTGTTGTTCATCCTGGGAATGGCAATTGGACCGGTACATTGGTTAATGCCCTTATTTACCACTGTGGGAATAGTTTATCTGGTATAGGTGGTGTTAAACGCCCTGGCATTGTCCATCGTCTTGATAAAAATACAAGCGGTGTTATGGTTGTTGCAAAAAATGATCTAGCTCATAAAAGTCTCAGTGCTCAATTTTCTGATCATGGACGTACCTGCGCATTAGATCGACGCTACCATGCCTTGATTTGGGGAACACCTCAGCGCAATGTCTGGACAATTGATGCATCACTTGGCCGTTCGCCCCATAACCGGACAAAGCAAGCTGTCATCCATAACCAAAACCCTTATGCTCGTCATGCTGTTACACATGTTTCTCTGCTTGAAAAATATGGCTCTCATGCAGACTCAACATCTTTTGCTAGCCTTCTGGAATGTCGCTTGGAAACTGGACGCACCCATCAAATCCGTGTTCATATGACTCATATTGGGCATCCACTCATAGGCGATACAGTTTATGGAAACGCTTTTAAAACAAAATCAAACACATTCAACCCCACTATTAGAAATGCAATCGATCAATTCAACCGACATGCACTCCATGCTGCAAGTCTTACTTTTGAACATCCTTCTACCGGTAAAGTTATGTCGTTTTCCGCACCACTGCCTCAAGATATGGCTAAACTTATTAAACTTTTTAAAAAAATGAATTGAAACTTTTCCCCTTCTCAAGATTTCACAATAAAATATCTTTTTTTGAACAAAATTGAAAAATATGCTAGAGTGAGGTTATGAGGATAGTTAGCTATCTAAAACATAGAATTTGCCTTATCAGGGAATTCAAACAAAAGGAGGGTGCTATATGGCCCATATGAATTTATTATCAGTAATGACAGGTGATGGTGGTTTAAACCGTTACTTGGAAGAAGTGCGTCGTTTTCCAATGCTTGAGCCAAAAGAAGAATATATGTTAGCTCAGCGTTACCGTGAGCATAATGATCTAAAAGCTGCGCATAGGCTAGTAACCAGCCATTTGCGTCTCGTAGCTAAAATCGCGATGGGATATCGGGGCTACGGACTTCCCATTGGGGAAGTCATTTCAGAAGGCAATGTTGGACTCATGCAAGCTGTTAAACGTTTCGAACCAGAGCGGGGTTTTCGTCTTGCAACCTATGCAATATGGTGGATTAAAGCATCAATCCAAGAATATGTATTGCGCTCTTGGAGTTTGGTGAAAATGGGGACAACAGCTAATCAAAAGCGTTTGTTTTTCAACCTTCGTAAGTTAAAAAGTAAACTTCAAGCACTTGATAGTGGCGATCTCAATGCAGAACAAGTGAAAAAAATTGCAATCCAGTTGAATGTCACAGAAGATGAAGTTGTATCAATGAATCGTAGGCTTGGTGGTGATACTTCACTCAACGCACCAATTCGAACAAAAGAAGGGGAAAACAGTGAGTTGCAAGATTGGTTGGTGGATGAATCTAACGATCAAGAACAAATTTTAATTGAAAAAAGTGAATTAGAAAATCGCCGTTCCATGCTCATAAATGCCATGGACAATCTCAATGAACGCGAAAAGCGTATATTTAAAGCGCGTCGTTTAAACGATGTACCACTAACCCTAGAAGAACTCTCTGGTGAATTTAATATTAGTCGAGAACGAGTAAGACAAATTGAAATGCGTGCATTTGAAAAAGTGCAAAACTCTATCAAAGATTCTACTTTATCTCAAAGTCAAGTATAAAACCTAGAGTTAAGTATAAAGCCAATGGTTTGCACATTCTTTAAATGTGAAAATGAAAAAAAGCATGCCTTGGCTTTATACTTGTAAATTAGCCTATCGAATTCTTTAAGTTATTGATATGTAAAGCTTTATTGAATATATTTGGTATATAATTGATAAAGACGGTCGTAGAAAATTCTTCACAGCCGTTTATTTTTTTGCATCTATGTTTTATTTTTTTGACCAAAAACTGTTAACTTATCTTGTTGTGCAAGCCATTGTCCAATAACTTCATTAAAAATAGACTTACCTGTTGGTCCTTTTGCAAAGGTTAATTCACTTATACGCCCGTTTTTATCCGTTAACACCAAACGCATCCAATCTAATTCTCGCATCAATTGTAAATTTCGATCAAGAAATGGATGATTACCACTCAATGCGACAAGAAAAAAGTCATCGTTAATCTTTGCAGCAATGGTTCTTGTTAAAGCCTGTCCAATGGATTGTTCACTTGCTTTAAAGGTTAATGCTTGAACATTGCTTATAGCTTTACCTGAAAATTTATCAGAAAGAATAAAAACAAGGTCCATAATATATGCAGCAGGAAATGACTGATCGGTATTACGACGTAAAATTAACCGTAATGATACCCCTTCATCAGGAATTGTTATATCACCTTGTATAGTTGTTTCTTCTGGAGCCCCCTTCACTTGAGATTCTTTTATAAGCGTCCAGCGAGCACTTCCCGTTGCTATCTTTTCTGCATCATAATTTGTACGTGCTTGATAGAAAACAGCTTCACCTGATTTTTCAAGCGATTGCAAATTGCTATCAACAACTGTTGAGAGTACTTCTTCATCCGAAAAATCTATCGCTTGTTTTAAACCAACATCAATTTCACTTCCATCCTCTAATAAGCGTTGTGTTAACTTTCTCTTAATTGGAAATGCCTTTGGTACTCTGTGAGAAGCTTGAAGATTTTCTTCTAAAAACTGATGATCATTTGATACAAATACACGCTCACCAACAAAAAAAATACCAACAATTAAAACAACAAAACTAACAACAGAAACAGCACTTATTACAATACGCCTTTGCACTAACGATTTATTAGCACGACGTAAAGCCTGAGAAAAAATGTGCGAAACAATATGCGGATTATCTTCCTGCGAAGGAGAAATCTTTAACACACTGCTATTAACATGCTGAGAAGGCACATCAGCCTCCATATTAACAGGCTCTGCATCTGGTATATCTGATACACAAAGCTCATCAAATACCTTGTTATCCTTTGAACGCGTAACAAAATCCTGTTTTCTTTTTATATTTACCTCTGAAAATTCATTATTCTTTGGTAATATAGTTTTTTTTGTATATTTCTTATCTTCATTTATATTTGTGGGATTCCACCCAATAACTGAAGAAAGCCGCTTCTTTTCAACTGCTAAATATTCTCCTTCAACAGTTGCAATAGAACTTTGAAGAACCTTTCTCTGTTCATCCGCTATTGCTTGTGGTATTTTTGCTGTTAAAAATTGATGTTCTAGTGTTTCGGTAGCACGCTTATAAATCCGCTTACGCACTTGTGGTGTAATATTATTTTGTGCATTAATTGTCTTTTTTAAGATTCCAACGAAATCTACCATTTCCTCTATAATCTCTCTTAAATTGAGAAAAAATCAATAGTAAAGCCAAAAAACTTTATTTTAGCCTTCTAAATTGATTGCCATTTAATATTGGTACAACTATCGCAATAATGTAAAATGAATATGAAAAATAAACAATGCTATTTTGCACCTTTCTCTCACATGCTCTTAAAAACTTTTTTGTAAAAAGAGACAAAAACGCACAGAGAACATATATAGAAATCTAAAAATAATAATCAATTAACAAAGGGATCCGTAATAAGAATAGTATCTTCACGCTCTGGACTTGTGGATAATAAAGCCACTTTTGTATTAATCAGTTCTTCAATATAGCGTATATATTTAATAGCCTGCACTGGTAAATCTTCCCACCTCAATGCATGTGCTGTTTCTTCCTTCCAACCTTCTAATGTTGCATAAACAGGCTTCACCCGATCCTGAGCTCCCATGGAAGAAGGTAAATAATCAATTCTTTTACCATCAAGCTCATAACCAATACAAATTTTTATTTCATCCAAACCATCTAAAACATCAAGTTTTGTCAATGCTATACCTTGAACACCGCAAATTGTTACCATCTGACGTACTAAGACAGCATCAAACCAACCACATCGACGCTTTCGACCCGTTACAACACCAAATTCATGTCCACGCACTCCCAGAAATTCACCAATATCATTTATCTGCTCTGTCGGGAACGGCCCTTCTCCAACGCGTGTAGTATAAGCTTTTGCAATACCCAAAACATAATGAATTGCATCAGGTCCCATCCCCGAACCTGTACATGCTTGCCCAGCAACTGTATTAGATGACGTTACATAAGGATAAGTTCCAAAATCATTATCTAATAAAGCACCTTGCGCACCTTCAAAAAGAATGTGTTTCCCTCCTCGATAACCTTCATCTAAAAGACGCCACGTACAATCCATAAAGGGCAAAATTTTATCCGCAACTTGCATCAATTCATCATAAAGTGCTCGAGAATCAATCTCTGCAACACCCATCCCACGACGCAAAGCATTATGATGCCTCAAAAGCCGCTCAATCTTAGCCATAAGTGTATCTTTTTCTGCTAAATCCATCACTCGGATAGCACGACGTCCCACCTTATCTTCATAAGCCGGTCCAATACCGCGCTTTGTTGTACCAATCTTTAAACCAGATAAACCGCTTTCTCGAATTGCATCAAGATCACGATGCAAAGAAAGAATCAAAGGAGCATTTTCAGCAATACGCAAAATTTCTGGTGTGATTTTTACACCCTGATCACATAGTTTTTTTACTTCTGCAACAAAATGATGAGGGTCAACAACAACACCATTGCCTATAATTGATAACTTGCCACGCACTAAACCAGACGGTAAAAGTGATAATTTATAACTGACTCCATCAACAACCAATGTGTGGCCAGCATTATGCCCCCCCTGATACCTCACCACGATATCTGCTCGCTCAGATAACCAATCTACAATTTTACCTTTGCCTTCATCACCCCATTGTGTACCGACAACAACTACATTGGCCATAACTTTCTCCGTCGTGTTTGGTTAAAAAAACCAGCATTCAAAAACAAACACTTCTTTATAACGAAACCTTAGAGCAAGTGCGACTCCTCATTTCAGATTTTTCTCAATCTTCAAGTGATTAAATTTTCAAATTTATGATAATAAAGATAAGCAAATACCAAAATATTTTAAATCTGTTATTTTTGCTACAACAAAGTAAAAAAAATAGAGATTTTAATTTGTGCGTATCCAACACCTGACAGAGCATTCATTCTCTCTCTTAATCTTTTACAATTCACGTAATATTTAGATGCTGTCTGTCTGATACAAGAATACGAAAGATCATCATAATCTCTCGTATCCTTTTTTGTTTTAAAATACGTTGTGAAAATCACCAGTAATTATTTAAAGCTGTGCTTTTTCAACTTGGAACGCCCACTCAAGCCATTGTGTCAAAATTTCAAGATCGGAAGCCTCAATTGTTATACCCGCCCAAATTCTAAGCCCAGGAGGAGCATCGCGATACGAACCGATATCATAAGCAACCCCTTCCTCATCAAGACGTTTCACAACCGCTTTTATAAAAGATACTCGCTTTTCCGTATCCAAAGCAGTAATCACTGGATCCACAATATCTAAACAAATAGCGGTGTTAGAACGCACTTCAGGATCTTTTGCCAAATATTCTAACCATGGCGTTTTGCGAACAAAAGCATCAAGTACAGAAAAGTTTTTCTCAACCCGTGCTCTTAATGCCGCTGCACCTCCTAGAGACTTTGCCCACTTCAACCCATCAAGAAAATCCTCAACACAAAGCATAGAAGGTGTATTGATTATCTTTCCTTTAAAAATATCTTCGTTCAATTTTCCATTTTTTGTCATATAGAAAAGTTGAGGCATAGGCCAAGCTGGAACATGATTCTCAAGCCTCTCAACAGCACGAGGACTTAAAATCACCATACCATGTGCAGCCTCACCTCCCAAAACTTTCTGCCATGAAAAAGTAACAACATCTAATTTTGAAAAATCAAGATATTGCGCAAAAGCTGCCGATGTTGCATCACAAATGGTCAATCCAGCCCGTTTATGCGGAATGAAATCCGCATTAGGAATACGCACACCAGAAGTTGTCCCATTCCATGTAAAAACAACATCCCGATCAAAGTCAAGTTGTGTTAAATCTGGTATTTCACCATAAGGAGCTTCAAAACGACGCACATCAGAAAGCTTTAATTGCTCGACAACATCTTTATTCCACCCAAATCCAAAACTTTCCCACGCCGCCATATCAATGCCACGCTCACCTAATAGAGACCATAGAGCAGCCTCAACAGCACCGGTATCTGAACCGGGCATAATTCCTATACGATGATCAGAAGGAACCTCAAGAATCTCACGGGTTAAATTAACAACTTCAGCAAGTTTTAATTCTGCTTCTCTAGATCTATGTGAACGCCCAACTACTGCATTTTTAAGAACATCAAGAGTCCAACCAGGCCGTTTACTACAAGGGCCTGAAGAAAAATTAGTATTATTGGGACGACTACTTGGTTTTTGTAACATTATCATTATTTCTCCCCTTTTAGATGTTTTTTTCTTTATAAAGAAAAACAAATTATTATAAAGACTAATCAACAATCTTTTTAGAAAAAGTCAAAAATGTTGTCTATTATTTCGTATGCTTAAAATTCACGGAAACTTTATAAAAAAATCTTTCTTAATCATGCTTCTCGATTGATTCTTTTAATTTTTTTCGTATCACCACCACGATAAGACAGCATTCTGATAACAATACACTAAAGTGTCCAATATACCTATCAAATTTATTTTATGATAAAGATTCATTGATAACGCTCTAGAATAGGGAGATAAACTTATTAAAAAATCAATTATTTTTCTTTTGATGACTGGACAGAGAAAATTTTAATGTTATAACCGCAAACGCTTTATGTTTTTTATGAAGCATGCCCAGATAGCTCAGTTGGTAGAGCAGCGGACTGAAAATCCGCGTGTCCGTGGTTCGAATCCGCGTCTGGGCACCACTTTTTGTTTTTAACATATTGAAATATATAGATTTTTTCTTTAAATAGCTATTTTCAGACCACCTTTTAGACCACCTTCTACAGTTTATATAATTTTACCTAATTTGTTCTTATTTGCTCCTTATTTTTCTTTGGAGTGAAGTCTAAGATCTCTTTTTTTCTCCATCTCACTGCTCTCCCTAGCTTATATGGCTCCGGAAACAACCCCTGAAGCACCCAATTGCGAATCGTTGTTGTGGATACACTAAAAAGCTGTGCACACTCACGTGTCGTTACATATCTATCTCCATCATCAAATATCATCTCATTACCTTTCTCTTTTTTATATTAATTAAATGGGTGGGAGTGCTGGAAGGCATGTGAAGCACTCCAACTTTTAAAAATTTGCAAGTTTATTTTTTAGATGTGCTTAATTTCATATTTCCAATCAGGAAATTGAGTAAGAGCTAATGCGAGTTGTCCTCTATGACACATGCATACATTGGCTTCAAAACAGGTGATTGCAACGCGCTTTTTGTTTAAAAACATTTGATATAATTTGTTTATTGCACAAGAATTATTCTTGAGAGTTGTATTTTGATAATCTTCAAAAAGGCGGTCATAATCTTTTTGTGTTTTCAAATTTCTTCGTTTTTCAGAAGCAATTCCAAGTTCAGGCATATGCATATATTCAATATCAATATTGCTCACAGCTTTCTCTAATTGTCTTTTCGAAAATCCGTGTTTTCTACTTATTGGATTTTTACGAACATCACATAAAGTTTTGATATTGTTTTCTATGAGACAACTAAGATAATTCTCAAGGGACTTACCTTCATAGCCAATGGTAAAAAAACAAAATTCCTCATCTTTAGCAGGCTGTATGATAATATGTTTGGTGTTACACACGTTTAATTTCCTTGGTAAATGGGTGGGGGTGCTGGGAGGAGAGAGCACCCCCATAACGTCAAGCGGCTTTTGTCAAAATCTTTTGCATCTCTTGTTCTATTTCTGCTAAAAAAGCTTCGACCGCTTGATTAATCTGTTCAATGTGTTCTTCATCACGGTGAATGCGTTTGATTTTCATGCGTAAGTATGTTGATTGCCTCGTAAAACGTGGGTCATAACTGATAAAATCACACCATTTTCGTCCCGTACAAGCCATTTGGAATTGTATTTGCGCGCTATATTCAGGCTTTATAGTGTCATCTATAAAGAAGCGTAAATGGTTTGGTGATTGTGGACATTTGACTTCAACTAAACCGTCATCACCAACAAACCCATCAGGACTAGCACCAGCCATTTTGATTGTGGGGTGTTGTATGAAACCACACTCTATGATCTCTGTATCATAAATAAATGCATATTCTTTCAAGGCATCTTCTTCATGTTCAATGCCCCATTGCATAGCCGGCGTTGGATAAGATTGGCTTACTTCACCAGTTAAACGTTCTGTTATAAGTTTGATTTTGTAGTCTTCATATTTGTTTGTCGGCATTCCCTTTGCTGTTTTACTCAGTAGGTTGTAAACGTTTGAAGCGGTGACTTTTCCCAAGCGGGCCTGAAACCATTGTGCTGTTCTTTGTTCCATTTCACACCGCCGTTTGTTGTTGAGTTGGTGCATATTCAATATCTTGTATAGGTGCATCTAATTGCTCTTGTTGTGCTTTATTCATTTGCTTTCGCTGCTTTTTTTTCAAAGCAAACAAAGCGGTTTGTGCTTGTTTAAAAGACATATCTTTTAGATTTTTTACTCCTATGAAAGAGAGAAGCCTACTTTCTTCAGATTGTGTTTTTTTAATTAATTCTTTGATTTCATTCATCTGTTCAGAAGAGATACCCGCAAGAAGTGTTATTCCATCTGTATCGTCTTCTTTTCTTGCAACATTAAGAAGCATGCCTAAGAGATATCTACGTGCGTAGCTTATAGTAGAACCAACCGCTTGTGTGTTATTTTTGCTTCCCGTAGCATCAATGGGAAATGTTCCTTGTGTTGATATTTCATTGCCCGATATATGCTTTAAAGTCATTTCTACAGTTATGTCATTTGAACTCTGGTCTTTGATACGAGAGAACAAGGCAAAGTGATGTTTTGCAAGAGGTTCTTTAATAGCATCAATATATTTATCAAGCGTTGTATAGAGGCTTTTAGTATGTGTATTAATGGCATTTTGTTCGATATTTTTATATTCCACTTGTATAGCAGAAAGATCACGGACAAAGTTTTGACACTCTTGTCGTTCTATCTCCTTTTCTCGCAATTCAAGAAGACGCTTGAGACGATCCATATCGACATCATTTTCTAAAGCTCTTTCTAAAATAAGCTCCATAGCTGTAGGTTTGATTTCACAATCGTTCGTTTTTTCCACTAATTCCATTTGTGTGGTACTTAGTTCACTCATCTTGATTTCCTCCTATTTGAGCGCAATTCACCCGTGGCGTGAATCACGCATGTGTTAAAAGTTGGTTTGGTTGTTAGAGTTTGGATTTTATAGGCTGCATTATGTCTTCAGAAATTATGGTATCTACATAAGGCTCGTCTTTATACCCAGAGATAGTGATACAAAGTTCACCTAGATTGTGAGTATTTCTCACAACTAACTGTGCACACAAGGTAGGTTTAATTCCATATTTATACATGATTTATTTTTTCTCGTTTGTTGTGATACGGCTTTCTCCGCAGATCTCTGAATCTCCGTAAATTTTTGCGTCGCCATAAACTCTTGCATTGGGATAAACAATTGCATTTCCGTAAATCTGTGCGTTTTCAAAAATGCGACCACCACCATATACTCGGGCGTTATTATAAATTTTTGCATTGTCATAAATTTTTGAACCCCAAGTAACACAAGCATTATCATAGACCCAGCAATTGCCATCATGAGAGAGATTGCTTTCATTTTCTATAAAGCCCCCAAGGTCCCCAGCCTTAACATCATCAAAATCTCTTAAAGCACGAATGCGGTACAATGTATGGCAACTTACAATATCGGTGGTTTCATTAGTCAATTCGTATTTTTTCACCATGCTTTTTCTCCAGTGGACATGACGTTATCGCCATCAATATCCGCATCACGATAAATTTTTGCGTCGCCATAAATACGTGCATTACCGGAAACTGTTGCCATTCCATAAACTTCGGCAAAACCGTAAACATGTGCATTATGTTTAATTCGTGCACTACCATAAACTTCAGCATCATCATAAACTTGAGCATTATCGTAAACGCAAGCACAAGATAAGACGAATGCATTACCACCTACCCAGCAATTACCATGATGCGATAGGTTGTTTTCATGTTCTATAAAGCCGCCTAAATTACCTTTTTTAATAACTCCAAAGTCTCTTAAAGCGCGGATACGGTGAAGAGTTACCCCTTTAAACTCAGCTTTCTCATCAGTAAGTTCGTACTTCTTTTTTATCATAATAACCTCCTCTTAATGCATGGTTTGTCTTTTAAGCTCTTGAGACAGCACACCAATTCCTTTTGCTGTGATTTTTGCGCAAGGAATGACTTTTTCTATTCCACTTGCGGTTTGAAGTGTGATGGTTGGACAATCCATAAGTTTCTTTTGGATTTTGTCTTGATAAGGAAGCAAATTTCCACCTGCTGCTCGTCTGTAAACCCAACCTTTTTTCTGTAAGAAGAGAATGAACTGTTTTGGTTGCATCTCGAGTATTTTAGCGGCTTCTGTAAGACCGAAGAGTCCATTATGGCGCTGTAAGCTTTCAAGAGCCATTGCCTTTGGTTTTAAATTTGCAATAATGTTATCTTTTTGTTCATTTTCATTTTTGAGATACGTTAAAACACCAAGCATAACTTGAGGGCTTGAGTAGTCGATTTGTGGTATTACTGCTTGCTTTTCCAATTCTTGCCAACGGTCTATAATCCTAGCACGTAATGTCATGCTGTAACCGGAAACTAAGATAAGGCATTCACGCTTAGGGAGGTTGTAACAGTTCTGGGGCTTACCCTGTTTATCTAAATAGGTGGATCCAAATTTGGATTGACCCCCTTCAGGATATAATTCTCCTAACATTTGTCGAATATCACGCATAATATGCGCATGTTGCTTACCGCATAACTCTGCAATTTCACGACTAGACATGGTTGGAACAGTTGTGTTTTGAAAATTGTTTTCAGGTATTGTAATAAAGTTTCGCATCATCACCCCCTTAATTAAGAAAAACATAAGTTTTGGTATAATATTCTGCCATAGTTTCTATGGCGCTCTGCTTTAGCGATTTTCTTTGCTGCGTGAATTTTGAAGTAATGATTATCAGTTTTATCTGTTTCTATTTCAGATTTTGGACAAATCTTCTGTCTGTTCCATTCTTGTTTTGTAAAAACAAAATCCACGCCTTCTTTTAGATCAAGCTTTTCAACACAATCATTAAACCAAGTGAAAAAATCTTGTTTCAAATGTAAGTACCTATGCATTACATGGGCATTGACCATTTGGACATAACCGATTTTGTTGTCTACCTCGTTTTCAGGCGTGAGATATCCTTCACTATGAATATGAGTATCATGTGTGGTCATAAGTTTACTCTAATCAATTATTGATGGGAAAAAGGGGGCGCTTTTAAAAGCGCCCTTCAGAATTTAAAGCACATCACAAGGACGCAAACGGTGTTGTTGTTCGTAAGTACCGTAAATCTCATCATTATATTTTTCGTCTGCGATCTCGTCTAAAAGTTCTTGGTAAGCATCACTTTCGCGTACAAAGTCATGAACCTCACTATCCTCATGGAGATGTTCGATATTTTCTTTTACATATACTTCTGCAATTTCTTCAGAGATATCTTCACAATTATTCTCAGAAGGATTGATGCGAAAGATTTGGATTGCATCATCTGCCTCGTCAATAATTTTTAGAACTTGGCTTTCATCCAGTGGTCCCGACCGACCAATGTTTTGATCATCATCATAGACAACTAATAAAATTTCATCAGAATTTATAAGAATTGGATTTTCCATAATTTCTCCTCCCTAACGCCTCTTGGCGATTGTTTGTGCGTGGTTTATATAATTACTTATATAACTATAATTATAAAATAGCAAGCAAAAAATTATAAAAAGTTATATTTTTATAAAAAATATTATAATATCTTGCTGAATAAGAGGGGAGGATAATTAGCGATAAGTCCGAATCATCTTGCTGTAAGAACTTATTGGCAAAATAGCAAATATCTCTCCAACCCACACAATTTTAACATTCTTAATAGGTAAGGCATTCCAAGAAAGCAGATCTATTTCACCATTCATTCCCCTGCTAATCTGCTTTATATATCTTTTATTATCATGTGTTAAAATAACGGCTTCTTTGCCAAAAAAGGATTCTATTGTTTTAATTTGGCGCCGTCTTACGATAACCATATCTCCATCTTTATAGGCTGGTATCATAGAATCTCCTTTAACTTCAAAAGCAACCATATCATCAGGTAAAACAAAAGGAATTTCTACTTGTTCAAGACCATCTTCAGGGATTTGTTCAAAACTTGGATCTATCTGTGTTCCTGCTCCAATATACCCCATAAGAGGAACAAAAGTTATTAAGTGATTGTCCCCTTTTAGTTCTTTATATAATTCTAAAATGGCATCTCGATTAGAGCCGCGTGGATCAGAATCTTTTAACCACTTAGACACTGAAGCTTGTGTTACGTTTAGCCGTTTGGCTACATCTTCTTGCGTTAAGTTAAATTCGGTCAAAATCTTTTTTAATGTGCTTATGATATTAGATTTATTACTCATACTTCTGCTTACCTTATTTTTTTATCATTGATAAAGATAAATTTCATTGACTTTATATAACTATAATTATATGAATAAAATAAGGCAGAGCTGTAATTGGAGCTTGTAAATGGATCAACGAGAAGATTTTAAGAATTTGACTAAGTCAATACGGGGCAAATTTAATTGGACTCAATCAGAAATGGCGAAAATGCTTGGTGTAACTCAAGCAGCTGTTTGCAAGTGGGAAAAAAGAGGATCTATCTCCGTAATAAATTATCTCAAGCTGCAAAAGTTGAAGGATAGTTCTAGCTCTAGTTCTGCTTTTATTGCTGCTCCTACAGATAGTAATGAACATCAACAGCAGCCTTCACATTCTTAAAGAAGAAAGATCAGAGATGATAGATGTCCCACAGATCACTATAAGTAAAGTCCAGTTGATCGACCTTGTTAATAAGATTGGACAGAAAGACATATATTATGGTGTCCGTTCGCCTCAAGATGCATGTCTTGAAACAAGCATGAAGCCCCCATCAACAGGTTTTATTGTTTGTATGCTACATAGTATCTTTGCGCGTGATGATAGAAATTATTTTCCGTTATTGCCGTACGATGATTTTAATCAATGGTTTTCATCTGTGTTTACGCAAGCTTTTACTGCTTGGTTTGATAATCATTTTTCTCAAGAGTTATCATCTTTTTATCGCTTAAGTAAGCTACTTTTGTTTACAGCTTTAGTCGAAAGTAATCTTGGCTTCTTAAGGGATGACCTCATCAAAAAAAGAGAAGAAGAAATCAAATTAATAAATGATGCGTGTAGTGTGCGTCTGAATTGAGTTAATCCACTTTTTTAAAGTCTATGAGGCTGGTTTGTGTTGTTACAGTCATTTTTGTTTCTGGTTGCAGTGGGGATGTATGGGTAATGATTAAAGTAACTTGGTCTTTTATATCTTCTTCACGTGCTGCTACAAAAATAAGGATTTTTGAAGGTTTGCCTTCTGAGGGAGCTACAGAAATATTAACATCGATTTCTGGTCCCGTTCGAAAATTCTTTGCTTTATCACAGAAGCCAGGGAATACTCGCGATTCTGCAACCGCGTCAGGATTAACATATGGTGATTGTATTTGCCAAGTTTTTTGCCTAGGTTTGTATATGATGCCATATCCAAGAATAAAGCGAGAACTATCTTTTAGCTTTATATTTAAAATATGGACGACAGTTTGTGCATTATTTTCTACCTTTAAGAAAAGAAGCGTCCACTTGTCCTTTGTTGGAAGATGCGGTCCAGTTGCATATATGGAAAGTGGCGGTCCTAAATCCTGTACTCTTTTGTTATCTAACAAAATTTTAATATGTTCTTCTGACCATTTGGCAAGATCTTTTGTCGATATCGCTTGCTCTTTAAGGGCTATCGTTTGTTCCTGGCTTTCTGCAAATTGCTTGCTTATCCATTCTCTATCTTCTTCTCGTTTTTTTGCAGCTTTTTCTAAATCATCTTTCCGGATTTTGGCTGCTTCTTTACGGTCTTTGCATCTTAAAATAAGCGCTACTGAAAGTGATCCGATAAATGACAGGAAACCCGTAAGAAATATCTTTATCCATTCTTGCATCTTTCCCCTCCCCACTTTTTTAGAATCGTTGGGAGGATACTTTTTCATAAACATTTTTTCAAGACAGGCAATCACAACACGCTCTGTCATAACACACATATAAATACGTAGAGCCTTAAGGGGGGGATTATGATCACTCATTTATATTTAATAAAAGAAGGGGGCGCGCATGTCTAATGCAATGCCATGGATAAGATTCCATTTGTATGACTGGATAAGTGGTACAGATGGAATGACGTTAGAGCAAAGGGGCGCTTATATGACGCTTCTCGTTCGCATGTACGATAAAAAAGCACCAATTAAAGAAGATTTTGAAACGCTTGCACGTGTTTGCAATTGTTCACAAAAAAAGTTTGCGACTATTGTCGAATATCTCATGAGAAATAATAAACTTGTTGAGACAGATAATGGATTGTGGAATACGCGCGTTGAAGAAGAACTCAATAACCTCAGTGAAGAGCTAGATAATTTTACCTTTAATAATAATGAAGAAAAGGAGGTAAAATATGTCAACTAAATTGGCTTGGACGAGACTTAATACAGACCAGTGGCTATTTAAACTCTCTGATTTACCACCTATGGAAGTCAATGTTTATGTGAAGTTGCGGATAAGAATGTTACACACGCGTGAGCCTCTTTTGAATGATGCACGAATATTATCTCATTTTACTTGTTGTTCAGTAAAAAGATTTGAAAAGGCATTAAATTATTTATTTAGATCTGGACACATCATTTGTTTAGAAGATGGACGCTTGTGGAGTTTAGATGTTGAAGAAGAACTCAATAACTCAAATGAAAATTTAAATAAGTTTTCAGAGAGAGCAAAGAAAGCAGCGCAGGCAAAATGGGCAAAACATCATAAAGCAAAAACAATGAGTGATGATCAAGATGCTAAAAATGCTAAGCATGATGCTAACGGTATGCTTAAGGATGCTAAGCATGATGCTTGTGGGGATTTTAGCAATGCACAAGAAATGCTTAATGATGCCATTAACAATAACAATAACATATATAATAAAAAAACTAAAACTATCGTTTTAGCAAAAAAAGAAATTGGTTCTGAAAGTTTAGCAACAATCGATTTGGTTGACGAACCAACAGAGGTTGCTGCTGTTGAAGCCACATCAGAGCAAATCACAACCTCATCAGACAACCAACCTCCCATTCACGAGCAAGAGAACGTTCCCAAAAAAGCAAAACGAGCGCAAGCTAATCGCGGTTGTCGATTGCCAGAGGATTTCAAACCTAATTTGCAATACGCAATCGATCAAGGATTAACCCATGATGAGGCGCTGTTAGAAACCGAACGGTTCACAAATTACTGGATAGCAAACCCAGGTAAAAATGCAAACAAACGAGATTGGCAAAGGACTTGGTACAATTGGGTCACAAGCCCTATCGGAACGCTAGCAAAGAAAAAAGCAAGATTAGAACAGGAAAAACGGTTAGGTGGTTATCATGGAAAATTCACTCAGAAAACTTTCACAGAACAGCTTGCAGAAGGCTTCAACGAACTCAGAGATCATCTCTCATCTGGAGAAGATTATGGAAATGATCAGTCCGGGGTATCCATTGACGCTGAAAGCTGGGAATACATTGACGAAACAGGAGGAAGAGCAAACCTTAGATGCTTGCAATCTTCTACAAGCGTTGCTCTCTGTGAAAGCTTCAGTTAAGCAAATTGAGCAAGCTTCTTTCCTACTCTCAAGCATGAGAGTCCCTGCGAACACAGATTCCAAAGCCGTTGTTCTATCCTATAGCATGATGCTGGAACGGATTTCAGCATATGCTTTGAAAAAAGGCGTCGAAGATATCGTAACTGGTCAAGCAATTGGGATATCAAAAACATTTATGCCAACTTGTGGAGAGCTTTTAACTTATTGCCAGACACTAGAAAATACCCTTCTTTCAAAAGCCGAAACTGTACGTAGAGCAATTGAAAACACATGTGAGAAAACACTCAAAGAAAAAACAGCGAAAGAGCATTTTAGACCACTAACGCTTGTTCACAAGCAAGAGCTTGAAGAAACTTTAAATGGCATTGGTGGGATAATGAAACGCTTTGGTCCACAGCAAACTAGTGAAAAGTGCTGATCGTTTTACGATTAGACATGCATTTAAATCGACAAAAAAGCACCTTACAAAGCGATTTAAAGATTTTATGATAGAATCAACATCTGCAATATAAAACGCTCTGTATGATCAAATTTGAGGCAAATAGACCAATTGGTAAAATTAGGATTAAAGCATGTTCATTTTTAAACATTTATTCTTAACAATCCGTAAACAACCCATGCAAAAAGAGTTTGTTGCAACAGCTGTTGGTTATGTTCCTTGGGGGGACGGAGCAGAGGAGTATTTTTACAACCTCTACGAATATGAAGACGGTACAAGAGAGTGTGAAAAGTTTGATGGCGGCCAGTATTATACCACACCAGAAAATGCGGATTTTAGTACCAAAGCGCAAGTGAAAGCATGGGTTTACGGTGGTGCTATTCCGAAAAGCGTTCTCAATTACGAACCTCTTATAGACGAGATCAATAAAGAGATCAAAAAATTATCAGAAGCTTCTGAAAAAACAATGATTAGATGCTAACTCATATCAGGAACAACTTGACAAATTTTTAAAAGCCATTAGGTTACGAAGCAGGCTTAAAACACCTGTAACCAATCGGTTCAATAGTATCCCGAAAGATCTGTTGCCCATCATAAGAAATTTTGTCCAGGGTCTTCACATGTATGTCCAAGGGTAACCTAAAGATGTGAAGGACTGAATTGGTTCGGTTGTTTTAGCCCTGGATACTTAAACTTTTAAAACAAAGGAACCAATATTATGAACACTCTTATTAAAATATCAGAAAAAATTATTGAACAAGAAATTGTGCAAACGGTCAATGCGCGTGAGTTACACGCATTCATGGAAATAGGAAAACGTTTCGCTACTTGGATTACGGATCGTATTAATCAATATACATTTGAAGAAGGTAAAGACTTCATAAAAACACAAGATTTGCGGTTCCCAAAATTGGGAAGCGCAAAATCTAGAGCTGTTACAGCAATAGAATATCATCTCACTCTAGACATGGCAAAAGAGCTCTCAATGGTTGAACGCAATGAGAAAGGACGTCAAGCACGTCGTTACTTTATTGAGTGTGAGAAGAAACTGAGAAACCAATCTGTTGATTATGATCGTGATACCCGTTTTGATTTGCCAAGCTATTGGGAGGGAATGAACGCTGGTGAAAAAGTTTTGTATCTTCTTGGTCCAATTCATATGCGTCTTCTTGATGCTTTCAGAGTAGATGAAGAGAACAGAAAATACAAAGCCCTTATTAAAGAAGCAAAACAGGTTCTAGCAAGATCTGTCGTAAAAGCTGCTTAGATTTAAAAACATAACTCCCCATTTTAAAAGTGGGGAGGAAGTTAAGCCGCGTTTTTGATTGTAATAACGACTTGCTTGCCAAGAACACTCAGTGCTTGCTCTAGTGTTTGAAGCTTAGTTGGATAATTTGGATCAAGAATGCGTCTTGCTTCTGTTTCTTTTTTACCCAAACGATGTGCCAATTCTGTTTTTGTGATATTCGCTTCATTAAAGGCTTCTACCACTGCGAGCTTAAGAGCATTCCACGCATCTACCGTAACCTCTACAAGGTCTTTATACTGTTGTCGCATTGGTAAAGGCAAACCACGCATAGGATAGCTCCGTAATGCTAACCCTAAAGCTTCAACAGCATTCTCTAATGCCTCTGCTCTATTTTCTCCAGCTGTTATTGCTTCTGGTACATCTGGAAAGGTTACAATAAAACCACCATCTGGATCAGATTCCAGTTTTGCTTGATACGTGTATTCCATGTTTAGGTCTCCTCGCCATGATCAAAATGCTTTTGAAACGAAAAATTAAAGCCGTTGAGAGAGTAACTCATACCCCCAACTGCTTTTTTATTATTTTCACGTAAAGTGGGGTCAATTCACCAGATTTTATAACGGTTGTCTTGTCTCCAAAAGTTACCAAATAATGTGACCCTTTGCCTGCATCAGGAGCTTCACTGTAATGAATGCCTCTTTTTCTGGCTTCTTTACGTAATTCTCTAAGCAGTGCTTCTCGTTTCATTTAGCCTCCCCTTTTTTCATAAAATGAATATCGCACAAAAAGGTTCGATAGTCAACAATAAATCGAACAAAAAAGTTTGATACAGACTCTTAATGAAAGGATATTTATTGAAAAGTTAAAAGCAGAAATAAGAAAGCCATGCCATTTGTGTGACATGTTTTTTTGATGAATAATTTGTCAAATAATATTATAATGTAATACTTAAAAAACTGTTATTAATAAACTGAAATAATTGAATAAATATGCAAATTATGCTAAGATTTTTCATGTATAAATTGCAAATCTAATGGGGCTACAAATATGCTAAATAAAGTGACGTTAATCGGGCGCCTTGGTGCTGATCCCGAAAGCAAAACAATGAATTCTGGAGCAGAAATAGTCAATTTTAGTATAGCGACTTCTGAGAGCTATACAGATAAAAAAACCAATCAAAAAGTAGAGAAAACAGAATGGCATTCAGTTGTGATTTTTAATCCGCATTTAGCAAAAATTGCACTTCAATATCTAAACAAAGGTTCAAAGGTTTACGTAGAAGGCAAATTACAGACACGCAAATGGCAAGATAAAAATGGGCATGACCGTTATACAACAGAGATTGTCTTACCACAATTCAAAGGCGAGTTGTATTTGCTTGATGCCAAAAAAGATCAATCGGCATCCCCTACCCCTTCACCTATTACTTCTCAAAATTATGCTATCGCTTCAGGGGCTGCTGATCATAGTGCACTCATTAATAATGATAGCATACCATTCTGATTGAAAAAAATATGACAAAAAGAAAAAAACGTGCAAAACGCGGTCGTCCACGGATTAAAGGATGTATCAGAGAACCAAATGGACGTATCTCACGAGCAAAAACACCGCATGAACCCATGGATAAATTGGCAATTGAAATGCGTGCCAAACGCTTTGACTTGACCATAGAAGAGGCTAAAAATCCGCTTTCCGGCACCTATATCGGGCGGCTTTATTTGCAAGGCGAAATAAATCAAGACCAATATGATGCTGCGCAAAAATATCTTGAAGTGAAAAATGACTATTCGTGTGCAAAAGGTTTGCCAAGTGCTGTTTATGATAAAATGCCCTCATCTTCTGATGAGACAGCAAAAGAAAAATGGATTAAATTTGCAACAGAACAGTTTTCAAACATGCAAGAGGCTATCAAAGAAGCACAACACCTCTATAGACAGTATAATCTTTATGCCGCGATACAACATCTTGTTATAGAAAACCAAACATTACCACATCTTGTTAGTTCTTTGCGTATTGCTCTAAATGCTCTCCAGAAGTATTTTTATCCAAAAAATAAATGGTAAATGCTTTAACGTATAAACGATTTTTGGGAACGGAATATTTGCATCATTTGTTTGTAAAGCAGCATATTTAGGTAAAAAAATAAAAAAAACACAATATATTGATTTTTTTGTTGACAATATGTGAAAAGTCGTATTTAATGACGCTGCTGTACTGGTCGAATTGCGTCCAAAATTCAAAAATATCCTCTAAAAATTTAGTAAAATGTGATCTTGAAACGTGGCTAGAAAGCCCTGTTTTCTGGGTAATTCTGACTAATCTATTTTTCAAATAACAAAAATCAATAATTGACTAATGATGTCATTAATTATGACGCAAAAGGAGCAATGATGAAAGCTGTCATCACTAAGCCAATGTGTGTTGTTGGAGACAATAAAAGCACTGTTCGCTTTGAACCATCAACACCCAATAATCCATTTGTTGAAGTTTCTAATCAAGTCTACGCACGTCTCAAGCGCGCCAATGCTGCAAAACTTTTTGTTGACGTCAAGACAACAGCAAAAACAGATAAGGCAATTGAACAAATTAAACAGATAGAACAAGAAGCCGTACAAACATCGTCTGAACCAGTGACAGAGGAAATTCCACTCGAACAGCCAAAAGCATCTAAAGCTTCCAAGTCACCTACCCCAAAAAAGGCTTAGAAGTTGAAGTTAATCATCCACCAAAAATGGTATCTTCAACAGGTGAAGGATACCTTCACCAGTCTTCAAGCACCACGCCTTAATTGGGCTCTGCGTAATGCTCTAAACACTGCAGCAAAACAAGTTGAACGCTTTACTGAAAAGCAAGTTGCAGACATCTCATCAGCCCAAATAAAGCGTATAAGAAGAGGTGTTTATATTAAAGAAAAGGCGACAGCAAGGTTTCTTGAGACAGATATCATTGGTTCTGGAACACCAATACCTCTTAAATTTTTTAAAGTAAACGAAACAAAACGCGGCGTAACTTACACACTGTTTGGAAAGAAAGAAATCTTACCCCATGCTTTTATCAAGGGAGGCAGTTTTCCAAAGCGTGTTGATTTAAAAATGGGAGGGAATGTGTTTCAAAGAGCGGATGGAGATCAATTCCCTATTGCAAAACAAGAAGGACCATCAATTGCTAAAGTGATGTCCAAGCCAGAGATTGCTAGTGCTATTGCACAATATGCCAATGAAAGATTAACCAAAAACATACAGAGACAACTTTCTCGTCAAGAATACGCTGCTAATAAGAAAGGCTAGATCATGTTCTCAAGCTATGTTTGCTATACACTGAGATTTTCTTTCTTGACAAGATTCACGGAAAACGTATATCGTTAAATTAGGTGCCTAGAAAACACCTTAGATGCATAGCGGATAGATTGCCGAAACAGTTTATTTTCCGCATACTAAAGGCTTTGACTCATTATATGCTACATGCGTATAATAGATCTGTCGGGTGTAGTTACGCTATACAATACCCTTTATGGGAAAAGCGTGACGACGGACTATGCACCGTGTTTTCTAGCACCCGGCATTCTTTGTGGAGTGTCAATAGAAAACCTTTAACTGCATAGGAGTTCATTATGAACACTCTTATTAAAATTACAGAACAAACGATTGATCAAGAAACAGTTCAAGCCGTCAACGCACGCGAATTATATACATTTTTGGAAGTCAATTCTAATTTTAGAGATTGGATAAAAAACCGTATTAAAGAATACGGCTTCCTAGAAAATAAGGACTTTATAAGTTTCGCTAAAATTTTAGCGAAACCCAATGCCTCCCAAGAAAATCAGGACTTTGTGAGTTTTACTCAAAAAAGAGTAAAACCTAAAGGCGGTCGTCCAAGTACAGAATATCACATCACTTTAGACATGGCGAAAGAGCTCTCAATGGTGGAACGTAACGAGAAAGGACGTCAAGCACGCCGTTACTTTATTGAGTGTGAAAAGAAACTGAGAAACCAATCTGTTGATTATGATCGTGATACGCGCTTTGATTTGCCAAGTTATTGGGAAGGTATGAACGCTGGCGAAAAAGTTTTATATCTTTTAGGTCCTATTCATATGCGTCTTCTTGATGCCTTCAGAGTAGATGAAGAGAACAGAAAATATAAAGCCCTCATTAAAGAAGCAAAACAGGTGTTAGCTAGATCTGTCACAAAAGCTGCTTAAATTTAAAATATGATCTCATCTTCCCTGCTTGCAAAGTGGGGAGGATATTAATTCAAAGGAGATTATCGATAATGCTTCGCTTTTTCCAGAAAAAATACAATAAAATCAATGCAAAAGGTACTTCCCAGCGGGTTGGGTCTGTTGCGGGGCGGACGAGCGCGAACTATCGCTAGCGACAGAATTTTCAATTTGACTGTACATTGTACACACAACACATTGATAAATAACAATTTCAATATGTACACTGTACAGTATGTGATTATTTTTAGATAAAAATTATTTTTATTCTTGACATTGTTGCGTCAATGTCTATTTTCGAATCAGGTGCCTAGAAAACACCTTAAACACATAGCGGATTGGTTGCCGAAATAATCAGTCTTCCGCACATTAAAGACTTTGACTCATTGTATGTTAGGCGCATATAATAACTTTGTCGGGTGTAGTTATGCTATACAATACCCTTGTGGGGAAAGCATAACGACGGGCTATGTGCCGTGTTTTCTAGCACCCGGCATCCTCTTAGGACGTCAATACTTTTAGGATTTTTCAAAAAATAATTGACAGTTTCTGTGAACAGCTATAGTCTGATTGGCAGGCTTAAAACACCTCGTAACTAATCGGTTCAACAGTATCCCGAAAGATCTGTTGCCCATCATAAGAATTTTTGTCCAGGGTCTTCGTGTGTATGTCCAAGGGTAACCTAAAGATACGAAGGGCTGTATTAGTTCGGTTGTTTTAGCCCTGGATACTTTAACTTATAAAACAAAGGACTAATAAGATGAACACTCTAATTAAAATATCAGAACAAGCTGTTGGACAAGAAATTATTCAAACCGTTAATGCGCGTGAATTACATGTGTTTTTGGAAGTAAAACGAGACTTTTCCAATTGGATTAAAGACCGTATTAACAAATACAGCTTTCTCAAAAATCAGGATTATATAGTTTTCACCAATTTTGGCGAAAACCTCCAAGGCGGTCGTCCAAGTACAGAGTACCATCTCACTTTAGACATGGCAAAAGAGCTTTCCATGGTTGAACGTAACGAGAAAGGACGTCAAGCACGCCGTTACTTTATTGAGTGTGAGAAGAAACTGAGAAACCAAGCTGTTGATTATGAATTATTTTCTTATGAGTGTTTTAAAAAACCTGCAGGTATTGGAGAAATCTTAGGATTGATGATGAGGCGTTTGTTGGATGCAAATGACCTCGAAAAAGAGCTTGATCATTACAAATCAGTTACAAAAGAAGCTAAGCGCGTTTTAGCAAGATCTGTCGTAAAAGCTGCTTAGATTTAAAACACATCTCCCCTCCCCGTTCTCAAAATGGGGAGGTGGTTGGTTTAGCTGCCACTTGCTTTTTTTAAGACTTCACCCATACGTGTTCGCCAGTCTTTTCCTTGTTTTTTAAAAGAAGCAATAACGTTTGGGTCAAGGCGTAGAGTAACCGCTTGTTTGGGAGATTCAACGGGTGGACGCCCACGTTTACGGCGTTCTTCTGTTACATATTTAAAAAAGGAAGGTGGTAAAACATCTTTAGCTGGCTTTAAGCGTGCAAGTTCTTCATCTGTTAGTGGTGGGGAATCCACAGCGTCCCAATCTTCTTTTGTATAATCACATCCTGCTTCAAAGGTTTTTTTGATAGTCATTGAAAACCTCTCTTTCTTTTTTATTCGCTTGACGAAAACTGATAATGGATATCGCTTCATTGCCAAGCTTTGCAAAAACAATAACTGTTGTGCCATTCGCAAAATGTCCAATAGCCTTCATGCGGTTTGAATGTGTTGCATCAATAAGAGCATGTTCCCAGTCAAAGTAAATAACATCAGCAAAATCAAGCTTATGTTTAACAATGTTTAAAGCTCTTTTTGGTTCATCCCACACTATCTTCATATATTTTATGTACACGAAAAATAAAACCTTGTCAATAATTAAAGTGTACAATAATTCGTATATACCATTCAAAATGGAGCAACTATGAATAAGAAGAATCGTGAGGGGATATCGATTCGTGCGTTTGCGAAGAAGATGGGTGTTTCACATAATGCGGTGGTTTCACGGATAAAGACAGGTAAATTTGATGCGGCTCTTTTTGAAGATGGTTCTGTCAATGAAGCCCTTGCCACAAGCATCTGGAATGAGAATCCAACAAAGCGCCCTGCTCCATTTTTAGCGCCTGATGGTCAACCGCGGACAAAGATCAAACAAGCCTCTACAGATGGAGCCAATGAATACAAGATAAAACTGGAGCGAATGCAAGTTGCGCTTGAAAGCGAAAAGATTGCCCTTGAACGCTTACGTGAAACAACCGTTGACCGTGAAGAAGTCAAGAGAGCAGCGCGTGAGTTTGGAAGAGCGCACCGTGATGCTATGTTGAATTTTCCTCATCGTTTTGGTGCAAGCATTGCTGCACAAGTTGGATGTGATGCGGCCAGCCTTATTGGTGCTATTGATTACACTATGAGAACCGCTTTGCTTGAGGCGGTTAATATTCCAGTGCCTTTTCATGATCCTCATTCTCCAGAGTTAGAGAACTTGCAAGAAACGAATAATGGATGACAATGCAGTCGAAGAATTTTTCGCCAATGCCAATAATGCAAGACAACCGGACCCACCGTATACGGTTTCGCAATGGGCGGATAAGAATAGATACCTTAGCACGGTAGCAAGTGCTGAACCTGGATTGTGGAGAACAAAGCGGACCCCCTATTTGCGCGAAATCATGGATAACCTTTCCTCTCACAAACCAATTGAAACAACTATTGTCATGAAAGGGGCGCAAGTTGGCATGTCAGAGGCAGGATTAAATTTCTGCGGTTATGCTATTCATTATAGTCCAGGACCTGCTCTTTATGTGATGCCAACGGTTGAGACAGCCAAAAAGCTTTCAAAGACGCGGCTTGATCCTATGATTATGGCAAGCCCTGCTTTAAGCAAACGCATTGCCCCAGCGCGGGCACGCGACAGTGGTAATACAATGTTTTCGAAAGAGTTTGATGGTGGTGCACTGATGCTTACAGGGGCAAACAGTGCTGCTGGTTTGCGTTCCATGCCTATTCGTTATCTGATTTTAGATGAGGTGGATGCCTATCCTCTCAGTGTGGATAACGAAGGTGATCCGGTGATGATTGCCGAAAAGCGGACCTCAACCTTTGTACAACGAAAGATCTTTAAATTGTCCACACCCACCCACCGTGACACAAGCCGTATTGCCAAGGATTTTGTGCTAGGAGACCAGCGATATTACAACGTGCCTTGTGATGCATGTGGTGTTCTACAGCCCATTGTTTGGTCACAAATTAAGTGGCCAAAAGGCGCCCCCGAAAAAGCTGTGTTTGTTTGTGCCCATTGTGGTCATGAACATGCCGAGCACAGAAAAACAGATCTCATGAGTGAAGAACGAGGAGCATGTTGGGTACCAACCAGTGAATCAAGCAGACCCAATTTGCGTTCTTATCATATTTCGGCACTCTATTCCCCTTGGCTTACTTGGGGGGAATGCGCAAGAGAGTTTTTAAATGCCAAGGATGATCCAGCTCTTCTACAGCCTTTTGTCAATACAGTGCTTGGAGAGCCATGGGAGGACAGAACAGGCGAAGTTGTTGACCCAGATAGCCTCTATGCAAAACGCGAAGATTATCCCCTTGCACCAGAACAAGCCGTGTTGTTAACAGCGGGTATTGATGTGCAAAATGACCGCTTAGAACTTGAAGTGGTGGGATGGGGACGCAGTGAAGAAAGTTGGCATATTGATTATCAAGTTATCCTTGGTGATCCCTCTTCTTTTGAAGTATGGGACCAGCTGGATGAATACCTTACAAAACGCTGGCCACATACAGGCTATAAAGAGGGAATTAGGATAACAGCTGCTTGTATTGATACCGGTGGTGGACACACACAAGCGGTTTATAATTACGTGCGCCCCCGTGAGGGACGACGTATCTGGGGAATTAAGGGGCAAGCGGGATGGCGTGCGGTATGGCCACGCCGTCCAAGTAGAAACAACAAAGGACAGATTAATCTCTATATTGTTGGGGTTGATGCAGCAAAAGATATTATCACGGCACGGTTTAAAAAATCCGGTCCTGAAGCATCGGGTGCTGGTGCAACACACTTTCACAAAAACCTTGATCGGGAATATTTTGACCAACTGACCGCTGAAAGAAAAGTCATCAAATATTTTAAAGGCTTCAAGCGTATTGAATGGCAAAAAAGTGAAAAGGCAAGAAACGAAGCCTTGGACTGTAGGGTCTATGCTTATGCTGCTTTACAAGGTCTGATTTCGGCAGGAATAAACCTTAATCGAGAAGTCGATATCTTAGAAGAGCGTCTGGAAAAACTTAAAATTGAAGGCTCTTTAGAGCAGCCAACATCAGAACATGTGCCCTCTCCTTCTCCAAGAAGATCTCAGACAGCACAACCTCAAAGGAAACAATCCAGAACGGTGATGAATCCTTATATGCAAGGGGATTGGAGGTAATTTATGGATACAGACTTGAACCAAGTAAACAGCAAAACTGACAGACTGGAAAGTTTAAAAAAGCGGCGTGAACAAATTGAAGAAGCTCTTTATTCGGGAGCACAATCGGTGCGCCATGGCGATAAGCAAGTCAGCAACCGTTCTGTTGAGGAACTGCGCAGAGCGCTTGAGATGCTGAACACACAAATAGCCAACCTTGAAGGACGCAAGCGTTCACGCGTTTTCTATTTTAATATATCACGAGGCTATTAATGGCTGGTTTTTTCAATAAACTCACGGGCTTTTTTACAATTTCTCGTCAACACAATCCCCATTTTGAAGCGGCAAGCAAAAGCCGCCGTATGGGTGGTTTTGACCCCGCAAAAAAACATATCAATAAAGCGATTGAAGAATGCGGTGATACCATTGTTGCCCGTTCAAGATGGCTTTATGACAATGAAGCTCTTTATGGTTCTGCAACGGAGGAATGGGTCTCTGCGGCTGTAAGTGATGGGATTAAACCTTATCCTCGTATTGAAGGCTTTCAAGAAGAAAAGAAAAAGCTTTTAGACTTATGGTGGCAATGGGTTGATGAAGCAGATTATGATGAAGATACCAGCTTTTATG
The DNA here is from genome assembly GCF_028618555.1 of Bartonella sp. CM31XJBT. Taxonomy (GTDB): domain Bacteria; phylum Pseudomonadota; class Alphaproteobacteria; order Rhizobiales; family Rhizobiaceae; genus Bartonella. The sequence continues at coordinate 7,966 of NZ_JAQITD010000002.1, read as the reverse complement.
GGCTGCAAGCAACCATTGCACGAGAGGTCTTTTTAACCGGAGAGTGCTTTGTAAGATTGCATTATGTTGATCTCTACGGACGCTCTGGTGTACCGCTTCAATTACAAGTTTATCCCACGGAAATGTTGGACCTTTCCTACAATGGACCGGCTGAGATTGAAGGCAATTACATTCGTATGGGAATTGAATTTAATGCCAGTGGCAAGCGCGTTGCTTATCATTTCTGGGAACATCACCCCTATGATGATGTCCCTGCAAATATGGCATTTGAGAGCCAAGAGCGCGTGCGTGTCCCCGCTGAAATGATCCTGCACATCAAAGAGCGCCGTATCGCAGGACAATTGCGCGGTTCTCCCAAAATAACGCGCTGTATGACAAAGATCTTTCAACTCGAATCCTATGACGACGCAGAACTCGATAGAAAAAGGACGGCGGCTCTTTTCGCGGCGTTTGTCAAGGACAATTCACCAAACGTCGAAAAATTATCCGATAATCGTGATAAAAACAACGTTGAAGAAGAATACAAAGCACCTGTCATTGCGCCCGGTGCATCTCTTTATTTAGGAGAGAATAAAGAAGTTACATTCTCAAATCCTGTTGAGGTTGGTGGCTCTTATGAGGCTTTTCAATTTCGCAATATCTTGAAAATTTGTGCAGCACTTAATATGCCTTATGCCGTTGTGACTGGAGACGTTACGCGGGGGAATTTTTCAAATGTACGCACCTCCATCATTCAGTTTAGACGGCACGTCAAACAATGGCGTGAACATATTATTGCCTTTCAGTTTAACCGCATTGTTTGGGAGCGTTTTGTTGAAATGGCAGTGCTTGCTGGATGCGTCAATTTGCCAGGGTGGGAAGAAAATTCCTTGCCATGGCTTCAATGTGAAAGCTTTGCACCCCCGCTTGAAATGATTGATCCAAACAAGGATATCTCAGCGGAAAAAGAAGAAATTCGTGCAGGCTTGAAAACACGACGCATGGCACTTGCCGAGCGTGGCTTTGATATCGACAGCATTCATGCCGAACTTGAAGAAGAGCACACAGACGCTCGTGCGCGCGGCTTATCTTTTGACACGGATATGGCAGCGCCTTCTGGTGAAAATCAAGCGATTGATACAGCAGATTCAGAACCTTCTGAGACTTATGAAAGTAACCAAGGCAGTGAGGCACATAAAAATGGTGAATAATCTTGATATGCCGTTCTTGGCATCACGGCTTTTTGGGGTTCCACATATGCTTGCCTCGACAAAACTTGATGTCATTTTGAATGCTCTTGCACCGCGTCTTTTTGAGGGAGAAAAGTTTGCCCCTGGGGCTTTTGCGCAAGGGGATACAACGGCTTTAAGACCCCCTGAAACTTATGTAGTACAAAACAATGTTGCTATCCTACCGGTTCATGGCACGCTTGTGCGCCGTGGTGCATGGCTTGGGGCTTTATCGGGGCTAACCTCTTATGAAGGTTTAAGCGCTTCTTTTCGTGAAGCCATTGCACAACCTGATGTTCGTGCTGTCTTACTTGATATTGACAGCGGCGGTGGAGAAGCCGGTGGTGTGTTTGATTTGGTTGAAGAGTTTCAAACACTCTCAAAACAATACAATAAACCCATTTGGGCACATGCCAATGAGTTTGCCTGTTCTGCAGCTTATGCCATTGCTTGTTCTGCTTCTCAAATATGGGTTGCTCGCACGGGTGTTGTAGGCTCGATTGGAGTTGTTTGTGCTCATCTTGACCAGTCCCGTGCAGATGAAAAACACGGGTATAAATGGACCTTTGTCTTTGAAGGTGATCACAAAACCCATGGCAACCCTCACGAACCCTTGAGCGATACAGCACAGATAAAAATGCAAACCGATTGCGCCCTGCTCTACGAGATGTTTGTCGATTTGGTGGCGCAAAACAGACGCTTAAATGCTGCTGCAATTCGTGACACAAAAGCAGAAACTTTTATAGGCACCCAAGCGATCACGCTTGGATTAGCAGATGCGCAAGGCACCCTTGCGCAAGCTTTGGAAGCCTTAACGGATTCCATATCACAAAACCCAACATCAACAGAAAAAGAAGGACAAAACACATGGCACGCACACAATACCGCGCTGAAGAAGATGATGACGAAAAGATCGTCGACATCATCAATGACGAGGAAGAGGACGAAGGCGATAGCGACATCGACAAAAACGCCGAAGACTTCGACGATGAAGAAGAAAACGAAGATGAGGATGAAGACAACGAAGACAAGCAGGAAAACATAAAAGCTGCTCTTGAAAAAGAAAGAAAGCGCGCAAAAGCACTAACAACCCTTGAAAGGCAAGCAAAGCACTTAGGCGTTTCTTTTGACGCAGCAAAAGCTATTCAAAAAGGTATGAGTATCGAGAAAGCACGCCAGTGTGTGTTGACGGCTGCTAGCTCTCAAAGCGCGTCTTTAAAAGTCTCGCCTTATACCCCTCATAGTGATGGGACGAGCAAGGCAAAGATTCATACAAAATGGGAAGCAGCTTGGAGGGCAGTGAAATGACGAATATTATTTATGACGACGTACGCAATGGCGCTTATCTTGGACCCTACGACCCCGATATGTCAAACGAAGAAGTGGTGTTTGCATCAGGAGCATTCATTGAAGCGGGAACTGTCATGGGAAAGATAACCACAACGGAATACTATGTCCCCCTTAATCCAGCAGCAACAGATGGCAGTCAAACACCGGCAGGGATTTCTTTTGCTACTGTTGACGCAACAGGCGCCGATCAACGCGCTGTGATTACAGCACGCTTATGCACTGTAAAAGCTTCTGAACTGCTATGGCCAGATGCCATCACGGATGAGAAAAAGAAAGCAGCCATTCAGTCTTTAGAAGACAAAAACAACATTCTATTGCGATAGGAGAATGCGCACATGGATATGAACTTTTTTAAACATGATGCTTTCTCAAGCATCACAATGATGAAAGCCATCGAAAACTATGAGTTTCAACCTGGTCTTGTAAGTTCTCTTAATCTCTTTGAAGAAGTTGAAACCAGTACCACAGTGGTTGGGATTGAACGGCGTGATAATACATTTTCGCTTATTCAAACCAGTGAACGTGGCGCACCTTTGACAGAAGGTGATAGAGAGGGTCGTAATCTTCGGTTTTTCAAAACAACACGGATTGCCAAAAGTGATACGGTGAAATCAGAAGAAATCCAAAACCGTCGTGAATTTGGCGCAGAAGATCAGTTAGAGACAGCAATGAAATATATTGCCAGAAAACAAAAGAAACTGATTTCTGAAATCGAATTGACATGGGAAAATATGCAGCTTGGCGCTGTTCAAGGTGTTGTCCTTGATGCTGATGGTTCCGTAATTGTCGATTGGTACAAAGAATGGGAAATCGCACCACCAAAGCCGATTGATTTTAAATTAAATAATGAGACAACCAATGTTGCGGACCATGTTGATCAAGTCATTATGAGGATGATTGAAGCTTCAAAGGGAGCTTTTTCTGATCGTTCACGCATTATTGGGCTTTGTGGAAATGAATTCTTTTCCAAGTTGAAAAACCATAAAACAATTCGTGAGACCTATTTAAACACAGCCTTAGCACAGACACTCAATAGCGCCGGAGGTGTTGCAACACCAAGTTCGATTGGCTCTGGGAGCTTTGGTAGTTTTGACTTTGCGGGTGTGACTTTCATTAATTACCGGAGTATTCACAACTATAATGTGAGTGCGAAGGCTGGAACAAAGCGCGCCATAGGCATTAAGCCTGATGAATGTCAATTCTTTCCTGTTGATGCGCCTGGTGTCTTCCAAAAAACCTTTGCTCCTGGTGAAAGCTTGGATTTTGCCAACACGGTTGGAAGACCTCTCTACACGATGCTTATCGTCGACCACGACCGTAATGCATGGGTAAAACCGGAGGTCTATAGCTATCCGCTTTACATTTGCACACGCCCTGAAATGCTGTTTAAAGCCGTGATTGGAGCGAAATAACATGCGATGGCACGGGCTGCTAAACCAAATGGTTAAAGATGTACGCAACACTTTTGGGCAGCCCATCATCTACACGCGAAAAGACAGCCAGCAATCTTTTCGTATCACAGCGATTTACGGCATTAAGCATTCAGAATCGGACGCCGGTGGCAGAATCCCCACCACAATTCCAAGAAAGGAACTTGATCTTTGTATCAATGACATCGGGGGAATACCACCAAACCCTCAAGATAGTGTTGTAATCATTTCTCCTGAAAACAACAAAGCCCCCTCTTCTCAAGAGCACTTCGTGATCACAGATGTCCAAGCCTCAGAATCCGGTATGTATAAACTTATCTTGCGGGAGATAAAATAGTGATGTACATTTATACGATATACTACTTAAAAATCAATAAGGGCGCCCAAGAGCTCTAACCACTGCAGCAAATCCGGGATTAGCAGTAAATTCATAATTCCATGGTACGCCGGTACGGCGACTGATTTGGCATCCTTGATATGTTATAGCTACTGATGCAATTCGTGTCCAAGTGGTTCGTTCATTCTTTTCAGAGCTTTCAAACACAATAGCCTGATTTGTTACCAAAAGACGTCCATCCCACTTGTTCTTTCTACCGTCAATGAATCTGGTATTTTCTTGAACTCCCAAAAGTTTTTCATTGCGTGCTAAACGATAATCATACTCACTCGCATCAAGCTCTTGAAACATTTCACATGCTTCAAAAAAATCAAAGGGAGGGATATCTGGTTGTAACATCGCAACTTCTTGTTCAAAGCTTTTTTCCTTTTTTGTTTCATGATAAACAATGAGAACACAAAGTAAAACAATAAGAAAAGGCAATAATAACCAAGGAACATTTATTATTGCTACAATGCCTCCAATCAATAGAGCACAAAGGAGAAAGCTCTTTATTCCCTTTTCCAGTTGTTCCTTTTTAAGTGCTGGAGATGTTTTATTAACGACTGAGAAATCAGAAGAAGGATGTGCAGGAGGGAGCGACCTTGAAGCCTGTTCTGGAACTTTCTCTTCAAAACGTTTTTTGCGTTTATCTTGCCAATAAGCGAAAATGGAAAACGCAAAAAACGCAAAGAAAATTAACCAAAACCATCCCCAAAAGCCTAATCCATCATCTTTGTCTGGTTTGTTAACTTGAGTGGGGGTAACTTGCTTATCGGTATTCTCAGCTGGTGCTTGAGACACGCTTTCGTTTTGAGTAGCAACATCTATTGAGGAAGTCGAGGAGGAGGTAACAATTTCATTATTGTATGCAACTTGATCTGACTTATCTTTGTATACAAAACCACCTACTATCGCAGAGCCGATAAATAATAAAGCTCCAATACCAAGAGTTTTCAGTCCGTTTTTCCGCCATTTCTTTATACATACTAAAACAAGTCCGACAATCATCACTGGCAATGATAACAAACATACGATCATTGCAATTGTATCAAGGGTATCCAGCATTACCTCCCCCTCCGCTATAAACAAGAAAGTAAAGTGGGAAATTTAAAGTGAGTCGACAAATAAAGTAAAGACGTACTTATATAATTTAGAAAAAAGTAGTATTACTTATTGACATTGTGGCAACAATATGAATAATCGAATCAGGTGCCTCAAAAACACCTTAAACCAATAGCGGATAGATTGCCGAAACAATCTCTTTTCCGCACATTAAAGGCTTTGACTCATTGTATGTTACACGCATATAATGATCTCGTCGGGTGTGGTTATGCTATACAATACTCTTGATGGGAAAAGCATAACGACGGACTATTGGCCGTGTTTTTGAGCACCCGGCACTTTATTTATAAAAGTGTCAATCAAAAACGTCTAACCAATAGGAGTTCATCATGAACACTCTTATAGAAATTAAAGGAAACACTGCTAATAGTGCTATCCATCAAACTATGTCTAGTCGTGAAATTGCTGATTTGTGTAAAAAGCAGCACGCACATATTATGCGTGATATCAAGAAGATGCTTGAAGAACTTAACGGCTCCAAATTTGGATTGGTTGATTTTATCGGTACTTACGTTGATGCAAAAGGTGAAAGCCGCCCTTGTTATAACTTACCTAAGCGCGAATGTTTAATTCTTGTTTCTGGTTACAGTACTGCTTTACGAGCAAAGATTATTGACCGCTGGCAAAAGTTGGAAAAGCAGGTAGCTGTTCCACAGATAGACTACTCAAGTCCTCAAGCAATGATTGGCTTTTTGACACATTTACAAAACCAAATTGAGCAAAAGGATAACACCATTGCTGAATTAGCACCAAAAGCAGAGGCTTTGGAAGGTCTAAAACGCTCTGATGGTTTGTTTGGTTTAATTGAAGCCGCGAAGATGTTGGAAGTACGACCTAAGGATTTAACGGATTACTTGCGACAAAATGATTGGGTGTATCGACGTGCTCCAGGGGCGCCATTGTTACCTTATCAGGATAAGATCAAGAAAGGATTCATGGATTGCCCTGCTATTACCATTCAAAGACCGGATGGAACAGAAAAGGTGCTGCCTTCAACGAAAATCACATCTAGAGGATTGGCATGTTTGAGAGAACAAATCTTTGGGGGTGTGCAATGAAGGTAGATACTAACTTCTTATGCGATTTGTGGATAACGTTGTTTCAGTTTGTCAATTGTGAATATGTAGATGATAAAAATTGTAGTGCTCTGGTTGACATCATGGGGGTGGTAGAAAAAGCTTTGATTGTAAAACTTCAAGATGAAGTGCCGAATATTACAAAGATTCTAGCAGTTCTTACAGGTTTTGGAACTTCAGAACTACCGCATAGCATGAATCCGTTATTGCAAGCTTATGCTCCTACTTTGGAAAGTCCTGTTGTAAAAGCTGCTTAACTTAAAAACACAACTCCCCTCCCTGTTCTTAAAATGGGGAGTGGTCAAGAGGCTTCTTTAGGTAAGAACTCAAAATGAACGGGTTTAAAACCAGTTAAATCATAATCCGTAAGATCGGCAGTATCAACAAAGTTTTCTGCTTCTTCATCCGTCTTAAAAACAGGCATTTGTTTTAATTTAGAGGTTTTCATAAAAATTAAATTTCTTTTGATGTGTATAGAATTTTAAAAGATTCAAAGTTTAGAAGAAATGTATCTGTTTAAACTCACACCATTTTCAGCGGCTTGTATTGCAAGTTTTCTATGGAGTTCTGGTGGTATTCTTAATTGAAACTTACCACTGTATTTACCATGTGACAAAGGCACAGGAACTTCTTCTCCATTATGTTGCATGTCCTCAACAACTTCTGAAACAAGGTCCATAATACCTTTTAAAGCTTTCTCTGCTTGAGCATCTAACCATGAAAGGGATGGGAATTCTGCACACAATCCGACATATTCCTCATCTTCTTGCGACCACAAAACACGATATGTATAATGATTATTGTTCATGTTTCATCCTTTCTATCGCTTGTAAGACTTGTTTGACTTGATAAGCTTTTGCTTTGTTACCAGAATCTTTTTGAATATTCACACGAGGATCACCAAGCCACGGTGTTTTAAAAACAAAGTGGCTTGTACCATTGTTCCGCGGTTCTCCAAAGAAATAGACACATACAGCCAACAAATCTGAAAACTTGATGTTCTTTGGTGACGCTTTCATCAAGCTGATTATTTTTTCAACTTTATTACTCATAACCAATGATAGTATCATTATTAATCCTAGTCAATCATTTTATGCACTTAATTGAACAGGAGCCCCCATGCATCCGAGAGAAACGATAAGGGAAAGCTTTGTTGCTTTGATAAAGGCAGCAAAAACAGCAGCTGGTGACAATGTTTTCAATATGCGTGATTTCAACTTCTCCCCTGAAAACACGCCTGCAATTAACATTTTCACACAAAGTGAAACGATTGAAGATGGCTATGATTATGGAATAAGGCGGCGTGTTTTAACGCTAGATGTTGAATGTTATGCGACATGTGAAGATGGTGCACGCTTTGTTGACCAATTAGCATGGGAAGTTGAGGAGGTTTTCTACGCT
>NZ_JAQITD010000019.1 GCF_028618555.1 Bartonella sp. CM31XJBT | reverse complement strand
ATTAGATATTATAACATAAAAATATCAATATATTGTTTTTTAGTTACACGTAATGTTTTTTATTTTTTGTATAATATAGTAAGATAAATATTTTTAAAATTTACAAAAAACAAAAAAAATATTTTATTGAAATATTCTGTTAAAATAATTTTTTCTTAGTATAGATTGAGAAGAAATAGTTTTCCCAGCAAAAATTAGCGTAAGTATCAACTTAGCTCTTTGATTGAAAAAGCTAAATTAAGTAAGATAAGGGATAACTTTGGTGAACGCGCCAAATCTAATGCCATAAGGCCATTACACATTTCAAAGATTTCACAGCCATTCGTTTCTACAAGAACGTGGAATAATTTTAATAAAGTTCATTGTCTTTCAAGATTCTAACTTTCTAACATTAATATAATTCTACGACTTAGAGAAATAGAAATAAATACACATTCTTTCTAACCAAGATAAAATGATTAAAAATTTTAAACCTCAAAAAGACCATATTATGTACAATAAAGTATTTCTGTAATAATATTAAAAAAAGAGTACAGCCTAAAAACTTAAAGCTTAATGGGCATATTAATAAATATAAAAATAGCTAAACCGTGATTAGAAATCACGGTTTATTAATTATAAAAGATTCAAAAACAGAATAATTTAAAATTCATCAAATCAACATTTTTAATTAAGAGCCCATGCACTTCGAGTAAAAGCAGTGAATGCTTTTTCACCTGCGCTTTTTCTAGGATCCGGTGGCTTTCTAGTAAAGAAATATACAAGAAATGCGATTAAACCAAAAATCGCTGGCTCCATTCCTATCAAACCAGCCACCTTTTGGACATCTTTTTCTCTGCTTTGTTCCGAAAATTGACTAATAATCGCCTTAACAGTTTTAATAACTCTATTCTCTTGTTTCATTACAGAAATAAAATCAGCGTTTTGAAATCTACCATTTAAAGAATCGGCATTGGCTCCTAAAACTTGTGAAAAGAAAATAGCTACTGCAACAACACATGATATACAATGTTTAAATATTCTCATTATAATAACCTATTACAATATTTAATAAAACCTTACTCTCTAAACAGAAAACATCACATCATCTACCGATGATTCATATTTTCCTACTGAGAAGAGAATGATAATATAATACAAAAATAATTATTATTTTGTATTATATTTTTATTCTTTCCATATTTAATTTGTTTTGTCAATTATTCTATTTTTGTTTTAAGCTGACTGATTAGATGATAAAATTTTATTACAATAATATGATTATATTATTGTTTAAATTGTATTTTTTCTTCAAAACTATTGATTTTCTTAATCACAACATTTTTAAATCACAACATAAAAAATATTACTAAATTGTCTTTTTTATTACACATAATGGATTTTTTATATTGCTAGCATACAGTAAGCTAATTTTTTTTTCTTATTGTATGTTGAGAGGAAATAGCTAACCGAGTAAAAATTTAGCGTAAACAAAAATTTCGCTCTTTGATTAGAAAAGCTAAACGAGATAAGATAAGAGATAATATTGATGAAACCGCCAACTTTAATCCATAAAGCCATTAAACATTTCAACGATTTTACGACAATTCGTTTCTACAGAAACGCAGAATAACTTCAGTTTAAGCTCATTATCTTCCACGATCATTACTTTTTGATATTAATAGTGCTCCACGCATTCAAAATAAAATAGAGAAATAGATAATGAATACAAATTCTCTCTCTAACCAAGGTTAAAAAGATAAAAAATGTAAACTATAAAGAAACAAAATAACACCTAATAAAAGCATTTTTGCAAATATTTGTAATGCTCAGCATTATGTTTTTCAGTTTATCAAAATGAACTCCACAATAATCGTAAAATTATATTATTCTATATTTTTGAATCGATATGTAAAATTCATAGGTATCTAATGAATACCAATAAACTCACAAGTATTTTCATCGTAGTAAAGCTATCAATCACAAAAATTAATTCAAATACACATTTTGAAGAGAAAAAACTTACGTAACTTTGATATGCATAGATTTTTTTATCTGTAAGCAATCGGTAGTTTATATACCCAATTAAAAATTTATTCTTGTGATCTTATATTGTCTCAAACGCTTTTGTTATACATCAATACGAGCGATGCAATAACAAATCAAAATAGAACTTACTTATGTAATTTTAAACAAAACTTTAAAATGGACCACACATGTTGTTAATGCATTGTTAAATGCAAAAACAATCACAAAACTGTGAAAATAAAAAACTCATTATAAATGCTAATAACTTAACAGAATTTATTTTTTTGCTTTATATAATTTTTCAAAAAATTTGGTAAGAAAATATGAGTGATACGCGAAAAAGTTCTCAATCTTTTCAATCTCTATATCAAAAATCACATTATTTTCATCACTGATAATCAAAAACATATGATCGTTATCAGTTATTTTACAACATCAAATTAAAGCATTATTTTTGTTTATTGAAAAAGAAGCTGTCTGGATTTCTCTTTATTTTTTTGGCCAAATCTAAAAACATAACTTTATTAATAACATATCTCATAATCTCTATAGAAAGATACTTAAATAAAGAATACTATAAAAAATAAAATGAATATTATTGATGATTTTTTATAATATCATTTTTAATATGCGCTTTAGAAGCATAATATAATTTAAATCAATTTATTAATAATATTAATAGTATTTAAAGTATCTATAACACTTAAAATTTCTGAACTAAAATATATAGACTTATAAATAATATACCATTAAAAGATATTCTAACAATATTGCTTAGACATATTTTTCATTAACATATCTACAAAATTATTATGATTTTAGAGATATATTGCAGATATTCTATAAATTACCGTACACAATTATAAAAATGATGCACAACTCTAAAAGCCCCCTACTAGAGCACCATTTATAGTGCTGCCTACTGCTTCTCTTAGTATAGCTCCCTCCGCAGCAGCAGCTACGATTAACAGGAACTATACCATCTATTTTCTATTGCAACTGCACCCACTATACTTACGATTCCTCCAAGCACAGCACCTCCAACTGTCCCAACAGGCGCCACTATCATTACTCCTGTTTGTCCTGTAGATTTTATTGTATCCCAATAATAACCCGAAGGACGGCATGAATTACCTGAAGCACGTGATGAGCTTGAACTCTCCTTTTTCTTTTATAGAAAAACGCATCATATCGATACAATTAGATTAGATTAGATTAGATTAGATTAGATTAGATTAGATTAGATTAGATTAGATTAGATTAGATTAGATTAGATTAGATTAGATTAGATTAGATTAGATTAGATTAGATTAGATTAGATTAGATTATTACGCGTTTTAGACAATTGTCAAACCTAATTTTAAATTAAAATAAAATAAAAACACCGTACAAACAATAATAATATTTGCAAATACTATTAAAATATAACACATTATATTTTTCTTTCTCTTAACAAAATCATAAATTAAAATGAGTTTGCATAAGAAAAATTAAGAACCTTCTCTTGATTTACTCGCACAACAAAGAAATATATTTATTACGTTATTGAAATTAATCTTATTGCTATCGTTTTACAGCTACTTGACTTGGTGAATCCTTTTATTTTTCAAGCAATTATTGATGGAATTTTGCCTACTCAGCATGCTGAAAATCTCTATGTGATCGTTATCTTGATAATTACTATCATGTTGTTTCGCACAGCTCTTAGCTTTCTATTGAGCAACTTAAAAGCTTTATTCTATCAATTTTCTTATTGTTTAAGCAAAAACTCATCCACGTAATAATATATTGAATGCACCAACAAAATCCGCACGAATAACCACATTCTACACATATAAAAAATTACCCATCTTTGACAATTTTTTAGCACTATAAACGCAACAAAAATAAATTTTGCTCGGATGAGAAAGCACTACTAATATTGTACACCATCTTACCATTGGCTTTTGTCATCAAGCTGCCATCTAAACTCAAACTAAAACTGATCTAAAACCAAGAAATTTAACTCTATGATTTCTGTTGTAAATTCTTTGCTCATAGCTATGGAAATACAACCGATTTTATGCATCAATATGTCTAATAAAAAATCCTCGTGTGTAAATTTTACATGCCTTATATCGCCAGAATAAATAACGATATTTTACAGTACGATAGAATTATTCACTCAATTTTTTTTACTTTTATAATCATGCTGACTTTCATCTCATCCCCCTAATCCATTAAATTTACGCATTGTTTTCTTATAACTTATGAAAGTCATGACCATGGAAAGAAAAGCGCTCAACAGAAGATATCCAATATTCCATTCGCCTTTACCAAGCAACAATGACACAGGCAAGGAAGCAGAAAAAGCCATAGGAAGCATAAACAAAAGCCATTTTACGATGCTTAAAGGATAAATTCCTATTGGTACAAATGAAAGCTCGTAAATCATTTCATGAAAATATTCGACAGGCATCTTACGGCTAATAATAAATGTTACAAAATTAAACATCATGAAAAAACAAATATTGACAATAAAAACACAAAATATTGCAACAATAAAAGAGATCCATCTTAGCTTAAGATCGGATATATTCGGTAATGATACAAATAAATAGGCACTAACATAAAGAACAAAGAGCTTGATCAGATTAAGAGGTTTACACCAACCAAACAACATCAACAACCAGATTGAAACGGGCTTTATCAAGTATGGTTCAATTTTACCATCCGCTACTTTTTCAAAAAACGTTTCAATAGAATTAGTAAAAATATTCAAAAATATTCCAAGTAAAACAAAGACAACAAAGATAAAATGGATTTCATCTCTGCTATAGTTACCGATCTTTCCTGAAAAAGAAGATATTCTATCAATAAATATGAATTGAATAAAATAATAGCATAGAGAAAGAATAAACTCCCCAGCCAAATTCTTACCATAAACAATCTGTCGGCGGATATTCAAACTGATAAAATGAAGGATTATTTTCATCTCAACCACCCGCTCCATTATATGCTTTCATCCCTTTATTCCAAGCAATATAAATTAAGAATAAAAAACACAAAATATAAGTAAAACTTCCGAAAATAAACTGCTGAAACAACGCTAAATTTTGCGTCGCGAAAAACTCGGCAGGAGCTGATATCATGAAACGATAAGGATTAAATTGCATAAGCGGAATAAGCCACACCGGCCAAAAAGATGGTGGTAAAAGAACACCCCCAAGAAGCGTTGAACTGAGAATACTGAAAGAGAGTAATATATTGTACTCAATCACCCAAAAGCTTAATAAGGCAATTCCAAAAGAGAGTAAAAAACAAAGCAATTGTGATAGAATAACAACCAGAAAAAAGAACAGAAAAGCGATGACCAATCCCAGAATATTTTCATAGGATAAAACAAGCTTAACAACAAAAAGAGCCAATAACGGGATGCTATATAATACACTCTCCCCTAAAAAAGTAAAAAGCATTTGTGTCATATAACTAAAGGGCTTTGTAATATATACTTCTAATTGACCTTCTTTAACATGATGAGAGAAAAACTTAATCACATTATAACCATTATTTAAGCGACCTAGGACTAAAGCAAAAGCATAATAATACATCATATCATAAAAGCTAAAGCCATTGATGGTGTTGCCCGTATCAGAGAAAAGTGCATTCCATAATAGAAGTTGAATAACAAATGGCGAAAGTGTCCCAATGATAATATCGGTAAAAAACATTGCTCTATCACTTAGAACAGTGAGTAATCCATTCTTGGCAAAAAGAAACATACCAAAGCAGTGGTTAGATAAATTCTTTAAATTTAACACGGAGCATCTCTTCAAGCGAGGGAGTGGATACAGAGAACGTACAGTTCAATTCGGTTGTAATTTCGCGTACAAAACGCGCAAAATCCTCACGGGGCAGCGAAACCTCCAGCGAGTATTCTTCAGCGTTAAAGTGCTTATCTTTTAAAGGAGTAGATAATTTCAACGCAATCTCATCAATTTTTTCTACAACAGCTGAAGGTGCAGCCATGTGTTCACAAAAAAGTGTCATTCTCACCAAAGAAGGAATGACATTTTTAAGCGCATGAAGATTACCATGAAACTGTTTCTTTCCTTTATGCAAAAGAATAATATCATCGACGTATCCATCAATATCTCCCATATCATGACTTGTAATGATATACCCAGTGCCACACTCCTTTTTCAGTTTTTTAAGAAGCTCCCTGATTTCATGCTTAGATGTAATATCAAGACCAATACTTGGCTCATCGAGAAACAACAGTTTAGGTCTAAAGGAGAGATTAAATGCCAATTCACTTTTCACTCTCTCACCCAGACTAAGCATCCGCACTGGCTTATCCATAATATGCTCAAGACCCAGCAACTCAGCGATCTCTTTAAGATCACGGGTAAAAGAGGAGCGTTCAAGACCATATAATGGTTGAACCATATCCAGACTGTAGCGTAAGGGCAAATCCCACCATAAACAATTCTTGTGACCAAAGACCACACCCAAAGACTTGAACAGATTTTTCTTCGCTTTATAAGGATCAACACCAAGGACTTTAACACATCCCTCATCAGCGTATTGTATACCAGAAAGTATTTTAATCAGTGTCGATTTACCCGCTCCGTTAGGGCCAAGAATTGCTAACGATTGCCCTGAAAAGAGGGTGAAACTCATATCTTTTAACACATGATGATTTGTATAAACCGGCTTGAAGAGAGAAAACACCTTGTTTTTAAAACCAATTCCTCTGTCAATGTTGCGATATATTTTTGAGACGTTATTAACGTCAATCAATAATGATCCCATCAGTCACTCCTAATTTCAATTTATCCCCCTTTTGAATGTTCCCATAATAAATATCTGTTTTGTTCACTAGAAAAAACAAAAGTGTTCAAGCCCTCCCTAGAACAATAAAACGCGCCTGACGTTTTATCTCCAATTTTTTGTCTAGATATTTTTTCAATGTGATGAGTTCACTTCAATGAAGCATTAAGATACTAAAAACTTATTTCTTCTTTTATGAAAGATAGTCTTCTGGATAAACTAAGTAAGTAGAAAAAATTGCTCATTGAAAGGAGAACTTTGCTAAGAAGGCTTCATTGTGTAAGCAAAGATACAAAGCATAAATCTATACTATAAGCATATCAAACCACATTTATAACAAAACAAACTTCCTTGACAACAGGATTTTTTTGAGAGGTTACTTTTCCTCAGCATTACTATAAAACGCCTCCATTATTCCCCATAAAAAAACTAAAATCGCTTTCTCTATTTTAGTAAATATCTTTCAGATTTTATCTAACTCATCTCCCTCAACAGACACGCCTTCCCAATATGACCTCTATAGATAATTCAAAGGAGCAGCTTCATAAACTCAGATTATTAAACGATACACCATATCCAAAAAATAACAATACAATCAATATGGATAAAGAGCTGTAGAAAGAAAGCCATGATATTCGAAAATTTCATCACTCAAAAACATAATTTTCTCATAGCGATTGACTTATCAAAAACTTCCTTCAAATGATGCCCTATTCATCTTATCAACTTTATAGACAAAATTTTATATCAATCAAAAAGAACAAATGAAGTTTCTTTACTCTGTTTCAGCATCACTCTCATTAAAAGACAAAAGATTAAAACTTTGAACCATATGAGGTGGTAAAGGTGCAACAATGTCCAATATTCCTCCTGAAGGATGAGGAATACGAATACGACGTGCATGAAGATGAAGACGATTTTGAATTCCTCCTGGTAATGTCCAATTACTATCAGAAAAAAAATACTTTGTATCGCCAATGATAGGATGATCCATATGGGCAGCATGCACACGAAGCTGATGTGTTCTCCCTGTATAGGGTTCCATTTCAAGCCACGAAAGAGCCCGCCCTCGTGTATCTAAAACGCGATAGTAGGAAACCGCATGATGTGAATCTGGCTCCCCATGTTCACAAACACGCATTTTGTCACCTTGTGCAGTCATTTCCTTAACCATCCACGTTGAAATTTTGTCCTGCTTTTTTTTAGGCACGCCACGAACCAACGCCCAATAAGTCTTTTTTGTTTCTCGCGCTCTAAAAGCAGCTGTTAAGGACTGAGCAGCTCCCCTTGATCGTGCAACAATAAGCACCCCCGACGTCTCACGATCAAGACGATGAACCAAACGCGGCTTTTCACCTTTTTTATTGCGCCATACCTCAAGCATACTATCCATATGACGTGTTAAACCAGAGCCTCCTTGTACAGCCAACCCAGCGGGTTTATTAAAAACAAATACCTTTGGATCTTCATAAAGCAGCATTTTTTTCAAAACGGTCCCATCATCCTGCCCACGAAGTGTTTTATCCGTTATTGAAAAATTTTCCTTGTCATTAATAGGGAGAGGTGGAATACGAACAGCTTGCCCTATACAAAGACGCGTATCGGCTTTAACACGTCCACCATCAACCCGTATCTGACCAGAACGCAACAATTTTTGCAAAGCTCCAAAACCAAGTCCTGGATAATGCACTTTAAACCAGCGATCTAAGCGCATTCCATTTTCATCTGCCTCAACTTTTTTTATTTCTATGCCTGCCATGAAAATTCCCTTACCTGATAATTTTATTGATCTATTTTTGCGCCTTTATAAACACAAAAATTCATATTTTAGTTGGTTTTATCACACCATATTACAGTTAGTATCCAAAATTGCCTTTTCTTAACGTCCAAATTTTATTAGCTAAAAACTAAGCGTTTTAAAAATCAACAGCCTTTACGCTTAATAGCGAATGGAGATAATTAACCGTGTCCTTATTCAAAACCTATGCACGTGTTCTCACTTACCTAAATAGAGAAAAAAATGCATCCCTTTTAATCTGTACCGCTAATGTTATGTTAGCTATTATCACTATTGCAGAACCTATTTTATTCGGACGTGTTATTGATTCTATTTCAGAAAAATCAGCTATCATTCCTACTCTTACCATTTGGGTTTGTTTTGGACTTTCACATATTATTGCTTATGTCCTTGTTGCTCGCGGTGCTGACCGCTTAGCCCATAGACGCCGCTTAACGGTTTTAACGGAATCTTTTGAACGTATCATTGCCATGCCTTTAATTTGGCATCAACAACGTGGAACTTCCAACGCACTCCATACACTTTTGCGCGCAATAGATTCCATGTCAACCATATGGCTTGATTTTATGCGCCAACACCTCTCAACGCTTGTCGCCTTATTGGTTCTCATCCCCATAGCGTTTAATATGAATTGGCGTCTTTCAATAGTCTTGGTTGTGCTTGCCATCACCTACGTATTAATTGCACGTTTAGTGATGCGAAAAACAAAAGACGGACAAGCCGCTGTGGAATGCTACCACCACAACCTTTTTAAACATGTCAGTGATTCAATCTCTAATGTTTCCATTGTACAAAGTTATAACCGAATAAAAGAAGAAGCTTCTATACTGCATCAACATACAAATGCTCTGCTTAAAGCACAAAATCCTGTTCTCAATTGGTGGGCGCTCGCCAGTGGCTTAAATCGAATGGCTTCAACAATTTCAATCGTTTGTGTTCTTCTCCTTGGAGCTTTTTTTGTTGCAAAAGATCAATTACGAGTAGGTGAAGTCGTTGCTTTTGTTGGATTTGCACAACTCATGATTAGCCGCCTAGACCAAATGAGCAATTTTATTAATTGTGCAATATCCTCACAAGCAAAACTGCAAGAATTTTTTGAAATGGAAGACTCAACCTTTCATATCAACGAACCGCAAAATCTTCCTTCCCTCAAAAATGTTAAAGGCGCCATACAATTTCATCACGTGACCTATAAATTCCCCAATTCTTCTCAAGGTGTTTTTGATATTTCCTTTGAGGTTAAAGCAGGACAAACTGTTGCAATTGTAGGGCCAACAGGGGCTGGAAAAACAACATTGATCAATCTGTTGCAGCGCGTATACGACCCTACCCTTGGGCATATCTCCATTGATGGAATAAATATATGCTCAATCAATCGCGAATCTTTACGCAAATCTCTAGCAACAGTATTTCAAGACTCGGGTCTTTTCAACCGTACTATTCATGACAATATTTCAATAGGAAAAGCGAGCGCAACAAATGAAGAACTTTATGAAGCAGCAAAAATAGCAGAAGCTCACGATTTTATTCTAAAAAAAGCTGATTGTTATAACACAATGGTGGGCGAACGAGGATCTCAATTATCCGGTGGAGAAAAACAGCGACTAGCAATTGCACGCGCTGTTTTAAAAAATTCCCCTATTCTCATTCTAGATGAAGCAACAAGCGCTCTTGATGTTGAAACAGAAGCACGTGTCAAAGATGCTCTCGATTGCATAAGCCATAACCGCACTACTTTTATTATAGCACATCGCCTCTCAACAGTACGCAATGCTGATGTGATACTCTTTCTGGATCATGGTCACTTAATGGAAAAAGGAAACTTTCAAGAATTGATCGATAAAGGGGGACGTTTCTCTAATTTTTTAAAGGCAAGTGGTTTAACAATCAAACCACCAGAAAGAGAAGGAGAAAATGTTATCCCCTTACATGAAGCCATAGCATCATAAAATTGATACTCTTTTTCAAGCAAAAAAATCCTCCTCAAGATAACAAGAGTTCTTATATATGATACAAGTAAAGAGATTTCTAAAAATGCCACAATTCATTTTAGGTATTTAAGAAAAATATTAAAACAGTTTAGTATTTTCTCTGCTATTGCAATTTTACTAGATTAGAACAAAAATATTTTCCTATATCTGTGCATATTGACGAGTATACATTCTCATTTAGGGAAAATGTAAAGGTAAAAACAATTTCCAGTTTTACCGTCTTCTTTTTACTCAGCTTTACGAATTTCAAAACGAACTAAAGAAACATCTTTTAAATAATGAATATTATGTATTGCTTTGCACTTTTGTTTATCACGTTCTTTATAGTCCTCTCATAAAGAACAGAACATCATTGTTTTGCACATTCATATGACTTTTTTAAGAAACATTTTTCAATGCTCTTAAGCCCATTTCACAACGACATTCGTGAGTGGTTTTGATTAATTTAACATACCCAGAATTTGAAATAATAAAATCCTACGAATATTCGTAGCTCTTATTCAAAAGATAAAACGATAAATTATCATTATAACCCAATGTATTAAAGCAATTTTATCATAAATAAATTAAATATTAATCTAAATCTTTAGATTTATGTGATATTCCTTTGATTTATATTGATAATTCATTACTTTATAACTTTAAATAAAGATTTATAAAGATAGGAGAATATTCTTTTCAAAACCTTTTAATAATAAACCAAAAAACTGTGTACATAACAAGCAAAATGAAAACAATAGCTCTAAGATATAACAACTCTTTTATAAGCCTTTTCAAGGAAAGAGATTTTATTCATTTGAAAACTAATCGAATAATGACAGCTTATAACTTTATAAGGAGAATCGTATGCAATAAATCTTGATTTTTCCTTTCATAAAAAGAGAGGTTTCTTTAAAAAATCTATAAGAGCAACATAATAACTAGTCTTCCTAGTAAAAGAATACACAGCAAAGCATGAAGTGCTGAATAATCTATCTTATCTTAAAAAGGTGACTCCTGAAACGCTTGGACGTTATAAAGACAAACACTGTTTTTATCTTTACAATTGTATTTTTCCCCAATTACGCTGTATCTGCATTTCAGAAATACACCAGACAGATATTCATGATACATAGATGCCAACCCAATATAACAATGTAAAAAATACCTATGCAGAATGATTTCATTCTTTAATTTTTTTCAAGAAAATCTTTTAGTGCCGCAAATGCCTCATCAGCTTTGTTCCCCTCAGGACCACCAGCCTGCGCCATATCAGGACGGCCACCTCCACCTTTACCACCAAGCATCTCTGAAAGAATACGAACGAGATCTACAGCATTTAACTTATCCGTTAAATCATCCGTAACGCCGACAACAGCACTCCCTTTTCCATCCTCCGAGACACTAATAAACGCAACCACTCCAGATCCGATTTGTTTTTTCTCAGAATCGACGAGCGCCTTGAGATCCCGCGGTAAAATATTTTTAACAACGCGTCCGGTAAAAGAAAGCCCATTGATGATGGTAATATTACCTTGGCTCCTTTCTGTTATTCCACCGCTCAACATCATTTTCTTGCGTACATCATTCAATTCTTTTTCAAGTTTACGACGATCATCAAGTAAAATTCGCACCCGTTCTTCCAGGCTAGCAGAAGAAGTTTTTAAAAGATCAGCAATTTCATGAATACGTTCATCTTGGCGGCTAAGATAAAGACGTGCTTCTTTGCCTGTTAAAGCTTCAATACGCCGCACTCCAGCTGAAACAGAACTTTCCGAAACAATATGAATCAAACCGATATCCCCTGTTCGCTCCACATGTGTGCCACCACAAAGCTCTATTGACCAATGCTTTTTTAACTCTCTCTTTTCAAGCTGATCCCCCATAGAAATAACGCGAACTTCATCACCATATTTTTCACCAAACAATGCCATGGCACCTTCAGAAATTGCATCATCTACAGCCATGAGGCGCGTTATTACTTTACTATTTTGCAAAATAATCTCATTGGCTAAATCTTCTATTTTTTTCAACTCTTCTGGTGAAACGGATTTTGGATGTGAAAAATCAAAACGCAACCGATCTGGCGATACAAGAGAGCCCTTTTGTGTAACATGGTCCCCCAATGTTTGGCGTAAAGCTTCGTGTAACAAATGAGTAGCAGAGTGATTCGCGCGAATTTTCTTACGACGAACAATATCAACCGTTAATTCTACACAATCAGACCTCGATGCCTGACCAGATTTCACCTCCCCAATATGGATAAAAACACCATCACCCTTTCTTTGGGTATCATGCACCTTAAAAATAAAATTTTCACCAGAAATGATACCGCTATCACCAATTTGCCCACCAGATTCACCATAAAAAGGTGTCTGATTAACAACAAGCATAGCTTTCTGATCTGAAGAAATATGATCAACAATTTTACCATCACACACAAGAGCTGTAAGAATACCTTTCGCTGTCTCAGTTTCATAACCTAAAAACTCTGTGGCCCCCACTTGATCACGAACAGAAAACCAGATTTTCTCTGTTACAGCTTCTCCAGAACCAGACCAATTGGCACGTGCTTCCTCTTTTTGGCGTTCCATCGCTTTATCAAAAGCACCAACGTCAACAGATATTCCGCGACGACGAAGAACATCTTGCGTCAAATCAAGCGGAAAACCATAGGTATCATAAAGTTTGAAAGCAACTTCACCATTCAAATAGTCTCCTTCTTTAAGATCGGTACTTGCTTCGTTCAACAAACCAAGTCCTCGTTCAAGCGTTTTACGAAAACGTATTTCTTCTAACCTTAAAGTTTCTGAAATCAAAGATTCAGCACGCACCAACTCAGGATAAGCTTGTCCCATTTCGCGATTTAAAGCAGGCAAAAGTCGCCACATTAAGGGCTCTTTAGCACCAAGAAGATGCGCATGACGCATAGCACGACGCATAATACGACGTAAAACATATCCTCTTCCTTCATTAGAAGGAAGCACACCATCAGCAATCAAAAATGCCGATGAGCGAAGATGATCAGCAATGACACGATGGCTGGCAATAAAATCACCCTTTGCCTCAATCCCTGTAATTTCTTCTGATGCAGCAATTAATGCACGAAAAAGATCAATGTCATAATTATCATGAACGCCCTGTAAAACAGCAGCAATACGCTCTAATCCCATGCCTGTATCAATAGAAGGGTGAGGTAAGTTAACACGTTTTTCCTTGGAAACTTGCTCATACTGCATAAAAACAAGATTCCAAATCTCAATAAAGCGATCACCATCTTCTTCCATACTTCCAGGAGGACCGCCCCAGATTTCATCACCATGATCATAAAAAATCTCCGAACAAGGCCCACAAGGGCCTGTTTCTCCCATCGACCAAAAATTATCAGCTGTCGCAATACGGACAATTTTTTCATCTGGAAGACCTGAAATTTTACGCCACAGTTCAGCAGCAACATCATCACTCTGATAAACTGTCACCAACAATTTATCTTTTGGCAGGCAAAATTCCTTTGTTAAAAGATTCCATGATAAAAAAATGGCTTCTTCTTTGAAATAATCACCGAAAGAAAAATTACCCAGCATTTCAAAAAATGTATGATGGCGCGCCGTATATCCAACATTATCAAGATCATTATGCTTTCCACCCGCACGAACACATTTTTGTGCCGTTGTTGCCTGCGTATAAGAAGGTTGTTCAAGTCCAGTAAAAACATTTTTAAACTGCACCATCCCTGCATTTGTAAACATAAGTGTAGGATCATTCCGCGGAACAAGCGGACTAGAAGAAAGAACTTTATGCCCATTACGATGAAAATAATCCAAAAATATTGACCGAATATTATTAACACTATTCATGTTGACACCTGCTCAATACAGCACAAAACCATAAAAGAAAAATCCCCCTCATTAAATTCTCTTCGCCACGCATGGAGTCAATTTAATCAAAAATGGAATATTTGTTTTAAAAAATTGAGAAAAAAATGACTGCGTATTTAAAAACTCAAACAAAAAAACAGAAAAATCTGAAAGGGAAAAAATTATAGACGAAAAAAACACTCCATCAAATGGCTTCATCACTTTCTATATTTTCTGACCCTGCATTTTCTAACAGTTCAATCGCAATCAAACCAGCATTTTGGCGCAAAGCTGCTTCAATCTCTGTAGCTATTTCCACATGTTCACGTAAAAACTGCTTTGCATTCTCACGCCCCTGTCCTAAACGCTGAGAATTATAAGAAAACCATGCACCAGATTTTTCCACAACACCAACCTTGACACCCAAATCAATCAATTCACCTACTTTGGAAATACCTTCACCATAAATAATATCAAACTCAACCTGCTTAAATGGAGGTGCCAATTTATTTTTCACCACTTTAACGCGCGTCTGATTACCAACGATTGAATCCCTATCTTTAATGGATCCAATGCGACGAATATCTAAACGAACAGAAGCATAAAACTTTAAAGCGTTTCCACCCGTTGTCGTTTCAGGAGAACCAAACATCACACCAATTTTCATGCGAATTTGATTAATAAAAACAACCATACAGTTAGAGCGAAAAATTGCTGCGGTTAATTTTCGTAACGCTTTACTCATTAACCGAGCTTGCAATCCGGGCAAAGCATCACCCATTTCACCGTCAATTTCTGCTCGCGGAGTTAAAGCTGCGACAGAATCCACAACAAGCACATCAACTGCACCAGAACGAACCAACGTTTCTGTAATTTCCAATGCCTGTTCACCGGTATCTGGCTGAGAAATGAACAAGTTTTCTAAATCAACACCAAGCTTACGCGCATAAATAGGATCAAGCGCATGCTCTGCATCAATAAAAGCACAAATCCCACCACCTTTCTGTGCCTCAGCAATAGCATGGAGAGCCAATGTTGTTTTCCCAGAACTTTCTGGTCCATAAATCTCAACAATACGCCCCTTCGGTAATCCACCAATCCCTAAAGCAATATCCAAGGATAACGACCCTGTTGGAATTGTTTCAATTTCAACAACCTGCTCTTTTTGCCCAAGACGCATAATCGAGCCTTTACCAAAAGAACGTTCAATTTGTGAGAGAGCAGCATCGAGAGCTTTTGTTTTATCCACGATTATATCCTTGACCGAATTCATAATAACCTAAAAATTTAGTGTACACTGTACTTTTAATTTAACTAAAGGCTTGAGTTTAGATTTTCACAGACTATTTCCATTCCTATCTCCACATTATGCCCATAAACATTCATGACCATCACAATAAAGAATTGGCATTGCTTATCTTATGACACATAATAAACTCTAATAAAGTAATATCTCTATGGGAGCATAGTTAACATATTTATATCTCTCTAGAAAAGGAACAATTTAATTTTAAACACAATGTTCTACAGCCCTTCTGCTTATCCCTTTGATTAAATACTTGAGAGACTAAGAATTCTCCTGCTATTGATCACAAAAAAACGCATCATCAATCAACCTCATACCCTATTGCATCGAAGAACAAAACGCCATTGTGTTGCATATTCATACACTTGATTTAAGAAACATCTCTCAAAACTTCTAAGCTCGTTTTGTGACAACACCTATGAATGTGGTATACTACAAAACCCTTTAGGCGCCACCATCTTTACTCTATGGAAGGAGAAAGCCGGCACCCATCACACTATTTATCATCCCCCAATGTTGCAACAGTTCTCGGCACTTGAGACAATTCATAAGAAGGATTTTTAGTCCTTTCTTGTACAGTTTTTATCACACGGTAATCCTGCTTGTAACATGCCAGTAAATGATTTGATTGATTCAACAAATAACAGACTTGGGATGAGAGAAATTTACGGTATTTGAAACTTTCATTCAACTTACGAAACAGTCTATTATTATAAGTCAATATATTATTTAATAAAACCAAAAAAAATAAAGCAGCTTAAAAGTTGAATGATATATTTAAATTTGAAAAACTATGTACTTTCGAAGATATCAAAAAAAATCTCTACAAGCAATGCAATAAATGTTTAAAATATAAGCTAAATTTCTCATACAATAACATAAGAGATCAATAAAAAACGTATTTCAACTCAAATTTTATTTTGATCTTTACGTTTTTTGCGCAACTGTTGCCACCACTCAAGACGTTTCACAATTTCACGCTCAAAACCACGCTCAACTGGTTTATAATAACTCTGACGCCCAAGTTTTTCGGGAAAATATTCTTGTCCTGAAAAAGCGTCTGGTTCATCATGGTCATAACAATAACCACTTCCATACCCTTCTTCCTTCATAAATTTCGTAGGAGCATTAAGAATATGCTTAGGAGGTGATAAAGAGCCATTTTTGCGCGCACAACGCAGTGCTGCTTTATACGCGAGATATGCTGCATTTGACTTTGGCGCAGTTGCAACATAAAGACATGCTTGCGCCAAAGCCAACTCTCCTTCTGGTGATCCTAAATAATCATAGGCATCTTTTGCTGCATTACAAATGACAAGAGCTTGAGGATCCGCCAAACCAATATCTTCAACAGCCATACGAACCAATCTTCGCCCAATATAGAGAGGATCTTCACCAGCATCCAACATACGTGCCAAATAATAAAGCGCAGCATCAGGATCAGATCCACGAACGGATTTATGCAACGCTGAAATGAGATTATAATGCCCATCTCGTCCTTTATCATAAATGGGCGCACGACGCTGAATAACTTTTTGCAAAGCAACAACATCAAGAATCTCTCCCAATGGAGCAATAGACCAAACTGCCTCTGCCAATGTTAACGCTACCCGCGCATCACCATCAGACATCTCTATCAAAACGTCTCTGGCATCATTATCCAAGGGAAGAATTTTTCCCTCCACTTCTTCAGCACGCTTCAAAAGCATGTCCAAACTTTCATGATCATGAGAAAGAAATGTTAAAACACGTGCACGCGAAAGAAGGGCAGCATTCAGTTCAAAAGAAGGATTTTCGGTTGTTGCACCTATAAGTACCACAGTACCCTCTTCCATCACAGAAAGAAAACTATCCTGCTGAGCACGATTAAACCGATGAATTTCATCAACAAAGAGAAGTGTTTTATCCCCAGATATAAAACGCCTCTGCGCAACTTCAAAAATCTTTTTAAGTTCAGAAACTCCTGTAAAAATAGCAGAAACCTGTTCAAACGCGAAATTTGTTTCAAGGGCTAACAAACGTGCAACGGTCGTTTTTCCCGTCCCTGGAGGTCCCCAAAAAATCATCGATCCAATTGAGCCAGTTGCCGCCATACGTGAAAGCAAACCATCCTCTCCAATCAAATGCTTTTGTCCCACAACATCATTGAGAGAACAAGGGCGCATTCTTTCTGCAAGTGGCTGATTTTTATTAACTTGAAAATCAAACGACGAAGTAAAAAAATCTTTCTTCAAAAAAAACCTCAACGAATAAATTGGCGAATATACATACCATCACGTTCATATTCCAATTGCCACATATTTGAGCGACCTTGCATAAGAACCTTTTTCAACTGATGAACTGTTTGAATTTTATGGCCATTTACAACACGTAGAATATCTCCTGACTGAAAAATTCCAGCTGCATTGCTCATTTCCTCAAGATTGGTAATCACAACCCCTTTTGCAGATATAGGAAGATGAAAACGTCGACTATTTTGCGGTGTTAAATCTAACACCTCAGCACCAGCAAGAGGACTGTCACCCGTAATTTTTTCAGATTTTAAAAATGCAGTTTCTGATATTGATGAAACTGTTATTTGTGTTTTTAAAGTTTTTCCACTTCGTAAATATTCCAAGGCAAGACTATGCTCAACGTCAGCTGTCATCAAACGATAACCAAGACTATCTGGACTGTCAACGCGTACCCCCTGCACACTCAAAATAACATCACCTACTTTCAATCCAGCTTTTTCAGCAGGACTATCTTTGATAACTTCAATAATCAGAGCACCATAGGGACGTTCTAAACCTAAACCACCAGCAATATCAGGTGTAACATTTTGAAAAGAAGCCCCAATATAAGGCGGCACAAAATATTTTCCACCGCGTTTAACAGTATTAAGCATTACTTTTACAAGATTAACTGGAATAGCAAAACCAATCCCTACCGAACCACCGGAACGCGAATAAATAGCCGTATTAATTCCGATTAACTGACCTTTCATATCAATTAAAGCGCCACCAGAATTCCCTGGATTAATGGCTGCGTCTGTTTGAATAAAAAAGTCAAAATCAGAAATCCCAACACGTGTACGCGCTTGCGCTGAAACAATACCACTTGTAACTGTTTGACCAACACCAAAAGGATTACCAATAGCCAGAACAAGATCACCAACTTCAACAGCATCAGAATTTCCCAAAGAAAGAACAGGAAATTGAGCATCTTTTTCCTCAACTTCAAGAATTGCAATATCAGTCGCTTCATCTTTGAGCACAACCTTACTCTCAAACTCCCGCCCATCAGAAAAAGCCACTTTAATTTCGCTTGCATCTTTAATGACGTGGTAATTTGTAACAATCAAACCACGTGCATCAACAATCACCCCTGATCCTAATGACGATTGCTTACGAACAGGAAATTTATTTTGAAAACGACCAAAAAATTGCTCAAAAAATGGATCGCCTTCAAAAGGTGATCGTGCTCTAATTTGTCGAGCTGCATAAATATTTACAACAGATGGAACTGTCTTTTTAACTAAAGGAGAAAATGAAAGAGTGATTTCTGTTTGTGTTTGAGGAACATGAGCATATACATGATCAAATGATATCTGCATCATAATTGCAAAAAAAATCCGCACCCAAAAAGAATACCTCATAATCCACTCCTTATAAAATCAGCACATTCTGTTGAAGATTAATAGAATAAAAAAACGCATCCCCGCAAATTAAGGATCTCTATTAATATTTCATAATAGAGAATAAAAACAACCTATTTGAACAATAAATATTATAAAAATAAGATAATTCAATACTCTATAATTTTCTCTCTGCACCTATTTCTCAACTAAAATAAACTTAAAAATACTCACAAAAAAACCGCCCAAAACAAGGCGGCCTTTAAAAATCCAACAGAATAAAAAAACTCTACGAAGATGTTCCCTTTTCATTCTCAGAAGCCTCCATGCGAGCACGATCCCCAGCACCCTTCGCTTCAACATCACGATCAACAAACTCTATAACAGCCATGGGTGCATTATCACCGGTACGAAACCCCGCTTTCATAATACGCAAATACCCACCGTTGCGTGATGCATAACGTGGCGCAAGCGTATCAAATAATTTTGCAACCTTTCCCGCATCACGAAGTGCTGCAATTGCTTGCCGACGCGCATGCAAACCACCACGCTTACCAAGAGTAACGAGTTTTTCAACAATAGGACGAATTTCTTTAGCCTTTGGAAGCGTTGTCACAATCTGCTCATGCTCGATCAACGAAGTTGCCATATTTGCAAACATCGCTTTACGGTGACTGGCAGTACGATTCAACTTGCGTCCTGACTTACTATGGCGCATAAGCCCTCTCCTTAAATTCTAATTTTAATATTGATCTTCATAACGTTTTGCAAGATCATCAATGTTCTCAGGCGGCCACGCAGGAATTTCCATTCCAAGATGTAAACCCATACACGCCAAAACTTCTTTAATCTCATTCAACGATTTGCGACCAAAATTCGGTGTCCGAAGCATTTCAGATTCTGTTTTTTGAATCAGATCACCAATATAGACAATATTATCATTCTTAAGACAATTTGCCGAACGAACTGAAAGTTCTAATTCATCCACTTTTTTGAGAAGTGCAGGATTAAAAGAAAGCTCAGAATCAACCTCTTCAATAGGCTCCTTCTGTGGCTCTTCAAAGTTAATAAATAACGATAATTGATCCTGAAGAATGCGTGCTGCAAAAGCAACAGCATCCTCTCCATTAACAGCACCATTCGTTTCAATCGTTAAGGTCAATTTATCATAATCCAAAACTTGACCTTCACGCGTATTTTCCACTTTATAAGAAACTTTACGAATTGGTGAATAAAGACTATCAATTGGAATAAGCCCTATACGTGCATCATCAACACAATTACGATCAGATGGAACATAACCCTTTCCTGTGTTGACAATAAATTCCATACGAATCTCAGCATCTTCATCAAGAGTACAAATAACATGATCTGGATTTAGAATTTCCATATCCCCGACTGTACTGATATCTCCCGCTTTCACGACACCAGGCCCCTCTTTATAAACGACGACACGTTTAGGCCCTTCTTCTTCCATACGAAGCGCAATTTCTTTTATATTCAGAATAATATCCGTAACATCCTCACGCACACCTGGAATCGATGAAAATTCATGCAAGACACCGTCAATCTGCACAGCAGTAATAGCAGCACCACGAAGCGAAGATAACAACACGCGACGAAGCGCATTTCCTAAGGTTAAACCAAAACCACGCTCAAGAGGCTCAGCAATCACACTTATAATATTTGGATTATCATGTGCACATGATTCAACCTTATTGGGTTTAATAAGTTCCTGCCAGTTTTTCTGGATCATATTTTTATTCCCGTTCTTTAGTTCCGTTACCATTCAATCGTAACGACCAATGTGAACATCAGAGAAATCTCCGACAACAAAAAACAACACCCAATTAAACACGCCGCCTTTTCCGTGGACGACATCCATTATGAGGAATTGGTGTTACATCGCGAATAGAAGTAATGACAAAACCAACAGATTGCAATGCACGTAGAGCAGATTCACGCCCTGATCCAGGCCCACAAACTTCGACTTCCAAAGAACGCATACCATGCTCTTGCGCTTTTCTTGCACAATCCTCCGCAGCAACTTGAGCAGCAAAAGGTGTCGATTTACGCGCACCTTTAAACCCCTGAGCCCCAGCAGATGACCAAGCAATTGCATTACCCTGAGCATCAGTAATAGTAATCATTGTGTTATTAAATGTTGAATTAATATGCACAACACCCGATGAAATATTCTTACGTTCGCGACGACGAACACGTGTGGCTTCCTTGGCCATAATTTCCCTTTCAACGATCTCATCACTGCCGTAACATCAGCAGCTCCACCTTTTTTCCTTGTCAAACAAATCAAACAAGAAAAAATAATATATAAAAACCTTCCACAAAGGCCCTTATTTCTTCTTACCAGCAATTGCCTTAGCCGGACCTTTACGCGTACGGGCATTCGTATGTGTACGCTGTCCTCGGACAGGCAAAGACCGGCGATGACGCAATCCTCGATAACAACCAAGGTCCATCAAACGCTTAACATTCATAGCAACCTCACGACGAAGATCACCTTCAACTTGATAGCCCTGATCTATAGCCTCACGAATCTGCAGCACCTCAGCATCTGAAAGCTCATGCACACGACGCCCCAAAGGAATGCCAACTCTTTCAATAATTTCTTGAGCAAATTTTGGTCCAATCCCGTGGATATATTGAAGCGCAATAATTACACGCTTATTTGTCGGGATATTGACGCCAGCAATACGAGCCACGCCTACTCTCCTTAGTTATTTTGACAAATTGTTATAAAATACCTGATATACCTTACAGAAAAAAATAGACTCAGAAAAAAATTCTTCCGAATCCTCTTATTTCACTAAAATAAATTAAATTTACTTCTGATAGATTTCATCTCAAAAGTCAACTCTTTTCATTTATTTCTAAAAAAAATCTCATGAAAGAAAACTTCTAATCATACGTGTCACTTCAGCAACACCAATCATTCCATCAACAACTTTCAACATTCCCCTCTCTGAATAAAACTTTGATAAGGGAGCTGTTTTTTCACGATATTCCACTAATCTTTTTGCAAAAGCAACAGGATTGTCATCTAAACGAACCTGTCCACCAGCCGCTATTGTTTCCTCAACACGCTTCTTCATACGTTCAATCAACACGTCTTCATCAACACACAACTCAATAACAGCATTAAGCCGCGTATTTTTTGAATCCAGTATCTGTTGCAACGCTTCCGCCTGCCCCACAGTTCGCGGATATCCATCCAAAACAAAACCGTTTACACAATCAGCTTCATCAATCCGATCTGATACGATTTGGTTAACAATACTATCAGGAACCAAAGCACCAGAACTTATAATAGCTCTAGCTTTTTTACCAATCTCCGTTTCTTTGGCAATCACCTCACGCAACATATCCCCTGTTGATAAATGAGGAATGTTATATTCCTCAGTCAACATTTTTGCTTGCGTACCTTTTCCCGCTCCAGGAGGACCTAAAAGAATAACTCTCATCGATTCCTTCTACCTCCACGAAGTTTTGATTTTTTTATCAACCCTTCATATTGGTGGGCAACAAGATGCCCCTGAATTTGAGCAACCGTATCAAGTGTAACAGTAACAACAATCAACAAGGATGTTCCCCCAAGATAAAAAGGAACCTGTAATGCAGATATCATAAATTCAGGTAACAAACAAACCAAGATAATATAAACAGCGCCCACAACAGTAATACGCGTCAAAACGTAATCAATATATTCGGCTGTACGCTCACCTGGACGAATCCCTGGAATAAAACCAGAATGCTTTTTCAATTGATCTGCAGTATCACTTGGATTAAACACAATAGCTGTATAAAAAAAGCAAAAAAACGCCATTAAAAATGCATAAACAATCATATAAAGTGGCTGTCCATGACCAAGAGCATAAGAAATCTCCTGAACCCATTGTGGCATTTTATCAGAAAAATTATTAATAGTGGCAGGCAATAATAATAAAGATGAAGCAAAAATAGGTGGAATAACA
Source organism: Bartonella sp. CM31XJBT (assembly GCF_028618555.1). GTDB lineage: Bacteria > Pseudomonadota > Alphaproteobacteria > Rhizobiales > Rhizobiaceae > Bartonella. Next base: position 10,788 of record NZ_JAQITD010000019.1, on the reverse strand, counting down.
CCAGCAGTATTCAACTTTAAAGGAAGATGCGACATATCTCCTTGAAACATTTGATTACCGACCTGACGTTTCGGATATTGGATAAGAATTCGCCGTTGTGCACGCTCTATAAAAACAATAAGCCCAATAACCAAAACAGCAATAAGAACGATTCCTATTAAAAGAAAAGTTGATAAATCAGCCTGACTATGAGCTGTCAAAAGCTGAGCAAAAGTAGAAGGAAAGTTGGCTACAATCCCTGTAAAAATGATAAGAGAAACCCCATTACCAACACCACGTGACGTAATTTGCTCGCCAAGCCACATAAGAAACATCGTTCCGCCAACAAGTGTAATAACAGAAGAAAAACGAAACATAAGACCTGGTTCTAAAACAATTTGAAGCCCCGACCCTATACCGCTTTCAAGCGCAACCGCAATACCAAAAGCTTGTAGAATTGCCAATACGACTGTCACATAACGCGTATATTGATTGATAATCTTACGACCTAAATCCCCTTCCTTTTTAAGAGTCTCCAAAGAAGGAATAATAGATGTTAACAATTGCACAATAATAGATGCCGATATATAAGGCATGATACCCAGCGCAAAAATAGCCATACGCCCAACGGCACCTCCAGCAAACATATTAAAGAGTCCTAATACACCAGACGCGTGATGTTCAAATGTTTGCCGCAAAGCATCGATATTGATACCTGGAAGAGAGATGTAAGTGCCAAAACGATATACAAGAAGCGCCAACAGAGTAAACCAGATGCGTTTCTTTAATTCAGTTGCACGCGAAAAGGTACCAAAGTTTATATTGGAAGCAAATTGCTCTGCTGCTGATGCCATAAAACGTCTCCACTTTACACTCCAGTTCTTTAAATCACAGAAGTATAATCCTAAAATTCACATACGCATACACAAATAAATGCAGAACTTAAACAAGTCTCCACAAAAGATCCCACAAAACAAATATAATTCTTCTTTAGGTCTCTATTCATATTAAAAAAATTATCGAGCAATATCAGGAAAAATGACCTGACCACCCACTTTTTCAATCTTAACACGAGCAGCTTGTGAAGCACCAGAAACATGAAAGGTAATCTTAGCCTTCAAATCACCATCAGAAAGAAGACGAACCCCATCTTTTTCACGACGAATAATACCAGACTCTTTCAAAGCAATCATATCAACAGGCTTTTCAATATTCAACTTACCCGCATCAACTGCCAACTGAATACGTCCTAGTGAAACTTCATTGTAGGTTTTGGCAAAGAAATTTCTAAATCCACGTTTTGGCAAACGACGATAGATAGGCATTTGCCCACCTTCAAAACCATTAAGGGAAACACCAGAACGTGACTTTTGCCCTTTTACACCACGACCACCAGTCTTACCCATACCGGAACCAATGCCACGCCCAACACGCTTACGATTTTTTATTGCGCCTTCGCAATCACGCAGTTCATTGAGTTTCATATATAATACTCCCGCAACCCTTAACCTTCATCTATAACGCGAACAAGATGCCTAACCCGAGCAATCATACCCCGCACACAAAGTGTATCATCTAAAACGCGCTGACGACGCATTTTATTTAGTCCAAGCCCCTTTAAGGTTGCACGCTGAATCTGTGAGTTTCGAATAGGGCTTCCAATTTGCTCCACCGTCACAGTTTTATTACTCTGAGATTTTTTCTGAACCATTTCCTAATTCCTTTTCTGATAATCTCAGAAACTACCCTTCTAGGTCGACTAAATGGCGACGACGCGCCTGCAAAGTCGAATATTTTATACCACGTTGAGCAGCAATATCTCTAGGATGCATTTGATGTTTCAATGCATCAAATGTTGCACGAACCATGTTATAAGGATTCGACGATCCTAGCGATTTTGCAACGACATCCTGCATACCAAGAGCTTCAAAAATAGCACGCATCGGTCCCCCAGCAATAATACCAGTACCAGCAGAAGCCGAACGTAGCAAAACACGCCCAGCTCCGTGACGACCTTCAAGATCATGATGCAATGTACGCCCAGACCGAAGCGGAACATAAATCATCCCACGCTTTGCAGATTCCGTTGCTTTACGAACGGCTTCGGGAACTTCACGGGCTTTACCATGTCCAAAACCCACACGTCCTTTTTGATCTCCAACGACAACAAGAGCAGCAAAACCAAAACGCCGACCACCCTTTACAACTTTAGCAACACGATTGATATGAACGAGCCTATCGACAAATTCATTATCGCGTTCTTCTCTATCACCACGTTCTTTTTGTGCCATTCCTCATTCCTTTTTCTTTTCCGGAAGCACGATAACAAAGTCCCTCACCAAACTGGAAGAACTTAAACGAAAAACTCTAAACTCTCCTTACTCATTCATAAATAAGAAATTTTAGAAATTCAAACCACCTTCACGAGCAGCCTCAGCTAAAGCTTTGACGCGACCATGGTACACATACGCTCCACGATCAAAAACCACCTCATTAACACCCGCTTTCTTCGCACGCTCAGCAATTAACTTACCAACAGCAAAAGCTGCCTTTTTATCAGCACCACTCTTTAACGACTTTTTTAAATCACTTTCAAGAGTAGAGGCTGAAACAAGTGTACATCCCCGCAAATCATCGATAACTTGAGCATAAATGTTCTGATTTGAACGATAAACACTAAGCCGAGGACGATCATGAGAAACCATTTTAATTCTACGACGAACACGCCTTGCACGACGTTGGATAATGTCCTTAGATGAAACCATAATACAAAATCCTTATTTCTTTTTACCTTCTTTACGGAAGATACGTTCATCTGCATGCTTAACACCCTTACCTTTATAAGGTTCAGGCCTACGATACTCCCGAATCTCCGCTGCAACTTGTCCAACTTGCTGTTTATCAATTCCAGAAACAACAATTTCTGTTGGCTTAGGAACAGTCACAGTAACACCCGACGGAACTTTATAAACCACATCATGCGAAAAGCCCAGAGATAGTTGAACATCCTTACCCTGCAAAGCAGCACGATAACCAACCCCATTAATCTCCAACCTCTTTTCAAAACCATCTTTCACACCACAAAAAATGTTCTCAATCATTGAGCGCGACATTCCCCATTTAGAACGCGCATCTTTTGACTGATCCCGCGGCATAACTGATATGATATTTTCCTCAAGTTTGACTAAGACTTCATCATTGACGACGTAACTCAGCTCACCTTTTGGACCTTTTGCCTTAACCAACTGACCTTCAACAGTAGCAGTAACTCCAGAAGGAATTGAAATGGGTTTCTTTCCAATACGAGACATTGTTCTAACCTACTTTTTCTTCCGTTTTCTTGACATAACTTAGAAAACACGACAAAGGAGTTCTCCACCAACATTCTGTTCACGCGCCTCATGATCTGCCATGACGCCTTTAGGAGTCGATAAAATCGAAATACCGAGGCCATTAGCCACCTGTGGAAGTGACTTAGCAGAAACATACACACGACGCCCTGGCTTTGACACACGTGAAATCTCACGAATAGCAGCCAGCCCTTCAAAATACTTCAATTCGATTTCAATCTCAGCTTTCCCATCACCTAAATCAATTTGATTATATCCGCGAATATAACCTTCCGACTGAAGAACATCAAGAACGTGCGCACGAAGCTTCGAAGCTGGAGTAACTACTTTACCTTTTTTACGACCAAGTGCATTACGAATACGTGTTAACATATCACCAAGAGGATCTGACATAGACATTAAATAATCTCCTCTTACCAACTAGATTTTACAATACCAGGAATATAGCCAATAGAGCCAAGCTCACGCAACGCAATTCGCGACATTTTTAATTTACGATAATAAGCCCGCGGACGACCTGAAACCTCACAGCGATTACGAATACGAACTTTCGAAGAATTACGCGGTAACTCTGCCAACTGAACAGAAGCTTTAAAACGTTCTTCAAGAGAAACCTTCTGATCCATAACTATTGCTTTCAAACGTGCACGACGGGCAGCATAACGCTTTACCATCACCTCACGACGCTTATTTTTTTCAACGGCACTTACTTTGGCCATAATTTCACCTCACTATGCTTGCCGTTACGAACGAAAAGGAAAATTAAAAGCACGCAATAATTCACGAGCCTCATCATCCGTTTTTGCTGTCGTACAAACGATAATATCCATGCCCCAAATTTGATCAACTTTATCATAGTTGATTTCTGGAAACACAATGTGTTCTTTAATACCCATAGCAAAATTGCCACGACCATCAAAACTCTTTGGATTTAAACCACGAAAGTCACGAACCCGCGGAAGAGCAATCGTAACAAGACGATCTAAAAACTCAAACATACGATCTTTACGCAATGTAACTTTAGCCCCAAGAGGCATTCCTTCACGAACCTTAAAGGTCGCAATAGAATTACGCGCACGCGTAACAACAGCCTTCTGCCCCGTTATTAGCCCTAAATCCTCAGCAGCAAGGGAAGGCTTCTTCGAATCAGCAGTTGCTTCACCTATGCCCATATTTATTACAACTTTATCAATCCGCGGAATTTGCATCGCATTTCTGTAATTAAACTTCTCTTGAAGCGCTTTACGAATCACTTCAAAATAATGCGCTTTCATACGCGGTACTTGTCTTTCCTCAGCCATTAATCAACTCTCCCGAACGCTTGGCAAAACGCACCTTATTACCATCTGCATTCATACGAAAGCCTACACGTGTAGGCTTACCATCTTTAGGATCAGCAATCGCCAAATTAGACAGATGAATCGGAGCTTCTTTAGAAATAATTCCAGCCTCTTGCTTCTGCGTTTGACGTTGATGACGTTTAATCATATTAATCCCACGAACAAAAGCCTTATTCTCTTTTGGACTAACCTTAATTACTTCACCACTACATCCTTTATCCTTACCGGACAAAACAACAACTTTATCACCTTTTCGAATCTTCTGCATAACATTTACTCCTTATAGAACTTCAGGAGCAAGCGAGATGATCTTCATATGATTCCTACCACGCAATTCGCGGGGAACAGGTCCAAAGATACGAGTACCAATCGGCTCTTTTTTATTATCCACTAAAACCGCAGCATTACTATCAAAACGAATGACACTACCATCTGCGCGACGAATATCCTTAGCAGTACGAACCACAACAGCTTTCATAACATCACCTTTTTTAACACGGCCACGAGGAATTGCATCCTTAACCGAAACAACAATAATGTCACCGACCGAAGCATATTTCCGCTTTGAACCGCCTAACACCTTGATGCACATGACACGACGCGCTCCAGAATTATCAGCAACGTCGAGATTTGTTTGCATCTGAATCATGACTGGCCACCTTCTCTTAACACATATATCCGATTGTACCTTTTATACACTCGGATTTGCCTGCCAAATAACGATAAATTCATCGCCTTCAAATTTATCAATGATAAAAACACTGTTAAATTCTAAAACAATAAACTTAACCCATTACGCTACATTGTCTTTTACAACAATCCAACATTTATCTTTCGAAATTGGTCTAGATTCTTGAATAGAAACTTGATCCCCAATCTTGAATTGGTTGTTTTCGTCATGCGCTTTATAATTTTTAGACTGCCGAACAGTCTTCTTAAGAAGCGGATGAGAATAACGGCGTTCAACTTTGACAACAACAGTCTTATCACTTTTGTCGCTAATAACAACACCCTGCAAAACGCGTTTAGGCATCTCTTATTTCCTTAAACCTTAGTTTCACTTATCTTTTGACGAAGAAAAGTTTTAATACGCGCAATATCACGACGAACTTGTCTAACACGCGCAGTCTTTTCTAATTGACCTGTTGCTTTTTGAAAACGCAAATTAAATTGCTCTTTCTTTAACTTAGCCAATTCATCTTTCATTTGGTCGAGCGTTTGCGCCCGTAATTCTGTGGCTCTCATCGCTTAACCTCATTATTCAGCAATACGCTGGATGAAACGCGTTTTTATAGGCAACTTTGCAGCACCCAACCTTAGCGCTTCACGTGCAACATCTTCCGGAACTCCATCAAGCTCAAACATGACGCGCCCAGGAGCAACACGTGCAGCCCAATAATCAACACTTCCCTTACCTTTACCCATACGAACTTCAGTCGGTTTAGATGTAACCGGAAGATCTGGAAAAATGCGAATCCACACACGACCAGAACGCTTCATATAACGTGTAATCGCACGACGCGCCGCTTCAATTTGACGAGCAGTAACCCGCTCCGGCTCAACAGCCTTCAAACCGTAGGCACCGAAATTCAAATCCGTACCACCCTTCGCAGAACCGTGAATACGGCCTTTGAACTGTTTACGGAACTTTGTGCGCTTTGGCTGCAACATTGTTCTCTACTCCAAATTTTAGTTCAATCTCAAAAACTAAGCATTTTCGCGGCGACGATTCGATGAAGAACCAGATTGATCAGCTTCCGTAGCACGACGTTCTGAAGCCATCGGATCATGCTCAAGAATCTCACCCTTAAAGACCCAAACTTTAATACCACAAATACCATAAGCGGTCTTAGCTTCTGCTGTACCGTAATCAACATCAGAACGCAAGGTATGAAGTGGAACACGACCTTCACGATACCATTCCATACGAGCAATTTCAGCACCACCAAGACGGCCAGAACAATTGATACGAATACCTTCCGCACCAAGACGCATAGCAGACTGAACAGCACGCTTCATTGCACGACGAAAAGCAACACGACGCTCTAACTGTTGAGCAATTGATTGCGCAATAATTGTCGCATCAATCTCCGGTTTACGAATCTCCACAATATTCAATGAAGTTTCAGCATCCGTCATTTCTGAAAGCTTACGACGAAGCTTTTCGATATCAGCACCCTTTTTACCAATAATCAAACCAGGACGTGCAGAATGAATCGTAATACGACACTTCTTATGAGGACGCTCAATAACAACCTTAGAAATAGCCGCCTGTTTAAGCTCCTCAAGCACATATGAACGAATTTTCAAATCTTCATGAAGAAGGCGCCCATATTCACCACTATCAGCATACCAACGAGAGTCCCAAGTCCGATTAACACCAAGACGAAGTCCTATTGGATTGATCTTCTGCCCCATTACGCGGCCTCCACTTTTTCGGTAACTTCACGAACAATAACAGTAAGATGCGAAAATGGACGTTCAATTCTACTAGCACGCCCTCGACCACGAACATGAAAGCGCTTCATCACTATCGACTTACCAACATAAGCTTCCGCCACAACAAGCGAATCAATATCAAGATCGTGGTTATTTTCTGCATTTGCAATTGCTGATTCAAGCGTTTTTTTCACAGTAGCAGCAATACGCTTGCGTGAAAACATCAAATCAGCGAGCGCTACATTAACTCTTTTACCACGAATCATTGCAGCAACTAAATTAAGCTTCTGCGGACTAACACGAATTGTCCGCGTGACAGCTCTTGCTTCATTATCTTTAAGCTGGCGCGAAACTTTAGCTTTTCCCATTCCTACTTCCTCTTCGCTTTTTTATCGGCACCATGACCATAATAAGTCCGGGTAGGAGCGAACTCACCAAACTTATGCCCAACCATCTCTTCAGAAACAGAAACAGGAATATGCTTATTACCGTTGTAAACACCAAAAGTTAAACCAACAAATTGCGGTAAAATAGTAGAGCGACGACTCCATATTTTTATAACTTCATTGCGCCCACTTGCACGTACCTTCTCTGCTTTACCAAGAAGATAGCCGTCAACAAACGGACCTTTCCACACTGAACGAACCACTTCAGACTACCTTTCTCATTTCTTGCGTTGATGACGCGTACGCATAATAAATTTATCAGTGGCTTTATTGGAGCGCGTACGCTTACCTTTCGTAGGTTTACCCCAAGGAGATACTGGATGGCGCCCCCCCGATGTACGACCTTCACCACCACCGTGCGGATGATCAACGGGGTTCATAGCAACACCACGAACATGTGGACGTTTACCACGCCAACGTGACCGACCCGCCTTACCATCATTAATATTCCCATGATCAGGATTTGAAACAGCGCCAACAGTTGCAAAACAGCTACTCGGAACCAAACGCTGTTCACCAGAATTTAAACGAAGAATAGCCATACCATGATCTCGTCCAACCAACTGCGCATAAGCACCTGCTGAACGCGCAATCTGCCCTCCTTTTCCTGGCTTCATCTCAACATTATGAATAATTGTGCCTACAGGCATATTACCAAGAGGCATAGCATTACCTGGTTTAACATCCACATTTAAACCAGCCATAACAGAATCACCAACACCAAGACGCTGTGGCGCAAGAATATAACTCAATTGCCCATCCTCATAGCGGATTAAAGCAATAAAAGCGGTACGATTAGGATCGTATTCTAAACGCTCAACCTTTGCTGAAACATCACGTTTAAGACGCTTAAAGTCGACAAACCGATAACTACGTTTATGTCCACCACCCTGAAAACGAGCAGTAACACGACCGCGATTATTACGTCCACCCTTTGAAGACAAACCTTCAGTTAACATCTTTATAGGTTTTCCCTTATAAAGACAAGAACGTTCCACAATAACAAGCTGACGCTGCCCAGGTGTAGTTGGATTAAATTGCTTAAGTGCCATTATTCCTATCTCCGAGCCTCTTAAAGACCTGTCGAAACGTCGATAGTCTGACCACTGGCCAGAGTTACGATCGCTTTTTTGACATCACTCTGCCGACCAACTATACCTTTGAAACGCTTCACTTTACCCTTACGGACTATCGTGTTAACTGCTTTAACTTTTACGCTAAAAAGCGCTTCAATAGCAGCCTTAATCTCAGGCTTCGTCGCTTTCGGCGCGACATTAAAAGCAACTTGATTATATTCAGAAATCATAGTCGCCTTTTCAGTAATAACTGGACTAATAATTATATCATAATGGCGAAGATCTGTCATTTAAAACGCTCCTCAAGAGCCTCAACAGCTGCTTTTGATAAAACAAGTTTGCTGCGACGCAAAATATCATAAACATTAATTCCCTGAATAGGCAAAATGTCAATATTAGGGATATTAGAGGCTGCACGAAAAAAGTTAATATCAATCTCTTTACCACCAATCAAGAGAGCGTTATTAAATCCAAGCTTAGAAAAATGAGAAACAAGCATCTTCGTTTTAGCATCCTTAACAGTCAACTCATCCACAATAATCAAATCTTTTGCTTTTAATTTTGCAGATAAAGCAAGACGCAACCCAAGAGCACGAATCTTTTTAGGAAGATCATGCGCATGACTGCGAACCACCGGTCCATGTGCCTTACCCCCACCTCTAAACTGCGGTGCACGTGCAGATGAATGTCGAGCACGCCCAGTTCCTTTCTGTTTAAACATTTTTGCCCCTGTTCGCGACACATCAGAACGACCTTGGGATTGATGACTTCCCTGCTGACGACGTGCAAGCTGCCAACGAACAACACGTTGCAAAATATCCTCACGCGGAACAAGATCAAAAATAGCTTCAGAAACCTTTAATTTGCCAGCTTCATTACCATCAAGAGTTTTAATTACAAGATCCATTATTAGGCTCCCTCAACTTCAGAGGTTTCCGTCACCGGAGTAACCATTTCCGCTTTCTCCTTCACAAGACGGCGAATACCGGCAGGCTTTGGAGCATTATCAGGAAGACGCTTCTTCACAGCATCCCGTATCAAAATCCAAGAACCTTTAGAACCAGAAACAGCACCACGCACTAAAATTAAACCACGCTCACTATCTGTGGAAATAACTTCAATATTCTGTGTTGTTACACGCACTTGCCCCATATGGCCGGCCATTTTTTTGCCTTTAAAAACTTTACCAGGATCTTGGCACTGCCCTGTAGAACCATGAGCACGATGTGTGATCGAATTACCATGGGAAGCACGATGCCCACCAAAGTTATGTCGTTTCATAACACCAGCAAACCCCTTACCAATACTGGTACCAGTCACATCAACTCTTTGTCCTGGAACAAAATGTTCCACTGTAATCTCAGTACCAACATCAAGAAGATTGTCGGGACTCACACGAAACTCTGCTATTTTGGCTTTAGGCTCAACAGAAGCCTTAGCAAAATGTCCACGAAGAGCTTGTGAAGTATTCTTAACCTTAGCAAAGCCTACACCTAATTGAACAGCAGTATAACCATTCTTTTCAACTGTACGCTGAGCAACGACTTGACAATTCTCCAAACGAAGTACCGTCACCGGCACATGCTCACCAGCATCATTATAAATACGGGTCATGCCCAGCTTCTGTGCTATTACACCTGAACGCATCGGGTCTGTTCCTTCTGTCCTCAAACCTCAGAGCTTAATTTCTACATCCACACCAGCAGAAAGATCGAGCTTCATAAGCGCATCCACTGTTTGCGGCGTTGGATCAACAATGTCAAGAAGACGCTTATGTGTTCGCATCTCAAACTGCTCACGACTTTTCTTATCGATATGCGGTCCACGATTGACCGTAAACTTCTCAATCCGCGTCGGAAGCGGAATGGGACCACGGACACTTGCACCGGTACGTTTAGCAGTCGATACAATCTCACGCGTCGACGTATCAAGAATTCTATGATCAAACGCTTTCAAGCGAATGCGAATATTCTGACTGTTCATGCTCTTTATTTCCCTGTTATACAAAGTGCATTAATAATTAAAGCACTCAACAAGCATTATTTATTCAATGATCTTAGAGACGATACCGGCACCAACAGTACGACCACCTTCACGAATAGCAAAACGAAGTTTCTCTTCCATCGCTATCGGAACGATCAACGAAACATCCATCGCA
>NZ_JAQITD010000018.1 GCF_028618555.1 Bartonella sp. CM31XJBT | reverse complement strand
GAAGCATAACAAGCAGGGAGCCCATTTATGTGGTTGGAAAGATGGTCAAGAAACGAAGCAGCAAAGATAAAGATCTTACAGAAAAAGAACAACAGCTCCTTCACGAGATGATAGAGACCTATCAAGGCTTAAAGATGATGTCACGCATCATGAAATTGATAGCCTTTATTGTCTTTATGTTTGTAATAGATTTTTCCCGTTTTGTGGACGCCGTAGAGAATAGATTCTCACACCTCAAAAAGTGGATAACAAAAAGTTAGAACATCTTAGAATTAGAGACTCTTTGGACAGCAGGTACGGCTAAAAAACCACTCCGAAAAGAACTCTTGATTTGCAACAATTGAGGAAAATCATAAAAAGATTTGTTAGAATCAGAAGAAAATATTTCTTCTCTAATAGGACTTTTTATATGGTTACATCTTTTGGTAAAATTTTACGGAAACTTCGGGTTGATCATTCAGAACGCCTTTTAGATATGGCTAAGAAATTATACATATCTGTATCATTTTTATCTTCTGTAGAAATTGGCAAAAAATCTGTTCCTGTAGGACTGGAGGAAAAGATAATAGAGCTTTATGGTTTAGATAAAGCTATGGCTTCTCTCTTAAAAAAAGAAGCCTATTCTTATCGAAAAAGCATCATAATAAAGCCTTCTACTCCGTTGCAACGTGAAATTGTTGTTGCATTTATGAGACTTTTAGATGGCTTACATCAAGAAGCGTTAGTAGACTTCAAAGAAATATTAGAAACATTGTGCGAAGCGTGCTTTATAGACAAATGTTAGAAAATCCTATTCCCTTAACTTTATTAAGGTATCCCTCATAGAAAAAAACACTTGGAAAACCAATAAGTTATTGTTGATATAAAATGCAATGGTGGGCGTGACAGGGATTGAACCTGTGACCCCTACGATGTCAACGTAGTGCTCTCCCGCTGAGCTACACGCCCATTCATTGATGTTGCATACACCATATAGAATGCCAAACGTCAATGCCTAATTTCATTTTCTCTCTCAACAGATGCAAATAACTTTAAAAATACTTTTTAAGCAGCGATAAGGATCTTTTCAACTTCATTGACGAGTTCACGTAAGTGAAATGGCTTAGAGAGAACCTTTGCATCAGGAGGGGCATCACTATTTGAATTGAGTGCTACTGCTGCAAAACCTGTAATGAACATTACTCGTAAATCAGGGTCAATCTCAGTAGCACGTCGTGCAAGTTCGATTCCGTCCATCTCTGGCATCACAATATCAGTCAGGAGAAGGGAAAATGGCTCTTCTTGTAAACGTTCATATGCGCTAATACCATTATCGAAATCGGCGACTTCGTAGCCTGCACGTTCTAAGGCCTTTACGAGAAAGCGACGCATATCGTTATCATCTTCTGCGAGCAGGATTCGTTTCATGATTATGTTCCAATGGCTCCATTTGTCAGAGTTTTGCCGCATCAATTATACAATATAGAGTATTTAGAAAAAAGATGGTAAAATGCTCATAATTGAAATGAATGGCAAAATGGTTAATTCTTACATTCTTATTCAGAATACAGCATATTCGTTGTGAGTTGGTTAAATTCGAAATATATGTGATTTTGAAAAAAGCAGGGGGGCTCTAAAACTTCTAAGATGATTCATTGCTATCTTTTCTTTTAAATTTGCTGATTATTATCAGAATTCCATTAAAAAACTTATGAAAACCATTATTGTAGGGACTTCCTATATCGAGAAATTAAAAGAATATTATGTTAATTTATTGTTTTTAAAAAGTTCTCCTAAGAAATAGAAATTTTATAGTTATTTGTTTTTATAGAGATTTGTAATAAATATTATAAATGCGCTTTATTTCCAGTTTTTTTCCTTAAATAGATGAAAAATATTATTTTTCTAGATATAATATTAAATGAGCATTTTATAACAAATCAAAAATAGTATTTTGATGCTTTATTTATAAATATGTATCATGTTATATTAAGATAGATTTATTATTTTTATTTATATAAGTAGTTTTTTATTAAGTTATTTTTTATGATATAAAATAATATTGTTTAATGTAATGATATACTTTGTATATTAGTTTTTTTATTAGAATGCGTGGTGAATATTTAGGTCATGGCTTGTCTGTAGAGGCTAGAAAACGAATCATATGAGTGGTTGGAAAGTAAAATCCATTATATTAAAAAGTGTTTGTAGATCCAATGCTCGTAGAAAATTTCTTTTTTGATAGGGCAGAGCGGAAATTAAGGTTTAGTGTTATTTTACAGATATATTATCGGGAATAAATGCATCAAATGCAGCCCAAAATTGCTTTTTATAATCTTCGTTAACCATAATTGTATCCAGTTCAGCGCCTGTAATAGTAATACTTTCTGTCAGACGTGTGTGTTGGCATAATTGCTGCACTTCAATGTTGTTTGCAATATTATTTTGATTGGCAAGAATAAAGAGTGTTGGGATTCGTAAATCTCCATGAAGTACATTTCTCTTCACAGAATCAATCGCATTAAATACTGATGCTATCCATTGGGATGTTGGGGGCTTAATGGAAGAGAGCGGCACTTTATGTATGTGTCCCAATTGTATATTTTTTTGTTTTGTTTTGTTTAATTTTTTACCATCTTTCGCTGGTATAAAGCCAAGACCTATATCAGAAAGAAATTGTGTTAATTTATGTTGAAAACCATTTGTTTTATTGCCGAATGGAGCAAAAAGGGGAGAAACACAAAGCAATCTATTAAACTGATGATTAATGAGATCTAATCCGCTAAGTGCTATCAATCCACCTATGCCGTAGGCAAGCATAGAGTAAGGTGGCGGACAATTAGGATAAACAATATTTTTAAGAAATTTATATAAGTCATTAATATCGTTATTTATATCAAAATAATGATGTCTGTTTTGTTTTCTTATCTTGAGGGATGTTTTTTCTTGATCAAACCAGTCAAATATTGCTGTATGAAAACCGCGTTTAGAAATTTCATTTATTAATAAAAAATATTTTTCTAAAGCATTTGCGTAGCTTTTGAGAATAACAATTGTTCCCTTAGATTTTTCCACCTCAGGATATGTTATAGCAAAACGAATTTCATGATCTATTGCTATTTTAAGAGTACCATGATGGACATTAAGAGGAGTGGCCCCCCAGTCTATGGGATAAAGAGGTGTTTCCAATTGAAATCCTTTACAGTGTATTTGCTGCTTAGTGCTTTGACATTTATGTAATGAAGAAAAAGGATTTAAAAAGGGGTATATTGCTTTTTAGATAGTTTTTATCAATTTAGGTCCCAAAGAGTTGAAATAAAGAAAAACGATTACTAGATAATATAGTGCGGTTGCCATGATGGGGCCGCAGGTTCACAAGTAAGTTTGCCATGTGGGAACTTTGTGAATTAGTTATAAATTATAGTCGCTCTAGAGGAGGGCAATATTATGCGTCAAGTAGATTTTTCACCATTTTATCGTTCCACAGTAGGTTTTGATCATCTTTTTAACTGGTTTGATTCTAGAACACAACCAGACGAAGTTTCTTCTTATCCCCCTTATAATATCGAGCGTTTAACTGAAGATTCTTATAGAATTTCTATGGCTGTTGCTGGTTTTTCTCAAGATGAAATTGATATTGAAACGCATTGTAACCAGCTGATCGTTAAGGGAGACAGAAAGTCTAAAAATGATGATGAAGAGCGAGAATTCCTTTATCGAGGTATTGCTTCGCGTGCTTTTGAACGGCGTTTTCATTTAGCTGATCATGTTAAGGTTATTGGGGCAGAACTTGGAGATGGACTTCTTCATATTCAGCTTAAAAGGGAAATGCCAGCTGAATTAAAACCTAAAAAGATAACCGTACAGATGTCACCATCCATTACAAAAAATGATAACAGCGACATTATCGTGTAAAGAAAATTTAGAAAATATGAGATCGAATAATTATAAATTTTTCTGAAGAATAAAAAACGCGAGACAAAAGGTCTCGCGTTTCGTATGTGTTTTCCTAAGAACGAAGCGCATTTAAATAAAACAGCTTATCTCGAATTTATGATAAAATATCATTGCACATTATTCTATGTTGAAGAAAAATTTCATGTGTGTGCAATTGAAATGCATAATAATTCACTTTTTAAGTAAGCTTATTTTATAGCATTTTAAAAATGGTCGGAGCGGCGGGATTTGAACCCACGACCCCTTGACCCCCAGTCAAGTGCGCTACCAAGCTGCGCTACGCTCCGAGTTTGTGTAAAACGATTAAATGACTGTTTCTTTAAAGGCAAGAGAAAAAATAAACAGAATAATCTAAAATGCTCTTGCACTTAGAGCTTTTGAAAGTAAAAATTTTGGACATCAATATTTTGTTGTTAATTCAAGATAAATAACGAATTTGTAAAATTCTTTGTGATCATTAAATTTTTAGCACTATAGTTAATAGATGTATGCATTTAATTACTTTTGAGATTGTGAGGGGGTAAGATTGGTGACTTTAGGGGTATGAATTGGAGCAAATGAGTGCGGAAGGTATATTTTTTTTCTTACCTAATCGTTACTTTTCTAAAAAGATAAAGATTTTCAAAAGAAGAGGAGTGAATGTATGGTTTTGAAAAGTTTTCGTTTTTTTAGAGTTTTTATAGATGAGGTATTTTGCATTTTATGTGGACAAAAAATTGTAAGTTCTGGATTATATAATCACAAATCTCATTTTACGGGTATGTATTTTTATCCAAATAAACAAGGTCAGAATGCTTTAATTTATGTTTTGTTTTTTTTCTGAAATATCAGATAAAATATTATAGAGGAAAAACTTTCAAAGTGTCTATTGAACTAAGAAAAGAGTAAACTATGAGCCGTTTTTCGGTAATAAATTTGACGCAAGCAGCAGTGGATCGTGTTAAAGCGATTATGGATGCAAAAGATGCACAGGGTATTCTTGTTGGTATCAAAAAAGGTGGTTGTGCAGGGATGGAGTATACAATTACTCTTGTCAAAGAAAAGGGGATAGATGCGGATGTTGTTGAAGTGAATGGTGCCCGTGTTTTTGTAGCACATGATGCGGTATTATTTTTATTAGGGACGCAGATGGATTATGAAGTGACAACGCTGCGGTCTGGTTTTATCTTTAAAAATCCTAATCAAGTTTCAGCATGCGGGTGTGGAGAATCGGTGGAACTTCGTCCTGCTACGCAGGATCAATATAAAACAAATTGAGCTGAGCTAAATTATAATTTAGTAATTTTAGAGGGGCTTGTTCTTTTAGGTAGAAGAAATCTACTATTTTTTATTGTTCATTTTTAGCTTGCTTCCAAAGTGCTTCCATTTCATTCAAGGATGCGTCAGTGAGTGTTTTAGATTGAGTGGATAGCTTTTCTTCAATATAGGCGAAACGATTTCGAAATTTTATATTCGTTTTTTTTAATGCTTTTTGTGAATCAATCGCTAAGTGGCGCGCGAGGTTAAGGAGTATAAAGTAGAGATCTCCAAACTCTGCTTCTATCTCTGAGTTTTGTTTATTTTTGATGGCTTCTTTGAGCTCTTCGAGTTCTTCTTCTATTTTTTCAAAAACTTTATCACTTTTTTGCCAATCAAAACCTACTTTAGCTGCTGCTTCTTGTAAAGCAAGTGCCTCTTGGTTTGCTGGCTGGATTTGTTTTACTTTTGCGAGTATGCTTGTGGAGGAATTGTTGTTTTTTTCTTCGCACATTCTTTTTTGTTCAACCTGTTCTCTTTTTTTTATATATTCCCACTCCTCTTTTATAAATCCTCGTTTTTTTTGCTCGGCATTTCCAAAAACATGAGGATGGCGTCGAATCATTTTTTCCGTGATTGCATAAACAACATCTTCAAAAGTAAAGCTGCCTTCTTCTTGTGCTATGGTAGCATGATAGACAACTTGTAAAAGAAGATCCCCAAGTTCTTCACAGAGATCCTTTCGATTCTTTCGTTCAATGGCATCGATGACTTCGTAAACTTCTTCGAGCATATAGGATATGAGGGATTCAAAAGTTTGTTTTTTATGCCAGATACAACCATTATCAGAGTTTCGTAATGCAGTGATAATTGCTGTGAGATCTTTGATATCTTTTGAGGCTAACATTTTGCACTTCCTTTGTAAGCAATAGAGCTTATGTTAGATGTCCCAACGCCTATGTAACCACATCCATTGTCCAGGATATTCACGGACCCAAGATTCAACAATATCATTTAATTTTTGCGTAGAAGCAGCTATATCGATATCATTTTTTTCATCACGTGGAAGTTCTACATGTTCATATAACTCTAAACGATGACGTCCACTAGGCAAACGAATACAACGTGCTGGATAAATATCACAGTCATATTGTCGAGCAAGTTTTATAATTAAGGGGTTTGTTTTAAGAGGTCTGTTAAAAAATGTTCCCATGATACCGCGGCGAAATTTTTGATCAACGAGCATACCAACATTTTCACCTTCTTCTAATTTGGCTGCTAATGCCCATGCTGCTCCGGCCTTGGAGGGAACAAGGTGTCCCATAGAAGTTTGTCGTGCTTTAAGGATTCGTTTGGCAACATAGGGATTATTGGGTGGTCTAAATAATACCGTAACATTAAGATCAAAACTTTGTGCACAAATAGGCAGAAGTTCAAAATTTCCAGTATGTGCGGTGAAAAAAATATGTGGTTTTTTTTCATTTTTTAATCGCTCAAATATTTCAATACCTTTAACCTCAATGAAACCTGGCTCGTCTGCATGAGGATCAAAATCAAAAATTTTATCAAGAAAAATATATTCGGCTAGGAAACGTCCTATATTTTCCCACATTTCTATTGCAATCGCACGGAGTTCTTGCTCTGTTTTTTCTGGATATGCACTCCTAAGGTTTGCAAGTGTGATTTGATGACGATGTACAAGGGGACCAATTTTTTTTGCTAACCAAGCAAAAAAAGAAATTCCCATTTTGGCTGGAAAACATTTTAGAATAAATAAAGAACCAAAGAGCAGATATGCCCATAACAAGTAGGATATTTTTTTAGCTATAATTTTAATACGATATATGAGATTTTTAAGAGAAAGCTTCATCATGATTTAATCGATTTTAAGGATAATTTTACCAAAAACATCACGGCTCTCCATTCGTTTTAAAGCTGTATCAATTTCATCCAGCCCAACAATTGTATCAATGACAGGGTGTACGGCTTTTTGTGCCATTTTTTGCATGGCATTTTTCATATTTTCCATACGGCAGCCAAATGAACCAAATATCTTAAGCTGTTGCTGGAATAATTGCATGAGATTTATTGGTGCTGAAACACCAGAGGTAGAACCGCAAGTCACTAAACGTGCTCCTTTTTTCATACATAACAGAGAACCGTTCCATGTATCTACACCAACATGCTCAAAAACAACGTCAACACCTTTTTTTTGGGTTAATTTACGCACTACACCTTCAAAACGATCTTTACGATAATTAATCACATGATCTGCCCCAAGAGAGTGTGCTTTTGCAATTTTTTCATCTGAACCTACAGTTGTGATAACTGTACAGCCCATGTGTTTTGCAAGTTGAATGGCTGCAGAACCAATACCTGAGCCACCAGCCTGTATCAGGATTGTTTCTCCTGCTTGTAGTTTTGCGTTATCGAAAAGCATATGTTCTACGGTACCAAAAGTAATTGGAGCAACTGCTGCTTGCAATTCATCACATTGGAGAGGGGCTGGAACTAATAAACGTGCTGGCAAATTGACAAGCTCACACGCAAATCCATCAAGGTGAAAACCGTAGACTCCCTTTACCTGACTGCAAAGATTATCCCGTCCTTCATGACAAGCTTGGCATACTCCGCAGGTTTGTGCACCATAAATTGAGACAATCTGTCCAAGTTGGAGATGTTCAACGCCATCTCCTATTTGTATAACCTCACCAGAGGCTTCTGCACCAATGATGAGTGGCATTTTTCTTTTCGCAAAAGCCATGCCACGCCATCCCCATACATCAATATGATTAAGAGCAACGGCTTTTATCCGCACAGTTACTTCACCTATACTAGGTAAAGATGGCGGGGAAATATTGGTGATTTCAAGCCGACGATCATCGAAGAGTTGCAGTGCACGCATTATCATCCCCCTTAAATATATTATTAGGTTAGCGTTATAAAATTTTATTATTAAAGGATTATCCTTTATATGCAGTGATAACAAGACTCATATTTTGACCACCAAATCCAAATGAGTTTGACAAAACCGCATTGACACAGGCCTTACGGCTATGATGAGGAACAACATCTAAAGGGATCGCAGGGTCAGGATTATCATAATTTATTGTCGGTGGAAGTATCCCCGATTGAATGGTTAAAAGCGAAAAAACCGCTTCTATTGCACCAGCAGCAGTTAATGTATGCCCAATCATTGATTTATTAGAAGAGACTGGAATATGCTTTAAAAGATCACCGAATACTGTTGATAATGCAAGATATTCCATTTTCTCATTTTCAGGTGTTGAAGTTCCGTGGGCATTAATATAGTCAATTTCATTGATGGTTATTTTTGCATCGTCTAAAGCTTTGCGAACGGATTCAATTGCTGGTGATGCATCGGGTTTTGAACGTGTACGGTGAAAGTCATCGGCGGTTTCTCCACAGCCAGCTAAAATTCCTAAAACTGTAGCATTACGGTTTAATGCGCTTTGAAGAGATTCAAGAACAAGAGCGCCTGAGCCTTCTGCCATAACAAAACCATCTCGATCACGGCTAAAGGGTTTTGCTGCTTTTTCTGGAGGCTCATTCTGAGTTGAAAGAGCAGATAGTAACGAAAAACGGATGAGAGATTCTGCTGAAACTGATCCATCTGTCGCAATTATAAGAGCTCGATTTGTTTCTCCCCGTCTAATAGACTCAACACCTAATTGAATTGCTGTTGCACCAGATGCACAGGCAGTGGAAAGTGTAACAGGAAGTCCTTTTGTGCCAAATGTTTTTTGAAGTTTTTCTGCAATTGCACCAAATTGTGTGGCTTCAAAAAGCGTCTCATGGAGTTTATCCTTACAGACTTTAAGAAGATGTGCATAAGAAGGCTCATTATTGAATTCTTCCTCTTGATCAAGACTAAAACGTGCTTTCCATTCAAGTTCAACAGGAGGAGCAGCTAGAAAGAGTGGTCCATTAAAATTTTTTTTATCAATAGCAGCTTCTTCTAAAGCTTCTTCAGCAGAAAGATGTGCAAGCTTCTCAGAGAGAGCTGAAGCACCAAGTGTACTTTCTTTAAGAAAATCAATTGTTCCAGCAATATATGTATTTAATCCCTCAACGGGAAAACGTGTTATTTTGTGGATACCACTTACACCACTTGTTAATTTTTGCCAATTTTCATGTTTCCCTTGTCCCAGTGATGTGACAATGCCTGCACCAGTTATTGCTACAAGTGGACGCCCAAAATGATCATGATATTTCACTATAGAAATTCCCCTTCAAACAGCTGTAAGACGCACAATACCTTCAGCTCTTTTTATACCAATAGTTGTAACAAATATTTCACGTACTTCTTTAGAAAAAGGTTTTTCATGAGGACTTAACGCTGGAAAACAATGTTTTTTTTCAATTGAAAGTGCTGCAAGAGCTAGAGCTAGAGGAAATTGTGCTTCCCTCATATAACCAAATAATGTTGTAATGCCACGATAAGATAGATCAGCATTATCAAGAGCATTTTGTTCTGCTTTTGTTGCTTCGTGAGCTCCTGAGGCTGCTGAAATGGCTAAGGCAGATTTAGCGCCAGCAGTTTTCAACATTGTTGCAATTGACTCTCTAAGTGGAATTTTGGTTCTATCTGTTTGGTCTGTAATAATTTGGTTAATTTCAGCATAAGCACGTGCATTGCGTTTTTTGGCATGTTCTCCACTTTCAATAACTAGGAAGATACCACCAGAACCGGCTATGATACCGCCGCCGGGGTGGATTTCACGATCCCACACTGGGCTCCATCCATTATGGGTTAAAAGACCACCAAGCTCATGCGCCAACAACATATCATAACTTTGTGCATTATAGGAACTTCCTACAAGAGCATGGGTGCTTTGACCTGATTTAATACGAGCTACAGCAATTTGAAGTGCAGAAAGACCACTGCCTTCTTCTCCCATAAATGTACGAGATGATCCAGTGACTTTATGAACAATTGAAATGTTTCCTGCCAAAAGGTTTGAAAGTTGTGCCAAAAATAATGTTGGGCGAAGTTCAGTTGAAAGAGCAACATTTAACATAGAGGTATGATCGGCAACTGTGCGCGCTTTAGAAAGAATTTGTGTATCAACAGTAATATCACGTTCTCCCCCACTTGCAGCTACGATCATATCCATTGTTGAAGTGAGTTGTTCATTATTTTTCATGCCGGCATCATCAAGAGCAAGACCAGCCGCATAGGTACCAAGACGCTGCCATGTTCCCATTTGTCGTTGATCACTTTTTTTAGGAATTTGTAAACTCCAATCAATTTCGGGCAATTTATGAACCGTGTAGGGTGGAAAAGTTGTATAATCTAGGTTTGGTGTACGGATTGGATCATTTAAGAGATTCCAATGTTGATCAGTTCCTTCACCCAGAGAGCTTATGAGACCTATACCAGTGATGAATACAGATTGATCATGCATGGCGAAAAAACTACTCCGCCTGTTTTAAGGCAACGAGATCATCAATTTTTGCACAAAGGTTTTTAAGAACAAAGTATTCTTCTGTTGCAACGGTACCTTCGTTGACTTCTTGTGTCCATTGTTCTAGAGGGACTTTTATTCCGAAAGCTTTATCAATAGCGAAAACAATATCAAGAAAATCAAGACTGTCGATTCCTAGATCGTCAATTGTATGACTTTCAGGTGTAATTGTATTGCGATCAATTTCACTGATTTCTGCAATGATATCAGCAACTTTATCAAACGTGGAAGGCAATGTACGGATTCCTTATTATAGAGTTAGTAAATTCAAAATACATTTAATATTGTTCTTCTAGCCTTTTTTCTCTTTTAAAAAAAGACTTAATCCAAAATATAGCTGTCTTTATCTATAGAGAAAAGAGGTTTACAGTACATGAAATACTATATCTCAATATTTAAAAAACTTTGAAATTTTATTACGCATTTATTTTACGAGACTATTTTTTCTATTGGCAGCAAGGACAGCAAGGGCTGTTATATTAACAACTCCCCGGGAAGTTACTGAAGGTGTTAAGATATGGGCGGGACGTGCTGCCCCGATTAGAATAGGACCAACATGGAGTGCATTTGTGAGGCTTTTAACAGTGTTGAGCGTGATATTGGCTGAATCAAGTGTTGGAAAGACAAGCAAATTAGCTTCACTTTTAAGACGAGAATTAGGAAAAACACGATCACGAAAAACTTTGGAAAGGGCAGCATCAGCATGCATTTCACCATCTGCTTCTAAATCAGGGTGTAATTTGGCAAGAATTTCTGTTGCACGTCGCATTTTACGCGCACTTTCTGTGTTTTTAGAACCAAAGTTTGAGTGTGATAATAAGGCTGCTTTTGGTGTTATTCCAAATGCTTCAACTTCTTGAGCTGCCAACACAGTCATTTCAGCGATTTCTTCTGCAGAAGGATTTTCATTGACGTAAGTATCTGTAAGGAAAAGAGTACGTTGTTGAGAGATAAGCAAACTCATAGCAGAAAAACGGTGAACATTAGGATCAAGACCGATAATTTGTTCAATCAATTCAAGTTGGCGTTCAAAGCGTCCTTCTAAGCCGCAAATCATTGCATCTGCTTCTTCACGCATAACGGCAAGGGCAGCAATAGCCGTTGTTGATGTTCTTACTACTGTTTTTGCCATTTCAGGCGTAACACCACGCCTTCCTGTATAATGAAAAAATAAATTAACATAATCACGAAAACGTGGATCATCTTCAGGGTTTGTTAATTCAAAATCTATACCGGGACGAATTCTTAAACCAAAGCGTTTTAATCTTGCTTCTACGACATGTGGACGGCCGATAAGGAGGGGCGTTGCTGTTTGTTCTTCAATGACAACTTGTGCTGCACGAAGGACGCGTTCATCTTCACCATTGGCATAGATGACGCGTTTACGTTTTGCTGTTTTTGCTGCAGCAAAAACAGGTTTCATTGTTAAACCAGAAAGAAAGACAAATCGATTGAGGATATCATAGTAGGCCTCCATATCTTCAATGGGACGAATGGCGACACCAGTTGTCATTGCTGCTTTAGCAACAGCGGGGGCAATACGCAGTATTAAACGCGGATCAAAAGGAGAGGGGATCAGATAGTCTGGTCCAAAATTGGGTGGTTCTTTTGAGTATGCACGTGCTACAACATCTGAAGTTTCTTCACGTGCAAGGGCAGCAATCGCATGAACAGCGGCCATTTTCATTTCTTCATTAATTGCACTAGCACCTACGTCTAATGCACCACGGAAGATATAGGGAAAACAAAGGACATTATTAACTTGATTGGGATAATCAGAGCGTCCTGTGCAGATCATTGCATCTGGTCGTATAGAGCGTGCTTCTTCAGGCATAATTTCTGGTACTGGATTAGCTAGCGCTAAAATGAGTGGATTTTGAGCCATTCTTTTAAGATATTCAGGCTTTAAAACACCACCCGCAGATAGGCCTAGAAAAATATCCGCATCATCAATAATATCAGATAAAGTTCGTGCGTCCGTTTTTTGTGCGTAATTGATTTTCCAACGATCCATAAGGGTCTTGCGACCTTCATAAACAACTCCCTCTAAGTCACTAAGCCAAATATTTTCAACTTTTGCCCCAAGACGAACCAAAAGATTAAGGCAAGCGAGGGCAGCAGCACCTGCACCTGAGGTAACTATTTTTGCATTTTCAATTTTTTTTCCTGAAAGATTTAAGGCATTTAATACAGCAGCAGAAACAATAATGGCAGTTCCATGTTGGTCATCATGAAAAACTGGAATTTTCATTTTAGCACGAAGCTTTTCTTCGATTTCAAAACATTCAGGAGCCTTAATGTCTTCAAGATTAATACCACCAAATGTAGGTTCTAAGGTCGATATTGTTTGTACCATTTGTTCTATATCGGATGCATCAATTTCAATATCAAAAACATCAATATTCGCAAATTTTTTAAATAAAACGGCCTTGCCTTCCATAACTGGCTTGGAAGCGAGTGGACCAATGTTTCCTAAACCAAGAACAGCAGTTCCATTGGATATAACAGCGACTAAATTAGCACGGGAGGTATATTGAGCAGCAAGATTGGGATCTTCATGAATCGCAAGACATGGTGCTGCAACGCCTGGAGAATAAGCAAGAGCTAAATCACGTTGATTATCAAGAGGTTTTGTTGCTTGTATTTCCAATTTTCCAGGTTTTGGGTGTTGGTGATAAAAAAGTGCGGCACTGTCAAGTTCAGCTTTTGGTGAACTGAAATCACTATTTCGTTCTCTAGACATTTTTATGATATCCAAGTTAGCGTATGTGTATATGAGATGTTCCATCTACGATAAGGTTTTGTCCACTAATAGATCCTCATTTCTCTGAATATCAAAATGCATGAGTATGAGAAAACTCTTCTGGATCGTAAAACCAGTTTGATGATTCTTTTTGTTTGTGCACAATGAATAATTTCATTGATAGCAGCACGATTAGCTTTTTCTTTCCTTAATAAAACGCGTAAAAATTGATTAGTCTACAAACAAATAAAATATTACTAATGATTACATTACCAAGCCATTATTTTTTTTGCAATGCTTACAAATTAAGGAAAAAAAAGAAGAGTGTTTTCTATTAACGTCATCTTCTTTATTTAAATTTCTATAGGGAGATAGAAGAAATTTTAAATAACAATTTGCAATTTATAAATTGTTTTTGCAGCTATTTAAAAGGAAACTGGAACTTTAAAAATGGAAGTCATTTTGTTTATTATTCAATTGAACTCTTAATAATGCGAGCTGTATATTTTTAATATACTTACAAATCTGTGTTTTAATAAACGAAAAGTATATCCGAAACAGCTGTAATTGCATGTTTTATACCTAAAGTTCATATATTCCGTATAATGCGTTACTTTATAATTTATAATGAATCATCTCGTATATTGAATAGAAAATTTGAATACAATAAGCTTCTTTTATTTCAAATTCACCTAATATAATAAAAAAACATTTACTTACATAATTCAAACGAGAGTAATATGTGGATAAAAACATTAAAAAAATAAATAGAAGTGTTTCTATAAGCTATTTTAATACAAAAGCATGAATTTTTTTCACAATTAATAAAAATAATTATTACCGATTTTGTACCTTTATGAAACTATGAAAAATAAAGAAGTTAAGAAAAAGATAAGGAAATAGAAAACATGCTTTATCATTCTTAGAATGATATGTTGTTTGATAAGCCATTACGCTTCTTTAGGGTTATTGCTTAGGATATCAAAGAAAACTCGCATGCCAATTATCCCAACCTTTGAAGTACAAAGCTACAGTTGAAAGAAAAGTACTCTATGATAAGCCATTAAAACAACTGGAGAGAGAAAGTGGAAAAAATATTTTTTCCACTTTTCTTATTTGTTATTGGATTCGACCACTTGCATGAGCAAGCATAGTGTAAACTTTTCCGGTATCTGATATCAAGTACTTGCGAACTGAGTTGGAAGAGCCAGAACTGCGCGATATATCACGTAAGAGCTTTTCGAAATCTGTAACATATTGATTCACTGAACGTTTAAACCCAAAATCGCTCATATATTTTTTCTTAATCATTTCAAATATTTTTTGTCCATTTAAGGTGTAAAGGCGTTCTGTTACGATGTTTTTTTGTCCACGTTGATAATGATCCCATAGCTCAACAATGGCATTGTGATTAATAGCTTGCACTATACCAGAAGCTAATGAATTAAGAGAGCAGTTTGCAGGAGATGGTTTTGTTTGCACTGATGTTAAAACATCATCACTAGGGGGAGCATCATAAAATGTTTCTTCACGTGAAGCTCTTTCTAAGAGATTTGATACCCATTTATTTGGTCTTTTTTTGCTTTGATCTTGTTGCAAGATAGGCTTAGGTGGCACAATCTTTTTAACAGACTCAGTGGAACTGTCACTTTTTTGATTAAATATTGATGATGTAGGAAATGCTGATATTAGCTGTTTTTGTACGCTCTTTTGATCATTTTGTATAACACTGACTAAATCTTGTAACGCTGTAATCTGTTCATTCAAAGCTGTGCGAATTGTTTGCGTTGTTTCTTTTGTTTTTTCTGGAAGTTTTTTTACATTTTCATTGATATCATTATTAATCTTTGAAAGCTCTAAACGAACTTCATCAGCGGAGCGACGTATATCTTCTGCTGCTTCTGAAAAACGCGTTGATGCTTCACTAACAAGCTTATTAAGTGATTGTTGGAATGAATTTGTGGAGTTACGCGCATTCTTATCAGAGCGTTCAAGTGCTAAGTTGAAGATTTTTTCATAATGCCCAATCATTTGATTAATTTCATGAGACTTTGAAACAAGAGCATCGCTTAATACAGAAAGCGTATTATGTTTTTCTTCAAGTGTTGCACTAAGTGAATTTTCAGACTGTTCAAGAACATGAATAGTTTGGGAAAGTGTCTTTGCATGTTCACCAAAACTGCTCGTTATATGATTAATTTGTTCAAAGGTACTCTTTGAAAGTCCTTGCAGAATTTCAACATTAGTATTGAGCGCTTGATTTGAGGCTGACAAACGCTCTGCTACTTGGTCCGTGTTGCGGAAAAAATTATTCGTACTCTCATTAAACTGCCCATCAATATTTTGAACAGCCGATAATAAAACATTACTATTTTCGTGAAAATTGTGAATTGATTGATTCAACTGTGTTAAGATGGATGAGACATTATTAACAAGTTCTTCCTTCATAATCGTTATTGTTTGAAGTGTTTCAGAGTTGGCTTTGGTTAAGCTATTCACTAAAGATTCATTATGTGCATAAATTCTTTGTTCAGCATCTTGTGTGGAAAGAGAGAGTTGTTCACCGATATGCTGTGTTAAAGAATCAATTGATTCTGTCGTATTTTGCGCTGCTTGATTTAAGTGATTTGTAAGCTCTGTTATTTTTCCAACATGTTGTGAAATTTGTGTTGTTGTTTGATTTCCAGCATCTTCCAGACGGCTCGTGACATCAGAGAGCTGATATCCTAAATTATTTTTAAGATTTTGCATAGAGTGATGAAGAACATCACAGCGTTCATTAAGGACTTGCTCTATTGCTGTTGTTGATGTGTGAATAGTTTCATTCAATAATGCTTGTGCATTATGACTGGCTGTTGCGAAAGCTTCAACAGTATGCGCTGTTTGTTCAGACAGAACGGACAGAACTTTTTCACTGGTATCATAAACAGTTTTTTTGACATTTGATACAATGCGATTGCCTGATTCTGAGAGAATATTTTCTGCTTGTGCAGTAACATTTGTAACAGATGAAAGAATTTGTTCACTCGTAGAAGAAAGAATATCAGAAGCTTTTATAATCTTATTATGCAGGTTATCTGTAACTGTATTAACAGAGTCTTCTAAGGTTACACGCATATTGTCAACACTGCTTTCCAGCGCTTGTTGAATTATCTGACTTTGCTCATTATTAAGAATGAGAGACGTTTTTAACGTGTCAGAACGTTCCTCAATAACAGATGTTTGCATATCAATGGCTTCACAGATTTGGCTGAATTTTTCAGATAATGTTTCCTCTAGCGTTGTTGTTCTTTCAAAAATTTTGTGTGCACGATCTTCTAGATCTGTATCAAATGATTCCATACGTGTTTCAAGGGTTTCAAAGAAAACACCACTCGATTGAGAAAGAGTATTCTTTAAAATTTCGGCATGGTTTTCAAGGTTTCTGATATGATCTTGAACCGTTTCAGTAATGTTTTTATTATTGGCGACAATTGCACTCTCAACTAAATCTATTTGTTGTTTCAATGCAACATCGACACGTATATCACTTTTTGCAATGAGGTTATGGATTGTTTCCATGCGTTGCTCAAGTGTGCGTGCTTGATCGGCAAGAACTTCATTGAGAGAAAAACTATTAATTGCTAAAGAGTCGCGCAGAGCATCGGCACGGATATCAATATTTCTCGCCTGTGCTTCTAAAGCATCTTGGGTTGTATTGCAGCTTTGTACAATGACATCTTGTAGCTTTTCAGTGCATTGAATGATGTTTGTAATATGATTTTCAGCTTGTTTATCAACGACTTGAACATTATCAGCCAAAACTTTTTCAATATGAGAAGTATTTTGGGACAAAACATCAATTTGATTTCTTAAAGTATCCGCAATTTTATTTTTCTCGTTATCGAGCATGTCTGCCATAAGAGCTCGTTGATCAGAAAGTTGTACTTTAAAATCTTGTGAACGTTCTTGTATGATATCAACAATGGCATTGTCGACATATTGAATTTCTTCTCTCAGACTTTCTTTACTTTTATCAATTGCAGAAAGAATGGCTTCACGTCCATTTGTAAATGCATGGGTAATGTCTGCTGTTTTTTCTTGGAGGTTCTCATTTATTTTCAAGACATGAGCTTCCAAGAAGTTACCAAGCTTTTCAGCATTATCCTCTAAAGCCTGACTGCGTTCTATAAAGGAATCAATGATGGAATCACTATGTTCTTTAAGAGAAAGATCAACAGTTGCTAAACGTTGTTCAAAGGCTCCAATTGCTTGCGAGGTTACGTTATCAAATTTAGAAGAGAGTTTATGTGCTTGGTCGTCGAGCTTTAAGATCTTCTCATCAAAATTCTGTAGAGATTGATTATTACGATCAATAAGAGCTTTATCCAAGGCTTTAAACTTTTCATCGACAGCGTGCAAAGTTTGATCTGTTACTGCTTGTATATGTGTTGCAATTTTAGCAACATGTACTTCCGCTTTTTCAGCTGTTTCATTAAAGGTTTTTTCTATTTGTTTTTCATTATGATCAAATCGTTTTGCAAAACCATCAAAGTTTTTTCCTAATTCATGAAAAAATTCCGTGTTTTTCTGCTGAATTTGTGTTGTTGTTTTGTTAAATTTTTCAACAAGTTGATTTGTTACGCCATCACCGGCATAGGAAAGTTTTTCAACAAGGTCTTCACCTTGTTTTTGTAAAGTTTGAGAAAGGGTTTGTGCAAGCTTTTCAACATTGGTTACAATGTTAGAGGTAACCAAACCAAATTCATCACTCAGTTGTTCTTGGGTTCCTTTAATTGTTGATTGTACGCGATCTGCGTGATTCAAAATGGCTATGCGTTCATTACTCAATTCTTTGATTAATGTGTGAATGCGTGATTCATTCTCAGCATAGGCTTGTTCTAGATTGTGAACTTCACCTTGTATGATTGCTTCAAGTTCAACAGCACGTCCGAGGGTACGTTCAATACCTTCGTTCATTGCCGCTACTTCTTCACGAATGGTTTGCCCTATAGCAATAGCTTGTTTTTCAGATAGATGTTGTGGTTCACTAAGGCGCTGTGCAGCATTGGTCATAAGAAGCGCAATATTATGCAAGTCGTTTGAACGTTTTGTTAATTGAGCAACGCCCCAAGATATAAGGATAGGAATTGCTGTTCCGGCTGCTACAGCAAGTCCTGTTGGGGATGTAACAAAAGTGCTGATATTGGATAAGGAGCTGAGTCCGGTAGGTGCGAGCTTATGCGCAATAAAAGCTCCTCCCGTTGCCCATAAAGCACTAAGCGCTGTTGTATACCAGTAGACTCGAGAGGAAGAACGCTGCTTGAATGGTCCAAAATTTACAGGGGTTGTTATATCATCATTTGCAGGAAGAAGTTTTGTAGGCAATAATGTATTATGAACAGTTCCACCTGAAATATCAGGTGAAGGTTTTGGAGCAAAAAGCTGTTCAACAACGGATTTATCAATAACAGCTTCATCATGAATATTAGAAACAAAAGTTGACGTACCGTTTTCAGCAAAAAATTCTTCTTCTGCCATTGCAATTTTTTGAATCAGATCATCGACATTAACAACATTTTCAGAATTATTGGATGATATCGTTTCAAATCCTGTGTCATCGAAATCAAAGTTCATAGCTTTTGTGAGGGCTTCTTCAACTTCAACTTCAAATGTTTGCAATTTGGTTCTGCGTGCCATACTCGCCTCGTACTCTTACAGTCGGAAAAGGGATACGTCCTCTTCCACATAATTTCTATATACTAGCTGTTAATTATTTAGAAAGGAATATGCTTAGGGAAAAATTTTAAAAACTTATCAAGATAAAGTTAACGCAGTTTCTTATACCCTGTTTAAAAATGTTATAAAATATAGTAAAAACAATTTATTATTTAAATCTAACAAAAACAAAAACACTGTTTACAACTTGTGTTTATAAAAAGCTTTATAAGCCGGCAGTCTTTGAAATAAGGACAATTTAATAGCAGTTATATATACAGTAAGGTGCGAACGCCTCTCTTTAATACCGATAATCGTTAATAAATGTTGTTGTCCGCTTACTTTTATTGATTCTAAACGAAGCAGTTTCATCATCACATATAGTCTGTAATAGCTTAGGACGTATAAAAGTATGCCTTTGAATTGTAAGCTCATAAAAAAGTAAACGTGGAAAAATTTTTAATTTAATATAGCTTTTCGTAAGCTGTACTTTATTATTGCCTTAAAGAGCCGTTTTTTCTCTAATTTCAGTTGTTTGTTGCTGAATTTTGAAGCTTCTACGTTGACAATTGGATATTTTTCAGTCGATATGCATGCACGAATATTTTATGCAATCTAGATAAAGGTGTAAGAATAATGGCAGAGCGATCACAACACCTACAAGATGTGTTTTTAAATACGGTGCGTAAGCAAAAAATTTCCCTTACAATTTTTCTTGTCAATGGCGTTAAACTCACGGGTATTGTAACTTCATTTGATAATTTTTGTGTTCTTTTACGCCGAGATGGACACGCGCAATTGGTTTATAAGCATGCTATTTCTACGATTATGCCTGGGCAGCCTGTACAGATGTTTGAGGGTGAAAGTCCTGAGTAAACATATCATTTTAAGATAGACCTCTTATCCCATTTTAAAAGTACTTAGATTGCTATGATAAATGAAAATGAGAGATTAGGAGGGGTATTTGCGCAGAACACAGGACAGGTGCGCGCACTTGTTTTGATACCGTTTTTTCAAGAAAATAGAAGTGAAAGCTCTTTGAGAGAGTGTTCTGTATCTTCTCGTGTTAAAGAGTCATTAGGGTTAGCGCGTGCTATAGGGTTAGAAGTTGTTAATTATGAAACGATTAATATTGCAACGCCTCGCTCTGCGACTCTCTTTGGAAAAGGTAAAGTAGATGCGTTAACCTGTTATATAGATGAATATTCTATTGAGCTTGCGATTGTAGATCACTTTTTAACGCCAGTACAGCAGCGTAATTTAGAAAAATTATGGAATTGTAAAGTTATCGATAGAACGGCTTTGATTCTTGAAATTTTTGGGGATCGTGCACGAACAAAAGAAGGAGTTTTGCAAGTAGAGTTAGCGCGTTTGTCCTATCAAAAAGGGAGGCTTGTGCGTAGTTGGACACACTTGGAAAGGCAACGGGGAGGGCGTGGCTTCCTAGGTGGACCTGGTGAGACGCAAATTGAAGCAGATAGGCGTCTTTTACAAGAGAAAATTATTCGTATTCGCCGCGAATTAGAAACGGTTATTAAAACACGTGCACTTCATAGAGCAAAAAGGAAAAAAACATCTTATCCTGTTGTGGCACTGGTAGGATATACGAATACAGGAAAGTCAACTCTCTTTAACCGTTTAAGCGGTGCAGATGTTTTAGCAAAAAATATGTTATTTGCAACGCTTGATCCGACTTTGCGCAAAGTTGTCCTTCCCCATGGAAAAACTATTCTTTTGTCTGATACTGTAGGGTTTATTTCTAATTTGCCAACAAATTTGATTGCAGCTTTTAGAGCAACCCTTGAAGAAGTGGTTGAAGCGGATCTCATTCTTCATGTAAGAGATATGTCAGATCTTGATCATCGAGCACATGCCCAAGATGTTTTAGAAGTGCTTTCAAGTCTTGATATCGATATTGATGATATGGAGCATATCATAGAAGTTTGGAACAAGATTGATATGTTGGATGGGCAAGCATTGAGTGTTTTACAAACAAGCGCAAAAACACGATTAAATCCTGCTCTCATGGTATCAGCACTTAAAGGGGATGGACTTGATCAATTATTAAGAGCCATTGAAATGCGAATTTTTGGAGAGGTGCAAAGCATTGAATATCTTTTACAGCCTCATGAAATGTCGCTTATCGATTGGTTTTATGAAAACTCTGCGGAAATAGTGCAAGAAGGACATGATGATGGGTCTATTACCATTAGAGCCGTTATTACTTCTGAAGCAAAAAAGCAATTAGAGAATATCAAAAAAAATATGAATTAAGTTCTTTAAAGCTATTGTTGAACATTTATGCTTAAATTTTATGTTTTTCTTATCTCAAAATAATATGACAGCAAATTAAGAGGATAGTTACTACTTTCTCTTAATAAAACAATATGAAGAAGTATTTTGCTGGTTAAAATAAAGATGAGTCTTAAGTGTAATAAAAGACTATTCGTACGTACCGTATGGCGAAGCATTTTGATTGTTTTGCTATTACAAATGCTATGTGTATCTTTGATTTGGTTGTATTATTTTGTCCAGCCCCGTGGTTACCAAGCAACTTTAGTATTTTCATTATCTGATTCTGTAGGAAAACCATTACCAATTAAAAAGCAAGACGATGTTATCGCTTTTTTGTTTTCACAGCCTATGTTCTTCAATGATTCGAATTTTTCTTTAAGTGCTTCTTATAAGAAAAAAAATCATGAAAATATCCATTTATCGCGTCATGGTGATTTTATCGATCTTACTTTTGAAGCCGAGACACTTGAAGCAGCTCAACGTGGGTTGGAAACTTGGTTTTCCGCATTTTCACAAGCAATCATAAAACAGAAACAATTTTTGTTAAATGATAAATTAGAAGACAAACAATATGATAATACTGCAATCGTTAATATCGTGCAGGAATTTCGTAAATCTGTTGATTCTTTTATTCAGCATGGTGTAAAACAAACAGAGCTTCATGATCTTTCGATGCAATTAACGCAAGCAACTTTAAAGCGTATTCATTTAACAAGTTTGAATTCAACAATTAATATGATGCGTGAAAATGGGCAGTCTTTACTGTCTTTATCGTTTATTGCAGGCAATTCAGCAATTGTTTCTCTGGAATCTAAACGTGACCTCTTGGAAACACAAAGAGCACATATGGCTGCGCAATTGGGGTGGACACATCCTCAAATTAAAGCGATGACTGCAGAATTAGAGACAGTTTCTCATCAATTAAAAAATAAAATTTTACAAATCGTTTATCAAGTTCATTCAGATGAGGTTATTGCAACGGAATTAGAAAAACAGCTCAAAAAAAGAATGAACTTTTTTGTAAAAGATCAATCCCAATCTTTGAATGAAATATTTAACGAGTTTGAAAATAAAATAAAAGCAGCAGTCGATGCACAGAATGAAGCGATGAGCAAGTCTGCTCAACGAAGAGAAAAAATTATTGATTCATATCGGAGATTGAGTGATGATCCTCTTCTCTTACAAAATACAAATATCCACGTGGTTATGCCAACAACGTTAGCACCAATTTCTTTTATGGCTCTTTATGGAAAAAATATTCTTGTGAGTGCATTGGCCAGCTTCCTTACTCTTTTGCTAGGAATATTGTTATTTTATCCGTGCTTTAAAAGCAAAAAAGACCAACTCTCAGAAGAGGATTTGAGATCAAAAGAAAATGCTCTTAAGAAGAATGAGAGTATTTTAGTCTCTCAAGAAATGAAAAATTTTGAAGCTTTTATTACGATAGAGGGATTATCTGATGTTTTGAAATGGCGTGCTTCAACCATTGTTTCAATCATTGGACCAGAGGCTGCACGGACAGCGGCAAAGCTTTCACTTCATCTCACAAAAGAGAATAAAACAATTTTGTTGGTCGATATTTCTGGTCAACAAATAGAAAAAGTCATTGGCCCACATCGCGGACTGAGTGATATTTTAACGGGCAATGCCAAGTTGCATGATGTTATTTACCGTGATTATGATACGGGGGTTGATATTCTTCCTCAGGGGTTAACAAGTGCTATTTCTGCACAAGATTTTTCAAATGATATTTCTCATATATTACAAGAATTTAAAAAAGAATATGATTTTATCATCCTAGAGATGGCAAGTGAACCAAAATATGGATTTGAGCAATTTGCAGAGCTAACAGACTATTATATTTGTAATACTGTTCTTAATGAACAAGAATGGATGATGCGGATGGTAGACAGCTTTCCAAAGACTGTTTATCGCATTGTTGCATCATAAGCTTCGTAAAAAAAGAAATATGTACCGCATGTTATAGTGGTACGCTTGTTTTTTGCTAAAGTTGTAGTACATACTAAAATAGACAAAGAGTTAATGTTTAAATTTTAAAATGCATTTTAGTTGGAGAGAAGCGTGGGGCAATCAGAGATGGCAGTAAAGAGATTAAACAATAGCATTTTAACACCTGTGCAAAAGAAAAATAGAAAACAAATACAGGTGTGGCTTTACTCTATTTTATTGCTTTGTTTGGCAATTGTCTTAGTGGGTGGCGCTACTCGTTTGACGGGATCAGGATTATCTATAACGGAATGGAAGCCAATACATGGCGTTATTCCACCGATTGGTGTGGATCAATGGCAAGAGGAATTTTTAAAATATCAACAGATAGCACAGTATAAGCTGCTTAATCCTGATATGACTTTAAGTGCTTTTAAGGTCATTTTTTGGTGGGAATGGGCGCATCGTGTTCTTGGGCGTCTTGTTGGTCTTGTTGCTTTATTGGGGCTCATTTGGTTTTGGGCGACTAAGCGTGTTGAAAAAAATATCTTACTTCCGCTTATTGTCGTGCCTATTCTTATCGCCTTTCAAGGCTTTATTGGTTGGTGGATGGTTGCTTCAGGGATTGGGCAAAGTAATTTAACAAGTGTGAGCCAATATCGTTTGGCATTTCATCTTATAACGGCATGTTTTGTTATTGTTTTTGTTACTTATTTATCTCGAGGACTTGCAGAATACTCAGAAAAGCCAGCAAATCAAAAGGTGCAATATTTTGCGGCTTGGCTTGTTATTCTCGTCTTGATAGAGATTTATTTCGGAGCTTTGGTTGCAGGGCTTCATGCTGGAAAAGTCTATAATACATGGCCGCTTATGGATGGGCAGATTATTCCTGATGGATTGTTGCAGCATCATCCTGTTTGGCTCAATTTATTCGAAAATTCCTTAATGGTTCAATTTATTCATCGGTTTTTTTCTTATTTTTTATTTATTGTCTCAGTTGTTCATGCTTTCTATGTACAAAAAAATGTTCCACATTCAACCCATTCTCGTCGTGCATTTCTTATCTGTGTTATGATTATTATCCAAGCACTCTTGGGTATCTTAACACTGTTACATGAGGTTCCGATAAGTTTAGGGCTCATTCATCAAAGTATGGCACTAGCAGTGTTATGTTTTGCGGTTGCGCACTGGCGAGCAACAAAAGGGGCATATCGCGTTGTTGAATAAAAGTTTGTGTTTAAGGAGGTTTAGTCGCTTGAAAGCATTAAATCGAGGTTTTGTATAGCCGCAGCTGATGCGCCTTTTCCTAAATTATCGAATATGGCGCTGAGATTAAAAATACCTTCACGATCATTTCCAAATACGAACAGTTTCATATCATCTTTATTGGCTAAACACTCTGGATTAAGTCTTTGAAGTGAAGCAGTTTCTTCTTGTGATGCAACTAAAATGGTATTTTGTCCATCGTAATGGTTTGCGAGAATTTCGCGCAAATCAGAACAGTTTGCTGATTTTGTGAATAAATGGCGGTGCAGAGGAAGATTCACAATCATTCCCTGAGAAAAACGACCCACACTTGGTATAAAAAGTGGGGTTTGATTGATTTGTCCATAGATTTTGATTTCTGGCACATGTTTGTGTTCAAGATTAAGACCATAGATAAAATAATTGTCCTGAATATTTTGTTGAGATTGATTTTCCATTTGTAAAATCAACTGTTTCCCACCACCAGTATAGCCGGAGATTGCATTAATCGAGATGGGATAATAGGCGTCTAGTAGTCCTGCTTCACGGAGGGGGCGAATCAAACTAATGGCCCCGGTAGGGTAGCATCCGGGATTGGTTACATAATGTGCAGCTTGGATGCGCTTTCTTTGTCCTGCTGTCATTTCAGGAAAACCGTAAACCCAGTCTGGTGCAACACGGTGGGCTGTCGAGCTATCAATAATCCTAATGTTTTTATTTTTTTTAAGCCAATGAACTGTTTCGCGTGCAGCATCATCTGGAAGACACAAAATAGCAATATCGGCTTGATTAAGATAGTCTTGTCGCAGATGAACATTATGGCGATCTTTATGAGCAAGAGAGAGTAGTTTTAAATCTGTACGCCTTTCTAAGCGTTTTTGTATTTGTAGTCCGGTTGTGCCATGTTCACCATCAATAAAAACTTTGGTTAGCATTTTTATTTGCCTTCGTATTAACTTTGCCTATTATATTCAGCTTTTCACATTATAAATTATTTCTAATCATTAAATTATTGAATTTCTTTAGATTATAGATATTTTTTGTAAAAGGTGTAAACAAATTAAGAGTGTAAAAAAAAGAAATGTAATCTCATTTTTTACCATTCTTGAGAGGGAAGTTTTTCGCTGTTTTTATAACAAAGAATAAGATAAATATTTGCTTCATTATTTTTGAGTGTAAGTGGTTTAAAATGTTTGGTTTGCATGGTTTGCTGTGTTATCGTTTCTTGACTTTATTTTTTTATGTTAGGAATGTGTTTTATGACTCAGCAAGAAAATGACGCACAAAAGCGCTTTTTTAATGATAGTTTACAAACTGTTGATGGTGCAATTTTTGATGCAATTAGAGGGGAGTTTGAGCGTCAACAACATGAAATTGAACTGATTGCTTCAGAGAACATTGTTTCAAGAGCGGTTCTTGAAGCGCAGGGGTCTGTTTTAACTAATAAGTATGCAGAAGGTTATCCAAGAAACCGCTACTATGGTGGATGTCAATTTGTTGATGTCGTTGAAGATTTAGCCATTGAAAGGGCAAAACAGCTTTTCGGTGCTGCTTTTGCGAATGTACAGCCTAATTCTGGTAGCCAAATGAATCAAGCTGTCTTTTTAGCTTTACTGAAGCCTAATGACACATTTATGGGATTAGATTTAAATGCTGGTGGTCACCTTACGCATGGTTCATCTGTTAATATGTCAGGAAAATGGTTTGATGTTGTTTCCTATGGTGTACGTAGAGAAGATCAGATTATTGATATGGATGAAGTTGAGCAGCTGGCAAAAGAGCGTAAGCCCAAACTTATTATAGCGGGTGGTTCATCTTATCCACGGCTATGGGACTGGAAGCGATTCCGTGAAATTGCAGATGAGATTGGTGCTCATCTACTCGTTGATATGTCTCATATTGCTGGTCTTGTTGCTGGTGGCGTGCATCCTTCACCTGTTCCACATGCGCATATTGTAACAACAACAACACATAAGTCGCTTCGAGGTCCTCGTGGTGGTTTAATATTGACAAATGATGAGGCTTTATCCAAAAAAATTAATTCTGCAATTTTTCCTGGTCTTCAGGGTGGTCCTTTAATGCATGTGATTGCTGCAAAGGCTGTTGCGTTTGAGGAGGCTTTGCGTCCCTCTTTCAAGAGTTACAGTGCCAATGTTGTCGCTAATGCGAAAACTTTAGCAAAAACATTACAGAGTAATGGTTTTAATATTGTTTCTGGTGGTACAGATAATCATTTGTTGTTGGTTGATTTACGTTCCAAAAATCTAACAGGTAAACGTGCTGAATTGGCTTTGGGACGCGCTCATATTACCTGCAATAAAAATGGTATTCCTTTTGATTCTGAAACGCCATCTATAACATCGGGAATTCGTTTGGGATCACCTGCTACCACAACGCGTGGTTTTTTAGAAAAAGAGTTTATTCAAGTTGGTCATCTGATTTCAGAAGTTCTTGATGGTCTTCGGAGCGCAAAAAGTGATGAAGATAATCATGCTGTTGAAATGGCTGTTGAGAAAAAGGTAAAAGATATAACGAATCAATTTCCTCTTTACTCTTATCTTAGCACTTGTTAAGGATACAAAGGATGCGCTGTCCTTACTGCCAATATGAGGATACACAGGTTAAAGACTCACGTCCAGCAGAAGAGGGCGCAGTGATTCGTCGCCGCCGTGTGTGTTCCGTTTGTGGTGGTCGTTTTACAACTTTTGAACGTGTTCAGTTGCGTGAGCTCTTGGTTGCTAAAAAAAGTGGACGATGTGAACCCTTCGATCGTGATAAGTTAATGCGATCAGTTGATGTGGCTGTACGTAAGCGCAATATTGATCCTGATCATATTGAACGAGCAATTTCTGGCATTGTACGTCAGCTTGAAAGTTTGGGAGAACCAGAGATTTCTTCAGAAAAAATTGGACGTCTTGTGATGGAAGCATTGAAGAGAATTGATGATATTGCTTATATTCGTTTTGCTTCTGTGTATCGAGATTTTCGTAATGCAAGCGATTTTCACGATGTTATAGATGAATTGTCAAAGGGTATCGCGGATACAGAATCTCGTTTTGATGAATAAAAAAGTGCAAGATGAACGGTTTATGGCTGCAGCTATTCGTTTAGCAGAACGTCATGTCGGTCTTACAGGTGGGAATCCTTCTGTTGGTACGTTAATTGTGCAAAACGATAATGGTGCGGGAGCTTTTATTGTTGGCTATGGCGTAACAGCTATTCATGGGAGTCCTCATGCGGAAGTGCAAGCTTTACACATGGCAGGTTCTTTGGCTCAAGGAGCGACTGCTTACGTTACTTTAGAACCTTGTGCGCATTATGGAAAAACTTCGCCATGTGTGAATGCACTTATTGATTCAGGTGTTTCTCGAGTTGTTGTTGCGCTGACTGATTGTGACAAGCGTGTTGATGGTCATGGTATTGCTCTTTTACGAGCGGCGGGTATTGAAGTGGTTGAGGGCATTTTAGCTGAAGAGGCTTTTGAATCCTTATGGACGCATTGGTGCATAAGGAAGATACAACGCTGTGCGGTTACTTTTAAAATGGCAATTTCTGCCGATAATGGTGTTGGAAAAAGAGAGAAGGGCAGCGTAAAAATTAGTGGAACACTTTCTCATGCCCATACGCATATTCTACGTGCTCAAAATAATGCTATCCTCGTTGGTATTGGTACTATATTAGCAGATGATCCACAACTCAATTGCCGCTTGCCAGGGATGGAGATGCGCTCACCAATTCGTATTATTTTGGATGCAGATTTATCTATCCCCCTTGATGCAAAAGTTGTCCAAACAGCCATAAAAATTCCTACATGGGTTATTTGTGATGTGGATCTTTCAAAGAAAAGCAAAAAAAATGCATTGGAGCAATATGGTGTGTCTGTTTATTCGGTCGAGATGAACAATGGTTGTGTAGAACCCTTTGCTCTTTTACAGATGCTTTATAAACATGGGATTAATAGTGTTTTATTGGAAGGGGGCGTCAAGACAGGGGAAAAATTTTTGAATGCTGGTTGTGTTGATCATTTGATATGTTTTCATACCCCCATTGTTTTAGGCAAAAATCGTATTGAAGCCCCTCATTTTGGAAATTATCTCTCGCAGTTTCATGAGATTGAGACAAGAATGTTTGGAAATGACCGTTTTTATAAGTGGAGACGTAAGACATTATGTTCACAGGAATTATAACGGATATTGGTTGTGTTGAAGATGTTCAACCTTTAAAGCAGGGGATGCGTTTAAAGATTTCTACCCGCTATGCTATAGAAAGCTTAGCAATTGGCGCGTCAATTGCTTGTTCAGGAATTTGTCTGACAATTGTAGAACGAGGATTAAAACAAGAAGATTCCAATTGGTTTGTTGTCGAGGCGTGGGAAGAAACATTACGTTTAACGAATCTTGCACAATGGATAAAAGGAACTTTTGTTAATTTGGAACGTTCGCTTCGATTGGGTGATGAAATGGGAGGACATTTGGTTTCTGGTCATATTGATGGTTTGGCTGAAATCATTGATCAAAAAAATGAAGGGGATGCAATTCGTTTTTATTTAAAAGTTTCAAGACAATTTATGCCGTTCATTGTTAATAAGGGATCTATTGCTCTTAATGGGACATCTTTAACTGTTAATGGTGTTGAGGACTGTGTTTTTGATGTTCTTATTATTCGCCATACACTCGAAATGACAACGTGGGGACAAGCTAAAATTGGAGATCGGGTCAATTTGGAAATTGATCAACTTGCTCGTTATGCTGCAAAAATTTTAGCTTTAAAAAGAGAAGATGAATAAGCCAAAACTTTCTTGATCGTTTTCAGAATTTTATGCTTTATAACCCTGATTTTTTTGATTCGTTTTTTGTGGAATTCCATTATGATGAAAGAGATACGTAAAAAGCCTCACGTATTGATTGTTGAAGCACGTTTTTATGAGGGGATTTCTGATGCGCTTTTGAGAGGTGCAGTGAATACTTTGCAAAAAGCTGAAGCAAGTTATGATGTTGTAACGGTTCCTGGAGCATTAGAAATACCAAGTGCAATAGCTTTTGCTGAAAAAAATAAGATATCGTATGATGGTTATGTTGCTCTTGGTTGTGTTATTCGGGGTGAAACATATCATTTTGAAATTGTTGCTAATGATTCTTGTCGTGCATTGATGGATTTAACTGTTCATCAGCACTTGGCTATTGGAAATGGTATTTTGACTGTTGAAAATGAAGAACAAGCATGGGTGCGTGCAAAACTAGATGATAAAAATAAAGGTGGTTTTGCGGCTGAAGCTGCTTTATGTATGATCGCTCTAAAAAAGAGATTTGGAGATAATCGTTAAATATGGCTGATATAAAAAGCAGACATTTTCCGCGTTCAGCCAATAAACGTGGAGCAGCAAGACTCGCTGCAGTTCAAGCACTCTATCAAATGGATATCGTGGGTTCGGGGGTGTTGGAAACGGCAGCTGAGTATGAGGCTTATCGCTTGGGAAAAGATATTGATGGAGAGCAGTATCTTGAAGCTGATTTTCAATGGTTTTTGGCGATTATAACGGGTGTTGTAAAAGATCAAAAGCAGCTTGATCCTCTGCTTCATCAACAGCTTTCAGCAGAGTGGTCTCTTTCACGTCTTGATTCTATATTGCGAGCAATTTTACGAGCAGGTTTATGGGAGTTGATCAACCGTAAAGATGTCCCCGTTGCGGTTGTCATGAATGAATATGTTGACATAGCAAAGGCGTTTTTTGAAGGTGATGAACCGAAACTTGTTAATGCAGTTCTCGACAGTATGGCAAAAAAAGTTCGCCTCTAAGAGCTACAAATTCCCCTATTATAGGTCTGATAGTATCAGACCTATAATATTGAAACGGTATGTAGACTATATGATTTAGTTATGGCGTGGCAAATTCGCAGGGCCTTTTATAATTTGAATTAAGAAAGGATGTTCTTTTGTTACAGTTGGCGTTGTTTGTGTAAT
The DNA here is from genome assembly GCF_028618555.1 of Bartonella sp. CM31XJBT. Classification (GTDB taxonomy): domain Bacteria; phylum Pseudomonadota; class Alphaproteobacteria; order Rhizobiales; family Rhizobiaceae; genus Bartonella. Next base: position 16,712 of record NZ_JAQITD010000018.1, on the reverse strand, counting down.
AAAATCAAACACTTGACCGTCTTGTAATCCGTAATTTGCAACTTTTGCAACCTGATTATTTTTATTGAAGTAAATGGCTAAAACTTTGCGATCAATAATCTTTGTTTTCATAAACTGCATCCCACGATAACGTGTCTGTGAGATGTAATAAAAAACTTCATTATCATATTTTGTTTTTAATGAAGGGGTCCCTAAAGTTAAAAGAACTTGCTCTTGACTTGAGCCAATAGAGATAGAACTTAAAGCATTTTTATCAAGAACATAGCCCTCTCTATAAATTTGGCTCGAACCTGAAGAATCAAGAAGACTACACCCAGCAAGCATTCCTATGCTTGCTATTGATAGACCAATTAATAATTTACGTTTGATTAAGGCTATTATGTGAGGCATTTGAAACAATGATATCTCCTTTTTATACTGAGATGTAGGACAAGAAGGCAACCTCAAGTTTTTTCTAATTTTAACTTAATCTACCGTAGCTTACACTGAGTTTCCCTGTTATAAAGAAAATTATGCCATATAGAATTTCTTTAGAAAAGAAAAAAATGCATAAATACTTGAGATAAATAAAAACACAGTGCTTTATGCGTTTTTATGTTTGGGAGTTGTCAATGAATGTTCAAAATGTTCCTCAAATGACATTTGCTTTGGCTTATCCAATATCCGTACGTTCTCTACCTGCTAAAGGTATAAGGGTTCATCTTTGTGCAAATAAAAAAGAATGTACACATTTAGCCCAGAACCATAATTTAATTGAAGTAAAATCTTGTGAGGGAAAATTCCATATTTTCCCGTGGAAAAAACGCGGAGTGCGTATAAAAGGTCTATTGCAAGCGCGTATACTGCAGTTATGTGTTGTTACATTAGAACCATTAGAAAATATCCTTTGTGAAAATATTGAGGTTGTTTTTGTTCCTGAAGATTCAAATTTGATGAAGCCTAAAATATCAGAGGATACAGGAGAATTGTTTTTAGATGTGGAGGGGCTTGATACTCCTGAAGTGTTTTATGATGATAAAATTGATATTGGTGCAATCATGGAAGAGTTTTTTGAGTTGTCTATTAATCATTATCCACGTAAAGAGGGGATACAGATGAATATGGTTGAAAATTTAGAAGAAGCAGAGCAAAAATTCTCTCCATTTTCTGTTTTGAAAAATTGGAAGTGATTGTAAAAACATACAAAAAATATCTATTTGTATGCTAAACGGCATTTCTGCGGAGCGATATTTTCGCAAGATGTGCTGTGTGAGTGTTCAGGAGCCAAAAATCATAATATGTATTTAAAAATGAAAAGATGTGGGATATGCAAGCGTGATTAGAATTTCTGTGGATGTCATGGGCGGTGATTACGGTCCAGAAGCAGCTATTGCAGGAGCAGCAATTGTACAAAAATATTTATCAAATATTTATTTTCTGTTTTATGGAGTAGAGGAGGCTGTTCGTCCGGTTTTAAAAAAATATCCCTGTTTGGATTCTGTATCGCGCTTTTGCCCTACAGAAAGTTATACACGCATGGATGAAAAGCCAAGCCAAGCACTTCGTAATGGACGTGGTAAATCATCAATGTGGTACGCCATTGAAGCGGTAAAAAATGGTGAAGCTGATGCTTGCATTTCTGCTGGTAATACGGGTGCACTTATGGCCATGTCGTATTTTTGTTTGAAAATGCTTGCAGAGGCTGAGCGTCCTGGTATTGCGGGTATCTGGCCAACACTGCGCAGTGAGAGTATCGTTTTAGATATTGGAGCAACAATAGGTGCCTCGGCTAGTCAGTTGGTTGATTTGGCGGTTATGGGAGCGGGTATGTTTCGCGCTTTATATCACACTGAAAGACCAAGTGTTGGGCTTTTAAATGTGGGGGTGGAAGAGGTTAAAGGACTTTATGAAATAAAAAAAGCAGGAATGATATTGCGTGAAGTGCAATTAGAAGGATTGGAATATAAAGGATTTGTTGAGGGCAATGACATTGGAAAAGGAACGGTCGATGTTGTTGTGACAGAGGGGTTTTCTGGTAATATTGCTTTAAAAACCGCAGAAGGAACTGCGCGACAGATAGGGGAGATTTTAAACTCTGCACTGCGCAGTTCTTTTTTAACATCTCTTGGTTATTTTTTATCGCGAGGTGCTTTTCGTATACTGAAACATAAAATGGATCCCGATAGGGTGAATGGAGGAGTGCTTTTAGGTTTGAATGGTGTTGTTATAAAAAGTCATGGCAGTGCCAATGCTAATGGTTTTGCTTCTGCTATCCGCGTTGGTTATGAAATGGTTAATAATGGACTTTTAAAAAAAATAACGGCTGATTTACGGCGGTTTCATGAGAATAAAGAAACACTTCTTGACCAAGAAGATGAAGCGGTGATGAATGGAGAGTCCTTATGATAAGCTCTTATAATAGAAATGAAAAATTTGAAGAAAAGGTAAGAGCTGAATGATTCGCTCAATTATACGTGGTGTAGGAAGTGCTTTGCCAAAAAGAAGTTTATCAAATGATGAGATTGCAAAGTTTGTTGAAACGTCAGATTCATGGATTGTTCAGCGTACAGGAATACGCCAACGTTATATTGCCAGTGAAAATGAAACAACTGTTTCTTTAGGAGTTGAGGCTGCGCAAGCCGCCCTTATAAATGCTGGTCTTACAATAAAAGACATTGATTGTATTATTTTAGCAACGTCCACCCCGAATCGTACTTTTCCTGCTTCTGCTGTTGAAATTCAGCATGCTTTGGGAATGAGCCATGGATTTGCTTTTGATATTCAAGCTGTTTGTTCTGGTTTTATTTTTGCTTTAACAACAGGAGATTCTTATTTACGATGTGGAGCGGCTAAAAGAATTTTAGTTATTGGATCCGATACATTTTCTCGAATTTTAGATTGGGAAGATCGTACGACATGTGTTTTGTTTGGTGATGGTGCGGGTGCCGCTATTTTGGAAGCTCAAGAAATTGAGGGGACTATTGCTTTTGAGCGTGGTATATTGTCTGCAAAACTGCGCTCTAATGGTGCTTATATAGATAAGCTATATGTTGATGGTGGACCTTCAACAACACAAACGACAGGCTATTTGCGTATGGAAGGACGAGAAGTTTTTAAATATGCTGTTGGTATGATAACGGATGTGGTTGATGATTGTTTTGCAGCTGCAGGTATGGATTCTTCACAACTAGATTGGTTTGTACCTCATCAGGCTAATAAGCGCATTATTGAAGCATCTGCTAAAAAGTTGGGAATTTCACTAGATAAAGTTGTGATTACCGTTGATCAACATGGTAATACGTCTGCCGCATCAGTTCCGTTGGCTTTAACAACAGCTGTTTGCGATGGAAAAATAAAAGAAGGAGATCTTATCATGTTAGAAGCCATGGGAGGTGGATTTACATGGGGAGCAATTCTTATTCGTTGGTAAATTATGGCTACTTGACCATATTTCAAGAAAACGTATAAGTCATTTTGTAATTTTAAATATTTTAATAGGTGGTTATAATGACAAGTAAGACAGTAACGCGTGCAGATTTAGCGAGCGTAGTTTGTAAAAGAGTGGGCTTGTCACATACTGAATCAGCAGCTTTAGTCGAATTGGTTTTGGATGAGATTTGCAACTCACTTGTAAGAGGTGAAGCGGTTAAATTATCTTCTTTTGCAACTTTTCAGGTTCGCAGTAAAAATGAACGTGTTGGACGCAATCCAAAAACAGGTGTTGAAGCACCTATTCCGCCGCGACGTGTTGTGACGTTTAAGGCTGCCAATGTCCTTAAACAGAGAATTTTAGATTCGCATCGTGCAAAACAGAAAAAATGATATCTCATAAATAAATGCCATGGTATGTTTGGTATTTGTTAAAAAAATGTATAAAATAAGGGTCTTTGTTTTTTAGAAAAAGACTGTTGAGTAAGGTATCAATGATGGTCTTATTTTTGACTAATCTTGTTGAGAAATTGAGACAGAATGAGTCATTGTGAAGTAATTTATTTTGTTTTAAATAAGGTGTTGCAAAATGGATAAAAGCTCTGATGCTTTTCGCACAATTAGCGAAGTAGCGGAGTTATTGGAGCTTCCGCAGCATGTCTTAAGATTCTGGGAAACACGTTTTAGGCAGATTAAACCAATGAAACGTGGGGGAGGAAGGCGCTATTATCGCCCTGTCGATGTTGATTTGCTCAATGGTATTAAGCAGTTACTATATGATCAGGGTTATACGATAAAAGGTGTGCAACGCCTTTTGAAAGAAAATGGTGTTGCTTTTGTGACTGCATTTGGTAATGGTGATCTTGATGCTATGAATGTGGTCATAGAAAAGAAACATGCAGGACAAACTTCTGAAAATGCTAGTAATAAGCCTAAGAAATCTTCTTTTGGGCTTTTGAGTTTCATGAGGAATGAAGGAGAAACATCTGTCGGTTCTGTGAATCTTTACAAAGATAAAACTGATAAAGCATTGTTACAAGAGATTCTGTTTGAACTCATTGAATGTAAGCGTGTTCTTGATAGAGCACGATAATAATAATATTTTTTTATTTTATATGTGTTTCGTAGATATTTAGACGTTTTATGGATATGCTCAGAGTTTAATACGTTCAACGAGTGGTCATGTATCGTATATGTATATTTAACGAGTTTTTTATAAGAGTTTTTAATTTGGTAAAATATGAAGAGGAGAAAGAATAAACGCTGAGTTTTGCCATTTTTCTTTGATTTAGCTTTATAAAAATTAAGGCAATATCTCATCAGTGTAGATTGCGGGATGTATAATGCCATTGGCTTACCAATTCATGTGCTTGTTTTAAAGAGATGTTTCTTAAGGCTTCTTAATCTTATTTTACTATAATGCCTTGTGAATGATTAATGGTAAACTCGTTGAGTACTGCTATTTTTACATTTATAAAGAAGCAAGTCAGCATCATCATTATAGTTATAGTCGGTCCTCAATGATTGCAACAATCCTTAGCACTTTAGGCGGTTCATTGTGGGCATTTTAAAAGTTCTTTCTCAATAACTTTTATCCACACACTCATTCTGCTTGTTTCGTGCAAGCAAATGATTTTGATAGATTCAACATAAACATATTTAAAACGAGAGAAGCTTATGATATTCGAAACCTTATTTAATATGAATAACGATATATTACCATTATAAATCAATATCTTGTCTTTTTATAAGAGCTTATCTTACGAATAAGACATATCATTGTTCAGCTAATTTTACATATTTTTTATTAATAAATATAATCTTGTTTTCAGCCTTCTTGCTTGATGTTGCTATAATTATCGTAATGATCTATCCATGATAGTAGCAGCATCTTTTCATTATAAAAGTAAAAGATTAATGTTATTATTAATATTCAATTGTCTATGTTGTTTGCATTTAAACAGCTCATAGCTTACATTCAACTTTTTCACCAAACCACCTTGTAGAGAGAGCACGCGATTCTTTCTGGTGATAGGTAGTTGTGCATGAAACAAAAACACTACAATATCAAATTATTTCATTTTGTACAAAAATTGAAGATTTATAGTAAAAAAATTAACGTATTACCATCTTCTGTGATATTATGCATTTATTACACGTTGCAAATCTGGAGGTGTTGCCTCATTTGAGAGTTGTTTAATTGCATCTTCTACAGATAAAAGGGTTTGATTTGTACTTCCTAAGCGGCGCATATTTACGCTGTTTGTTTCAGCTTCACGTTTGCCACATACCAAAATTACGGGGACTTTTTGTAAAGAATGTTCTCGTATTTTATAGTTAATTTTTTCATTGCGGAGATCTATTGTTGCGGAAAGCCCAATAGCTTTAAGTTTTGCTGTTATTTTTTTGGCATATTCATTTGCTTCGGATGTAATTGTTGCAACAACAATTTGTTCAGGAGAAAGCCAAAGTGGCATATGTCCAGCAAAATTTTCGATTAATATACCAAGAAAACGCTCCATTGATCCAAAAATAGCACGGTGGATCATAACAGGTTGACGTTTTTCTGAATCTTTATCAATATAGAATGCACCAAAACGTTCAGGAAGATTAAAGTCTATTTGTGTTGTTCCACATTGCCATTCACGACCGATAGCATCCTTTAATGTATATTCAAATTTTGGACCATAAAATGCTCCTTCACCCGGAAGGATGCTTGTTTTGATTTGTCCTGCAAATTTTGTTTCAATCGTTTTAAGGACAGATTCCATGATACTTTCTGCATGATCCCATAATGCATCAGATCCAACTCGTTTTTCTGGACGTGTTGAAAGCTTAAGACTAATTTCTTTAAAACCAAAATCAGCATAAGTTGATAAAATAAGATCATTAATACTGAGACATTCATCGGCTAATTGTTCATCAGTACAAAAAATATGCGCATCATCTTGTGTAAAACCACGCACACGCATAAGACCATGTAAAGAGCCTGAAGGCTCATAACGATGAACAAGTCCAAATTCAGCAAGTCTAATAGGCAAATCACGATAAGATTTTAAACCATGTTTAAAAATTTGAACATGACCAGGGCAATTCATTGGTTTAAGGGCATAAACATTCCCATGATCTGAATCTTCTGCTGCTGGAATTACTTTGAACATATTCTCCTTATACCAGCCCCAATGACCAGATATTTCCCAGAGTGACCTATCGAGAACTTGTGGTGCATTAACTTCAGCATATTGATGATCATCAAGGCGTCTACGCATATAGCTGATTAAATTTTGGAACATTTTCCAACCTTTTTTGTGCCAAAAAATCATTCCTGGCCCTTCTTCTTGAAAGTGAAATAAGTCCATCTCACGTCCCAAGCGGCGATGATCACGTTTTTCAGCTTCTTCTAGCATATGGAGGTAGGCTTTTAAGTCATTTTCATTTGCAAATGCTGTTCCATAAATTCTCGTGAGCATTGGATTATTGGCATCGCCACGCCAATAAGCTCCTGCAACTTTCATTAATTTGAAAGCATTCCCAATTTGCCCTGTAGATTGCATGTGCGGTCCGCGACAAAGATCAAACCACTCCCCTTGATAATAAACTTTTAAATCTTGATTTTCAGGAATGCTATCAATAAGTTCAACTTTATAAAATTCCTTTTTCTCAGAAAAAATTTTTCTCGCTTTTTCACGAGACCAAATTTCTTTTCTAATAGGTTTATTGCGTTGGATAATTTCACGCATTTTCTTTTCAATAACAGTGAGATCATCTAATGTAAAAGGTTGTTGGTGTGCAAAATCATAATAGAATCCATTCTCAATAACAGGACCTATTGTTACTTGCGTTTCAGGAAAGAGTTCTTGTACTGCTTCAGCAAGGACATGGGCGCAATCATGCCTTATGAGCTCAAGAGCGCGTGAATCTTCTCGGGTAATAATCTCTACTTGACCAGATTGTCCCAATGGATCCGATAAGTCTCGCGTGATACCATCAAGACTATAGGCGACTGCTTTTTTTGCAAGTGATTTAGAAATAGATTCTGCTAATTCCAAGCCTGTCATTTCGGCGGGGTAATTACGTTTTGAACCATCGGGAAAAAAAAGAGAAATAGAGCAAGACATAAAAACACCCTTTTAATCCAATTCCGCTAACGATTGCGGATGGTTTCGTGAAAATTGAGTAAAAAGCTTATAGACTGATTTTTTATCAATACATATGAAAAAAGAAAAGGATTATTTGTTGTGTTTGTCAGAAATTTTCCAGTAACGCCAAGGTTTATAAAAACAGCAAGAATTTCCAAGCGAAATAGGTACTGGATCAAAGCCATCTGTTCCAAAGGGCCCACAACGCATGATACGAAAGAGTCCCATCCATGCACCAGCCCAAAGCCCATGGCGTGCAATCGCTTCATATATATATTCTGAACAAGTCGGGGCATGGCGACACTGATTGCCTATAAGGCTCGAAAGTGTTATTTGATAGAAACGTATTAAGAAAATTCCCAATAATCGTCCGGGTGTTTTTTGCCAAGTGCCTGTGTAATTTCGAGTCAATTTTTTTTGTTGAGATTGTGATTTGAACATTTATTTTTCTTCAATTTGTTGAATGCAATCTATCGTTGCATCAAAGGGTAGTAGTGTTGCTGTATGGCGCACTTTATAGTCTTTAATGGGCTGTAAGCAAGAAAAATCCTCAAATGGAGCTTGAGGAGAAGGACCATTTTGCGTTAGCATTTTGTAGATAACTTCACGCAATATTTTAAGATCTTGTGTTGTTTGTCCGATGATATGAGATGCTAAAAGTGAAGCCGAAGCTTGCCCTAGCACACATGCATGTATTTCGTGAGCAAAATCCGTAATAATACCATTTTCCACTTTTAAATCTACAGTGATTGTCGAGCCACAAAGATGTGCATGTTTTCTTGATGTTGCATCAGGATTATTAAGACGCCCAATTTTGCCTATATGTGCAGCATATTTAAGTATTTTATCATTATAGATATTATCAATCATGCACTATTGCCTGAAATTTTAAGAGTCGTGATTGTTTAAACTTTTAATTCGCTTATATAGAGATTATACAAAATGAAATAGGTATGGAGCAAATGCTTTGTATAGAGTAAGCTTGGAGTTTTTGAATGCGTAATGTTGTTAAAGAAGACGCAAATTTATCTGAAGAAAAGCGTCCGAGTATTGAAGAGGTGGAAGAAGCGATTCGTACATTACTCTTATGGATAGGGGAAAATCCAAATAGAGAAGGGCTTTTAGATACTCCAAAACGTATAGCCAAGGCATATCGCGAGCTTTTTAATGGTTATAGTCAATCTGTTAAAGAAACCTTAGGTACAGTTTTTGAAGAGGTTTCAGGATATAATGAATCCGTAATCGTAAAGAATATACCTTTTTATTCACACTGTGAGCATCATATGATTCCAATTATTGGGAAAGCACATATAGCATATCTTCCTAATGAGAAAATTGTTGGTCTTTCAAAAATTGTACGTGTTGTAGATATTTTTTCTCGTCGTTTACAAACTCAAGAAGCTATGACAGCGCAAGTGGCTCACGCGTTAAAAACGTATCTGAAGCCTCATGGTTTAGCAGTATTGATTGAGGCTGAGCACATGTGTATGGCTATGAGAGGAATCCAAAAACAGGGCTCTACAACAATTACAAAAAACTTTCATGGTTATTATGAAAAAGATCAAGCGGCACAAACACATTTTATGATGATGGTTCAAAGGTCATAGTAGAGCCCATATTTCTCGTAATCTCTATTAAGTTATAAGTCGTCTGAATAAAATAAATTATGAGAAAAAGAAAATTGGCTTGTACCTTTCTTTATGATTTGTTAAAGGCTAAAAACCAAGGTTTTTTCTTTCCACGTGCGGTCGTGGCGGAATTGGTAGACGCGCAGCGTTGAGGTCGCTGTGGGGCAACCCGTGGAAGTTCGAGTCTTCTCGACCGCACCAGTTAGCAGTGAGTCTCTCTTTATAATGAGATGAAGTTATGTTAGAGAGAGGGGATTTATACGTATTATAGAAAAATCTTTTTTGTATGTTATTTGTTGGTGTGTTTCTAAGAATGTTTCGTTTTTTATTACTTTATCTATGCATTTGAAATGTTATATTTTTATAAGGTGGGGTGAAATTGCAGTGAGAAGTATAATGATTCTGAGATATTTAACACTTCTTATTTGTATTTCTTTATTGCCAGCATGTAGTGATTCACGTGCTGTACTTTGGCATGGGGTGCATGCAACACCTTCTATGACTGCCGTAGAAAGGGAAGTTGGAGGGAAACCAGTTTCTCCAAAAGCCATCGTTCCAGTGTATGTTGCAACAAGTCGTATGATGCAAAATAATTACGCTCAACCTTATGGTGCAGAGCGATCAAATAAAGTTCATTATAATCGCGTTGACGTAGGAATTCCTCAGCAACATGTAAAGGGAGTTGTTGAAATAAATGCGTATAAACCTACACATGATAAGTATTTTGCAGCAGTATCATTGCAAAAATACGATAATAAAGAACAGTTTAAACAGCAATTAAATGCTGCTTTAGCAAAAAAGCCAAAAGGAAAAAGAGAAATTTTTCTTTTTATCCATGGGTATAATAATAATTTTGCAGATGGTACATTTCGTACAGCACAGTTTACACACGATTATTCTTTAAATGTTGTCGCTGTGCATTATTCTTGGCCTTCTGCCGGATCTGTTCCTCTTTATATTTATGATCGTGATAGTGCTAATTTTGCCCGTGACGGATTGATAGAGCTTTTAACGCTTATTAGTGAAACCAATGCTGATCAAATTTCGGTTATTGCACATTCTATGGGCAATTTTGTTATAATGGAAGCATTTAGAACATTAGCTTTACAGGGAAAATATAGGCCTATTCGTCGTATTACAAGTTTATTAATGGCTGCACCCGATATTGATGTTGATGTATTTGAGCGCCAACTTAATGATATAAAAAAACTCCCGCAGCCAACAGCTATTTTAGTATCCAGAACGGATAAAGCTCTCGCGGTTTCAGGACGTCTTACGGGTGGACATCATCGTGTGGGCGATGGCTCAGATATTGAAATGTTGCGTAAAAATGGAATAGCTGTTCTTGATTTCTCTCATGTGGATGGGGGAGCACACAATGTCTTTGCATCTTCACCAACGTTGATGGCTCTTTCTCGAGAAGGTTCTTTAGCTTCCACAATTATGCAAGGTACAGAATTGTCACCTAGTCAAGCCCTTCTTGCTGATGGTAGTAGTGTGTTGGAGAAAACAACACATCTTATCCTTTATACACCTGTACGTTTTCTCTCTCCACGGATTCCACGTTGATAGTGAAAAGAGAGAAGGAGCTCCATCAAATAATGTATTGGAGGTAATGTTTTTTAGCACTTTCTTTAGAATGGTTTTGTAAAATGAAAAATAAATAGCGGGATGAATGTAAAAAACAGTCATTAGGTGAGTTTGTGATGATCACACGGAAACGCTATGTTAATACGCCTACAGTTGTTGATTATTTATCTCATTCCGCAATTAAGTTGTTAGACATTCATGCTATGCTTGTGAAGGTGAGAAAAGGTGATATGGGGGAAAAACCAAATTTATTGCGTCAAATTGATTCTACAAAAAAACAGTTAGATGAGATAAGCCATGCTCTTATTTTAGAATATCGTAAACGCCAAGAAAATGAGCGTTTTTTAAAACAAATTCTGCTATCCATTTCTGATCAACTTTTTGCACTTAATAATGGTTTTAAGGAAACAGGGCGTCTTTTTTTTCAAGAAGTTAGAATACTTCAATCTCAGATGCAATGTTTATATGAGGGAAAGGAGAGGCTGCATTTGTTGAATAGCCAAGAATCTTTTTGTTCTCCGTCAAAGATTGATGAGGTCATTAAACAGTTACAAAAAGCACGAGAAAAGCTTATTCTTGAAAGCCCACATCTCTTTGAAAAAAGCACAAAAGCTAAACAATAAAAGTTCTTTAGTTGAGCAGATAGATAATTTGAATTTTACAGCAAACAACGCTGTTAGATAGAAGGCGATAACCTTTTTAAAGAAAAGAATTTGCTTTAATAAATGAAACACATGTATTTTATAATCACACTCTTTATCGCATTAAAGCTTTAGAAGACTTTGGTTATATCTTTGCTAAAGTTAAGGCTGATGAATCAGTTGGCTTTATTGAAGAAAATGTTTGTGGAAAGAATTTTACAAAAAACTTTCTGATTCTTTTAATAATAGCTCGCCGGATAATTTTGCCAATGTTATGAAGTCGTTAGTATATTCATTAGAAACTTAAACTTTAATATTTTCCTTGGTATAAATTAGCTGAATTTAAAGCATTAAAAAAGAAGTTTGATAAAAATAACATGTTTTGTAAATTCACGTTCATCTCTACCTTCTCTTGGATTTAAAAACACTCGGAAAATGAATAAGCTACACGTAATTAAAAAATATATGGTACCCCCAGAGGGTGGAGCGGGCTTTTGCAACAAGATTCAAGTTATGTAAATATGTGCAAGAGCTATTGATGCAGATAATTTTTTATGTTCCAATAAAAAATTAAGTATTAAAGAAAAAATCTCAAATCAGAAATTAAAGGTGATCTAAGAGGTGGACGAGAGAGGCGTTAAGTGAGGGCGATTCATCGGTTATCAGCATCATTCGTCAAGTCATCTTCACAGGGTAAATTATTGAGATGAGGCAGGGCTATGGTTGAATGTTCGAAAAGACAATACACGCTCTTGGTTTTTTCGCTATACGCACCACAATAAGCGCCGTGAAATGGGACTTGGTCCTGTTACGAAACTCTATTTAAAAAATTAGATGCCATACCAGCCGATCAAGAAGCGGCTGCTTTAATACGCTTACAGATTGAAAATTGTTGTGCGCCTGACATTGCAGTGTTGCGTTTTGCTTGTGTGGATGATTTAAAAAATCAATCGGATTATCAACGAAGTCAAGCTGCTTTTAATTGGTGTGAGGGGCGCTTAAAACCTCTTCATATTGGGCTTGACCGACGGCGCCAACATGTTTTTGGTGTTGATCTTGCCAGATCGGGCGATGCGACGTCGATTGTGGTGATGGAAGTGGGACAAGATATTGGTGCGCCGTGTTCGGTTTATGGTGGAATTGCGCAATACGCCGTTTGACCAACAAAGAGAAATTTTATTTTATGTGGTGAATAGTTTGCCGCGTTTGTTGGGGGGCGCTTTGGATGCACGGGGCAATGGGGCTTATTTAGCCGAAAAGATGGCGCAGCATTATGGGGGGGGCTTGTGAAGGAAGTACAATTGTCGCAAAGTTGGTATGGCAAAGAAATGCCGGCTTATTTAGAAGCTTTTGGGGATGGGCTAAACAAAGCCTTTCCAATTTTTGGCAATGGTTGAAGAGTTTTTTTGCCCGCGAAAAGCATCTCTGAGGGTGCCAAGGCTGGTATGGAACAAGCTGGGGAAGATTTAGCAAGTTGGATTGTCGATGGTTTTATGGGCACCATCTCACAATTGACGGATTTTTGTAAATCTTTGCCCTATCGCATTAAGGGGTGGATTGGGTCCATTAATTTAAGAGAGTTTTTGCCAAGTTTTTTGGGGGGTAAAACAGCCATTCAACCGATTGCACAATTTGCAGGGGCTCCTCCTGTAAATTCATCTGCGAGAGAGCAAAGAGACAAAGACCGTTCCCCCATCACACACAATCAAAATGTCACAGTGCATGTTAATGGGGCGCGTGAACCCATGGCCACTGGTCGTGCGGTTTGCCCATGCTTTGTGCAACGGGCACGCGCTAATGCGCTGCATGGCGGGACAGAATGAGGGGAGGGAGCCTATGAGAGATCCTTTGATGATGTTAGGACCGCATCAATTTTATGTGGATTGGCTGAATTTCCAATCTTTTGAAGAAGAGTTTTCTGCCTCATGGGTTTGTATGGAGCGTTTTGGCAAGGCACCCAGTTTGCAATTTACCGGCTATGGCAATGATGCAAAAAACATTCATGGGGTTTGGTTTCCAGAAGAATTTGGGGACCGGGTAGCCATTGATGCCATCACTACAACTATTCGAAGAGCAAAGCCGGTCCAGATGCTTCGTTGGATTAATGATACCACCTATAGTGTCCTTCTCCATGGACCCGTAGTAATCACCACGATCAATAAAGACCACGACTATATCAGTCTTTCTGGTCAATCCCAACGCATCCGCTATTCCATTACGCTCTTGCCCTTTTTTAATGGCGGAAAACCACAAGGACAATACCAAGAGAGACAATATCAAATGGGGTATTACCAAGAGGAACCTACCCCATGAAGATACCCAAAAAGCGCGTTATTGTAGAGCTAGAGGATATGAGCCTCGATCTCCTTTGCTTTCACCATGTCATGGCTGTGTTAGGAGACCGGAGGCAAGCTGGTTTACTCAAAGGCTATTTAGAAGCCACACTGGAAGCTAATCCAGAGATTGCCAAATATGGTGTGTTTTTACCACGGGGCTTAAAGGTCATTCTGCCTGAATTTGTTAGCCAAGAAAAGAACAGCATGGTGAAGCGGTTATGGGATTAATGCGTACACACCCTTTTATTGTGGTCAAGGTGGGAGACAAACCTGTTCATGAGGTTTTTTACCAGCGTCTTTTAACCGCAACGATTACGGACCATGCCGGGAATGAAGCCGATACATTTGAAGCAGAGTTTGACGATAGTGGCAATGATTTAGAGGTTCCCTCAAGCAATAGTGCGTTACAGGTGATCTTTGGCTATGAGAACAGCATCAGTGCATTTATGGGGTGTTTTGTTGTCGAATCGGTTGTAAGTTGTGGGGGGCAGTGATGGAGAGATCTTGCGCCTTTGTGGCAAAAGCGCCTCGATGCGTAAAGAGCTCAAAGAACAGGTGAGTGAACATTTTGACCACCAAACCATTGGTGAGATTGTTGAGACACTTGCCAAACGCCATGGCTATCAAGCAAAGGTCAGTCCCCAGTTCACTCAACAAACTTTGCCTTATGTGATTCGTACAGATCAATCGGCTGTTGATTTTTTAACCCGCCTTGCCGATCGCATGCGGGCACGTTTTTTGATCAAGGACAATAAGTTTTTATTTTTAAGCGGTGACAATTTACCAGCATTAGCAATCCATAAGTACGACTGTTCCAACTGGGAATTTACGTTAGAGCCACGTACGCAATATGGCACCATTGAAGCTTCTTATTTTGATCGCTCAAAAGGGCAGCAATGCCAAGTCAAACATCAGACAGGGTTTAGCGGTCCCGTGCGGCGTCTTCGCACTTGTTACACTTGTGAGGAGGAAGCACGAGCTGCTGCTGCTTCCGAGTCGGACAGGTTGTGTCGTGCTGTAGGCAGTGGTTCTTTGACCCTTGAGGGACGTCCCGAAATCATGGCGGATCAACCTCTTTTATTGCAAGGGTTTCGTGGGCAAATCAATGGTCCATGGAAAGCCGCGACCGTCACCCACTGCTATGAGAAGCAAAGTGGATACACCACAGAAATCACCTTTGAGGCACCAGACAAGGGAAAAGAGGCAGAGGAAAAATAAACCTTGGAGAGACAGAAAATCAAAGGGTCAACTTGACCTTTGATCGGTGTTGAAGAGTATTGAGACCAAAATCAAAAGTTCGCACTTTGGTGTGGAGGTAAGGAATAGGTGCAACTTGCACCAATTGCTCAAAGAGCAATAGGATCAAGTTGATCCAATTGCATGAGTACAGCAATAGGGTAATGTTTACCCAATTCCTTAAAGGAGTAATGATGAAAACATTGCACAATTGCATACTGAAAAGGAATTCGGTCAAGTTGACCGAATTGCTTAAACGCTTTTTCTCTTTTTGATAGTATGCTTAGGATACAGAAAAATTATCAGTCAATTTGATTGATCATCTCAAATTGCGATTTTGAGTAGAAAAGAAAAAGGGGCTTTAAATACCCTTTGAAAGGCATTTGAAGACCCTTTGAGAACACCTTTAAAACTCTTTGAGAAAAAATAAATTGGTACAAAAACTAGTGGCAAAATATACAAAACCCGCTGGCAAGCTACATACAATTACACAGAATCAAAAAGTTATAGCACCATAAAAGTGCTGTGGCGGAGGGGGTGGGATTCGAACCCACGGTACAGTCTCCTGCACGCCGGTTTTCAAGACCGGTGCCTTAAACCGCTCGGCCACCCCTCCAAACTAGATATGCTTTCTGACAAATTTCTTGTAAAAGGTCAATCATTTTAATACGCATTTAAAAGCGTTCTTTGTAAAACTATTTAAGTTTCAATTAAAATAATTCTTCATAAGTTAATTCTTTGAGTGTGTTATCTAAGAGTTTCATTTCTAAACATGATAGTTTTTTCTGAAAAAATGAAAGGTCATTATGATATTTATCATTTTTTTCCTGTTTAAAAGTTTTTTATAAAGCAATATTTTTTTAAAGTTCTAACAATCGTTTTCGTAATAATAAGAAATGTTTAGTTGAAAATGTTTGATAAATTATATTAAATTCCGGTCGTGTATTTTTGAATTATTTTACCTTTCCAGATATTTATTTTATTTAGATCGTTCATATTGGCGAAAAGAAAATGTTATTACTCTAACAGTTTATGAGAGATAAATTTGTAAGAATGACATATATATTCAAGGAAAGTTTTTATTGAGTTTAAATTAAGTATAATTCAATAAGAAATCTCTTTAAAAGATTTTAATTTTTTAAACAAAAATATTCAGATATTTAGTGCGTCTAAAGAGTACCTTGGAGGGAATGGCTGATTTGCACTATTTGAATAAAATTTTATGTAAGATTTGCATCGATAGTTTAAAATTTCTTCTAGATATGACTGGAAATTAGGTATATTTATAATGCTTTTTCTGTGGGATAAGCAAAAAGTTAATTTGAATGGAAGAAAAAATTATTGAGCAATACACTTAGATCAATAGATAATTTGTTAAAGTATTACATAGTTTTTCAAGAATAGAACTTAAAAACGCTAAATTATGCAGAATCAGAAAGCATAAACTTTAACAGACAAGGTTTTAAAAGCCGATTCATTTACAAGCATGTGTAAAATAAAAAATTTATTTACAAAAAAATGGTGCCCCCAGAGAGCGAATCAGGCTTTAGCAACAAGATTCAAAGTATATAAAGATGTGTAAGGGCGTATTGATGTCTATAGCTTTCTATGATTCAATAAAAAAAGTAAGTATTAAAGAAAAAATCTCAAATCAGAAATTAAAGGTGGTCTAAAAGGTGGACCAAAAAAGGTGGACGAGCAATGCTTGAAAAGGTGGACGAGAGGGGACGTTAA
>NZ_JAQITD010000017.1 GCF_028618555.1 Bartonella sp. CM31XJBT | reverse complement strand
CTGTTACTTTTTTACAATAATGTTTATAAAAAATTACAGTTATATTTTTATATGTATTTTTATTATTGACTAAAAATACATATTGAAATATATAAATTATATATAGTGTGAGATACATAAACATTATGTATATTTCTTACATATATAACTTAAAAATATTTGAGGTAAAGTTATGATAAAAATATTTAAAAATTATATCTTAAGCATTTTTATAGCGAGCACTTTTTTTATTTCACAAACTGTAAATGTTAATGCAAACTATTTGAAAAATGATACTCCAAAAGAGGAACTTTCTGTTTTCCCAATGGAACAAGTAAAATATGCGACATCCGATGTAGTTTCTACGACTGCTTTCTATGTTCCATCTGTAAATTATCAAACAGAAAATGGAACAACTGGTGAAGGAAAATTAGAAAAGGTCGTTGAGCCTATAACTATAGGAATGGGACTATTGTTTACTGGATATGCAATGAGCTTTATAGGATCGATAATAAGTTGGATAAAGGACATAGTATTGATGTTCAAATAATTCAACCTCATCTAGAACTCTAGAATATTAGCTTCCTTATGTGTCTATAATTTATTGTAAATAATTACATAATGAAGCTCATCTTTCTACAAAATATAAATGTTGTAGATTATATCCAAATATCCAAAGTATAAATTTACGCATATATATAGTATAAAATATTTGAGGTAAATTATGATTAAATTATTTAAAAATCATATATTAAGTATTTTCATTATGTCTGCCTTTTCTCTTTCTCAGGTTGTAAATGTACATGCAAACTCTTTGCAAAATAGTACTCATCGTGAGAATACTTTTGTTTCTGCAATAAAGCAGAAAAGAAAGGATGCAGTCCATACCGTTTCTCTCTATAGACCCAGTCTAAATCGTGGAGTGAGTAATGAAACTACTATTGAAGGAAAATTTGAAAAGGTCGTTGAACCTCTTACAATCGGGGCTTTTGGTATGGGGATGGCACTTGGATATGCATCAAGTACGATAGGCATGTTTTTAGGATGGATAATAAGTAAAATAATATCGTGTTTTAAATCTCGTTAGAATTGAAATTTCATCAGAATAAAACCTTCTCATATGAAATATAAACTATGGATATATTCTGTGTTGATCGATTGTTGATGACAAAAAACTAATGAATTATCACACTAAGAATGAAAAAAGCTTTAAATGCTTCTGTTTCTCTCAATGTGCACTAATTCTGCCGACGAATCTATTCAATTCAGATTAAAATAAAAGTAAAAGTATTGGTGAAAAATTATGATTAAAGTATTGAAAACTTACGTATTAAATATTTTAATAGCAGTTTCTTTTTTGCTTTCACAAGTTATAAATGTTCATGCCAATCATTTGAACAATGATACTCAATGGGAAACTGTCTCTTTAATAGAACAAGGAAAGAAAAAAGCTATCGATATAGCGGCTCTTTATGTCCCAAGTTTCACTCATAAAGCAAAAAGTGAATCTGCCTTTGAAGGAAAATTTGAGAAAGTGTTTGAACCAATTACGCTAGGAATTTTTTCTACAGTAGGAGCTTTAGGTTTTGGATTCTTGACTGGATTTGTTATGTCCATATTTAGCGGGATAATCGGATGTGCAATAGGAAAAATTAAAGGAAAATAATTCAAAGATACTCAGTATTTTTTCTATTAAAAATGAGAATACTTTACAGCCTGCTTCACATCATTTAGCAGGCTGTTGTATGTTTTCTATGGATAAACTTTAAGTTACCATACTGTATAGCATAAATATAATATCTATTATTATACAAAATGATAAATTATGCTAAAAAAAGATTATGCAAAGTATAGATTTGCGCACGAAATGCCATAAAATTACCTTATAAATCTTCCAGTGTGAATTCTGAGATGTATCATTTTAACATTCGGTTTAGCAGATGTAATTGTTACAAAGTATTAAGAGCATAAAATAACTATGAATGATTGAGTTTTATACAAAAGTTCTTCAGTAACTACCATTCTATCTATTTAATTTTATTATTTTAGAAGGTGCACAAGTGAAGATACGTTGTAAAATTTAAGTGAGTGAATAATAGAGAGGAAATTTTCGTCTGCAACAGATTTTCTGTGAACATTTGACGTTTATATCTTAAAAATAAAAATGCTTAAGACTATTTCCTTTCATTATTGAGTTAAAAAGAAGAAAAGAAGCTCTATCCATTTAATAATTTAAATATTATGAAAAACGTGAAATAAATAACTTCACCAATTTGCCAGAAATAAAAAAAAGGATAAGACTTATGGAATATATCAGCACGAGAGGTGAAGCTCCTGCTTTAAGCTTTACGGAAACAATCATGACAGGGTTGGCAAGTGATGGGGGACTTTATTTGCCAGATAAATTTCCTCAGCTATCATTTGATGCGTTACGAGCACTTCGTGGTCAGTCCTATACAACAATTGCTAAAACTATTCTGTGGCCCTTTGTGAATAACGAAATCGAATATACAGCTTTTGAAAATATGATCGCTGAATCTTATGCAACCTTTCACCATCCAGCAATCTGTCCGTTACGACAAACTGGAGCAGATGAATTTATCCTTGAACTCTTTCATGGTCCTACTTTAGCTTTTAAAGATGTAGCAATGCAGTTTCTTTCTCGACTGATGGATTATGTTTTGACTGAAAAAAATAGATGTGCAACGATTATTGCTGCAACATCAGGTGATACAGGTGGAGCTGCGATACAAGCTTTTGCTGGAAAAGAACACTCAGATATTTTTATTTTATTTCCTAAAGGACGTGTATCACCTGTTCAACAACGGCAAATGACAACCAATCAATGTTCAAATGTTCATGCCATTGCCATTGAAGGAAATTTTGATGATTGCCAAGCCCTTGTCAAAGCAATGTTTAATGACCACAATTTTCGTACAAAAAGAGCTCTTTCAGGTGTGAATTCTATAAATTGGGCGCGTATCATGGCGCAAATTGTTTACTATTTTTCATCTGCACTTTCTTTAGGAGCTCCTGATAGAGCTGTTTCATTTACTGTTCCTACTGGAAATTTTGGTGATATTTTTGCAGGTTATGTCGCAGCCCGTATGGGATTACCCATTGCTCAACTGGTCATCGCAACGAATGATAACGACATCCTTGTACGTACATTGACCAGTGGTACTTATGAAACACAACCAATAGTCCATACAACATCACCTTCTATGGATATTCAGGTCTCTTCTAATTTTGAACGTTTGCTCTTTGAAAGTGGCAATCGTGATCCAATCTGGATTCGCAATGCAATGGAAAACTTGAAAAAAACGGGGCTCTTTACTCTTGATGAAAAGCAACTCAAAAATATTCGTTCCCTATTTTCCGCCGGGAAAAGCAACATGGCTACAACAGCTCAAACAATTGATAGTGTCTATAAGGAAAGTGGCTATCTTGTTGATCCACATACAGCGGTTGCTCTTCAAGTAGCGCGTGAAAACAAAAAACCGCATATTCCAATGATCGTTCTTGCCACGGCTCATCCAGCTAAATTTCCTGATACGATTAAAAGCGCTTGTGGCCTTCATGCTCCATGGCCATCTCATCTCAATGATGTAATGAAACACGAAGAACATTTTATAAGTCTTGCTAATGATGAAAAAATAGTAAAAGATTATATTTCTTTAAAATCGCGTGCATCTTATTAAAGTTAGCTGCATTAATTTAAATCAAGAATATTCTAATACCTTTACAATGAGGTATTTAGCTTATTAATGGAGTTGTAAATACATGGATGTAGATATATGTCGCCTTAATAATGGTTTGACTATCGCCACACATACAATGCAACAAATTGATAGTGTTGCCCTCGGGATATGGGTTAAAGTGGGCTCACGCAATGAAACCTCCACACAGCATGGTATTGCTCATCTTCTTGAGCATATGGCTTTTAAAGGAACCGAAAACCGCACTGCTTTTCAAATTGCAACCGATATTGAAGATGTTGGCGGTGAAATAAATGCTACAACCAGTATTGAAACAACAGCTTACTTTGCACGTGTACTTAAAAGCGATATCCCTCTTGCTATAGATATTTTAGCCGATATTTTAATGCATTCAAAATTTGACGACAATGAACTAGAACGAGAAAAACAAGTAATATTTCAGGAAATTGGTGCTGCCCATGACACCCCTGATGATATTGTTTTTGATCATTTTACAGAAACAGCCTTTCGTCATCAATCCCTTGGGCGCTCTATTTTAGGAACAGCTAAAACTATTCAATCATTTACATCTACTGATCTCCATGATTTCATCAATAAACAATATAGTGCAGATCGTATGATTGTCGTTGCAGCAGGAGCTGTAAAGCACGAAAGTTTCTTGCGAGAAGTTGAAAGTCGTCTTGGTACTTTTCGCTCCCATTCAACCGCACCTCTTACTAATCTTGCAAATTATGTCGGTGGCGACTTTCGTGAATATCGCGATTTAATGGATACACAAGTTGTTCTAGGGTTTGAAGGACGCGCTTATCACGCGCGTGATTTTTATGCGGCCCAAATTCTTTCAATCATTCTTGGTGGTGGTATGTCTTCACGTCTTTTTCAAGAGGTAAGAGAGAAACGTGGATTATGCTATTCTATTTATGCTTTTCATTGGGGATTTTCAGATACTGGACTTTTTGGTGTTCACGCAGCTACCGGACAAGACGGGCTCAAAGAACTTATTCCTGTGATTCTTGATGAACTTTCCAAGGTCAGCAAAAATATTCACGCTAATGAACTACAACGAGCACAAACGCAATATCGTGCGAACCTGACAATGTCACAGGAAAATCCTTCTAGTCAAGCACATCTCATTGCTCGCCAAATACTCCTTTATGGTCGACCAATTCCAATATCGGAAACAATTGAACGCCTCAATCTCATTACTCCTAAAAGATTAACTGATTTAGCACATCGTCTTTTTACAAACTCCACACCAACACTAACTGCTGTCGGACCTGTAGGACCCCTCATAAATTTTGATGATTTAACGTCAACTCTTTCATACAAGCTAAAGTAAAAACTTCTTTTCAAAGCAGCATCACAATAACATCACATATTTTATCATAAAATTTACCACAAAAGCTCTTCTAATTAAATAAGTTTTGGAAATATTGGGCAAAGAGGCGTACAAAACTACCCAATTCATACTTCATGTGATAAAGATTCTAATGAGTGAAGGTATATCCGTGAAATCTGGAAATTTATGGTTTAACTTTGCCCTTTTAAAATATAAAACTTCATTCGCTTCAAGTTCTATTGGAGCAAATGGGTATGTGGTTTATTTGTATATAAAATCACACAACTTAAGAAAAAGTGATAACAATTTATTATGTAAATAAATTATAAAAGGTGGACGTTTTTTCTCAAAAATCGAAATGAAAATTAAACATCCTAAAATATTGAGAGTGGGACATTGTGAAGAGTTTGCGTAAAATAATTGACATCATTTTCATTGTAGTCGTTAGTTCTTTTGTCCATCTTACATCAGCACAAGCAATTGAGCCAGTTAAAATTTCTTCTCAAGATGCTGCTCTTGATCTCTCAAAAGCAATTGAAATTCACCATACAAACAACTCTATTTTTCAAACAAGTACAGCGCCAGGACCAGATGGTATTGTATGGCGTATTGAAGTGCAGGCAAAAAATGAAAAATTTTCCGGAAATTGGGCAGTTTTTTCTCTTGCAAATCCAACAGATGAACAAGTTGATCGTCTCATTGTTGCCCCCCATTACCGCATGGCACGTTCTGGATTTTTTTGGCCAGACCTTGGATCAGCAAGGATTCAATCCATAACGCCAAGCGAAGGTTTTTCCCTCGATCGTCAACTTAGTGCAAACTCTGATATCTTTCGTATTACTCTTAACCCTGGTGCTGTTGTTACATTTGTGGCCGAACTTAACTCTGCAAATCTACCGCAAATCTATTTATGGCAACCTGAAGCTTATAAAGATGCAATTAATTCTTATACGCTTTATCATGGTATTCTTCTCGGGATATCAGGTCTCTTAGCGCTTTTGTTAACTGTTCTCTTCGTCGTCCGTGGAACAGGGCTGTTTCCTGCAACAGCTGCTGTTGCTTGGGCAGTGCTTTTTTATATTGGTATTGACTTCAACTTTTTAAATAAATTCTTTGCAGTTACACTCACAACACAACCAATCTGGCGTGCTAGTACAGAAGTAGCTCTTACTGCTACACTCTTCATTTTTCTTTTTACCTATCTCAGCCTTAACCGCTGGCATTATCATTTTAGTTACGGTGCTATCGCTTGGACCATTGCCTTTTGCAGTCTAGGAGCCTTTGCTATTTATGATCCCATCAGAGCAGCTGGAATTGCGCGTTTGTCTTTTGGCCTTACCGCTGTGCTTGGTATAATATTAATCATCTATTTCTCAATCAGAAGCTATGACCGCGCTATTATGCTTATTCCAACATGGTTGCTCATTAGCTTTTGGTGTGTTGGAGCCTATGCTTGCATAGCTGGACATTTAAACAATGATATTATCCAGCCAGCATTAGCGGGGGGATTAGTGCTCATTGTTCTTCTCATAAGCTTTACTGTCCTGCAACAAACTTTTTCTAATGACGCTTTCCATGAAGGAATATTTTCCGACCTGGAACAACAAGTACTCGCAGCAAAGGGAGCTGGAAATATTATTTGGGATTGGAATATTGAGCGTGACCGTATTGTTGTACATCCAAACATGGCAACCCTTTTTGGTACTGAAATTCATAACCTCAATGGACCTATGCGCAACTGGATTTCAGCCTTGCACCATGATGATCGTGAACGCTTTCAAGCTGTATTGGATATCATTCTTAAAAATAAAAAAGGGCGCATTGATCAAATTTTTCGTCTTTCTTCTGGTGGTGGTTATTATCATTGGTTTTCTCTTCGTGCACGTCCGGCTATGCAAAAAGATGGAAAAATCACACGTGTCATTGGAACCATTGTCAATATTACTAACCATAAAAAATCCGAAGAACGCTTATTGCATGATGCAATCCACGACAGCTTAACCGGACTTCCTAACCAACAAATTTTCTTTGATAGACTACAAAATTATACCTCTTTAGCGAAAGCAAATATCAAAATTAGACCGACTGTCTTTATGATTGATTTTGACAATTTTCGCCAAATTAATCGCAAATTAGGCATAGCAGTTGGGGATACTGTACTGCTTATAATCGCACGTCGTTTAAATCGTCTCATTAACTTTCAAGACACCTTATCGCGTCTTTCAGCAGACCGCTTTGCAATTATTTTACTTAGTGAAACCGAACCACAAAAAATTGCAGCATTTGCAGATCATTTGCACAAAACAATTTCAGCACCTATTTCACTTTCAGAAAACAAAATAATCCTTTCAACCTCTATCGGATTGGTTACATGGAGTGAAAGCCGATCGACGGCTAAAGATATTTTTAATGATAGTGAATTAGCGATGATTCGCGCAAAACAAATGGGTGGAAACCATATTGAACCTTTTCGTCCTAATTTTCGCACTTTGGGTCTCGAACATAATACTCTGGAGAAAGATGTTCATTATGCCATAAAACGTAATGAGATGAAAATCCTCTACCATCCTATTCTTAATTTATCAGACGGACATATTATTGGTTTTGAAACAATTGTAGAATGGCATCATCCCACTTATGGAAATTTAAATGTCTCTGATTTCATAAAAATCGTAGAAAATGAACAAATTGTTATGGATTTGTCACAGTTTATCATCGATAATGCCATTATTGATCTTATAAATGTACAAGAAAAGTTTTCCCAACAATCTTTCTTTATTTCAATTAATTTACCAAGCGCAGAAATGATTCATCCTCGTTTTATCAGTCAATTGCGTGCCGCTTTGCTTCGCCATCCGCTCCACAAAGGGCGTCTGATGATTGAAATATCTGAATTTGTCTTAAGAAATAATCCTGAACAATCAGCGCACTTTCTTGAACAAATTAAAACACTGGGAATGAATCTCGCACTCGATAATTTTGGAACAGGTTATTCGTCTCTGACCTATCTCGTACGTTATCCATTTGATATGGTTAAACTTGATCGTTCACTTATCTCAATCGACTCTCTTAAGAAGAAAATTGTTCTAAAGTCTATCATTAATATGGCAACAGATCTTAATTTGCAAATTATCGCAGAAGGTGTTGAAAATGAAAAAGAAGCAATCTTTCTTCGTCAAGAAGGCTGTAAATATGTTCAAAGTACACTTGTGACGAAACCGATTGCCATAGAAGAATTAATTACACTCGTTCAGAGCCATTTCCCTTATAAAATAAAAACATAATGGATAAAATAACGTGTAAAGTTAAAAAGCTTAGAAAAAACTCTACGCGTGTCCCATTTCAGAAGCAAGATAAGTTGAATCGATACCCATGCGTGTTAAACTTTTATCATATTTGCAGCTTAAATCGCTTTCAAAAAGAAAACTAGGTGATGTAGAACTGATTAGCCAACCATTTGTAGAAATTTCTGCCTCAAGTTGCCCCGCTTTCCATCCAGCATAGCCTAATGCGACCAGTGCATGTTGCGGACCTTGTTCGCAACTGATCGCTTTTAATATATCAATTGTCGCAGTAAAACAGATCTTATCTGCAATAAAAACAGTTTCTTCACAAGCATAATCATCTGAATGAAGGACAAAACCACGCAAAGGATCAACAGGACCACCATAGCGAACTGGAAACTGTTTTATTGGTTCAGAAAGACTTTTTTTTTGGCCACTGTCTATGACTCCCAAATGAAGCAAAAGCTCTGGAAAATCAATATGATGCAATTGATTAAGAATGATGCCCATCGCACCGGCATTAGAATGCGCACAAATATAAATAACAGAACGAATAAAGCGTTTGTCATTCATCCCAGGCATTGCTATGAGTAATTGTCCACCTAAAAAGCCATTACACCGCTTCATTAATCTGTTATTCTCCATAATTTACATGATAAAAGTTTGTTCATTTAGCACACTAGGAAAATAAAACTCCAATGAAAAAAAGTCGTATATTTACAAATTTACAAAATATCGCAACTTTCTTTTATAAAAAGCTTTTCGTTACTTTAAGCTTAACATTCATAGTTTTAGAATTACTTAACATTCCTGTAAATGCTCAAACAGAACAAAAACTCCAGCTTTTCGCAACATCTTGGTATGAATCAGATGGTGGTCGTATCCGATTAGCGATCACTGAACCTTCTCTTTCTGGAATAAGAGAAGGCATTATTGAAATTGAACTTAAACCAGGATGGAAAACTTACTGGCGTAATCCAGGTAATTCTGGCATGGCACCATTTTTTAATTTCAACCAACAGATTTCTTATGAAATCTTCTATCCTACTCCACAGCTTTTTGAAACAGAAAATGATTGGTCATTAGGTTATAAAGATAAAGTAATATTGCCCTTCAATCTTTCTGGTTCAAGCAAAAATTTAAGTGGTGCTTTCACTCTTGGATTATGTAATAAAATCTGTCTTCCATTTACTATTAACTTTGATTTTTCGCCATCTGCTCTTAAAAATAAACATCTTCCTGCTTCCTTCTTAAAAAAGGCGCAAGATTCTTTGCCCCGCATGATGCAGAATGCACTAAAAATAAGTGCCGAAAAAAATAACAGTACCCTTCTTATAAAAATACAAAATAACAACAAAACTACACCTTCCTCTCTCTTTTTAGATGGAGGAGAAATGCAAATTGGAGCAGCAAGAAAAGTCAGTGATAACGCAGAATATACACTCTTCAGTGCTCCACTCTATTTCGCACCAGAAGAAATAAACCAAAAAATTTTTTATACAGTTTCTTTTAAAGATCACGCCTTAAGTGGAACATTCATATTCCATACGCAGCCAACCCCGCTTGCGACTCCGTGATAAAAGAAAAAGCTCCCAAACAGCAATTATGCTGGAAAACGTCCATTTTCACGATATTGAGTAATTGCTTTGCGAGCAAGGGCATCTGCGCGTTCATTTTCTGGATGTCCCGCATGCCCTTTTACCCAGTGCCATCTGACTGTATGACAAGAACTAGCATCCTCAAGAGCTTGCCATAGCTCCATATTTTTAACAGGACTTTTTGATGCGGTGCGCCAATTATTCTTTTTCCAATCTTCAATCCACTTAGATATACCGTTACGCACATAAACTGAGTCTGTATAAAGATCGACCAAACAGGGCTCTTTAAGCGCCTTTAATGCACAAATAGCCGCCATGAGTTCCATTTGATTGTTTGTCGTATGAACCTTACCGCCATAAAGCTCCCGTTCATGACCATTCCAGCGTAAAATTGCCCCCCATCCTCCAATTCCAGGGTTCCCTGAGCAAGCACCATCTGTATAAATTTCAACGACTTTTTGTTGAGTTGCCATAAAATTTAAAAACCTAATTCACTTAGCGAATTTACATTACTGAAAAAACAAAGCTTGTGCCAATACTCCCATGGATCTTTCTTAATAACAAAGCTATTAGGCGGTGTATTAAACCAATCATATAGACGTGTGAGTAAGAAACGTAGAGACGCACCACGAGCTAATAAAACCATCTTGTCCAATTCTAAAGGGATCAATGGTCTTATTTTTTGATAACTTTCCAATAACTTACGTGCTTTGGTAAGATTATAGGAATGATCAGGCTCAAAGCACCAAGCATTTAAACAGATCGCTAAATCATAAGCAAAAAAGTCATTACAAGCAAAATAGAAATCTATCATCCCAGAAAGACGATGATTCACAAAAAAGACGTTATCATTAAATAGATCTGCATGAATAATGCCTATTGGTAAATTGAACGGCCAATTTTTCTGTAAAAAAGCCAATTCCAACTCAATTTTTTGTCCAAATTCTTTTAACAATGCATCTTCTTTGGTTTGACAACGTTGCCACAAGACCTTCCAATCCATAACAGAAAGAGTATTTTTACGACTAAGTGTAAAATCCTGTCCTGCTAAATGTAATTGTGCGAGCCCCATCCCCACTTCGCCACAATGATCTATATTGGGCTGGCGGATCCACTCTCCTTCCAGAAAAGTAATAATAGCGGCAGGACGTCCTGCTAGTTCACAGATCATCATTCCATCATTTTGAATAACAGGTTGAGGACAAGGAATTCCACGCTGTCCTAAATGCTGCATCAAGCGACAAAAAAAAGGTAAATCATCTTTTGAAATACGCTTTTCATAAAGTGTTAAAATAAATCGCCCTTGTGTTGTCTCTAACATAAAATTAGAATTTTCAATCCCCTCCTCTATACCTTGATAAGACAAAAGTGATCCTATTGCATAACGTGTTAAAAACACTTTTAAATCATTTGGGTGAATATCTGTATAAACGGCCATTATTCTGCTTTCGTTGTAGATATGTTTGTATTCTGATTTTCATTTTTTGCATTATTTGCTTGACCATTGACGAAAGCCATATCTTGAGACGTTAAAATGACGTCACGTAATTCGCGACTCACTAAAAATTTTTCCGTTTCTACCGCTGTTTCAGCTAATTCTATTGTGACATCATAACGCTCACGAAATGCTGAAATAATTTCATCAATAATAATTTCAGGAGCCGAAGCCCCTGCTGAAAGACTGACAATAGAAAGAGATTTTAGGTTTTCAAAATTAATTTCATCAGCGCGCTGAACTAAAATAGCTTGCCGCGCACCAGACTTTTCGGCAACCTCTACTAAACGTCGTGAATTAGAAGAATTTGGTGCTCCAACAATCAAAAACAAATCGCTCCCCTTTGCCGCTGCTTTAACCGCATCTTGTCGATTCGTTGTAGCATAGCAAATTGACTCAGCCG
Source organism: Bartonella sp. CM31XJBT (assembly GCF_028618555.1). GTDB lineage: Bacteria > Pseudomonadota > Alphaproteobacteria > Rhizobiales > Rhizobiaceae > Bartonella. The sequence continues at coordinate 37,667 of NZ_JAQITD010000017.1, read as the reverse complement.
CTGGGGCTGCTAATGTAGGAAAACGTTGATGTAATATATCGATAATTCCTGCAGTATCTTCAACAGAAAGCGTTGTTTGTGTCACAAATCCTAATTTATCTGGATCATTGGGTTGATAATGCAAAGCATCTTCTATCGTTTCAATAAGCGTCACAGCCCCTTCTTCAAGCTGTCCCATTGTCCCTATCACCTCAGGATGACCAGCATGACCAATCAATATAACATGACGACCATGACGTTGATGTCGTATCGCTTGTTTATGCACTTTCGAGACCAACGGACATGTTGCATCGAGATAAAACAAATTATAGCATCGCGCTTCTTCTGAAACAGATTTTGGTACACCATGAGCAGAAAAAACAACCGGTTGATTGCGATGTTCTTCTGGAATCTCATCAAGTTCTTCGACAAAAACAGCTCCCCGTTGCTGTAATCCCTCAACCACGTAGCGGTTGTGTACAATTTCATGACGAACATATACTGGAGCACTATATTTTTTTAATGCAAGCAGAACAATCTGGATAGCACGATCAACCCCTGCACAAAATCCACGTGGACCACAAAGACGTATCGTTAAAGGGGGAAGTCCAGACATAAATCATCCTTAATCTCTATAGTTTTAGCTATATATTCAAACAACCTATTATTATACATGAATAAGCAATGTAAAAAAACGCGCAATATCATCTTTTGCATAAGAACAGACTCTATCGTGTTTTCTTACAGAATTTTCTTGAAGAAAAGCTCTTTTTAAATTTGCTTTTTCATTTTATTTGCCTAAAGAGCGATAAAATACCAAACAAGAGATTCAATCAAAAGAACTCCAAAGATAGCTGCCAAATAGAGTAACGAAAAGAAAAACGTTTTTTTGGCCATCAAAATAGTTTCATTATGTGTATCAGCTTTCCATAAACGATAGGCAAAATAAATAAAGATAATGCTTAAAATTGTTGAAAAAATAGCATAAAAAATTCCGCCAAGACCAATAAAGCAAGGAGCAGCAGCACATAATGCCATCAAAATAGTATAAAATAAAATCTGTTTTTTTGTTGAATGTTCACCTCGTACATTAGGCATCATAGGGATGCCTGCAGCCTCATAATCAAGAGATGAAAATAAAGAAAGAGACCAAAAATGGGGGGGGGTCCACATAAAAATGATCAAAAATAATAAAAAGCTATCAATACTCACTGTCCCTGTTGCCGCGGCCCATCCAATCATTGGTGGAAAAGCCCCAGAAGCACCACCAATAACAATATTTTGTGGTGTGATACGCTTTAACCAAATTGTATAGATAACGACATAAAAGAAAATCGTAAAAGCAAGAAAAAATGCCGCAAACCAATTAATGAAGCTCCCCATAACCAATACCGAGAGCATAGAAAGAACCATGCCAAAAATAAATGCCTTTTGAGAGCTGATTTTACCCATGGGAATGGGACGCTTTTTAGTCCGTTCCATCACAGCATCAATGTCAGCATCATACCACATGTTCAGTGCTCCCGCACCACCGCCACCAGCAGCAATACATAAAATTGCTAAAAAACCATACCACGGATTGATAGGAACAGGAGACACCATCAAACCAACTAAAGCCGTAAAGATCACAAGAGACATAACACGTGGCTTTAATAATGTGATATAATCACTAATAGTGGATTTTGGTGGCGTTGATTTACCATTCACAACCGATAACTTTTCTGAAACTGACATTCCACTCAAAGCCCTTTTCCATTTCTGTCATTCACAAACCCAATATTATCTGACAAATATTATCTAGCGTATGGAAATGACCAATTAAGACCAATCGTATTTTTGAGAAAATATGAAATATCTCTTTCGCACGTATACCCTAAAAGTAGATGAAAATACTGGCAATAAAAACACATTTTTTCAATCAACGTTCTTTCCCATATTACAAGTGTATCATAAAAATATATCCTATGAATTAATATATTTGGGTAAATACTGATTTTGTGTTATAGTTTTTTATAGGGAATTCATTTTTTATGTAAATCTATGCATGGTTGTGAGTGTTAAGTCGGATAGGATTTTCTGTGATACTTTATAAATTACTCAAAAAAACTTTTTTTATTGGCACTGTTTTTTACACACTTTATAGTAGTTTTATCAGTCATGCATTTGCACAAACACCCTATGCGCAAAGTGTCCCTGCTCCACAAACCTATGGTGCATGGACAAAAGTTTGTTCTCTACCACCAGGTACACCTAACATGCAGTGTGAAGTTGTACAAAACGTTCACACACAAGGGCGTCAAGATATTACCTTGCGCGTTACATTTTATAAACTTCCTCAAAAGCAAGGTGCCTTGATGCGTGTTTTTGTTCCGATTCGCGTTGAATTACGTCCTGGCGTTGGAATTAAAATTGACGATAAAAATATGGGCAGAATGGAATATCGTCGTTGTCTTGGTGATAATTGTGTTGCTGAAGCCTTTCTTAAAGAAGACATATTGCAGCTCTTTTTAAAAGGAAAAATGGCAACCTATTTTATCTTTACAACTCCGGAACAAGGGATTGGAGGTTTTGTTGACCTTCATGGTCTTGGCGACGCCTATGCAACCTTACCAACATGAGTGAAATCAATACACTTTAAACGATTGAAATTTCATCGTATATTTTGAAAGATTCTTAAAATTAGATTGATAAAAATCTTCTAAGCCCCCATAAAAATAGGATAATTCTTATGAAATCGCTGATTGATCATTTTGATATTGCTTCCTCTAAAGTGCAATCACTTGTACAGGAAACACTTCATCATGCTGATGATGGTGAGCTTTACCTTGAGTACACAGAAAGCGAAGCTCTTTTATTTGATAATGGGCAGCTTAAAAACGGCTCATTTCATCAAGATATGGGATTTGGACTACGCGTTGTTGCTGGAGAGGCTACTGGATATGCTCACTCTAGTGAGTTATCAGCTGCTGCACTCAAACGTGCCAGTGAAGCTGCTAAAGCTGTTACCTATAATAATCATGCAGGGCCTTATAGTATAGCACCTCAACAAACAAACAAAAGACTTTATCAACCGCATAATCCCCTTGATGCTCCATCATTTGAAGAAAAAAGTGCTCTTTTGCAAAAAATTGATGCCTATTTACGTGCTAAAAATGATAAATTGCATCAAGTGACTGTTTCTCTTTCCGGCTCGCTACAACATGTTGAAATTTTACGTGCAGATGGTTATTTGGTTCGTGATATTCGTCCCCTTGTGCGACTTTCTATATCTGTGGTCGTAGCTGAAGGCAATCGACGTGAAAATGGTTTTTATGGGTGTGGAGGGAGACAAGCATTTAACCAATTTATTCATGAAGACAATTGGAAGAAAGCTGCAGATGAAGCCTTACGTATGGCTTTAACAAATTTAGAAGCAGAAGCAGCACCTGCTGGATCTTTTGATGTTGTCTTAGCCAACGGATGGCCTGGTGTTATGCTCCATGAAGCCGTAGGTCATGGTTTAGAAGGTGACTTTAACCGTAAAAAAACATCCGCTTTTGCTGGACTTTTAGGACAACAAGTTGCAGCAAAAGGTGTTACAGTTGTTGATGACGGAACAATTCCACAATGCCGTGGCTCTCTCACTGTTGATGATGAGGGGACCCCTTCAGGATATAACGTTCTCATTGAAGATGGAAAGCTCGTTGGTTTTATGCAAGACAGGCTTAATGCACGGCTTATGGGAGGTAAATCAACTGGAAATGGACGGCGTGAATCTTATGCTTATGCACCAATGCCACGAATGACCAATACAATCATGCTAGGAGGAGATAAAACACCTGAAGAAATCCTTTCTTCACTTAAAAGTGGTATCTATGCTGTTTCATTTGGTGGAGGACAAGTTGATATTACTTCTGGAAAATTCGTCTTTGAATGTACTGAAGCATACCGAGTAGAAAATGGTAAAATTTGTGCACCAATCAAAGGGGCAACTCTTATTGGAAATGGACCGGATGCTATGAAACGTATCACAATGATTGGTAATGATAGTAAACTAGATAATGGTATTGGTATGTGTGGAAAAGCTGGCCAAAATGTCCCTGTTGGTGTTGGCCAACCTCACCTTCGAATCAATAATATGACAATCGGTGGAACTGCGCTTATAGAGGAATAAGCTTGCTCATTCCTTCCCCGTATTGCTTCCTTCTCGTCTATTACGACTATTTTGTGAGGGGGTACAATGCATTGATTTATAAAGATAATCTAGCGTTATTCATATTGTATTAGAACCTTGAATACCGTAAGATTCTCTCATTTTAAATCTGTGTCTGTTGAACCAATCAAAATCATTCGTTTATACATTACAGGCAGGGAGAGTTATATGGATAAAAACTGTACAAGAAAGAACTAAAGATTCTTCTTATGGACCGTCTCAAGTACCAAGAATTTTAGAAACATTGGGAGATGGCAAATATAACGATGGAACAGGCTTATTCAGACACATATTCTTCGTAATCCATTCGTCTTTTTTGTGGTTTTTTTGTGTGGGGTAACTTGTCTTTTATATTTCATAATAAAAAAGCACTTTCTACATTCAGTGCTCTTAGATCAACGAGAAAAAGGTTATTATTATAGATAAATTTTGGAGAGATTTTATAATAATACTCAGGTAAACTTTTAAAAAAAATTAGGCTAAAGTTTCCAACCTTTCTTTTTTTTCTTTTTGCTCAAAACAGCAACAATTTCGACATGTGGTGACCATAAAAATTGATCGATCGGTATGATTTTTTCTACTGTATACCCCCCTGCAACAAGAAGAGATAAATCACGAGCAAATGTAGTAGGATTACAAGAAATTGCCACAACACGTGATACTGTTGTCTTCGCTAATTCACGTACTTGTTGCTCTGCACCAGCACGGGGAGGATCAAAAACAACACTCTCAAAACATTCAAGTTCCTTTACAGAAAGGGGATGTCGGAAAAGATCACGTTTTTCACAAGCGACCGTTTTTAAACCAGTCGCAAAACGTGCTGCTGTATTTAGATTTCTTAATGCATCTTCATTATTTTCTACTGCATGAACACTCATCTTTTTTGCCATACGCAAGGTAAATGTTCCTACCCCTGAAAACAAATCAACAGCATTCTTTGCTTTTTTTAAATGAGTCAAAATAATATTGCCCATTATATTTTCCGCTTCACAAGTTGCTTGCAGAAAACCACCAGAAGGAAATTCAACACGGACATCTCCAAAGTAAATCTCTGGTTTTTCTCGTTCAACCAAAACTTCACCGTCAACAGATAAACGTATAATCCCATATGAAAGAGCAGCACTGATCATTTTCTGACGAAGTGATTCATGGTGTATAATGCAACCGCTTAAAGCAACATCTAAACCATTTTCAACACATGTTATCGTAACATGAAACCGTTTGGCAGAGTTCTTTAGAAAAGCACAGAGCTCTCTGATATTATGCAACTGAGAAATAAGCTCTGGACGGCTTACTGGGCATTCCTCAAGAGCTACAATCTCATGAGAGAGATAACGGTTAAAACCAACTTTTTGCCCCTGTGGGGTCATGGATGCTGTTAGAGTAATCCGCCGTCGGCTATAAGGTTTACATTCTATTAAAGGCGCAACAACATTATTAAGTCCATACTTTTTAAGCGCCTCAACAACCAATTGTTGTTTCCATACGCGATAAGCATCCATATGCCAATGCTGAAGAGTACACCCTCCACATTCTCCAAAATGCTGACAAAGAGTATCAATGCGTTCTGATGATTTTTCTTTTAATGCTATATATGTTGCATATTTTCCATGAACAGTAATTTCAGCACACTCTCCTGGTAAAGTAAAAGGAACAGAAACGAAGCCGTGAGACGTCTTAGCAATACCATAACCATTTGCTCCGATATGATCGATTATGACATTGTCATTCACTCTTGTTTTTCTCCGAATAGTAAATATTCCACGTTGCCATCACCACCTGTAATAGGGGAAGAAATTAAACCTTTTGCACTCCACCCTGTTTGTGTATTTACCCAAACAAAAAGTGCCTCAGCAGTTTCTTTAGCACTTGATGGACTTAATATTCCTCCCTTACTAAAATGTTTACGACCAACCTCAAACTGAGGCTTTACCAGTAAAACAGCTTGGGCACCCTTCTTGGCTAAAGACAACACGGGAGGCAATGCAAGTTTGAGAGAAATAAAGCTAACATCTGAAACGATAAGATCAATTTCTCGCCCACCTAAATGTTCCTGTTTAAAATCTCTGACATTCAAGCCTTCTAATAACGTTATAGCACTGTTGCCCAATAAACGTTTATCAAATTGATGATGCCCAACATCAACAGCAATGACATGATCTGCTCCACGCTCTAAGAGAACTTGCGTAAAACCACCTGTTGATGCACCAACATCAATGGCTGTCACTTTATCTGTTATAATTGGAAATGCATCAAGTGCAGCAATCAATTTTAACGCTGCCCGAGAAACATAATTCTGCGCTGGATCACAAACGGTAATCTCTGCATCATCAAAAACGATTTGCCCAGCTTTAAAAACGATTTCTCCGTTAACTTTAACAGTTTGGCGCATAACAGCATCACGTGCGCGTGAACGTGTCTTAAAAAAGTTTTTTTCAACTAAAAGAATATCGAGTCTTTTTCTGGCAGCCATCTCATACTCGAATTTTTTATCCTGTTCGAATCTCGCGGTCCAAAGCTGTAAAAACCGTGTTGACAATGCCCATAGCATCAAGCCCGATACGTGAAAGAACTTTTTCTGGTGAGCCGTGATTCAAATATTCATCTGGAAGTTGTAGTGTACGAACTTTCAAACCATGCTCTAAGAGCCCTTCTTGCGCTAAAAATTGTAATATGTGCGCTCCAAATCCACCGATTGCCCCTTCTTCAATTGTTACCAATACCTCATGCTCACGTGCCAAACGACGCATCAAATCCTTATCTAAAGGTTTTGCAAACCGTGCATCTGCAACCGTTGTAGATAACCCTTCAACCTCCAACGCATCAGCAGCTTGCAACACTTCTGACATCCGCGTTCCAAAACAAACCAAAGCGATCTTATTCCCTTCACGCAGAACGCGCCCTTTTCCAATTTCTAATAACTCACCACGTTGCGGTAAATCTATACCAATCCCCTCACCACGCGGATAACGAAAAGAAATTGGTCCCTGATCATAAGCTGCAGCTGTACGCACCATATGCATCAATTCAAGCTCATCAGAAGGTGCCATAACAACAAACTCAGGAAGAGTGGACAAAAAAACAATATCAAAACTTCCAGCATGTGTTGCGCCATCTGCCCCCACAAAACCTGCTCGGTCAATAGCAAAACGTACCGGTAATTTTTGAATTGATACATCATGAATAATTTGATCATAAGCACGCTGTAAAAAAGTAGAATAAATTGCAACAAAAGGCTTATACCCTTCACAAGCAAGTCCTGCCGCAAAAGTTACGGCATGTTGCTCAGCGATACCAACATCAAACATTTTTTCAGGAAATTTTTTCGCAAAAGAATCAAGACCTGTCCCTGTTGGCATCGCTGCTGTTATGCCAACAATCTTATCATCATGGTGAGCTTCTTCTATTAAAGCTTTAGAAAATACCTTGGTATAGGGTAGAATATTACTTGATGCTTTAACCTGTTTTCCTGTCGTGACATCAAAACGATTAACACCATGATATTTATCAGACGAGGCCTCTGCAGGTGGATATCCCTTTCCCTTATGGGTTACAACATGCACCAAAACAGGACCATTAGGATATTCACGAACATTTTTAAAAACAGGCAATAAATGCCCCAAATTGTGCCCATCTATGGGTCCAACATAATAAAAGCCGAGCTCATCAAATAAAGTTCCCCCAACCAAAAGGCCACGCGCAAATTCCTCTGAACGACGGGCCTTATCCAAAAAAAACTTTGGCAATTTTTCGCTCAACATCTTTACGCGTTCACGCAAATGACGATAAGAAGGACGAGACACTAATCGTGCAAGATGTGCACTCATAGCACCTGTAGGTGGTGCTATAGACATATCGTTATCATTAAGAACAACAATCAAGCGCGCATTCAAAACACCAGCGTTGTTCATTGCTTCATATGCCATACCCGCAGACATTGCACCATCACCAATGACAGTTATGATATTGCGTCTTGTCTCTGCTTTCAAAGCACTTGCCACCGCCATGCCAAGCCCCGCTGAAATAGAAGTAGATGAATGCCCCGCTCCAAATGGATCATACACACTTTCTGAACGTTTTGTAAAACCAGATAATCCGCCCTCTTGACGTAATGTGCGAATTTTTTCTCTACGCCCCGTTAAAATCTTGTGTGGATAGGTTTGATGACCAACATCCCAAATAATCCTATCCTCTGGTGTATTAAAAATATAATGTAATGCAACAGTGAGCTCAACAACACCAAGTCCCGCCCCAAGATGACCACCTGTTACAGAAACCGCATCAATTGTTGCTGTCCGCAACTCATCAACCAACTGTACCAAATCAGACTCATGCAATGCCCGCAAATCTTGCGGAAAACAAACACGGTCAAGCAATGGTGTTAGGACCTGAGACAAAAAAAATCCTTTCTATTATCTTAACTCAAGAAAACGCAACGAAATACATCTTCTCTACTCTTATTTACAGTTTTGCATCTTTTTTTACTGAAAAATGCTCTTTTCTATTGAGATGAACTATAATTTCCTCATTTTTAAATTATTATATAAAAAAGAAATCAATAAATTTTTCTGTTTATAAACTAAGGTTATTGCATCTCTTAAGTCCCACAATAAATATCCAAAAAGATTTAATATTATTTAGCATCAAGTGGTTCTACTCCTTCTGGAGAACCTTCTTCTGAAAACTGGATTTTTTCAACTTTAGCTTCAGCAACTCTTAAGAGTTTTTCACAATGCTTTTTAAGCGCTTCACCGCGTTCATAAATATCAATGGATTGTTCCAAAGGCACATCGCCACGTTCCAAATTTTCGACAATAACTTCAAGTTGCTTAAGCGCTTGCTCGAAACTTAAGGTCGTAATATCCCCCTCTTGTATCTCTTTTTTCATATGAACCTCAAAAAATATCTGTTCTGGATATACGAATTCCAAAACCTTCCAAACCTACATAATGGCGCTCTTTAGAAGCATAAACAATAACAGAGCCTATTCCTAAATATTTTAAAATTTGTGATCCTAAACCAATTTTGCGCCATTCTTCTTCGCGTTCAATCGCCTGCACATGGTTTTCTGAACTGTCTCTTGCCATGTTTTGAATATCAATAGCTGATTGTATAACAGATCCTTCACGCAAATAAATAAATACGCCACGTTTTTCTTTTTCCATCATACGCCGCATCATCATCATAATATCTGAAGTTTGACAAAAAACGTCATTTATAATGTTTTCATGATGTAAATACACAGGAATATCCTCCCCCTCACGGACATCACCAAAAACAATTGCAATATGCTGAACGGCTTCCCAAGGGAGTTGATAACTTTGAATAATAGCGGGACCTACAAATGTTTCAATAGGCATTTCTCCAACATTTTTGATCAATATTTCCTTACGTTGGCGGTAAGCAATTAAATCTGCAACCGTTATAATATGCAACCGATGTTCTTGCGCAAATTTCATAATCTGATCGCCATGTTTAACGCTTCCATCATCATTAACTAACTCACCGATAACACCAACCGGCGGCAAATTAGCTAATTTACATAAATCAACAGCCGCCTCTGTGTGACCTGAACGCATGAGCACCCCCCCTTCATGCGCAATCAAAGGAAAAACATGCCCTGGACGAACAAAATCATCCGCACTTGCATTTGAATTCGCAAGATTACGTACAGCTAATGTACGGTCATGTGCTGAGATCCCTGTTGTTATGCCGTGTTTAAAATCAACAGTAACCGTAAATTGTGTCCCATGTGCAGAATTATTATCTGGTACCATAGGAGAAAGATTAAACCGTTTTGCTTCTTTTTTTGGCATAGGTGTGCACACAATACCTGTTGTGTGACGAAGAATAAACGCCATCTTTTCTTCTGTACAATGCGCTGCAGCAACAGTTAAATCACCCTCATTTTCACGGTCATCATCATCTGTTACCACAACAATTTCACCGTGTTCAAAAGCTTTAAGTGCAGAAACAATTTTTTTTTCATCATACGCCATTGTTCACCTTCTCAATCACCCAACTTGACCGCGATGTCTTAGATAATGGTCAGCAATAGCACAAGCAACCATCGCTTCACCAACAGGAACGGCACGGATCCCAACACATGGATCATGACGCCCCTTTGTTATAACGTTTATATCATGACCATCAACATCAATAGAGCGACGAGGTGTTAAAATTGATGAAGTAGGCTTTACAGCAAAACGTGCAACAATTGGCTGTCCACTCGATATTCCCCCTAAAATACCTCCAGCATGATTTGATAAAAAAAGCGGTTTTCCATCATTTCCCATTCGCATTTCATCGGCATTTTCTTCTCCACTCAAGCGGGCTGCCGCAAAACCATCACCAATTTCCACACCTTTTACCGCATTAATCGACATAAGTAACGAGGCAATATCTTGATCAAGCTTTGCGTAAATAGGGGCTCCTAAACCTGCCGGAACATTTTCTGCAACGATCTCAACAACCGCTCCAACAGATGTCCCCTCTTTACGGAGTTTACTGATATAATCACTAAAAATGTGAACCATCTCTGCATCAGCTGTAAAAAAAGGATTATTATCAACCTCTGACCAATCCCAACGATCACGATTAATATTATGAGGACCAATTGCTATCACTGCTCCTCGTACAATCAAACCAGGAACGATTTTACGAGCAAATGCACCAGCTGCAACACGTGCTGCCGTCTCCCGTGCCGAAGAACGTCCCCCACCTCGAAAATCACGAATGCCATATTTAATATCATAAGTATAATCCGCATGTCCTGGACGATACTGATGGGCAATCGAGCTATAATCCTTCGAACGCTGATCTGTGTTTCGAATCAACAGAGAAATTGGTGTACCTGTTGTCACCAATGTCGTCCCATCGTCTTGAACAACAACTCCTGAAAGGACCTCTACTTTATCTGATTCTCGGCGCTGCGTTGTATATTTTGATTGTCCTGGTTTGCGTTTATCAAGATAAGCTTGAACTTCTGCAAGAGTAAAAATAATTCCAGGTGGACAACCATCAATGACACAACCAAGAGCAGCACCATGACTTTCACCCCATGTTGTTACACGAAACAAATGACCAAATGTATTATGCGACATGAAAAAGATCCGTTTCTCTGTCAAATATTACAACGACAACGCATGTTGTATGCTATACACAAGGTAGCTCTTTGCGCTCAAATACTCTTAGCCACTTTAAATTTGGTCAAATTACTGCTGTCCAATAAAATCCTATAAACCAAACTTTATTCTTTAACGACAGAAATGTCTGGTGCATCAACGGCTTTCATACCTATGATATTATAACCCGAATCGACATGATGGACTTCACCAGTAACAGAACGAGACAAATCTGAAAGAAAATAAAGCGCAGAATCACCAACCTCTTCAATTGTTACCGTACGACGTAATGGAGCATTATATTCATTCCATTTTAAAATATAACGAAAATCACCAATACCAGAAGCTGCTAACGTTTTAATGGGTCCAGCAGATATAGCATTAACACGAATATTTTGAGGACCTAAATCTACCGCTAAATATTTCACGCTCGCTTCGAGAGCCGCTTTAGCAACCCCCATTACATTATAATTTGGAACAACCTTTTCTGCTCCATAATAGGTCAGTGTCAAGATTGAACCACCATCTGGCATCAATTTTTCTGCACGCTTCGTTAGAGCCGTTAGGGAATAAACGGAAATATTCATGGTCATCATAAAATTTGATTCGCTGATATCAATATAACGACCACTTAATTCATCTTTATCAGAAAAACCAATAGCATGAACTAAAAAATCGAGTTTTCCCCATTTCTTCTCTATTTCTTTAAAGACCGTATCAATAGAGACACTGTCAGAAACATCACAATGTCCACAAACAAACCCCTTTAATTCTTCAGCCAAAGGCTCAACACGCTTTTTCATTGCTTCACCCTGATAGGTAAAAGCAAGCTCTGCCCCTGCGCTACTTGCCGCTTTAGCGATTCCCCAAGCGATGGAGCGATTATTGGCCAACCCCAAAATTAAACCACGCTTACCGTACAATAAACCATTACCCTTAGCCATCAGCACTGCCCCATTGTTACTTAAAATTAATATTATTCATCTGCCTATGACACAGGTCAACTTTTTCTTCAAGCAATTGGTTTAAAATCAAACAAAAACTACGCTTTTATATATAAAAATTTTAAAATTAATCTTGTTGCATTTGCAAAAACTGTTCTAGCGCGGCATTTTCACCTTCCGGCAACATAATGCGAACATGCACATAAAGATCATCTCTTGTACCATTTTTTAAACGAAGCCCTTTCCCTTTCAACCGTAAAACGCGATCAGAACTTGACCACGCAGGAATCGTTAAAACCACACGTCCCTCCAACGTCTCAACTTCTTCTTTTGCTCCCAAAACAGCATGTTTAAGAGAAACTGGTAAATCAAGATGAAGTGCTCTTCCTTCAACCCGAAAACGAGGATGTTTTTGAATCTGAATGGTTATCAACGCATCTCCTGCTTGCCCAAGAGCTACCTCTTCTCCCTGACCTTTTAAACGAATAACCTGTCCGTCTTCAATATAATATGGAAGTTTAATTTTTAACTTTTTTCCATTTGGAAAAACAGCTTCCACCTTTTCTGCGCCAACCATCTGCTCTAATGTTATGGCAAGATTAGCACGCACATGTGCTCCTTGTTGGGGACGGTTATAGTGTGTGGAATTCGAAAAGCTACCTCCTCCTCCAAACAGATCCCGAAAAATATCACTCGCATCAAAACCTGCACCACCTGAAGAGGAAAAATCAAATCCCTTTGCTCTTCCTGAAAAAGGATTTTGTTTATTGCTAAAATTTTCACCAGTACCATAGGCCTGATAAAGCGGTTTTCCTTCCATATCAATTTCACCGCGGTCAAATTGTGCCTTTTTATCTTTATCACCTATAATTTCATAAGCTTGATTAATTTCAGCAAATTTTTCTTTAGCCTTTGCATCATCTCTATTATGATCTGGATGATACTTCTTTGCTAATCTTCTAAATGCCGATTTAATCTCTTGCGATTTTGCGGTACGTGCCACACCCAGAATCGTGTAGGGATCACGCATATTGCCCTCTTTTCAATTTCTTCGTTTTCAAAATATCAACTGATACGTTGTTAATACCCTTTATAGCTTCATCAATCTATTCTAGAGAATAATTTCTTCTTTTCTCTTTATATGTCTATCAATAAACTAAAATACCAGATAAAATGAGATATTTATTTAATATAGCTCCTTGTAGTCTATGCTAAAGTAAAAATAATTAAACTACCATAGAAATACACGATAGCATTGGCTTTTTGAAAATAAGGAAAAATGGTACTGTGACTTCTTGATGATAAAGTAAATGAGAAAATGCCTCACCCATGCTCACTGATATTTGGAGAAACTATGAGCAAAAAAATACCAACAGATGATCATTTTATGCAAATGCAAAAACCTTTTGAACTTTTCGAAAAGTGGCTTGAAGAGGCAACGATAAGTGAAATAAATGATCCGAATGCTATGGCATTAGCAACAGTTGACGAAACAGGACTCCCTAATGTTCGTATGGTTCTCCTCAAAGACTACAGTCCCCAAGGCTTTGTCTTCTATACCAATTATGAAAGCTGTAAAGGACAAGAAATTTTAAAATCAATGAAAGCATCCCTAGGTTTTCATTGGAAATCGCTCCGTCGTCAGGTCAGAATTAGAGGAATTGTTGAAAAAGTAAGTCAACAGGAAGCCGATGCCTATTTCCAATCGCGACCACGTGGTAGTCGAATTGGTGCATGGGCATCTAAACAATCTCAACCTTTAGACAATCGTTTTGTGCTCGAAAAAGCAATTGCTCAATATACTGCGCGTTATGCTCTAGGTAATATTCCACGACCACCTTATTGGTCTGGGTTTCGTGTTAAACCCCTTTCTATAGAGTTCTGGTGCGATCGCCCATTTCGTTTACATGATCGTCTGCTTTTTACACGCGATTGTATTGAAAACAATGATTGGAAAAGACAAAAACTTTATCCCTAATCCTTCAAACTTCATCGTTATGAAGATTTTTTCTTCCCAACAGTTAAACAAATATTTTTTATTTGAAAAATTCTAAAAGAAGATGATGTATTTTATTTAAATAGAAGAATTTCATTTCCACTGTAACAGTTGATTAGTAATATTTTCTACTGTATCGCTTAAAAATAGATTAGCAACAAGCTTATTTAAAAAAAACATACTGTATTCAGTAGAAACTATGATTTTAGCTAACTTATTTTTAGACCGCAGGATAAAATATCGTCCATATACCCCCACATACTAAACCAGCAAAAATCACAAAACCAATAAGCGAATTAGATTTGAAAAGCCTGAGGCATTGTGAACTGTCATCTATATCAATGACTTTAATTTGAATAAACATATGGATACTTGCCACAAAAATCCCCAAAAAACTAAGAACAGGGACTCCAGCTAAATAAAATGCTAGACTAATGAACATCACAAAACCACCATACAAAAATACTAAAGCACGCTTGGTTGCTTTACCAAAGAGAAGAGCCGTAGAACGGACACCAACAGTAACGTCATCTTCTTTATCTTGATGTGCGTAGATTGTATCATATCCTATGGTCCACAAAATTGATCCCACATAAAGCAAGATTGGTGCCCAGCTTAAACTTCCAAAAACAACAGCCCACCCCATTAATGCCCCCCAATTAAACGCAACGCCTAAAAAAAACTGCGGCCAATATGTTACGCGTTTCATAAAAGGATAAAATGCAACAGCTATCAATGACGAAATACCTAGAAAAAAACTAAACCTATTAAATTGTGATAAAACGACTAAACCAACAAAACATTGCACAAGGATAAAAACTCTCGCTTGAAACCGACTCACATGACCTGTCGGCAATGGGCGAGAACGTGTCCTTTCTACCTGAGCATCAATTTTATGGTCAATAAGATCATTCCAAGTACATCCTGCCCCTCGCATAGCAATAGATCCCAGAAAAAAAAGAAAAAGATACCAAACCCAATGAAGAAACATTGATAAAAGAGTATCGTAATGCATTTTATAAGAGAAAAAAGCCATTGTTGTTGACCAAAAACAAGGCCACATCAACAATTGCCATCCAATAGGCCGATCCCAACGCGCCAATTGCGCATAAAACCATAAAGAACAGGGAAGGAAATTGTAGACCCATTGTTTGGAAGATGCATCCATAACCCGTCCTTGGCTATCATAGGACTGAACATGCGCGATATTTTTATTTTTTTTCATCAAATGATTTACCTTTGGTCTTGCGATAGAGACATTTCATTCTTATGAGAAGGGGATGAGATTAATCATCTTTTATGAGAGGAGCAAGCAATGAATATTCTTCTTATTGGCTCAGGTGGACGAGAACACGCTTTAGCATGGAAAATAGCAGCATCACCACTGCTAACAAAGTTATACTGTGCTCCTGGAAATCCTGCAACAACAGAATTTGGTGAAAATATTAATTTAAACATTGATGACCATTCCCTTGTTATTGATTTTTGTAAAGCACGTTCTATTGATCTTGTAATTGTAGGACCAGAAGCACCATTGGTTGCGGGTATAACAGACTCTCTTAATAGCGCTAACATCTGTGTATTTGGTCCTACTCAAAAAGCTGCTCAACTAGAAGGTTCAAAAGCTTTTACAAAAGATTTATGTCGTAAGAATAACATTCCTACAGGAAGTTACCAATGCTTTAATGATGCCTCTAAAGCTAAAGCTTACATTCAGCAACAAGATGTTCCCATTGTTATTAAAGCTGATGGCTTAGCAGCTGGCAAAGGTGTTGTGGTTGCAACAACTATGGAAGAAGCATTTAACGCAGTTGATGCCTGCTTCAAAAGTACATTTGGAGATGCAGGAAACAAAATTGTTGTAGAATCTTTTCTTGAAGGTGAAGAAGCAAGCTTCTTCTGCCTTTGTGATGGTAAAGTTGCTCTTCCTTTTGGATCTGCTCAAGATCATAAACGTGTAGGTGATGGGGATATTGGAGCAAACACCGGTGGTATGGGTGCTTATTCACCAGCGCCCATCATGACCAAAGAAATAGTGAATCGTACTCTCAAAGAAATTGTTGAACCAGCTTTAAAAAGCATGAAAGAAATGGGCGCTCCCTTTAAAGGTATTCTCTTCGTCGGATTAATGATAACGCAAAAAGGACCCGAATTAATTGAATTTAACGTACGATTCGGTGATCCTGAATGTCAAGTTTTAATGATGCGCCTCAAAGATGACATTTTGCCAATTTTTCTTGCTGCTGCTCAAGGAAAACTTGAAAATAAGCCTCTTCGGTGGTCTGAAAAAGCTGCTCTCACCGTTGTTATGGCTGCTAATGGTTATCCAGACTCCCCCCAAAAAGGTACTGTTATCCGTAACGTTGATCAAGTAAACTCTCTTCCCGATGTGAGAGTTTTTCAAGCTGGTACAGTGTTGCGTGATGGAGAACTCATTGCAAATGGTGGACGTGTTCTCAATATAACTGCAACAGGAAAAACGATTACGCATGCACAAAAACGTGCCTATGAAGCAGTTGATTGTATTGATTGGCCAGAAGGTTTTGTTCGTCGTGATATCGGATGGAGAGCCGTTGCGCGAGAAAATAAAATCCTTTGAATATTCTTTTTTACGATTTTATTATTTTATATAAGAGCATGACACACAAATTTTCTCACTGTTTTACGTTGACCATAATTTTGAAAAAATGAGTGTGCTTTCCTTTGAACAATCAAATATTATAAATAGAATATCTACTCATGATAAAATAGGAAAATTTTTTGAATCTGAAAATGTAATATAAAATGATCATTTTACTGTTACTTTAAACGTATTTTCTCATCACTTTTATAAACACTTTCTTTCTTATAAAGTCCTGAAGAAAAACATATATACTATCATTTCTTTTATCTATCGCGTTTTTAATGAAATTCCGCTTTTACAAAAAATAAAATGCCCAAAAAAGATAGTTATATTATTCACATACAAATTCTTAAACAATACCTCTCATGCTCATCACTCCCATTTTACGACACTACCTGCAAATAGTATAAATCCACTCTTCCATCTTTCTGGAATAAAAACCGATACCATCTTTGTATTTTCCAACTCTCAATATTACGATAACCCTTTCTATCTAAATGATTTTGATTATAAGAGAGAGAGATGAAATAAGAATATTCTGCAATATTCAAAGCTCTCATTCAACATGGAGAAATTATTTATAAAAAAATTCAAAAACACTTCCAGCAATCTGCTGGTGTTTTTATGATGTGGCAAAAACCCAAAATTATACCGCCAAAAAAAACAGTTTCTATTGTTATGAAAACCGTTTTTACCTCTCCGAAAAAAGCGTTTTACATAATCGATTTCTGCTGCCAATGTATGGTGTCAAAAAACTCTCATTTACAATCATTGACTTCCTCTTTTTGTTTTCAAGAACCAAAAGTCACACCAAATCCCGTCTGTAAAGGTCTGGATTCTCATTGAGCGGGTTCCTCTTGCTTCCCACTCCTATGCTGCACTTACACAAATACCTACAAGCAAACTTAAGAATATTTGCCATATCTCCTAAAACACTTCATGTGTGAAGTTTACATGCCTTATATTACCGCTCCAAACAACGATGTTTTACAGCACAACAAGATAAATGCTGACGGTAGTACAAAAATAAATGCATGTTAATATTACTGGAGTGCAATTCGATTCGCAATCACCAAACGCAAGCCTAACGGATTGCTATAACGAAGTAAAAAACGCTTTTGTTTAGAATGTGCTGTTGTACCAAAAAATCGATGTAAATCAGAACGATCTTTTACAACCAGAATGCGATTATCTTCATTGATCATAAGCATGGGAAGGCCATAAGTATCCGCCCATAACCGCCAATCCAGAAGAACATTATTCAAATCTCTGGAAACCAAAAGCGGTATACAAGCTTCCTCATCGGCATGAAGTAATTCTAATGCAACAGCTCTTTCTCCTGAACGCGTTTTTACGGTACGTGCTGCAATTCCTTGGAAATGATAAGGGGGTATTAAATGCGATAAACTTGAAGGCATATCCGTTTTAAAAGAAACACCACGCTCATTTAACGAACAAATAACCTGATTACCCGTTTTGGATGAAAAATATGTCGTCGTTTGTGGCAAATGGCACGGATCTAACCGAAATTCAAGCACCGCTTTTGCCTGATTAAAGCATTGATTAGCCATATACATTATCCCAATTTATCTTAAATAACATACACCCTTTAGCAGCTTTTTCTCATTGGATTATTAAAAGTTTGAATAAAAAACAACTGGTTTCTTTTTTGGTTATTAAAATCTAAACAAAAATACATGATCACCATTCTTGAATTATAATACTTTTCCAGGATTCATTATCCCTAAAGGATCGAGCGTTTTTTTAATCCCTTGCATAATATCCAATGCGACAGGCGATTTAAAAGAACGAAGTTCTTCGCGCTTAAGCTGACCAATTCCATGCTCAGCAGAAAATGCACCTCTATAGTCCACCACTAAACTATGAATGCGATGATTCATTGTTGACCATAACTGCAAGAACACTGTCGTATCAGCTCCTACAGGTTGTGTAATATTATAATGTAAATTTCCATCACCCATGTGTCCAAAACAAATCACCCGTGCTCCTGGAGCAATATCTTCTACAATAAGCGCTGCCTCAGCAATAAAATCAGGAATAGAAGCAAGTGGGATTGCAATATCATGCTTAATGGACCCTCCTGCTAACTTTTGTGCTGATGATATACTTTCTCGTAATTGCCAAAAAAAATCTTGCTGTTTTAAAGATTGCGCAACAACTGCATCTTCTATCACCGCATTCTTTAAAGCTTCTTCTAAAATAGTACTCAATACCGATAATGCCTCATCATTGCCTTGCAACGATGAAATGTTCATTAATACATACCATTCATGTTTCCGCTGAAGAGGAGGCTTCTCACACATCTTATAATCTAAAGCCATTTGCAAACTGAGATTTCCCATGAGCTCAAAACCTGTCAACATCCCTCCTCCATATTCTTGAGCCAGAGATAAAAACTCTAAAGCCTTCGCCGGACTATATAATCCCACCAAAGCAACAGCTTTTCCTTTTATTTTTGGAAACATCTTCAAAACGGCTGCGGTTATAACTCCCAATGTGCCTTCTGCACCAATAAAAAGATCTTTTAAATCGTAACCGCTATTGTCTTTTTTAACAAAACGCAAATCATCTAAAATACGCCCATCCGGTAAAACAACTTCTAAACCAAGACAAAGATCACGCATATTGCCATAAGCTAAAACAGCTGTCCCTCCAGCATTCGACGAAAGATTGCCTCCTACTTGGCAAGAACCTTCAGATGCCAAAGAAAGAGGGAAAAAACGACCTGATTCATCCACTTTTTTCTGTAAATCCTGTAAAATAACACCAGCCTCTACAACAACAAAATTTCCCTCAAGATTTATAGCTCTAATCTTATTTAATCGCTCCATGGATAAAAGAACGCTCCCTCCTCTTTCATCTGGTTGTTGTCCCCCCACAAGCCCTGTATTTCCACCCTGTGGCACAATCGGTGTGCGCGTTTTGCTCGCTAACTGCATAATCGATGAGATCTCTGCGCAAGAAGATGGACGTAAAAGTAAAGGTGTTTTTCCATGAAAAAGCCCACGCTCTTCAAGCAAATACGGCGCAATCAACGCTTGATCTGTTATAGCATGCTTAGCACCAACAATTTCCCTAAACCCCTCAATTAATTCCTGCTCCATGTTCATTTCTCCTTTGGAGCTGCAGCCCGTATAAGACGATCATTGATAGCCTCCCCTAATCCGTATGATGGAATAGGTTCTACTGCGATACATCTCACTTTAAATGAATCTAATTCCTTCATATATTGAAATAAATGAGAAGCTGCCTCTTCCAACTTTCCATCTTCGCTAAGGTTTAAAATAGAAACGGCATTTTCAGCCCCCATAACACGCTTTGAACCAAATGCTAAAAGCGCTTCACCATTTTCCACCTTTTCTACATTCAAACGAACCGTGGCATTGGGGGCATAATGCGATTTTAACATCCCAGGAGCTTCAATCGCCGCCCTTTGATCTATCCGTTTTAAAGACTTCCCCACAACTTCTTCAATTTTATCAGCCGTAAGCCCCCCTGGACGCAAAAGATAAATATTTTCACCACAAATTTTAATAATCGTTGATTCTAGTCCTATTTTAGCAGGTCCTCCGTCCAATATTAAAGGAACAGATTCCCCCAAAGATGCAAAAACAGCCTCAGCTGAAGTAGGGCTAAGACGCCCCGATTGATTCGCACTAGGAGCAGCAAGTGGACGGCCAAAATGTTGTACCACTTCCGCAAAACGACTGTCTGGAAAACGAACAGCCAAGGTATTCAAACCAGAGGTTGTTAAAGGATGGATATTATGCTGTTCCTTTAAAGGCAAAACCAATGTCAAAGGCCCTGGCCAAAATTCCTCCATTAATTGGCGTGAAAGAAAGTCAATTTCAACATAACGTTGTGCCATTTCGATGCCGCTAACATGCGCAATAAGAGGATTAATTTGCGGACGACCCTTTGTAGAATAAATAGAAGAAATTGCCCTCCCATTGGTTGCATCGCCCGCTAATCCATAAACAGTTTCCGTTGGTAACGCTACTAACTTCCCTTTTTCAAGAAGCGCTATTGCTTCTCTTATCGAAGCACTATCGAGTGGTAGAATCGTCATGATACATCATTTCTATAACACTCTTTTAGTGATATTATGCTCTTTTTTATTCATATATCACATTGATTTTATATAGTTTTTTTTAAAAGTGCGAGGTTCATAAATAAAGGTTAGGGAATAGGATTTTCCAATATTCTTCTACAAAACATATCTTATTCTGCCAACTTTCTCTAATCATTTTTTGAATTTTGCTAAGTTCTCTTGTGAAAAGCTATTGTTGAAACTCTTAACATAAACTTAACGTGTAGTACATTGTACTACAATTGAATAGGAGGTTTAGCAATGGGAAAAATTCAAGCCCGCATACCTGATGAAGTTCAAGAAATTGCAAGTGCAGTTATTAAGTCTACGGGTTTAACTGTATCGGATGCAGTACGCATGTTTATGACCCGCATTGCTAGAGATCGAGCATTACCGCTTGATCTATTCCAACCAAATCCGGAAACATTACGAGCTATCGAGGATGCTGAAATGAGACGCATCGAACATACATCATTAGACGGCTTAAGGACCATGATACGGGAAGATAGAACCGAAATGCGTAAATCTGAAAAGCAAACCTAAGCTTGCTATGCGGGAAATTGTCTATACGCGTTCATTCCGGTGTGATCTTAAACATGAAAGCAAAGGTAGGTATGCTAATGCACTAGAGGAGAATTTACTGCTTGTGGTCAAAGCGTTAGCGGAGAATGAACCGCTAACGGCGCATTGGAGAGATCATGCACTAACATGTCAATGGCGCAATTGTCGTGATTGTCATATCAAGCCAGATTTAGTTGTGATCTATCGAAAGCCAGATACCAAAACACTAGAGCTCTTACGACTTGGTTTGCATTCTGAACTACGCTTATGATTGGATCTCCAATTCATAGTAAAAAGGATTTTTCGAAGTTTTGCTTGTATGACAGTTTTTCTAATTCTTTAAGAACCATTGTTTTAAATGTGCGAAGATGTTGTCTATTGCATCCATGAGGCGTGCAAAATCAAGGATAAGCAAAAAAAGAAAAAATGCTATCCACTTCATCAAGCGAGACATCATTTTCACGCTTTGATAGGTGATGATCATTTCTTGAAGCATTTCTTTTCTACTTCTGTAAGCTCTGTGTGTTTTTTGGATTTTTTTCTAACCATGTTTCCACCCACACAAGCGTTGACCCTGCTTGTTATGCTTTAAGAGCTCTCTTCCTAAGTTTGAGCTAATGGTGTTCAGATCTTGCCGGCTTAAATAAACAGGTAACCAACCAACACAAGAAGAAGCATATTTATTTGTCGCGCAATCAATCAAAGAGAGCAGCACGCACATCAGCAGCACTTTTTTGATTAACTTCACTTTCCACCTCCAGACGTATTGTGGCTGCTTTTAAAGCTTTTTCTGTTTGCTTTTGTTGTTCTGCTTTTTTTCCAAGAGTAAAGGCTCTTGCTAAAATCATAAAAAAAAGCGGCTAAAGCCGCACCTGTTAGCATCAGATTTCTTTTCATCCATAAGATTCATAGGCAGTGCTCCTGAAAAGGTTTAGCAACAAATAAAATACCAGCATATGCGGCTCAAACCATAATGGCGGCTAAAGCCCATTGAACTAGACCATTGCCCGCTAAAAAACCGCCAAGACCTGAGAAAAAACCAATAATGGGTGCCAATGCTTCTGCTTTACCCCCCGTTTCTACTGTTTGATAGTTAGAGGAAACATAAGCACCTTTCGTCCATAGCCCTTGCCTCTGATACACGCCGGAGTACAAGACCTTGTAAACGTTTGCCTCTTGGCTTTGGTCCATTTTCTGCAATTCGGTTGGTACAGCTTCATAATCACCCCGATTAAGCCTTTTAAGCAATGTTCTATAGCCTTCTTGAGGGCTTAACGTGTTGCCTATGATTTTCATGGCAAGATCTGGATATTGTGTGAGTGCTTGCGCATCTTCATCGCTATACCCTTTAGAGCGTAAAAATTGCAAAGTTTGTTTATGTTGTGCACGTACATTATTGCCCTGCCGCATAAGGATAGATGCATTTGAAAAACTTTCTTGTGGTGTCTTTCCTAACGCAAGCCCCGCAAAAAAATCCATTAAATGCTCGGAAAATTCTGATTTTCTAAAACGCTCCCATAAGCTACTTGGATTTGCTCCTGTCTGAACAAAGTTATCAAGTGACTTGATATAATCTGTTTTTTGTTCAAGATCACCACTTGCTTTTAAATGCTCCTCTTCTGGTAAGTGTGCATTCAAATGTTTTTCTTCTCCTATGGGTGCCTCAAAAAGCTTTTCCTCATCATTTCCAGAATTGTTTTTCAAAGAGTTTTCCGCTATAGATTTCTCATTAAGTTGAGCAATATAATCCATCACATCTTTTTGCTGTCGCCCAGCTTCATCCCCACTAGACTGATCAATGTTCCCAACAAGTGGAGATTGAGGAATCATTGATGCAAAACCTCCCTGCTCTGAAAAGTCATGCTTTTGTTGCTCTGGCGCCTCTTGTATCTTAACAGTATCCTTTGAAACATCCGGCAATGGAGGCATTTGGCGCTTTAAATCATCTGTAGACATAATCAATTCTGTGGGCGTTTTTTTCCCAGCTTCTCCTCCTCCTGTTTGAGAACCGCGAATAAGCTCTGTAGGACTCAATTTTTGTGGAGTATCAGCCCCATTGCTCGCATCAAAAGGGTTTGTGCTAAAAGCAACACGTTCTAAAAAACTTTGCGTGTATTGCCCTTACAACGGCGTGCTTAGAGGGGTAGAGAGTTGTTGAAATAAATATCTAGGTAACTGCGGTATAACCTGATACATAAAAGGACGCAAAAATTTTGGATCAAACAACTTTGATAGAGAATTCGTGTTTTCTTGTTCCATCACTGCACCCTTTCCATCTCAAAGCCAAGCTTGCCATAATCCACATGCAAAAAGCCTGTCGCCTTATGCAAGAAAACAGCTTCAGGTTTTGACTTCAAAACATCTTGCGCCATCACCCCGCGATAGCGCTCTGGATAGCCCTTGTAATTATACTCATAGAGTTTGTGTCCATCTCGCTGCCCTACTCGTACAATATTTTCTTTCGATCTGATGTCGCTAAGCCCAGCAAAAGTACCAAGGATAGTTCCAACATTTCCAACAATCTCTCATGGATTAGGTTTTGGCTACAACAAGATATTGATTTATAATGATAATCTAGCGTTATTCATATTGAATTAGACCTCCGAATATAGTAAGATTTTCTCATCACAAACCCTCTCATATTGAATCAATTAAAATCACTTGCTTGCACGTCAAAAGCGGGGCTGGCGTGTGGGTAAAAACTGTATAAGAAAGGAGTAAAAATAGCTCTTATGAACCGTCTTAATGCGAGGTCTGTCGCAACACCCACGAGCTGGCAAATATAATGATGGTGCCGGCTTGTTACTTCATAAGCGTAAAGATGGAGGTGCTCAATGGATTTACCGTTTTACCATTCATGGGCGGCGCCGTGAAATGGGCTTGGGTGCCTTGAGAGATGTTTCTTTAAAACAAACCCGTGAATTGGCAACTGGGTGGCGTGCTGTTTTACGTGAAGGTCGTGATCCTATTAAAGAACGTGAAAAACAAAAGCGTGAAGCAATAAGCAATCTCCATTACTTAAAAGACATTGCCGTGGATGCTTTTGAAATTCGTAAAGCCGAATTAAAAAGAGATGGTAAGGCTAGTGATTGGTTTTCACCTTTGCGGCTTTACATTCTCCCTAAATTAGGTTGCCTCCCCGTTTCAGAGATTACACAAACAGAAATACGCGATACGCTTTCTCCCATTTGGCATACAAAAGCTGGAACAGCTCAGATAGCATTGATACGTCTTAATCTTTGTCTCAAACATGCAGCTGCTTTGGGTTTGGATGTTGATTTACAAGCAACAGAAAAAGCACGCGCTCTCTTAGGTAAACAACGCCATAAAACGCAAAATTTTCCAGCTATGGATTGGAGAGATGTCCCTGCCTTTTATAAAACACTTTGCGAAGCATCAACCTTAACACAACTGGCTTTGCGTTTGCTTATTCTGACAGGCGTTCGTACCAACCCTTTGTGTCATATTCATAAAGACCAAGTTGATGGCGATATCTGGACAATCCCTGCTGAAAATATGAAAGGTCGACGTGATACTACAGAAGAGTTTCGCGTGCCTCTATCATCAGAAGCATTAGAAATCTTAAAACAAGCGCGCTTGCTTTCTCGTAATGATTTCTTCTTTTCTGCAACCGGTCGGGGTCCCCTCGCTGCAAATTGTATGGCTCAATATATGAGAGACAATAAAATTGAGGCATGCCCCCATGGATTTCGCTCTAGTTTACGCAATTGGCTTGCTGAAACAACCGATGCCCCCTATGAGGTCGCTGAAACTATTCTAAGTCATACAGTTGGCGGCAAAGTAGAGCGTGCCTATCGTCGGACTGATTATCTAGAACAGCGCCGTGTCTATATGGATAAATGGGCAGCTTATGTCACCGGTCAATCTTAAGATATGGGGTGCATAACCCCATTATCTGTGGATAACTTTAGCTCTCTTTTCTCTCATTCTTTCTCAATAAGATTCATAAATTATCACATCAGAAACTGTATGATAAAATATTGTTTTATATAAATAAAATACCTTAAAAAATAAACCAAAATGTGGTTAATAAATAGTTATAGTTTGTTTTCTTTTTTTATAGTGAAAGGATTTTAGTATGACAGAAAATGATATTCTTTTAACAGACCGTGAAAGTGCAAAATTGCTTCATATGAGTGTCTCAACTTTCCGCCGTCATGTTACCAATGGCTCTCTCCCAAAACCTTTAAAATTTGGCTTTTTATCCCGTTGTTACAATCAGATCTTTTGAATGTCATCGAGCAAGCAAAACAGCAACGTCAAAGTGACGCGGCATAAAAAGAAAACCTTGTCACGTAAGGACGGACAAGGCTTTCTCAAGCTCATCAACCTAGAGCTTTATTTGGTGTAAATTCAAGGCTTTCTCTGCTGAAGCAAGACCTAAGGTTTGCATTCAAGTTGTTCTGAATGCTTTTTACAATAAGGGCTATTTAAGCGTCTCTCAATGCTTCGCTGAGGCATCACAGCACCAGGACGACATATGGGAAGGTTGTCTGATTTATGATTTTCACACCATTCTTGTATTGTAAAGCTAGGGCGAAAACCTGATTGCGCCATACACATTTCAATACTGGCAAATTGATTCAAATCTAGCGCCACAACCTTATTAAGGTCCGGTACTCCACATTCTAAAAGTATTTTATTTCTCCATAATGCTGGAGAAAGTGAGGGAATTGAATTAACACATCCAGTGATACTTAACAGAGCTATACAACTCAACAGTTTTAAGATTTTCTTCATTTTTCCCCTCTTTCAATGGATTTATTTACTATAAAACAGCTCATAAACCTGTTGATATTTTCTGTCACCGCTGCTTAAAACAACAGTGAACAATATTGAGATGACGGATTGAGGAAACAATCGCGCCATTCCAAGTGAAGGCAAGGATGGCAGATTGTTGATCATCACTAGCAGTGCTTAAGGTTGGCATTCTGGTTTATTTTTATATTTTTGGCAATAAGCGCTATTTAAACGCTTCTTGACACTTCGTTTTGGAATGACAGCACCTGGCACACAAATCGGAAGATCTTCGGCATTATAATTTCTACACCGATCTCTCCACTTCCCTCCTAATTTACTATGAAAACCTGCTTGGGTTAGACATGCATAAATAGATGTATTCGCATTTATACTTAACTCTCTATAATCCATCATATAATCATCATGAGGATTCAGCATTCCACATTCTAATAGTGCTTTTTTAATCTCAATCTTATCTTCTCCTAGCTTCTCTAATACATCCACAGCCTGGTAAGGACCTGGAAAACATCCAGCTATAATAAGCAAAGCCAATCCACTCAATAACTTTAAAGTTGCTTTCATTTTTTCTCTCCTTCAATGATTTTTTATCATAAGATTGCTTATAAGCTTGTCGATGTTTTATATTCCTCTGTCCATATCAATTTGAAACATGTTGAGTGCCGATACAATTGGCCCACACACTTATGCAAAAGATAAAAAAACTAAAGATTGCTCTTAATCATACCATCATCAAAAAACTACGGTAGACATTCAGGCTTGTTTCTATTTCTTTTACAATGGGGGCTGTTCAGGCGTTTCTTAACACTTCTTTGAGGAATGACAGCACCTGAATGACAAATTGGAAAACGAGCATCAAAAAACTCACACGAACTCAAATATCCGGATTTATATCTAAAACCTGCTTGAACCATGCAAGCTTCAATTAATGCGTTCGCATTTCCGTCTAACTTTCTGTTGTATTCATCACGATTATAAGGTGTTGGCATGCCACATTCTAACAGCGCTTTCCCTATATCAATTGTATTTGCACCAGGCTTATCCCATAATTCCCAAGCTGATAAGGGAACCTCAGCTTTATACTCACATCCAGCTATACTTAACAGAGCTATGCCGCTCAATAATTGCAAGACTTTCTTCATTTTTCCCCTCTTTCAATGGATTTATTTACTATAAAACAGCTCGGAAGCTTGTTGATATTTTCTGTCATCGCTGCTTAAAACAACGGTGAACAATATTGAAATGGTTGGTTGAGGAAACAATCCCGCCATTCCAAGCGAAGGCAAGGATGGCGGATTGTTGATCATCACAAACAGCAAGACTTAAGGCTGGCATTTGCGACTATTTTTATATTTTTTACAAAACGGGCTGTTTAAGCGCTTCTTGACACTGCGCTGTGGTATGACAGCACCTGGACGACATATGGGAAGATCCTCGGCTTTATGATTTACACACCAAGTTCCCCCTCCCACTTTATCACGAAAACCTGATTGAATCATACAAGCTTCTATGGTTGCTATTGCATTGTAGCTGAGCTTTCTGCTTTCTGGATCAGTATCATAAGGGGTTGGCATTCCACATTCTAATAAGGCTTTTCCTACCTCAGTAAAATCAGTAACACCATTTTTCTCCCACGTAGCTATCTCTCCTAGAGGAGGTTTATCGATATTACATCCAGTTACACTCACCAAAACTATTCCACTTAATAACTTTAAAATGTGTTTCATTTTTTACTCCATGATTTAATTCAAGGCTTTTGTTCTAAATGAGATGTGCCATAAAACTTTTGGCATTTATAACCCACATCTCCAAGACAAGTATGGGAACTTATGGGATTTGTAGCCACTCTCCACCATTCTTTCCACCAGTTACTGCCAGCAGGTATTGTCTCGTAGGTATAGCCATTGCCGCCAATAATTCTGCTGACAAAGTCGTATCTATTCCCATTAAAGCCAACAGTGGTTTGTTTGCCGTCACTCACATAACCTAACAGACCGGATTCAACTAAAACATTAAAGGCTGATCCATAGAGATTGATAGTCGTGTTTTCGTTGGCTATACCGTGAACACCTTCTTGTTTGAAAGAATTCAGCATATTCCCCAATGTCATTGTCCCGCGACTATGTCCATAAAGTTCTAATCCTGTAAGACCATAGCTATACATCAAATCTTTTGCTTCTTGTGTGGAATTGGTCAAACCCCAAAAGTTATTTTCCATAAACTTCTGATAGCCCGCGACTAGAAGTTCTGAGATAGCAGAATCGGCTTCTGGGAACACAACAAAATAAAGCGGTTCATTTTTATTCTCCGCATGTTGAACCGCATAAACAGCAGCTTCCTCTGGTGGAGTAAAGATGCCATTAAAGGACACATGCACCTTGCCATCAGCACCCTCTTGTAAATGCTGCTTTTCTTCATCCGTTAAATAATGTGCGTGAGGAAACAATCGCGCCATTCCAAGTGAAGGCAAGGATGGCGGATTGTTGATCATTAAGGCTGGCATTTGCGACTATTTTTATATTTTTTACAAAAAGGGCTGTTTAAGCGCTTCTTGACACTGGGCCTCGGGATCACAGCGCCTGAACGACAAATGGGAAGGTTTTCGGCTTTAAAAGTATAACACCATCCACCCTCATGTTCATTTTCATAATGGAATCCTGATTGAACCATACACGCATGAATTGTTGCCCATGCATTGATACTAAGCTTTCTGCTTTCTGGATCGGTATAATAAGGTGTTGGCATTCCACATTCTAACAAGGCTTTTCCTACCTCTGTAAAATCTACTCCTGGTTTCTTCCACGCTGCCACCTCTCCTAGAGGAGGTTTATCGATATTACATCCAGTTATAATTAACAAAGTTACAGTGCTTAATAATTTTAGAGTTTGTTTCATTTTTTACTCCGTGATTTACTTAAAGGAAATTGTTCACGATGAGATAAACCATAATCATATCTACATTGTGGACTCGCATCTCCAAGACAAGTATGGGAGCTTATGGGATTCATGATCACTCTCCACCATTCTGTCAAAACGTTACTGCCAGCAGGTATTGTCTCGTAGGTATAGCCATTACCGCCAATAATTCTGCTGACAAAGTCATATCTATTCCCATCAAAGCCAATAGTGGTTTGTTTGCCATCACTCACATAACCTAACAGACCGGATGCAACTAAAACATTAAAGGCTGGTCCATAGAAATTGATATTCGTGTTGTCGGCTATCCCGTGCACCCCTTCTTGTTTGAAAGAATACAGCATATTCCCCAATGTCATGGTACCACGGCTATGGCCATAAAGTTCTAACCCTGTAATACCATGGCTATACACCAAATCTTTTGCTTCTTGTGTGGAATTGGTCAAACCCCAAAAGTTATTTTCCATAAACTTCTGATAGCCCGCGACTAGAAGTTCTGAGATAGCAGAATCGGCTTCTGGAAACACAACAAAATAAAGCGGTACATTTTTATTCTCCGCATGTTGCTCTGCATAAACAGCAGCCTCATAGGGTGGTGTAAAAATGCCATTGAGGGACACATGCACCTTGCCATCAGCACCTTCTTGCAAATGCTGCTTTTCTTCATCCGTTAAATAATGAAACTTAGGAATATTTTGTCCACGAGCGTCTCTTATAGGTACCCCATTTGCATCTATTTCATAGAGTATATTACCCTTTTCATCACGGTCGACCACGGCAATGGGATGCTCTTTGATAAACATGGTTTTATAGGAATCATCGCTGTATTTAAACCCCTCTTCTAAGAGTTGCGTTACCATTTCACGGTTTTCATGGACGATTTGTTCCAGCTTGCCTACATCGAGCTGTTGTACACCCTTATGGGCGCTAGCAGTATCCCGATTAAGGGAGGCGATGGCTTGCTCAACATCTTGCCCCGTCAACGCCTTCTGCCCTGCTTCATCAGTAATGACAATGGTGCCATTGCTGATAGCAGATTTGGTATATCCTTCCTCTGAATCTTTAGCTTTTGAATGATCTAAGACATTTTTAGCAATGTTTTTCCCGACACCATATTTGCCCTGATACATCGGACCACCCGCAGAAATGCTTAAACCTTGGCTGCTAGCTTGAGCATGCGCACTGTTGCTGATATCACTGGTGCTAATGCTTCCTGTGGTCAGGCTGTTTTTTTCTGCCGGCGCGGTACCAGCGATAATATCGGCTCCAACACCATGGATGCTGCCTTTGTGGGCTTGCATATTAACAGCGCGTCCTGCTTCTATTGTTGTGGTCATCGCGGTGGAAGCTTGAGAAGAAGCTTCTGCTTTCTTAAAGCCCACTGTCATACTGCCAGATGCGCCAGCCTCGGTCAAACCGCTTAACGTATCCTGTGGATTGCCCCACGACTTTGGCTTCAAAATACGCATCCCCCGTAATGAAACCTCACCTGCCTTATTGTCGACTATCTTAAACACCAAATTAAAAGTGCCCGTTGCGTGGATAAAGAAGAAGACAGCTTTGATCCTCTACTTCATTCGTGATTTTATCCAACGACCTTTTTAACGATGGGGAGGACGCTTTGGTGATCGCTTTTGTAAAGCTTTTTGCTTTTGCTGACGTTTTCTTTCATCCTCAAAATGCGTTAGTAAAGCGCGTTCCTGTTTCGTTTTGTTGGTCACACCAAAGGTATCATTGTCCATAAATTGCTGATATCCAGCTAGCATCAAATTAGCTAAAAACGAGTCACTTTTCAGAGGTTGTACAAAATAGAGCCCTTTTGAATCTTGCAATTTATACCGAAAACCTGCTTTTTTCATGCACTCATAAACTGAGGCAAATTCACTCGCATACGAATTCATATCACTAGAAGAAGCATAAACCGGTTTCCAACCACATTTTGATAAGGATTGTTGGATCATCGCTTTATCGACACCTGGTTTTTCCCATAATGCTAAAGTTGATGGAGGAGGTTGGTTAACACATCCAGCTGTATTTAAGAGAGCTATGCAACTCAATAGTTTTAAGATTTTCTTCATTTTTCCCCTCCTTCAGTTGGTTTCTTTACGATAAAACAGCTCATAAACCTGTTGATATTTCCTGTCACCGCTGCTTAAAACAACGGTGAACAATATTGAGATGATGGGTTGAGAAAACAATCCCGTCATTTCAAGCGAAGGCAAGGATAGCGGATTGTTGGTCATCACAAACAGCAAGACTTAAGGATAGCATTCATATTGTTCTGGATGCTTTTTACAAAAAGGGCTATTTAAGCGCTTCTTGACACTGCGCCTGGGGATCACAGCGCCTGGACGACAAATGGGCAAGTTTTCAGCTTTATGATTTCCACACCAGCCTCCCCCCACATCATATTTATAGCGAAATCCCGCTTGGAGCATGCAAGCATCAATGGTTGCATTTGCATTATAGCTGAGCTTTCTACTTTCTGGATCCTTATCATAAGGGGTTGGCATACCGCATTCTAACAAGGCTTTTCCTATCTCCGTAAAATCTGCTCCTGGCTTTTCCCATGCCCCTATAGAAGATATGGGAGTTTTATTAAACTGACATCCGGTGATACTTAACAAAGTTACAGCACCTAATAGCTTTAGAGTTTGTTTCATTTTTTACTCCATGATTTAATTCAAGGTTTTTGTTCACGATGAGATGTGCCATAGCGCCATGTACACTTATCACTCGCATCTCCAAGACAGGTATGGGAGCTTATGGGATTTGTAGCCACTCTCAACCATTCTGTCCAAACGTTACTGCCAGCAGGGAGTGTCCCGTAGGTATAGCCATTGCCACCAATAATTCTGCTTACAAAGTCATATCTATTCCCATCAAAGCCAATAGTGGTTTGTTTGCCATCACTCACATAACCTAACAGACCGGATGCAACTAAAACATTAAAGGCTGGTCCATAGAAATTGATATTCGTGTTGTCGGCTATACCGTGCACACCTTCTTGTTTGAAAGAATTCAGCATATTCCCCAATGTCATTGTCCCGCGACTATGTCCATAAAGTTCTAATCCTGTAAGACCATAGCTATACATCAAATCTTTTGCTTCTTGTGTTGAATTGGTCAAACCCCAAAAGTTATTTTCCATAAACTTCTGATAGCCCGCGACTAGAAGTTATGAGATAGCAGAATCGGCTTGAGGGAACACCACAAAATAAAGCGGTTCATTTTTATCCTTCGCATGTTGAACCGCATAAACAGCGGCTTCCTCTGGTGGAGTAAAGATGCCATTAAAGGACACATGCACCTTGCCATCAGCACCTTTTTGTAAATTCTGTTGTTCTTCAGGCGTTAAATAATGTGCGTGAGAAAACAATCGCGCCATTCCAAGCAAAGGCAAGGATGGCGCATTGTTGGTCATTACAAGAAAGACTTAAGGCTTGCATTCAGATGCATTTTTATACCTTTTACAAAACGGGCTGTTTAAGCGCTTTTCGACACTTCTCTTCGGGATGACAGCACCAGGCTGACAAATGGGCAAGTTTTCGGCTTTATAGTTTTGACACCAAGTTCCTCCCCATTTATCTTTATAGTGGAATCCTGCTTGAACCATACAGGCATCAATTGTTGCCCATCCATTATTGTTTACCTCTTTATTTTCTGAATCAGGATCGATAAGACTCGGCATTCCACATTCTAATAAGGCTTTTCCTACCTCAGTAGAATCTGCTCCTGTCTTCTCCCACATATTCACGTACCCTGGAGCAGGTTTGTCAATGTTTTCAATGTCACATCCAGCTATACTTAATAAAACTATCCCACTCAATAATTTAAACAGTGTATTCATTTTTTTCTCCATAAATAACCTAAACCTAAATTATCTAAAATTGCATAAGGTGCATAAATTTTTGTATTATCATTATGATGTGCTCCATAATCACGTTTACATGCTGCCGACGCATTACCATAACACCTATGGGTGCTAGATTTAAAGCCGCCTAGAGCTTTCCCTTGCTCTATCATTGGAGTTGCTGGTGGAAATATTGCATAAGGGAACCTCAAGGGTGCCTTATAAAAAGTAGGTAGATTGTGACCAATTCCTGTACCAATGGGATCGAATATATGGTTTTGTAAATAAATATGATCTTTTTTACCATCACTCACATAATATAGTGCATTCGCTATTGATTGAGAGTTATCAGCTGGTCCAAAAAGATAGATATCTGTTTTTTCTGCTATACCGTGAATGCCACGTTGTTCAAAGTCACGCATTCCATTGCCCACTGTCAAACTACCACGGCTATGCGCACTAACAATCGCCCCTGTATTGCCATAACGATAGATAAAATCTTGTAACTTCTTGGTCGAATTACTCCATCTCCCAAAATACTCATAAATCGCTACTCCGATCTCTACGAGCCTGTCTTTAGCTTGTGGGTGGTATGTAAAATAAAGGGGCTCATGCTCATTATCAGCTAACTGAACCGCATTACGCGCTGCTTCATCTGGTGTGTTAAAAATACCATTATAGAACATACGCCTGTTGCCATCAGAGCCAGCTTGTAAATACTGCTCATCTTCAGCATTTAAAAAGTGATACAGAGTAATATATTCTCCATCGCTGTCTTTTATAGGTTCTCCATTTTCATCGGTTAAATAGAGTACTTTGCCATTTTCATCATGCGCAATCTCACCTACTGGATGCTCTTTAACATTTGCGACTTCGCGCACTTTGTCCCAGTATCCCAATCCTTCATCCGATAAATCATTGATCATATCTACGCGATTATGCACTGCTCCCTCAAGCGGTGCGACATCTAGCTGTCCTACTGCTTGGTGTGCTGCTGCGGTGTTGCGGTTGAGAGAGCCAATGATTTGTCCAGCATCTTGCCCCATCGCCCTCTGTCCAGTTGTATCAGTAAGGATGATAGTCCCATCACTGATAGCAGATTTGGTTTCCCCTTCTGCTGTATCCTTGGCTTTGCCGTGATTTAAAACATTCTTGGCAATGTTTTTTATCGTGTCATTCCCAGAAAGGCTAAACCCATGGCTGCTGGCTTTAGCATGCGCACCGTTGCTGATATCACTGGTGCTAATGCTTCCTGTGGTCAGGCTGTTTTTATCTGCCGGCGCGGTGCTGGCAATGATGCCTCCGGTCAGCGTTGTTTTGTCTTTAACTATGATATTAAAGCCGCCATCACCAGCTTTGATGCCTGATTGCTCCACAACACTATGATAATCGCTGGAGGATTTATCCTTTTGGAAAGAGGCGCTCATGGACCCCCCACCACCCGTTTGTCCAGCACCAAACCCAACAGAAACAGAGTTTTGCTTACTGGAAGTTTGTCCCGTATCACTGCGGCTGATAATGGCAAAATCACCCCCTACTTCCATTTCTACACGCTCTCCAGAAACCACGGCGCCTGCCAATGTGGTGTTTGCCCCACTCGTGGTATGAACAGTGCCGCTACCTATAATATGGCTGTTTTTGTGTTGAACTTCCTCACTGGAACCTTCCCCTTGACTAAAAGCAGCACTACCCGTTGCCCCTGCGCCACCCGTGCCATAACCGGTGCCAACACTCATTGAAGCACTTTCACTGCTGTTTTGTGTGCTTTGCGTGTTTTGTGCACTTTCAAAGATGATATCTTCACCTGCTTCCATGGTGATCTTTCCGCTCTGTGCATCATTTTCCAGCACATAGATTGGATTGGTACCAGCGATAATATCAGCGCCAACACCATGAATGCTGCCTTTGTGGGCTTGCATGTTAACAGCGCGTCCGCCTTCTATGCTATCTGTCACCGCTGTGGAGACTTGAGAAGAAGCTTCTGTTTTCTCAGTTTTAAAGCCCACGGTTACACTGCCAGATGCACCAGCCAGATTGGCAAGAGCATCCTTGGTGGAGCCCCCCACCCCTCCTAATGAGCTACTCAGTCCTTTGGTTGTGTTCCCCTTTTCCCCCGTATTGCCAGTCAGCCAATTAATAAAGTTCTCTCCTTTATTAAAGAGGTGATTGATTTTCATGCCGGTCAGTATGCCATTAATAACTGTATTGTTACCATCCTTATTGTTCATGCGGTCCGCTGAATCTTTTAAGCCTTGTACCGTGCCAAGGACACCGATATCAACGGAAGTTGTCACACCAGCAAAAGACTTTTCATGTGTCTCTTTGCCGTTAGAGGTATCATAGCTTTCTGATAGGGTGATATTATTGCCGGCATCCATGTTGACATCACGATCCGCCGAAACAATGGCTGCTTGCATATTCACATCATTGTCAGCAGTAATCTGCACATCTTGGCGTGCCGTGATGTGTGATTGTGTGGAAGTATTTTCCCATTGATCGCCCGTATCTTTGGCGCTTGCAATTCCAACACCTACAGAAGCACCGCTGTTGCTCTTTTCAAACTGAATGCCAAAACCTGTACGTTCTTCCTTTGAGCTTGAGGAATGGCTATTATGACCAACAAGCACATTCACATCATGCGCTGCCGAAAGATTAATATTCTCACCTGCAAGATCAGAGCCAACAATTTTCACATCTTTTTTCTTGGCAGTGATGTTGATCGTACCATCCGCATTGAGAGAAGAACCTTGATGCTCAAAACTCTCTTCATTTTCTGTCTTTCCCTCACTCCCATATATCGACACAAAGCCCTTGCCTGATCCCACACCAAAACCTGTTTCATGCTCCTCTGAATGGCTTTTATGATGATCTGTCATGCCATCAATCGTCACACTTTCTCCGCTCACATTGATATCTTGACCGGAAAGCAGATGAGAAGCAGAAATCTTGGCTTCTCCTTGTGCGTCTAACACGATGTTGCCCGTTGCCCCAAGGATAGAGGAGACCGTCGTGGTATGCGATTGAGATGTATCGGACGATTTCTCATGCAAAAAGCCACTTGAAGACGATTGTGCTTGCTGATCCAAGTGTTCTTGGGCGCCTTTGATAGTAATCTTTCCCCCAGAGTGAATGGTAATATCCGCTTGTTTCTGTTCTCCTGGTGCTTTCTCTCCTGACGTTTCCTCTGCCTTACCGGCTACGAGCGTCGAGGCTACAACTTCCGTGTTGTTTACTGAGTCAATGGCAATGCCTTCACCCCCTGTTATGCTTGACCCCACAACTTGGCGCACATCCATCTTGTTATGCTCAGATTTACTGCTACTAAACACCCCACCGTCTTTATGGTACGACATCTCATAATGTAAGCTATCCTCTGCATTATTGATCAGGACATCGTTGCTGGCTTTCAGCCCTACCTTGCCATCAGCCGCAATGGAACTGCCTGTGATGCTAAGATCATGCGGTTTGCCATCCTGCCCTGCAATGACAGTGGTGTCACCTCCCGATTTTATCGAAGAGCCAACGGCATGAGAGGCTTGCATGTCCACTTTCGTGTTTTTGGTGCGAAGATGATACTCCATCTCATCGTTTCTCACCCCTATTGTTATCTCCCCTTGGGCACCAAGACCAACATTGCCCTTGGCATCTATATCGGAAGCAGCAATATGGATATCGCCACCCGATAGAACAGTGGTCTCTTTTCCAGAACTTAAATGAGAGCCATTGTGCAAGGCAACATGAGATGTTTCACTCCCACTCTGATTGTCCATACTGTTGCGTGTGGCATCAATCGAAACATTCCTCTCAGCTTGCAAGAGAAGTTTATCCGTTGCTTGAACATCAGAGCCTAGAATATTCAAATCTTGTCCAGAGAGAAGTGTCGTCGAGCCACCAGAGTTGACTTCTGATTTATGATGCATGGTAGCATCACCGTGTTCATCATGGTAATGGGTTTCTGCTGAACCGATCGTCAAGTTGCCTTCTTCTGTAGCCATGGCAAGATCACCTCCGGTAGTGATCCCCACCCCGGAGGCGGTAATATCTTGTTTGGCAATCACGCTCGCATTACCCCCAGCAGAAAGCGCCTCGGTGTTTAAAACGGTCTCCACGCCGTCAACCGTTGTGCGCCCTGCATCCAAACGAATATTCTTCTCCGCAAGGAGAACAGCATCCCCACCCGCCGCAAAATGCCCCCCTTTACTAAAAATATCCCCTCCATGCACATGCAATTGGTGGTTTGCCGCAATCCGCCCTGAATTAGTTATTGTGGAATTGCTCGTATTTTGGCTGGTGATATTGACATCATCGCCCATGATCAAAGCCCCAGCAGAAACAAAGGAGGCTCTGTCTTTTTCAGGGATGTAAAGCACCGGTGCGTAAACATCCATGCCCTTGACCTGTTGGCGCACATAAATCACCATCGGGGCTTCTAGGGACGCCAATTGTTCTTCACTCAAAGCCTCACCAAAGGGGAGATTGTGTGCTTTTGCATATTCTGCCCCGACATCCAGCAAAGTTTTGACTTGTTCAATGGCATCACTTCCAGGAATAAAGGAACCTTTGCCCAAACCTTGACCCACCAGATCACG
>NZ_JAQITD010000016.1 GCF_028618555.1 Bartonella sp. CM31XJBT | reverse complement strand
TACTCGTCGTATATAGTACTCTTTCAATCAAAGAGTCAATATCATTTTTTATTTTTTTTTAAATAAAATAACCCAAACATTTCCAATAAAATATTGTAACAAAAAATCCTATTTCAAGACATTATTGCTAAAATCTGCCTTCATAAAAATAAAACATGAAAACAAAAGGAGTTCAAAGAGAGCATGGCGCCTTTAAAGTAAAATATAGCACCCCATTGCAATGCATGAAAATAGGAAGTTGCCTAAGAATGAGTTAATCTCAATAACGCTTGTTTTATGCTACTTTAATAAGGAAATTTTTCTGCACAGGTACGATTTATAAAGACATTGCTGTATAAAGAGAATCGCATGATCTGTAATTTGTAAAAAGAATCAAATTCCTGTAGAAGCATGCTAAGCTATCTATCTAGCTTTCTTTATTTAATATTGAAAAGTACTCTTATAAATCTATGTGGGATAACGAACAACAAAAAAACGATCCTGGACAGGACCCTGCTCTTGTCGTCAAACGCTTGCGGCCTGCGCGCCGACAGGTCTCTGCTCGTTGGCTTACGGGAACCATTCTGACAGGAATCACTTCCTGCATTCTTATGGGGATTGCACTTTTTACGGCTCTTGATGAACAACAGCGATTGGTAACACCGCCACAATGGTTTACGCAGGAAAACCTATCAGAATCACAAGACCCTGAGGCCAATGGGTATAAAGGTGATCGTATTTCTCCCACCCATGCACGGCAAAGCTTTGACAGAAAACGTCAATTTGAACTATCGATTCTACAAAAAAAAGGCGATGAAAAAGTCATTCAAACACAACATTTTGAATGGATTCGTATGGCTTTAGCCGAAAATCGCCCCCAGAAATATAGCTATCCAAAATTTGATTCTTTAAGCATTCTTGCCAGTGATTCGCAAAGTCAAAATATTGCACCACAAGAAGATTCTGGGCAGATTTACGGTGCAAAAATCGAAACAAAACTCACCTTACGCAGCTATGATTTTAAGGTAAATCAATTCGATTTTGATGACAGCGACACATTGACAGATGAAGAGGCACAACAAGAAGTGCAAAAAGCTGGATTTACTTTAGAAAAGAGCACCGAACTTCTTTCAGTTCTCACATTGATTGATCCTTTAAAGTTAGAAGATGCATCCTCCCCTTCCCAAGGCACAGAATCCCCTGAAGTTCGAATCGTTCAAGAAAATGTAACCGTTTCTCCTCAAAGCCACCGTATCGATCTGACGAAAAACTATGTTGAAGATATTATTCCTATTCGTAAAAAACAAACGATAGCCGATGCTTTCAAAAAAACCAGTTATACAAAAAAGCAAATTGACCAAGTTGTAAAAACGCTAGAAAAAATAAGCCTTTCCGATACTCTTAAAGAGGGAAGCCTTTTACGCATTGGTATCGTGACACAAGCTGGTGAAAAAGACCATCTCGTACGCGCAAGTATCTATCAAGGGATGCATCATGTTCTCACCATTGCCCTGAATGATAAAGGCCAATTCATTGAAAGCACAGAGCCTAAAATGTCTAAAGCGCTTAAAACGGCTTTTCAAAATGGTATTCCGCATTCTTACATCAATAGCGCGCAATTACCAACGGCTTATGATGCACTCTATAGTGCTTTGCTCAGTCATAATATATCACAATCTCTCTCTCATCGTCTTATTCGTCTGCTGGCCACCAATATTGACATGAAAAGTCCGATAACACCCAATGATCAGATCGAAATATTTTATGCCGTACCACAAAGCGATAAAGAAAACAAAAACGGCAAAAAGAACTTGAAAGCAAAGGAAGCATCCAAAAACACTGATCCAGAAATTCGTTATATTAGCGCAACTTTTGGAAATACAACTTATAAATATTACCGTTATCAATTAAAAGATGGAAGCGTTGATTATTATGATTCTGAAGGGAAGAGTTCAAAGCCTTTCTTGCTGCGCAAACCCACACCAAATGGGATTTTTGGCTCCCCCTTTGGTCCACGCAAACATCCTATTTTAGGCTATATTCGCATGCATACGGGTGTTGACTGGGTTGCTCCTAAAGGATCGCCCATTATTGCTGTAGGAGATGGTATTGTCACAAAAGTAGGCGTAACAGGCGGCTATGGAAATCACACGGAAATTCAACATGCCAATGGATATGTCAGCAGTTATTCACACCAAAGTCGTTATGCACCAGACATCAAACCAGGCGTGAAAGTACGACAAGGACAAATTATTGGATATGTTGGATCAACAGGAATGGCAACCGGTCCCCATTGTCATTTTGAAATTATTGTCAATGGCGTCAAAGTTGATCCCATGCGCATTCGTATACCGGATAGCAAAGCCTT
The DNA here is from genome assembly GCF_028618555.1 of Bartonella sp. CM31XJBT. GTDB lineage: Bacteria > Pseudomonadota > Alphaproteobacteria > Rhizobiales > Rhizobiaceae > Bartonella. The sequence continues at coordinate 47,612 of NZ_JAQITD010000016.1, read as the reverse complement.
AACCAATCAAGACCTACAAACATTCCTACAAGAAAAAAACAATATTGATTCTTTGATCAACAGCCCGATAGCACCCTCCGAAGAAACTTAAAGCATGAAAGCATCTGCATTTTTACAACTCAAAACATCTAAAAAATATGCTTTAGCGCTTACTTTTCTTAAAGAGATTTCCGCATTTTAAATATCTATTAAAGAATACGCCGAAAGATGCCACCACCCAAGGTCGCATCACAATGATTAAAAATAAAACGCCCTCCCCTTTTCAGGTTTACGCACAATAGGTTTGCAGATTTACGCACAATAGAAAAGTGAAAAATATGAACCCCCAAAAGGCTAACTCTTCTTGTTTATTTTATCAAAACGATAAAAATCCCTTTGTTTTCCATGCAATAAAGTTTTAAATCAAAGGTGAGTTTTTCTAAAGAATGAAGATTCTAAAATCCATATCATTCTATAAACAACCCGACTTCTTGTTGAATAGATTTCACTTGTTGAATGTATGCTGTTCATAGCCCTAAAGGACGGTGTTTCATGAACTTTATGAGCAAGTTTTACCTAAGAGAATATTCCTTACACACTTTTACAAAAACACCCCATATTTAAAGTTTTAACAGCCCTTACAAAAAATAACAAAACTTAAAAAAACAATCTCTTCGCAAAGAAATAGAGCTTACGAATATAAGTATTATTATTGGCTTAAAGGAGCACTTATTCAAAATAAATTTAAAGGCTCACTTAAGCACTTCAAAGCTCTAAGACAAGGAGAACTTTGAAAGCGGATCATCGGAGTCAATAAAGCAAAAAAACAACGAGACCAAAAGATGAAGAAGCAAGGTTGCTTCTCTTAAAAGCAATTGACAATCTGATATGAATGGTGCTGTGTTCGCGCTACTGAAGCCGTATTTTTTCTTTTTCTTGTGAAAAGATGCCCTCCCCATACATTCACGATGAATGAAAGGCAGCTTACCACGAGCAAAGAGTTTAACCCTTTAAAAAAATCAGTCAGAGCTTTTTTTTGAACTATTCATGCTAAGTTTTGGCAAAGGAATAACAATCTTTGTGCCTCCTAAAGCAGAAGTTTCAAACAGAGGTTTTTCACCAAATTGCATACAGAGCTGTTCCACAACCACACGACCAAGTCCTGTTTTTTGTTTTAAAGTTTGGCTTTTCATTCCCACGCCATCATCTTCTACAATGAGCATCAATTGTCCATCTTTCTGGGGACCAAAGGAGATATAAATATGACCCGACCGTTGATCAGGAAAGGCATGTTTTAAGGAATTTGTCAGCAGTTCACCAAGGATAATTCCAAGTGTTGTCGCATCTCTTGAAGACAGGCGACAATCTTTAAAGTTGGTGTGAATGGTGATGTTTTCACGCAATTCAAAAGGAACTGCCAATTCGACATCATGCACAACAGAACTAAGAAACTCTGCCAATAAAGTCGTTTCCATATCATCACTTAAGCGCAAACGACGATGTGCTGTAGAAATTGTCTGAATACGATCACGTGCAGCACCTAGAACAGAACGTACCTCTTCATTTTTGCTCCGGTTTAACTGGAGCCCCAGCAAAGAAGACACCGTTCCAAGAGAATTGCCAATGCGATGGCTTGCATCCTGCAACAATATTTCAACCCGCTGGCGTTCTTTTTCAGCGTGATTACGTGCTCTTTCTAATTCTTGTGTTCGTTCTTTCACGCGGGCTTCCAGAGCGATATTTTCGCTATGAAGCAGCAATTGATACAATTTTAAAGAGCGCATATCACGATGAAAACGATTAATAACAAAATAGGCAGAAATAAAGGTACTTACAACGGAAACAATAGCCGCCAATGTCAAAGCAGCCCGCATCAATGCGATACCCTCACGCTGTTTTTGTCGCACTACATCATCCCCATTAATAAAGCTTGTCATCAATTGAGCTAAACGTGCCACAGGAATCTTTGATACTTCCAAAGAGTCCGCATGAGAAGGTTGAGAAGGTTGTTCAGGAATCGCATCAAGAGCATGCATATGGGCATTCATAAAGGCTTTTCGTGCTTCAACCTCTTCTTTAAAAGCCGTAAACCATTTATACCACTGGGGATGCGCATAAACAATAAGTGCGATATAGTCGAGAATATTCCCCAACTCCCGCTCTGAATTTTCAAAACGTATTTTATCTTCCGCCTTGCGCGTTTTTGCATAGCTGCGATCAGCAACAGCCATATCAATCAAGCTAATAAGGACCAAATCAGCCTGTTCGCGCAATTCTGAACTTGTATTCAACTGTGCGATTTCTCGATCAACGGCATTTGAAAGCAACATAATAAAAACCGATGCCAAAAGAGCCATAACAAGAGAAACAACAATCGCACCCCACCGCCAGCGTGATATCGTTGCATCAGAAGAAGGCATTTGAGGCATCAAATTTGTTGTTGTTGTCATAGAATGTCCATTGGCGAACTTGAAAGTCGTCATTTTTCAGCACAAAGGAAGGCAACCTTATGGAACATAAAACCTAAAGCCCGTGAGAAAGTTTTATACAGGCTTTTCTTGTGTTCCTAAGGATACACGCCAAACTTCTGAATTTCCTCAGATACTGACTTTACTGTAATAGCTATAACGGGAATAAAAAAAACAAGGCTATCGATCATAATTATTATGCTTTTTTAGCCGTTAAATGAACACAATGTACTTCCAGCTGAGTAAGAATCAGGACCATAATCAGACTCACCATCCACCTTAAGAAGTTCTTGTAATCGATTACGCGCCCTGCTCACACGGCTTTTAATGGTTCCAACAGCACAACCACAAATAGTCGCAGCATCTTCATAAGAAAACCCCGATGCGCCAATGAGAATAATGGCTTCTCTTTGATCGGCAGAAAGCAAATTTAAGGCTTTTTTGAAATCTTGCAAATCAAGCGATCCATATTGAGCAGGATGAACAGCGACATTTTGAGTAAACACGCCATCGGTATCTTGAACTTCTCTTCCCTTTTTACGCATTTGACTATAAAATTCATTGCGCAAAATGGTAAAAAGCCAAGCTTTAAGATTAGTCCCCATCTCAAAACTATCTTGCTTAGCCCATGCCTTCATAACAGTATCTTGAACCAAATCTTCAGCTTTATCGTGCTTGCCACTTAAAGAAACAGCAAAAGCTCGTAAAGCCGGCAACACAGAAAGGAGTTCTTGTTTAAAGTTTTTCGCGCACTTTGACATAAAGGATTCAAACCTTTTCCACATTGTTTAAGCCAAAATGCTCTGCGCGCTCCAACTTCTCTAAAAGCTCAAGCAAACACCGTGGCAGTGCCTCTTCTTGAATTTCCATGTAAAATTGACGTAACTTCCGTGCTATTTCGCTATTGACCCCGAGAAGATCATCTCCAACTGTAAATTGTGTGGTGAGATTTTTTTCATCACGGTCGTTCATTTTTCATCCCCCTAATCCATATAATATTGGTAGCACCGCGAAGAATTTTTTCGCCTTATAGTTGTAAATATAGCTGTCGGTAAAAAGTTCCATACAAATCAAGGAACTTTTTTATCGGTTGAGAATTTCAACCAACAAAGTGCTTGAAAGGTCAAAGGAGTTATAAATTATGTCATTATCAACGCGTATTGCCCCGCATCTTCCCTATCTTCGGCGTTTTGCCCGCTCTGTCACCGGTAGCCAATCCTCTGGCGATGCTTATGTGTCAGCGATGTTGGAAGCACTCATTGCCGACATCTCCATTTTTCCCAAAGCCTCCACTGACCGAATTGGTACCTATTGGCTTTTTTGCCATCTTTTTGACCAAACCACACCGAACATCCCAGAACCCCTGCCTCAATTTGGTCTTGAACAAAAAACCAGTGCCAAATTATCCTATCTCACGCCCCGTGCACGCCAAGCATTTTTGCTCATTGCCGTTGAAGGATTTCATGAACAAGAAGCCAGCGAAATCATGAATCTGGATACGAAAGAATTCCGCAAGCTTCTCAACCAAGCATCTATTGATATTTCTCAACAAATTGCCACTGAAGTCATGATTATTGAAGATGAACCTCTTATTGCGCTTGATATTGAGCAAATGGTAGAAAGCCTAGGTCATCATGTTGTAGGAATAGCGCGCACGCGTGATGAAGCTGTCATTATGTATCATAAGAAAAAACCACGGTTGATTTTGGCTGATATTCAATTAGCCGATAACAGTTCAGGTATTGATGCGGTCAACGAGATTTTGAAAAATGACCGTATACCAGTGATTTTCATCACGGCTTTTCCCGAAAGGCTTCTCACTGGCGAGCGTCCAGAACCAACTTTTTTAGTGACCAAACCTTTTAACCCAGATATGGTGAAAGCGCTTATTTCCCAAGCTTTATTTTTTCAAGAGAATGCTTCTAAAGCGGCTTAGAACAGGGTAACATCTTAAAATTATGATTGTTACGCCTCTTTCAAAGCCTCCCATGGATAAATCTCATATGAGTGCGCTCATGCAAGCGATTCGTGGTGCGGATATTTGCGTTCTCTATCAGGCAACAAATCTGGTTTATTTATGGGCTGAAAACTTGCCCCACCATTTGCACAATAAATGGCGGGTTGGGTGTCGTGACAGCGACTTTTTTTCGCTTGACCTTGCAGACAATATGGAAACCATCAAACTGCAAGTTTTAGCCAGTGGCAAAATGCAAACTGTTGAAGCACGTTTTGAAGATACAAACAAACAAGAGATTTGGTACAAATTTTCTATTGATTGCCACCGCAATGATAACGAAGACATTATTGGTATTATCACCACCGGTGTCAATATTTCCGGCTTACGCCGCCGTGAACAAGTGCTTAAAATCCTTCTTCGCGAAGTCAGTCACCGTTCTAAAAATCTTCTAGCGATCATTCAAAGTATTGCCAGTCAAACCGCCCGCTATACTGAAACTCTTCAAGTTTTTTTACGAAAATTTCAAGGTCGTCTTCATTCTCTTTCTCATTCTCAAGATCTGATCACGGATTCCGATTGGCGTGGTGCTCAATTTCGCGAATTGGTCCAAACGCAGGCTTTAGGCTATTTAATGAAAGAAACAGAACGTTTTTCACTTGAAGGCGTCGATCCTTATCTTTTTCCCAATGCCGCTTTGCATATTGGTTTGGCTTTTCATGAACTGATTGTCAATTCTCTTTCTTTTGGAGCCCTTTCCCAAGAAAAGGGAAGCATCTGTGTACGCTGTGAAATCGAAACAAAACTGAATGACAAAACGCAACTTATCATCACGTGGCATGAAAATTTTGAATCCGGCATCCCTCCCACAAACAATAAAAAAGCCTGTTTTGGTAGTGCCGTTCTCGAAAAAATCGTTCCCATTTCCGTGAATGGTTCAGCTTCCCTCAAATTGACACAAGAAGGAATTGTCTATTGCCTCTCTGTTCCTGATACTTATTTTGATATTTTTTCTTAAAAGAGCATTTCAAACAATAAATAAACAAGAGAAGTTTCCCCTTTTTTAGTAAAATGTCTCATCTGTTTATTAAGCACAAAGACATTTTCCAACCTCTTTAAACCAACCTCTATAGTCCCCCAATAGTTCCCCAAAACCTTAACGAAAAACCTTAACGATGAGAACTGAAAGCTACATAAAATCTATTCCCGCTGTTAATCAACTTCCATCCCTCATATAACCGGCATATTTTAAAACAGAAACCAAAACGATAAAGAGCAAACCGTTTCAACTTTTACTATGCCAAATAAAAGCGAGCCTATTACCCATCTCTTTTTGTGTAATTTTCGCAATGCGCATATAATTTTATTTTGGCATAATATGCAATTTCAAGAAGTAAAGCTAACATCCATCATCATTCTTCAGCTTTACGGGCTTAAAGCCTCCACGACAACGACAATTAATTGATGAAAATTACATATTTTACGCTTTTATTTATCGCATTCTATAATGGAGATATTCTCTTCAAGTACAATAGGACATTCTAAAACAGAATACACTTATGTCTTTCATTCACGCACTTTTTTAATATTTCCCAGCGCATCCACGCTCATTTCAAAACAGTATCTGTAAATAAGATATAATAGCCCCCAGCCCCCCGTAAAGTGAACCCTCAAACACGCCCCTTTTTGCGCCATATCCTTCTGTACCTTCATGCCTCTTTTCACTTCATAAAAGTAGTAGCTGAGCATCATCATACCATTTGTCTTTCATGTTACAATAGCCATTGACCTTTGAGAGCGTCCATAAGAGGCATTTTAGGCTTTTTTTCAAATATTTCTCATTGATACAAAGCCCACACACACCCCTTTATGACGTGCAAGCCAATAACTTTGATTAATTCACTATAAAGGGGAAAACGCATCTCAAAGGGGAAAACCCATCTCAAAGGGGAAAACCCATCTCAAAGGGGAAAACCCATCTCAAAGGGGAAAACCCATCTCAAAGGGGAAAACCCATCTCAAAGGGGAAAACCCATCTCAAAGGGGAAAACCCATCTCAAAGGGGAAAACCCATCTCAAAGGGGAAAACCCATCTCAAAGGGGAAAACCCATCTCAAAGGGGAACTAAAAAACTTTGAAAGCGTTTAACAGTGAAGAAGCCCCTAGGCTGACAAATTGCAGTCCGCTCTGTCAACCTCTCATTTGGAAAATAATTGATGAATCCCCTTGTTTTTATCCTCTTATTAGTTTCATGTACAGATGATTTTAATAGTTGCTATTCGAACAATACAATGGTTAAAATCTATCCAACGGCTCAAGCTTGTGAACAAGCCATGGTACCGTCCACAAAAAAGTTTGCACTTTATGGACAACAAATTTTTGCCCAATGTATAAACGTACATGCAAATTTGCATCAACAAGAAGTAAACTTGATCTGGTCTGTAACAAACCATGGAAATTTTCTTCTTAAAAGCCAAAACGTAAAGGACAAGGTGTCTACAGTCCACAAAGAAGATATTTTACCAACATCGCTTCCTCTTTTGCATTCTTCTTCCACAAACCTCTTGCACAAAAAACTTTAAAAGCATAAACCCATCAGATCTCAAAAAAATAATCAATGAAAGACATGATGGATAATAAGCGAATGCAACCTTCAAAAGACCATCACACAGAGCAAAATTCTCTGCCTCAAGATCTCCCTTTAGACCCTGCCGTAGAACGAGTGAGAAAAAAACTTATGGGTTTAATGATTATTTCCGTTTTAATAACGCTTTTCCTTATTCTAACCGTACTGTTTTTAATTGTTTATAAAGTGATAACAACCGGATCAGCGCCAAAACAAACCGAGTTATCTTCCTCTCCCAGCAAAAACCCACACGTTATCCATCATACGCTCTCTCTACCGGAAAAAACACAGATTTTGTCGCAAAGCCTCTCAGAACACAATATTGTACTGAAAGTTTTAACCCCTGATGGACAAACAAAATTTATGATTTACAATTATCATACCGGTGCTCTAATCGCCGTTCTTTCTGTTGAAACAACAAAAGAGAGTTCGAAGATAATGCCTCATTAAGAAAACTAACATCAATAAGCGCTTAACATAGCATCCTTGAAGATTTAACATTTTCTGCAAGCCGACACTATCACACGCTTTGCCAACTCGTGGGTGTTGCCAACAGCCCTTGGCGCTAGAGAGAGTTCATAAGAGCCATTTTTATTCCTTTCTTATACAAATTTATCCACACGGGCTCTCCCCGTTTGCAACGTGCAAGCGAATGTTTTTTGTTGATTCAACATGGAACAAATTTGGACATGAGAGAATTCTAGGGGCTTAGGGGCTCTCACCTAACATTCAAAACAATGAATTATTATTATAAATCAATGTGATAAGCATTAAATATACACCACACGGGCGACGGCGCGTTTTTTACTGTATCCCCTCACTTAAATCTTGGAAAAGAAGAAACCTTTCTGTCAACGCATTCCCATTTTTAAGAAAACTGACATCACTTGGGAAAAGCTAATAAACGTGCAAGAAATACCTCTTCTTGAGTGCAAAAATTCAACATATTAATTTATAGTGATGATTTATTTTGCATGTCAAACGAGAATCTCAAATACTGTATGATTCTCCCTTTCAAATCTGTTCGTAAGAAACTGAATCAAAATCATTTCTTTACATATCCCAGCAAGGAAATGGATGAATAAAAATACCTCTTATGAATGATCCGGTATCAAAAGAAGAACTGTTGCAACATTGAAAATTAAAGCAATAACGCCCAGCTTACATCTTTTATTAAGCAAAGATAGCCGATGAATTTCACATAATAGAATTCATGAACACCAACGCGAAATGGGCATAAATACATTGAACAATATTAAATATAAGTGTGAATTAAATAAAACAACGACATTGCGTTCTTCATAAAAGAACTGCCTCTTAAAATACACGGATGCGGTTTTCTCTGTATTCCCTTACTTAAATCCCAGCAAAGAGGCAATCTTTTCTGTCAACACCCTTTGTTAAGTCTCAATACTGCCCGTGAAAATTCAAAGAAAGCGCAAGAGGCTTCTTGAGTATATACAATTTACTATCATAATACCAATAACATCACCACAAGCGCTTATACAGCACCTTTCAGGTTTAAACATTTTCCTCTGCCTCAAGATTGACCACTTGAGCGACGACGTATCTTTCCCTGTATTCCCTTACTTAAATCCCAGCAAAGAGGCAATCTTTTCTGTCAACACCCTTTGTTAAGTCTCAATACTGCCCGTGAAAATTCAAAGAAAGCGCAAGAGGCTTCTTGAGTATATACAATTTACTATCATGATACCAATAACATCACCACAAGCGCTTATACAGCACCTTTCAGGTTTAAACATTTTCCTCTGCCTCAAGATTGACCACTCGGCGACGGCGTGGTTTTCTCTGTATCCCCTCACCTAATCCAGGCAAGGAAGAATCCTCTTTTGTTGCTGTTGATGCATCTCCATTGCTAGAGCTTTCTGCTGTTGTAAGTGAAAGCTCAAGAGATGATTCATCTTGAGTCCGTACAGTACGTCGACGGGGAGAACGACGTGTTTTTTTGACGGGTTCAACATTTTTCTCAGAAAGACTGTGCTCTTGATCTGTTTTTCCATCCGATAGAGCCTCTAAAGCGTTTTCACGCGCATCCCCATTTTGCGCTTTATCATATTGGCCATTGCCATTTTTTTGCGACGACATTTGTAATACATCTGTATCACCCTCGACAGCATCCTTTTTTTCACCATCAAGATTTATTTCACCGCATTCTTGCTCATTGTTTTCATCACGATTTTCGTTTTCATCACCACGATTTTCATCACGCCGAACCGATTGAGACATTTGCCCAGCTGCTGCTAAAATAATACGCAAATAGTGCTCGGCATGTTGTAAATAATTTTCCGACATAACACGATCACCTGCACCTTGTGCATCACGCGCAAGGCTTATGTATTTATCGGCAATTTGCTGAGCATTCCCGCGAATTTTAACATCCGGACCGCTACTTTCATAATTGCGAGACAACGGATTAGGACCGCGACGATTATTATTGTTATTACCATTATTGTTATTATTGCGACCGCGTACCCGTCTATTTTGTTGTGGCCTCATCTTTATCCCTTTTTGGAGTGTTTGTCTTATTGTGTGTCTTAATTGACGCTTCCTCATTACATTATCTTTTGATAATGCTGATCATTTTTAACATACGATTATCAAGCTATCCGCGTTTATTTCACTCAAACGAACCCTACTGATATTGATAAAAGCATATATTTTCTTGAAAATCACAAAACAGCAGGGAAATCGTAAATCAAAAATTCCCTTTTTCTCTGTCAAACAGCAGAAATCTAATGATGTTCACGTAAAATGCCAAGTGTTTTTTTTAAAATAAACCATATTTCACTAAAAAAATAATTATCTTGTGGAAAACAAAAAGGAAAACACACACACAACATACCTGACAAAGAAAAAATTCCTGCCAGAGAATATTAGAAGCTTCCTTTTTTGCTCTAAAACCACAGCTCTTAAAAACGCCGATATTCTCTACCCCTCGTGCATTTAAATCACAAGCACTTCCATCCCAACGAGTCACTGCGCGAACCTCTTTATTTTATAAATATAGCCTCTCTTCATCGCTAAAGCAACCCCTTGCGAGCGATAATCCACGATCGCTTCACAAAACCTCTTGATTTTTATAGATAGATTAACACGAAGTATTATTCAAGCCCTATAATCACCAAGAGATCAATCTTCTTTTCCAAATAAGCTAACGATACTATCAATTTCTATTTTAACCCATAGAGTTTTTAAGTTAATCACAGTTTTTATTTATAACAAATTGAGCTTAAAAATAAAATATTTAAATACAAAAAAATATTAAATTATGAAAAACCCGACCAATATATCAAACTTTTTTTTAAAAAATCAGTTTCTTCTCAACAAAATACCCTCCTCAAAGCCTATCAATAAGAATGGCCTAACGCATTTCCTCACTTATCTTTTCTGATAAAGTATTTTCTGATAAAGAAAACTAGAATTATAAAACAAGCACATTTGTAAACCCAGCACAGCGTTTTACGCATGAAGAAGCCTTGAATGTTTATAAAAGGAAGTTTTTTTACTCATTTTAGTCATGTCTATTGACTTACCCCCTCAAAGAACGAAGATTCTCGAGTCACACTGGTCTGTCAACAATGAAAATTCTTATAAAATTCGTACAGTGAATTGGTTATAATGATAATTCATATTTTTTGTGTTAAGTAAGAAAACTTAATACCGTAGGATTTTTCATTTTCTATCTGTTTTCTGTTGAATCAATCTCTTTTTCTTGCATGTTACACGTGGGAAAACCTGCGTGGAGTAAAAACAATAAAAAAGACTTGAAGTACCTCTTATGAACCGTCTCTAAGGCTAAAGGGCTGTCGAGAGACACCATTGGGAGCAAGCAAAGTGTGAGATAGTACCGGCTTACTCTTTTTTAAATCATAAAGATGAACATACTCTATAAATTTTATATATTTTATGAGGATTATACCATTCACCAGAACCATTACGAAATGGATTTCCCACACTCGTTCTTCCCTTAAAAAAGCGCAACAAATCCTCCTGAAACTCTACCACGCCCTCCCCTTAAACATTTCAAGACGGCATCCATACCTTATGTCGCCACACCTTAAATAATAAGAAGTGCGATATAACAAGATAAATAAATCAGGTTGCTATTGGTCTTGAGGCAGATAGTCATTTAAGAGGCTTTTATTTTTTTATAAAAATTCGCGTCCTTTTAACTTTCCGTATAAAAACTTAAAAGTAATTGCGCCTTTTGCCTGTTTTATTTTCTTTTTCATTGAGAAAACAGTCTCGTAAGAGAAAATAATTTCCATCCCCAGGACGGACCATCGTCAAACATTGTTTTTTAGCACTATCAGAAAGCTTATCCCACATTTCACGAATAGCAAAATAGGCCTCACTTTCCAAATTAAGACAATGCTGATAAACTTCTCTTTTCATATCGGGCATAACGGAAGCAGAAATTTCCTTGCAATATACGCGCAGATCAAAAACAGGAATAACCAATTCAACGGGTGCTTGTTGTGTTACTTTTTTATGAGAAGAAAAATAACTAACCACCTTAGCAACAACAAAACACAAAAACACTATACAAAAAAGTATTATGCAAACAAAAGCAATCTTGCGATATAATCTTTTGAAATAAGCCTTTTGTCTTGCTCGGATTCTTTTTTCCATAAAGATTGTACCCTTTAACATCCCAAGAGAAGCTTTTACAGCAAAAAATGATAGAAGTATTTGTGTATACAATACAGGTTATAGCAACAAACGATCAAGACTCTTATGTCAAAAGCCCCTCTTTTTTTATCGTATAATTTTTATCGTATAAAATTCTTGTAAAATACTTTTCTCATGCCCTTTATGAAAAAATAGGGCTGATGATTTTCTTTCACCACCTTAAAAGACGAAGATTCTTCATCCATGCGGCTTTATAAACAATTCGTCTTCTTTAAGATACATCACATTGATTTATAAAGAGTATTTATTGTTTTTTCATATTGAATGAGAGATCCGAACATCGCAGGATTCTCTCATCCTAAATTTGTTTTCTGTTGAAACGATCAAAACCATGTCGCTTGCAAGTTACAAGCGGAGCTGGCATGTGGATTAAAAACTGTACAAAAAAGGCATATGCCTCTTATGAATCGTCTCACGAACCAAGGCTTTCGTAACATTGGAAACTGGAAAAATATATGAGAGTACCAACCTGCACTTTTATGAAGCATAAAGATGAGGGAGATACCTTATAAGTTTTATACATTTCATAGGGGCTTTACCCCTATACCATTGACGAGTGTTCTTGTAAAAGGGACTTGGGAGTGGGATATCTCTTTAAAAACAAGTCCATGAATATGCAATAAATGTATATTCGGAGACAAATAATATTTTAATATTTGAGGCATTCTGTTTTTATGTGAGAGGCATGATCCCAAGAAGACACACGATACATAAAAGCATAAGGCATTATCTTCATTATTTAAATAATATTGCTATAGATAGTTTTGAAAATTATAAAGGAAAAAGATGATAGTCCGAAGAGTGATTAATATGCCTTTATATTTTTCTCAATAAGGCTGTCTTCCTATTTCAGAAATCACTCAAATACAGCCCCCATCTGACATACATAAAGTCTAGCTTACAAAAGCTGGAATCGCTCAGAGAGTTTTGCCCTTCTGAATCCGTAAGGCTCTCATTCTTCTTTCTCTCAAACATGTTACAGCTTTGAAATTTGATGTTGTTTGACAAGCAACAAAAAAGCTCTGTACTCTCTTAAGAAAACAACGCCTTAAAGTTACACACATAATGGATTGGAAAGATGTCTTAGCTTTTTATCAAACGCGCTGTAAAACAACGAGCGTAACATATTGGCTTTTTGCTTATCCCAAAATGTTCATCCTAATTTCTTGCCTCCAATTCCCTTGCCTCCAATTCCCTTGTGTCCCATGCATAAAGATCAAGTTGAAGGAAATATATGGATAACCCTAGACTTGAAAATATGAAAGGAAGGCGTGACAGAGTTTCGCGTTCCTTATGTCATGCAAAAGCATTAGACATTCTGAAATAAGCACTCTTGCTATCTCGTAATGATTTCTTTTTTCTGCTACCGGTCAAATCCCTTTATTTAGAGAATTGGCTATCACAAGTTATGCAACAAATAGCGCTATATGCAACAAACAGAACCTGATTTATATCCGCATGGAATTCGTTCCAGTTTACATGATTGGCTCGCAAAATCCACTTGACTTTCCCCTTCTTCTTTCCCCCTCATGGGATCTCTATCACCATAGAACAAAAAGCGATATTTTATGACGCTTTATGGACAAAATCCCCACCGCCCGAAGAGTTCATCACATGACGAAAAAACACCCCTCATATTCACCACACACAAACACTTCAATATATAAAATTTACATGCCTTCTATCACCGCACTCTCAAAAGGCAGCACGACAACAAGATAAGAAATTATTGATGTAAAACTCCAAACAAAGAAAAGAACGGACTTTCTAATCGAGATCAACAAATACTGTTAAATCAACGCTTCCATTTTTGATGATGTCACACCTATGCTTTATAGCACCCCTATCACACTTCATAATACCGAAAAATTTTCTCTGCCCTACGCACTATGCGCATCAGAACCAATCAAATAAAACAGAAATGCGCTATCTCCCTACTTTTTTGTTTTTGATTAAATAGCAAGATATAGCTGTAATTCTTTAAAGAGCTTCATACCATAGATTCATTTTATACATAATATCATCAACAGAATGTTTGTATGTGCTGCAGGAAGAATCCCCAGAACGCTCCATATGACCACTGGATGAAGAGCTATTACAGGATTCTACAAGAAATGCCAGTGACATTGGAGATAACGCATCCTCGCTATCAGAATAATAAGCTGATAAAAAAGTGTAATCTTGTGAAGGAAGTGTCCCCGAATTTACTTGTGATGGAGCGGCAACAAAAAGAGAATTAAAGGTTCTAGGACCAATGACAATATCACCATTCGCTTGCTGCATAATACTTCTTGCAGAGTATATATGATTTGTATTGATTGCCCCCAGCGAAGCCCATTCATCCTGCCATAAATATGCATAATAAAGATCCATAACTTGTTCATGTTGAACAACGTTGTCAGCAGACATGGCTGTATCAAAGAGTGAGTTAGGAACATAATAAAAATTTATATCTGGAATAATTTCATATAGCCAGTACGTTTCATCAGGATTATTAGCAATCTGTTGCCGCGCCATTCTGTAAACTGCATCCATATTTGCAGTTGTAGACACAAATGCTGAAGTCTGTTGAGCAATAGAGTGCCCAGTTACATGATGTATGATATCCTGATCATCCCCCCAAGGGGCAAAACCTCCTCCAAAGAATATAACAGATGGAGAGCGATCATCTATACGGAAAACCATATGGGGAGGATCAATAGCATATGACAGATTTACATCTGAAAAGAAAAAAAATAAAACTGTCACTAAAAATACTGAGAATGATCTTTGAAACATTTTTATACCTTTGATATACACTCCATATTTTATACCTGTAACCTCTTGAAGCGTTACAGATATAAAAAGGGAGAAAAACCCCTATTGATCTTATTTTAAAGTGATGGCTAAAACCCTTTTTGCTGGCACATGACCCGCTTCAAAAATAACCATTACTTTTCTGTTCAAAATGACTGCGGTTTTTGCCAAATCCAAAATACTTTTTCCAACAATGTTATCACAGCCCCAAATACCTTTTTGAATGTCTGAAGTAGGGCTGATACCGTATCTGAGCTCTAGGCGACATTGTGCTCCTGCGCTAACGACTTGAACCGAATTGAGATAACCGTTTTGTTCATAAACTCCAGCATGAGAAACACCTGTTGTTAATGCTATCATCACCAAAACAATGGATATTTTTTTCAAAAAACTTTTCATAATTTACCTCTTTTAAATTTATTGCAACGGACATGAAATGCATCCCCATGCAATCTAATGGATATTTTTAGCCTCCTCGCCTCCTTAAAGACGAGAATTTTGACCAGCTTTAGCCCGTGATAAGGCTGCCTCATCTCAGTCTATTCTGACCCCTACCCCGCTGTTGCACGATTTATTTTACAGGCTCTACAGCAAAGCCTTCCCTTATTGGTGCCGCGTGAATGATGACTTATTCACACAACAAAACATCGCATGCACAAGCTCTATCATTGGCAATACTACCACTGAAAATGTCTGCCATTGTTAATGTACGTGCATTCTACGGATTCAAAATGTGTCTATGATTTATTGCCTATCGCAAGCGGCATACTGTCAACAAAGACAATTAAGACAAGTATTTACAGCCTCACTACGCTTAAAATCTTTCTAACACCAAACGCTAGAATGAAATTGCCATCTAAGCTCAAACGACGATTGATGCAAAATTACTCAGTTTAAAATAGAAAAAACTGTAGTTGAATATCTTAAGATAGATCCTCAATACCGATCACTCATGAATTCTGTAAAACATGAACGATTATACTCTGAGTAAAAACTGTAAATCAGAAAACTGCTAGGGTTAAAATAACCTTAGTGTAGAAGATTGACCATTTTCCAAGCATCACTTATTTAAGTCACAACGAATACAGATAATACGCTTAATTATCACGCACTCTCAGCCCTCGAATAACATTGATTGGATAGTTACTTCTGTAACAAATATCAACGAATTGCGATGTACTGTAAGCTCTATAGGCCAGCTCAACAATCTCAGGACTTTGAATATGAAATGTTCTTCCTGTAATTTGTGACATTTCTGGCTCTTCTGTAGGCCTCGTTTCCAAAACAGAGAGAATATTTACCCCTTGCAAATTTTTATATGGAATGACAGAAATATTATTGATGATTTGTGATCGAACCATTGTTCCGCCGATATCTGAACAATCATCTGAAATAGTCCTCAAACGTGCAGAAGCTGGTCCAGTAAGACACAAAGCTAAAAATATTAAAATCAATTTTTTCATTATAGAATACCTCTTTTTCATTTTTGGTTGATCAAAAAAATAAATGCTCTATGGACAGGCAAATAACTATCCTGTTCACAACTATCTATCTCACTGCTTTAAAGGAGCTAAATCCCATAGAGACACAAATCGAGATGGTTAATCACCCATCGTTTTACTTTTATCCGCTTCTTCAGCGTCTTGTTTGTGTTTCACATCTTCAAGATCTTTGATAATCGTTTTCAATTGTTGTTCTAAAATATCCAAACGCTGTGTAAGTTGGAGAATATTTTGAGTCTGTATTTTATCAAAACATTGGAGATCTTGACGTGTTTGCTTCAACAGAGCATTCAAAGGAGCATGTCCCATTCTTCCGCTAGCATAAAGAACCACACGAATACATTCAGGATCATCAATATCAGCAATAGAAAATGGAAAAAGTGCCATTATATCCCCCTTTTTGATAAGCTAAACGCGTATTAAGCATTTGAATATCTTTTTCCGTTGTACGGCTCTTGCATTCTTCAAGACAATCTCAGACAATCTCAGACAATCTCAGACAATCTCAGACAATCTCAGACAATCTCAGACAATCTCAGACAATCTCAGACAATCTCAGACAATCTCAGACAATCTCAGACAATCTCAGACAATCTCAGACAATCTCAGACAATCTCAGACAATCTCAGACAATCATGTGAAAGGCTTTTGAAAAAAATTTCCTCATCGAAAATTTTTACAAGGTATTTTTTTAGATTATATTCTGTTTTCCACCTAAAATGATGATTTTACCAGCTGAAACCAAAGAAAAATGCATGATCGCCTTGCATGCTGTGTCAGCTTTCCCCAAAAGGACAAAGCCACCCCCACCGGTCTTTAAATAATGCCAATCGATAAACAACAGTCTGTTAACAATCTGGCTTCTTATCTAACAGATTTGACTTGGCTTCCCCCTGCAAATGCATCCTTGTAATGTATCCCCTGTCCAGAGTTATTCTACAAAAAAAGCTGTTTTAAGAATACGCACAGACGAAAGGCATCCCATGCATAAAATTTTAACCGCATCTCAAACAATATTATTTTACAACACAATGGGATAAACTATTGTCTTATAGATTTTCTCGTATCACTCTCATTCTGTTTCAAGAAGTTGCCTGATAAGCACAAAATGCCATCTAAGAGAGTTCAATGCCTCACCATGTACTACAACGCATCGCCAACCTGCTGCTCTTGCCAACAGTGCACCCATTTTGAAAACAGTGGGACCATTTTGAAAGCAAAGAGCCCTTTTTTCCTACACGCTTTGCCAAAAAAGAAAGCGCTCCATTTTGCCTTTTCTCGCTTTAAATAAACATATCCGTTGACCTCTTTCCACCACCTAAAAGGACGAAGATTTTAGCCCACATCGGTTTGTAAACAATCCAACTCTTCTGAAAGGATTCCGTCTGCTGCTCACTTATATGATTCACTTGCATAATACTTAACCAAGCAAATCCTTCTCTAAACAATTGCTAATGTATTAAATACTTTAAGCTATCTTACTGATATAACCGCCTTCAATAATAGTGTTTTAATGACGGTGTTTTACGGTATAATAGGATAAAATTATCTAGGGGCTTTTTGTCATCGCACAGCAGCGCTTTAACCCCAGCACTTGAAATAATGGATCACGACACCACAAGAGAGAGGCATTTGGGATAAAATCTTTATTCCTCAGTAAAAAACGCCATGAATAAAGAAAGTTTTTTGTTCTCCCTCTACCTTCAATAATCACTGTCTTGATCCTCTAAAGAACAATAGGCAAACTGACCTTTAGACATCCAACAAAGGCAGCACAAAAAATAAAATAATAAAGAGAATTGAGTTTTTTTTCTAAAGCGCCTCAAAACTTTCTACACAATATATTCAATAAGACTTTTTTTCATAACAAACATTTTAGCATTTTTATCTTTCTCTCACACAGCTTTCATTCTCAGGCTTTGACAGCATAAACCACCGCCATATTGACGGGGCGTGTTTCATCCCCCCCTGTTTTTTGCAACAAGACCTTATGTTCATGCTCTCCCGCAACCTTCGTTAACCGATCTTTATTGTAGACTTGAGCCAGATTTTTATAATATTCACCGTGATTCATATCCCAAACTAGCTTGTCAAACATTGGATAACTATGCTGGTGGTTACCTGTTGAATCTGTTTTTCCCTCATGGGTATGGGATTGAAAAGACTCTTCTTGTCGGCTTCCCAAGCGACGTCCTTTATCAATTTCTTTTCCACTATCGAGCCCCCGTAAAAACATTCCACGCAAATCGGGAACATTGAATGTTGTTCTCCCGTCTCCTTTTCCCCATGTTTCTCCCAGAACAGCAAAGAGATTGGCATAGTTCCTTCGCGAATATTCTTTACCATCACACAGTAACCATCCAGAGGGTATTTTTTCTGTAGCAAAAGTCCCGATAAATCCAGAAGAAAAAGTTTCCGGTAAAGGAGGAAAAGGCGGAATTTCAGGAAGTTTTATAGTAGGATTGGTTAAAAACCAGCCATCAGCATTTTTTCCGGCAATATCACGCGTATAGACGACTTCATAAAGCCCCCCTTTTTGAATTTCCCCGCCCTTTAAAGGCATAATACCCTCTGGCGTTGCCATATAAGTTGGTCTTGGCGGCAATTGATTTAAAGAAATATTTGTTATTCCTCTGTTGACGCCTTGTGCTTTAAAGCGCACAACAATGCCATCCATATAAGTCTCAAAAAAAGACTTTGTTGCCAAACGAAGTGATGTCCTCTCGTTCTTCACATCGACAGTAAACTGTGTTTCAATCACGCCCCCATTATCCAACAAATATTCTTTGATGCGTTGCATCATAGCGCGAGCACTATCATTGACTGTGCTTGGCGGTTGCCCTTCTGCCCAGTTTATATTCTCGTCGGCATAAGCATTTTCTGATGCAACAATTGACCAATCATAAATCGAACTCATAGAAGATACTCTTTATTCAAAAAGGGAAAACGAGCAAAAAATGAAGAAAAGAAAGCCGCAATTTTATTTTTAGATGCCGGCATTTTCTCCATTTTCATTTTTTCCATTTTCAGGCCTATTTTGTCATAATCAACATGCAATAATTTTGTTTTCGCATTGACATAAACAGCTTCAGGGTTCACACGCAACACGTCTTGCGCCATAACGCCCTGATAACGTTGTGGATTTCCCTTATAATTAAAGGTATAAAGTGGATATCCCTTTTTCTGCCCCACAGGGATAATATTTTCTTTTGCTCTCACATCACAAAGCCCTAAAATTCCTCCGACCAATCCAAGCACTTGCTGCGCATCACGCAATGGATCTTTTGTCACAGAAGGCATTGTCGTGGATTTTCCTGAAGTCGTTCCGTAATTTCCAGCAGCCTGTGTCCCTACCTGTAACAAGCTTTGCAATCGGTTCCAATCTTGATTATCTTTTTCTGACCATTTTTGGCGTTCAGCATCTAAGACATTTTGACGGTTTATATCTTGAATCATGCCCCCTTTCAAAGCATTGCTTTGCACGTTACTCTGTCCTTGATAATAGCTATTTGCCGCATTAACTTGATCATTCTGAGAGCGATCAATCATCTGGTTTGCATTCATCATATTGTTAATATCTTGATTATATTGCTGTGCTGCAGCATTTGTTGCCAAGGCGCCTAACTCATCGGCCAGCACACCAGTATGAGCCCCAGAGCCATAACGTCCTGCTCCCGACATCGATTGATTAATTGCATCGGACGTTTTATTCAGAGCATTTTGCAATGCAGTATTAAATTTACTATTGCTTCCAATCCAGCTTCCCTTAGCCATACCGGAAAGATTTGTAGCGCTGTTGGTTGGTGCATTCAACCATTGCGTTACCGTTGGATTGTTATAGAGCCCTGCTGCTTGTTGTAAACCGGTCAGCGCATTTTTTGTCATATTGCTAAGACCAGCGACTCTGTCTCCCTGATAAACGTTTCCGCCAATTCCTTTATTATAAAGTCCAAGTGCATCAGCACTGGCTTGTTTAAGAATATCAGCCGCCCAAGCAGGTGGAGCATTTGTTTGTGTTGTTGTCTGCACTTGAGGTGTGGTTTTTCTACTCATGGGTTCAGAACCTTTCTATATTGAATAAGATTACGAGAATATCCGTGATGAGCGAGCTTTTTCGCCCATCCAGTTCTTCCAAACATGTGCATTTCTTCAGCATTAATTGTTCGCGCCCATTTTTCGACTTCATCAATCAATTTGACCAATTTCAGCCCTCCCTCTCCAGCAAGATCAGAGAGAACGACGCATTTTTTTCCCGTATGGGTTATTTCAACTTTGGTAATTGCAAAAGCACTAAATTGGATTTTATTTTTTAAGACCAGCCACAATTGTGCTTGTCCTGTAGCGATTTCTTCAGCAATTTTTTCCAGACAAACATCATCCGGAAAGCGCTGAACATATTTTTTCAATGCAGCATTGAGAGCCTCTTGATAGGGAGCTATTTTTTCCCATGGCCACTGCTCTGTCAGATGAGCAGAATATAAATCTTGACTCTCTTGTATCATAATTTTAGCTCTTTTAGCTTTGTCACTCATCTCCCCTCAAATAACATTCCGTCTACGCATTTCACGCATTCCATGCCCCCCGCACAATAAAAGAAAAAAGCCCCATCATCCCTTTGTCACAACAAAGAGGGAACTTTTTTCTTTATAAAAATAAACCATGGTGCAGCCTATTTTCCTTTATCGCAGAAAAGCATGAAACATAACGCACCACCTTGTTCTTCATATTATAAAGACACAGCTTATCGCATTGTGCCTTTATTTATAAAGGCTTGGGAAGTCTATGGGGCATTTGTTCTTTAATAATAAGAGGCTTGAGCCTATCGCATGATATTACAAAAGGGCATGCCTATCGCATGCCGGCCCGCGTCAATTCCACATCAAATCCAGTGACATGAGTCCAATTCACCCCTTCAGGAATACGCAATTTAAAGCGATAAAACCGTGCCCTTGCACGACAGTGAATTTGTCCAGTATTATAAGAGGGCTGTTTTTCTGGCAACCAAACAGTTTCCTCTTCAAGAGATTGTCGAAAGCGCATTCCCACAGACAAATAAAACTTTCCACTATTGACTTGAGGCATAATATTTTTCACCCGTGTTATCATGCCATTTGTCTGCCCCATTTCTTGTGATGTCACGACACAAGCCATAGGACCCCCAGAAAACGAACCCAGTCTCCCCTGTTGATCAAATGCCCCCAGAATAGGCGATTCATTTTTCCAAGCTTTACTATCGAGAGAAAAGGACAAATCGTCAATATTCTTAGTCACAAAATCAAGACCTTCTAGGGTTGTTCCTGCTAAGAAAATAGGCAATATCATTTTGATATCGACGAGAGCTTTTGTCCATTTTTGCAATCCCCAATCATAAATGAGCAAGATACGTTTATGAAGGTTCTCATCAGAATCAACCATCCAATAAACACGATTATACACCCCATCGATAGCAGCAGACAGAGTGTACAGATTATCCTTCCTTGATTTTGCGGTCATCGTTCGATCGACTTTTTCGAACCCAATGGGTATAATCTGTCCCTCATTTGTTATTTGATAAAACCCGCCCTCATCGGCAAAGAATGCTAAATCGCCTCTACAAACAATTGATTCAGCATTTTTTGCGCCTCGTTTATCGTGGATTTTTTGGAAACTAAAAATAATCTTAGAGCCAGGAATAAAAGAACCAGCATAGATTGCAGAACGCATAAAGATAATTGGATTTGTTGTCTCCGTTGCCCCTTGGACGAATCCGCCATCAGGAAAATCTTGATAATCACAACTTTTTTTTCCCACGGTCCAAAATTCAGCATCATTTAATCCAGACCAATGAACCCGTCTTGGATACTCAGTTAATTTCATCAAACAAACGAAATCTCCCCAGATTCGAACAATCCCTGCCTGTGGTGGATTTCCTCCTAAATTTCTAAATGTTTTATCATGATTAATATCAATCACTTGTGGTTTATCATTGGCATTCACAGCAATGATAAAATCACCAAACAAAGCAAAAGACCACGGAGCATCAACATTAGCCAGATAAGATTTTCCTTTTTGGCTAATATCTTTCCAGTTCATTGTTGTATTATCAAGTAAGTAGATTTTATCTCTTGTCCCGACAATAATAGAAACCCCATTTTTTGTTTTAACCGCAAGAGTGCCTAAGATTGGCTCCGGACAAGGCTCTGATAAAGGTTCAAAACTTGGCATAGGGATATAGGAGCCATCCGCCGGGAGCACATTAACAAGTTCATCGGTAAAAATTCCATTGATATCCGCCACATCGGGTCGATAATCAGCGATTGGGAAAAAAGCCATCAAGACCCCCATAAAATCTTTGAAGAGCCCAGTGCCATTCAAAACACCAAGGCTTATTGATAAAAAACCACAAAAGCCCTTAAAACTCTAAAGGCATAAAATTCAACAAAATAAACAACCTTAGGTTGTTTAACGCACCAAAAAAAACGATACCATAAATAATGGCCACCCCAACGCCATCCACCAGCGCCAAACCAAAATCAACTGCCCGCAATCACATCAACCCCCACAATGACGGGGGAAAGAGCCATCAAGAGCCCCCCCCCATAAAATCTTTGAAAAGCTCAGTGCCATTCAAAATACAAAGGTTTATGGATAAAAAACCACAAAAGCCCTTAAAACTCTAAAGGCATAAAATTCAACAAAATAAACAACCTTAGGTTGTTTAACGCACCAAAAAAAACGATACCATAAATAATGGCCACCCCAACGCCATCCACCAGCCCTTCACCATCAACACCCAACGCGCAAATCCAGCCATAAGTGACAAACCAGCCATCAGTGCCAAACCAACCTTCAACGCCAGCCATAAACGATTTGAAATGAACTTTTTAAAAACGCATTGGGCGAATCTTTGAAGAACCTTTTCGGCGCGATGTTTCAATGCGCAAAGCTTGAAGCTGTTCTTGAAAATCTCTGAAAGAAACGGCGGCATATTCAGGATCTTTAAGGATATTTTTATAAAGTTCATATTTTGCCCGTGCTTTAATAAGATCAAAAGCATAAATCAACCAAGGGTTATCATCCTCTTTCAGCTGTTCATCAGCAAAATGAACAGGAGCATAAGAAAGCTGTACAGTTTCCACATGTTCTGGTGTTGGAAAGAGTCCTATTTTTTGATCAAGGTACGTATAAAAGAATGGCGTTCCTAGCGCAGGATGCATACCATATTGTTGATGCAACACTTCCAAGGGCTTAAAGAACAACTTTGTTGGTGTTGCATTCTTTGTTACTAAAAAGACGCCCTCCAAACTCTTTTCTGCTTCAATAAAACCCCCCTCTTCTTGCCCATACCATGTTTTACCACTCTGTGTTTTAAACGTCCTTTCTCTTTTTTCATTAAAGAAAAAGGGTTCGCGTTCACACAAACGCAAAGCCGTAAAAATTGAATCTTGAATTTGCAGGGAATATTCCGCTGTTGTATCATCAATTTCATCTTGAATAAGCGCGACCATATAAGCAAAAGTTTTAGAATGGTCTGAATGTGTAAGGTTTAGATTTTGGGGATCAGTGGATAAAGTGGTCATAAGCCTGTCCTTGTTTCTGGAAGCATTTTAAATTTTTCCCCCAACAGATCCCTCTTGTTGGGGGAAGAGAG
This sequence comes from Bartonella sp. CM31XJBT, assembly GCF_028618555.1. Classification (GTDB taxonomy): domain Bacteria; phylum Pseudomonadota; class Alphaproteobacteria; order Rhizobiales; family Rhizobiaceae; genus Bartonella. The sequence goes on along the minus strand of NZ_JAQITD010000016.1, from coordinate 23,944 downwards.
CAAACATTCGCTTTAAGCGGGTGCTCCATAAGTTGGGATGACAATAGTGCCAAAATCCTGAGCCCCTTGCGTACTTCCTGGCAAGGTAAAGCAAGTTTTTTTCATACCAATAATGGTTTTTGCCGCAACCCCGAATTCTCTTTCATAGTCGAAGAGTTCTTCCACCAATTTATAGCGTGTCGCCCCTCGATCTTTACCAAAAGCAATCACAGCACTCTGCGCACCAAGCAGAACAGCCCGCCGCACATTTGGCACAGCTTTATTAGCGGTTCCAGCTTCGACCCCTTCGGTAATATGTTCAGCTTCGCGCAAAACCACACCATTATACATGCCCAAAGACCCATCATAGAGCGGATTTTTGATACGACTTCCACTATAGATTGCCTTAGTAATGTCGAGCCATTGCCCCGCATCAGTATTGGTTCGCAATTGTGTCACTTGGGTTGGATGAAGATAAAGCACATAAACATTTTCCCCATCGATCCGCACGGGTCTAATTTTAGGATTTGCCAATTTAGCCCGTTCAACCGCTTTATCAATCAAGCTGAGATCAAAAACATCATCTTCTTTTAAGTCCTCATCTTTTGCTTTATCGTTAGGACGTACCACGCGTTTATTGGTTGGTGCCGTTGGCGCATTAAACCCATAATGAACAGGTTTAAGGGTAATCGTGCGTCCTTCAAAGTTAATTGTTTTTGCGGTATAACCACACACTTGAATGAAGAACATCATACTCAGACGATCTGCATACCAATCAACCAAACCATTTTTTGCCTCGGTGCGCAAATCATGGAGAATTCGTTGTTGATCAATCGTTCCCTCATTTTTGACACGCACGGCATGAACGAGTTCATTAATTGCCAAGCGATCATTGAGAAACTGTAAAGCTTCTTCATTGCCTTCCAATGTCTGCCCTTCGCTCACCCCATCGCCTAGCAACTGCACACGCAAATTAAAGCTAATAGCATCCCCACTTGCTTTTGTGGTTTCATCTTTTAATTGTACGATACTGTTTGAATCATTTCCAATCAACGGTGCAATTGGAAGTGCTTTTGAGACTTCTTGGTTTAGTAATTTAGACCATGTGCGCACTGCCATTGGGTCATTAAGTCCGATATAAGTTACAGTCATTTTGTCCTCTAAAAGTTTTATTGACATAAAAAACCCGGCAAAGCGCCGGTTGTTAAAACACCACATTTCATTTCAAATGGTGAATAGGTTGTTTGTGAGTTTTATCTAATTTCTGTTAGCGTCTGCCTCCCCCTTATAAGAGCTCTCCTCACCACATCCGTGCTGTGAGAAATCCCCCCGCATTCTCCTGCGCCAAAAGCCTCTTAACGTTCCCGCAAAAAACACTCCCCCGCATTCTCCTGCGCCAAAAGTCTCTTAACGTTCCCGCAAAAAACACTCCCCCGCATTCTCCTGCGCCAAAAGCCTCTTAACGTTCCCGCAAAAAACACTCCCCCGCATTCTCCTGCGCTAAAAGCCTCTTAACGTTCCCGCAAAAAACACTCCCCCGCATTCTCCTGCGCCAAAAGCCTCTTAACATTCCCGCAAAAAACACTCCCCCGCATTCTTCTGCGCCAAAAGCCTCTTAACGTTCCCGCAAAAAACACTCCCCCGCATTCTCCTGCGCTAAAAGCCTCTTAACATTCCCGCAAAAAACACTCCCCCGCATTCTCCTGCGCTAAAAGCCTCTTAACGTTCCCGCAAAAAACACTCCCGCATTCTCCTGCGCTAAAAGCCTCTTAACATTCCCGCAAAAAACACTCCCCCGCATTCTCCTGCGCCAAAAGCCTCTTAACGTTCCCGCAAAAAACACTCCCCCGCATTCTCCTGCGCTAAAAGCCTCTTAACATTCCCGCAAAAAACACTCCCCCGCATTCTTCTGCGCCAAAAGCCTCTTAACGTTCCCGAAAAAAACACCTGCCACATTCTTGTTTTTAAAATTCTCTTCCCCCCATTAAACGATTAAAAGCGGCTTTATTTTTAGGATCAGAAACCCAAGCGCTAAACTCTGCTTCTGACATTTTATCAAGCATATCCAAAGAAATCGGCCCATTTGGCGTCAAGCCGTTATAAGCAGCAAGAGTACGTGCAGAATTGTGTCTTTCCTGTAAATTTTCACCCATGTTATTGGGAACATTTGTGTAGCCAATTTTTTGTGCAATAGAGTAAATCACTTCAGCCGGATTTTGATTTTTTTGCGCACAATCGCGCAAGATCTGCTTCAACTCATCACCAATCAACGCATCAATATTTTTGGGATCGGCCATCTCAGGATAGAGCGAAGCACAAGCTGCCAATTGTTTAGCCCGTGTTTCATAAATAAAATCAGCTGCTTGATCAAAATCATCATGCTTTTGTTTAACACTTGCAACAGACTGCTGAAAAAACGCATGCAACTGTTCTGCTTCGCGAGCCAGAGAAGGCTGTTGTTTTTCATGTACAAGCCCTTGTTTTTGGAGTGTTTTTCCCAACCATTGCATATAGCCCATAAAGTCTTTTTGCGGATCTGGCGCAGCATCCTCGCCCCCTTGAACCTCTTTTCCAGCTTTTTGCGAAGAGTCCTGTTGTTGAAGCATTTGCCCTTGAAAATTATCTTCAAGAGTTTTTTCTTCTCTTCCAATTTCACCATTTTCTCCCTCTTGTGTTGAGACCAGAAAATCTTGTTTCAATTGGTTTTGTTCTGCCGGCGTTAAGTGTTCTTGATCCATGACATTAGCCTTCTCTTTTTTTTAACAATAAAATAAAATTTTTCAGATAAAACAGCCCCATAAGCACTTATCCCCTCAATGCTCTCTCATCATTTAGCATCAGCATTCCCCACCATGTTCACCCCACATGACGGCAAGCCTCCCTCTCTACCTTGCGTTCCCCCAACAACACTGCCCTACAAAACAGTTCTTTTAAGAAAAAGGAGCCCATGCACTACAAAAATCGATAAGCCCATTCTGCACCCACCATCCCCACCATGTTCACCCCACATGACAGCAAAACTCCCTCTCCACCCTGCTTTTCCCAACAGTCCTGCCCTACAAAACAGGTCTTTTAAGAAAAGGGAGCCCATGCACTACAAAAATCGATAAGCCCATTCTGCGCCCACCATTCCCCACCATGTTCACCCCACATGACGGGCAAGACTCCCTCTCCACCCTGCTTTTCCCAACAGTCCTGCCCTATAAAACAGGTCTTTTAAGAAAAGGGAGCCCATGCACTACGAAAATCGATAAGCAATTTATGATATATGGCGTTTATCAGAAGTCACGCATGACAAAGCACCCTATTGTTGAGCCTTTGCTGTCTGCAACATCTGCATTATCTGCTCTGTCCCCACATTATCCCCCATCTGCGCTGAGGCATTTTGCTCTTCTTGAAAAGAGTTTTGCGCCTTTATCGCAATTTTATGAATAAGTGAAGCTGGTAAAGGCGAATAGCGTAAGAGATCGAGCATAATCTCAGGCGTTGTAAAATTTTGCATCAAAGGCAGCAATTGCATGATCAGTGCAAAAGTACGCTCTTTTTCATTAAGACTTGTTGGTGCATCATCCACGACAATATCATATTCCAAACTTGTCACCATTTCGCGTGTCAGCGGCACATACTGGGCATTTTCATCACCAGCAATACGCACCAACCGCCCATCGGACAGATAATTTTGAATAAGATAGAGAATAATTTTTCCCTGTCGTTGCCGATATCGACGCAACCCATCAAAAAAGGAAGCCAAAAGATTAAGTGACGATTGTCGCCGTTGTTGCTCAAGAATGCCGGGCTGATTGACAGCTCGCGTCCCAATAAATTCAGAAGACAACCCCGTCACCTGTTCGAGAGCGCTCTTTGCTTCATTAAACAATTGGAAAAACCCTTGCGGAAATTGTGCCATGGGTTTAGGCTGGATTCTTCCCCCAGACACCGCCCCACTTTTCAACCAAGTAATACTATCGGCTCTAGCCCAACTCTCGAGGGCTTGTCGATCATCATCAAAAGCATCGCGCTCTGCCATAATTCCGCCTTTTGATTGGCTATTGAGCAAATGCATCACTTGACTAAAATATTTGTTTGCCCACCGTTGCGGATCTTTTGTAGGGCGCACAATTCCATAAAATTGCCGGCTTAACTTATCAAAAGTACCGGTAATACACTCCCATCCCAATTGATTGGGTGGAACCAAAGGCTTATCAGGCGCTTCAAGCAGCTTTCTACCTAAAAATGCCCGTTTGACAATTTTTCTGTTCAACCTTGTTGCTTGAACATGAGGAAAGGTTTTGCTTAAATTTTGGAAATCCTGCTCTGAATAATCGACAAACTTTCCACTTAGAGGCTCAAGAACTTTATAAACCACCTCGCGTTCAAACCAGCGACATTCTACCAATGTCACCATTTTAGGACGTTGATAACCACTCCCCTCTTCTCCTTGATACCCCCTCTCGGACTGATAACTTTGTGTCATCCCATCGCTGGTTGAATGTAAAAAACTCTGATGTTTAACCCAATCAGCATTAAGGTCACTCCAATGAACATGGGGAAACATTTCCTGCGCCACAGCAAGGGGTTTTTCATCAATATACCATAAGCGTTGTGCATCAATGAGATTAGACTTGACAGCACTTGCATCCCACACCATTTTCATCGGGTCTAAACGTGCAATGATTGGTTTTCCTTGCGGATCTTGTTCATAATCAAGGCGTGTATCTGTCCAGCCCATTCCGCAAATAATTGCATCTTGAAAAGCATCGGAATCTTCGTATTCCCCATCAGCTTCATCACGAAACCACTCAGCCGCCCCTGTCAAAATCTGGTTTGCAAAGGCAGCCCCTTCTTGTCGTGGAATAAATTGCACTTGTCTTTTATTATTGCGCTCAGCCCCAATCACGGCATTAATTAAAGGCGCAATACGGTTAAAAGTCATAACCGGTCTGTTTTGTTCGTGCAAGACAGCCAAGTCTTGCTCATTCCATTGCCGTCCATTATAAAAATCGTAATCTTCTTGGGCATTTTTTCGCCATTTTTCGACATGATCAATATCATCCTGATACCAACCCACGAGTTTTTTAAAGAGAGCTTGATTTTCAAGCGTTTCGATTTGATTAAAAGAAGAATCTGTAGAACTATTCATTAAAAAGCCATCCATGAAGTTTGAGAATGGTGAAACGAGCGATAAGGTTTTTTTCGCGCTCTAGCATTTGGCTGTTCATAAGCCACACACATCAGTCCAAAGGCATCGGCCCCATGGCTTGCCCAATCATGTTCAGCGCCTAGTCCGATATTGCGCTGTTCGTCGCGCTTTTCATGATACCAAGCAAGCGCTTTTCTGCCCGCACATGTCGTTTCACGATTAAACCATAGTGCAGGAAACAACCGCCTTACGGCTTCGATACGCATTTTCACAGCGCCTGTTCCTTGGTTAGGAATTATTTTGGTTTGAAAACCGGCTTGTTGAAGGGCACTTTCAAAACTCACATTATAGACACGATCTTTTGTTGCGCCATCATGAGGCAAAACCATAAGAGCCTTTTCATATCCCCTTTGAAAGACCCAGCCCACATGTTCTGAGAGAGGTTGACCTTGGGCTTCATAATAATCGAGCACTCGGATTTCCCGTCCAACAAACTGCGCGACCCACAATGCGGTAGCATCAGCCTTTGCGCCTGTTCCCCCGATATCCCAAAAGATTCTCACCTGCATCAAAGGATCACGTGGAACAGTGGTAATCCGCCCTTCCATTTCGGCTTCGAGAAGACATTTCTGATAATAAGCCCCTTGGACAGCTTGGAGATATTCGCCTTCCCAAATATGGTTATACTGCTCTGGTCTTTGCTGCAAATCGTCCATTCGATCACGATTGAGTTTTTCAGGAAATTGCGGATTATCACGCCAATTGATTTCCACCCCTTTGATATGAGGATTATCGACATTTCGGAAACGTTTTTCCACGGCTGCATTTTCATGGCACGGGTTCCATGTGACCCATAATTCTGCATTCCAATCTTTTCCTTCTTCGCGCAAAGTTGGAATAAGTGTTTGCCAAGCAGTCTCAGTCACGGGCTCGGCTTCATCGACCCAACAAAGGAAAACGCGCCCCATTGATTTAATACTTGCGATATTGCGATCAAGCCCAGCAAACACATAGACAATCCGTCCATCTTTTGACTTAATATATTTATCACCGATTTCATAATAGTCTTGTAAAAAAGGATAAGCTTCGATAGCGCGTTTAATTTCTTCCAAAGAACTTTCATTAAGAGAATTTTGAAATTGCCGTGCACAAAGAATAATACCGCGTTCTCCAGCCATTCCATGGCGATATCCCACCACAGCCGACATCAAAGCAAAAGAACGTGTTTTTCCAGAACCGCGTCCTCCCCAAGCGGCTCGCACATCGGCATTTCCAGTAAAAACAGGAATAAGCTTTGGAATAAGAGCCACTTGAGCCGTATTCTGCTCAATTTTTTGAGAAATTTTCTGAACAGTTGTCATTATAAATTTTCATATTTTAGCAATAATTGCGCTTCACTCTTTTGCTTATCCCAAGTTTAATTATCCCAGAGCAATTGAAGGAAAAGAGTAATTGAGCGAAAAGAGCAATTGAACGAAAAACGCCCTTCTCAAAAGCAGCGCTTTACCTTCCTTCATCCTAATATTCAATAAATTTCACTTTTTTGCATGAGATCCCCTTGACCACACCTATGCGCCCCAAAGTCCCTATCCCCCCCAAAGATCATTATCTCCAAGGGGTCCCTATTTTCCCCCATCACCGCCCCTCAAACACCGCGCCTGTCATCCCCCAACCACAAGCACGGTATCCCCCACCCAAATCATAGCCTCAGCACATAGCTCTCGGGCATATCCAAAGCCCAATATCCTCCAATATCATGCCCTCTCAAGCATCACCAATCCTCACACTTGTCTATCCCCCAAGATACTCCCACCAAAACACATGTATCCCGCAAGCATAACACTTCTCTCAAGTTTCATGCCCTCACCCATCAAAACACTGTTCCATATCCACCACACAAATACCCTGCACCAAAGCAGCCTCCTTCCAAGACATCACCCCACATCACCCACCTCAGCCTAACATTTTTCAATATCACAAGCCTCAGTTATCGAAGTATCACACTTCTCCGGTTCGCTATTTTTTGCATTCACTGGTACAATCTCAATACGCGAAACTGTTTTTGATATCTCCACACCTTCAATAACGAGAAAAGACCAAATCTTCACAAAAATCCAAAACAGTAGATAACATCACGCCCCCTAAGCATTGTACCTCTCGAGTATCACCTCTTCAGCACACGCCCCTCTGTCATCGCCCATAAAATCCGGCGTCTCCACGTAGGAAGCCCAAATATCTCCCACCAAAATATTCTGCTCTCCAGTAAATGCCCAAACATCACAGCGCCTTCTTCAAGCCTCAGTTATCGAAGTATCACACTTCTCCGGTTCACTATTTTTTGCATTCACTGGTACAATCTCAATACGCGAAACTGTTTTAACCTGCCCTTCTCCAGCCCCCTGAAGAGGCAACACTTTTGCCAGCAGCGAAAAAAACGGTACGGGATTATTGAGAGCATGATACTGAAGATAAGACACCAGCCCATCTTCACCATAGTGATATCCAGCCTGCTCCGCCGCTGTCAAAAGAGCTTCATTAAATCGCTTTGTTGTTTTATTTAAAGCCCCTTTTTTCCGCCCTCTTCGACGTAAGGGAAGACAATGTTCATCTACCATCATCATGTTCCTTCCAACTAAAGAGAAACCAAAACCTCAAACACAAAAAATGACATAAAAATCAGCAACAAAATTTGCCAAGCATTCAACAATTAAAAAATGGGACACACCCAAAAAGATAAGAGCCCACATAAAGCCCAAATCCTCCGCATAATTTTACAGATTCACATTTTTACGCTTTTACATCATTACAGAACGCAGCCAAATGAAACGCTCAAATCACTACCCCGCACCGTTCTGTAAACACGGGTCTGTCAACAAGCTGATTTCTCGTCTATCAGATTTCCCTGCTGATTATTTCATATGGCTATCCCACACTTCAAAGCATGGTGTTTCATCAAACACGCCAGATAAGCTCTGATCTACAATTCGACTTCAAAAAGCAAATTTTCCTCTGCTGAATAAAGCTTCCACCCCGCACCGGTTTTAAACTATCATCCAACCTCTTACCCAATAAATTCCCCTACTAACATCAGATTACCGCCCCCAAACATCCCTATTTTACAGTATAACAGACTAAAAAATATTTTAATTTTCTTGCCAATCTTCTGAAACTACTTTATTGATAGTTCTGTGTTTTTGATCGTCCACGCAACGGTCAAATAGGGATTTGAAAGCCCGAACGCTCAGTACATAAATTTATCCCGCTTTGCGGATATCCCGGAATTCCGGGAGCTTTTGCTATGTCCAAGTGCTTGTCAGCACTAAAAGCAAAAGGCTGGCTGAGCTCAGTGCTTTCAAACTCCCGGAATACTCATGCGAGGGCGCTCGCAACCGGAGGGGAGCTTGAAGTGCAAACTAAAAATTCACATTTTAATGACATTTCAATAGGTAAAAGAATCCGTTATAGACGACTTTCAATGGGACTTTCTCAAAAGGAATTAGGAAGCCATTTAGGTGTCAGTTTTCAACAAATCCAGAAATATGAAAAAGGTTTAAATCGTGTAAGCGCGGGGTGTTTGCTCGAAATTGCTAAAAAACTAGAGGTTCCTATGAACTTTTTTTATGCGGACCTTTTAACAGCAGATATTCCCACAAAAGAACATGCCTTACACCACGATCAAGACACATACAGCGAAAAAGAACACGCCCTTTTGAAAAACTTTAGAGAGCTCCAGCCGAAAAAACAAAAAGCAATCTTGTGGTTGATTTCTGATTAGACAAAAGCACACCCATCAACATCCCTCGCCAATATATCCAACATCCTTAAAATATAAGCTTCAGATCACGACACTTCAAGGAAGGCAATTTTATCAGACAAGACAGATAAGCCCTGCCCTAAAATATTCCCTCACACACCTTTCTCCAGTCAACGCGATTTATCCCCCTCTTCATCCCAGCTTTCCCCACTCCATTCACAAATGCGTCCCCTAGTTCTCCGACCACATTCCATGCCAAGACAAAAACATACAACGCATAAATCTTTCACTTCACTTTTACGGATTCACATTTTTACGCTTTTCCATCTTTACAAAAGGCAGCAAATGAAACTGTTCCCCCAGTGTCTTATACTGCTCTGTCAAGAATCCGACATCTTGTAGCAGTTTCCTCCTACCAACCACTCAGACAGATCAGCATACCATACCCCTCAAACAACGGATTCAACAAGCAAGGCTTTTCTGAATATTCTTACACCCGTCCCTCTCCAACACAAAGAGCGAAAGCTCCCACAAATACCGAACAATTCCGCTTCGAAGCAAATACCCCACCCAAAAGACAAAGCTTCACACACACACCAAAAAGCTTCTCCCACAGTGCCAATTTTCACATGCTTCATCCTAGCTTTCCACTTCATTTGCAGACTTGTTCCCCAGTCCTTTCCCACATTCCATGCCAAGACAAAAGCATACAACACATAAATTCTTCACTTCAATTTTACAGATTCGCGTTTTTACGCTTTTCCATCTTTACAGAAAGCGGCCAAACGAAATTTCCAAACTAACCCACCACTCGATAAACAAGAGTCTGTAAACAATTCAACTTTTATCGCGTATATTGCATTTGGGCAACCACCTCTCACCACCCCTCAAAGAATGCTGTTTCACCAGAAACGGACAGATAACCCCTACCCTCAAATATCCAGACACTCTCACAAAAAGCACCGTATAAATTGATGTACTTGAAGGTCTCTCGACGGCATATCCTTGCCTCTAATGCCCCATCTCACCCTATCTCAAATGACAATATTTTACAGCATAAGGCATAAGGCATAAGGCATAAGGCATAAGGCATAAGGCATAAGGCATAAGGCATAAGGCATAAGAATATAATGAGATAATTTTTAAGATACAAAAAAATGCTCTCATTTTCCAAATCTTTTAATTGTTCTTGCCAATCCCTTGAAATTACTTTATCACTCAAAAGGTGCCTTGATCGTCTACGCAGCGATCAATAGGGAGTTGAAGCCCGAAAACTCAAACGTTAATTTACCCCACGTTGTGGGTATCCCGGAGTTCCGGGAGTTTTTGCTATGTCCAAGTGCCATGTGCACTAAAAGCAAAAAGCTGATTTGAGTTCAGTGCTTTCAACCTCCCGGAATACTCATGCGAGGGCGCTCGCAACCGGAGGGGAGCTTGAATTGCAAACAAAAAATCCACATTTTAATGACATTTCAATAGGTAAAAGAATCCGTCACAGACGCATTTCAATGGGTCTTTCTCAAAAAGAGTTAGGAAGCTATTTAGGTGTCAGTTTCCAACAAATCCAGAAATATGAAAAAGGTTTAAATCGTGTAAGCGCGGGGTGTTTGCTAGAAATTGCTAAAAAACTAGCAGTTCCTATTACCTTTTTTTATACTGATATTTTTGCAGAAGAAGATATTCCCACAAAAGAAACTCTCTTACACCACTATCAAGACACATACAGCGAAAAAGAACACGCCCTTTTGAAAAACTTTAGAGAGCTCCAGCCGAAAAAACAAAAAGCAATCTTGTGGTTGATTTCTGATTAGACAGTGGTTAATTTCTGATTAGGCAAAAGCGCATCAATCGACATCCGTTGCCAATATTCCCCTCTGCCTAAAGCCTTGCCGCCTGATACCACCACATCTCAAAAAACGGTTTAGGCACCGGTTTACGACATCATAGGATAACAAACTTCAAAATAGGATAAAAACACCAAAACCTTGAAAAAACATCCCCACCCCTCTCACAGAATCTTATCAAAAGATCTCTTCTGATTTAAACGCACAATTCCGATTGTATCATTATGATACCTTTTTACATTTACCTTGTCAAGTTTTTATATTTTTCTTTTGATATTTTTGTGTTTTTCTTTAAGGGAGCCACATCCCTCAAAACACTTTTCCTGCAAAATGCCCCTCATACAAAACACAATGTCTAAAACAACAAGAGCTAAAATAGGATTTTTCCTAAATAGGTATCCCTCTAAATGGGCTTCCCTCTAAATAGGATTTCCCCTAAATAGGCTTTCCCCTCTAAATAGGATTTCCCCTCTAAATAGGATTTCCCCTCTAAATAGGATTTCATTGTATTGCTCATTCCACCCGCTTACTAAAAACACCTCTCAATGCTTCTCACACCCATTTCACGGATATCCCCCATACAAATATAGATGCAACTATAATTGTTAAGTTCCGCATAGAATATAAACGCCCACCACGATTTTTCTCTCTTCACATCTCTTTACACATCAGCTCTGCAATCTGTTCACAGCCATTCCCCACACACTCTTCTCCAGAAAACGCACTTCAACAGCACTCTTCATCCCAACTTTCTCCTCCATTCACGAAGACACTTTCCCCCAATCCTTCTCACCACTCCATACAATAACAATATATTGATTTATAATGATAATTTAGCATTATTTATATTGATTGAGAGTTCCGAATATCGTAAGATTCTCTCATTTCAAATCCCTCCCATGTTAAATCAATCAAAATCATTCGCTTCCACGTTAAAAGCGAGGAGAGCCCGTGTAAAACTATTAAGAAAGGAGTAAAAATGGCTCTTATGAACCTTTCCAAGAGCTGTCACAACATTAGGGGCTAGCAAATATAATGATAATACCCAGCTTGCTTCTTCATAAGTGTAAAGATAGGGGTGCTCAATGGATTTATCATTATACCATGACAAAAAACACGCACAATATATAAATCCACAAATCCCTCACTTCACTCTTACAGATTCACATTTTTACGCTTTTACACATTTACAAAACGCAGCCAAAGGAAACTCCCAAACCACCACGCGACAATTTGATAAAAACAAAACACCTTTCCCACAATCTCAAACAACAGATTTCTGTAAAGAGTTCATATGAATTTGATTGTTTAGATCTGACTATTAGATTGGCATATAGAGCCGTAGAACAGAAAGTAATTTTCTATAAGACAGAAACGATAAAAGCGCTATATAACTGAGACAGAACATGAAGGATTGCAAACAGATAAAACGACATCTTTCTTCGTTACAACACTGAAATTGTAAACGAGACGACGGATAATTGTCATCTGAATATGTAATTTTCACATCTGCAAATTTTTATTGATTAATTTAATCCCAACACTTCCCCTGAAATACATTTCTTCATTATCTACTTCTTTGAGACAAACCGGCAAAGGGGTTTCATCTATTATAAGTGCGAATATAATAACGCGTTACTCCAACCTCATCATAAGAAACCATAGACAGAATACCTATCTTTATTGGCGTTATTTGATAAGTCAAAATTACACCATTTTGCTGTTTGTTTGGTTGATCTGTATAGATCACGTTATATCCATTCCGTCGCAAGAGATTAATAAATACAGGAGTAAAGTTGTCTTCTGTTTTATTTTTTTTCACAATAAGTGTTGTTGTAGCGGGCGGTAAAGGTTTTTTAAGATTACGAACAAAATCGTTAGCAATTAATTTTATATCATCTTGCGTAATATTTGGACTGACATAACTTGATGAATAATTATTGATAGATGCACAACCAGCCACCAAGACAAGAGGCAACGGAAATAAATATTTTGACATCTTAACTCCCCTATTAATTGTATTCTCTTCTGAGAAGCTCCTACACCAGAAATAAGAGCCTCCTTTCAAAGAATAGCCTTAACAACATACTGCTTTACTATCAAGCATTAGTTAATCACTTTCTCGCTTGTTTAAAAAAACGACCACCATCTCTCATAGTACTCAAAGCTTATGTTTAAGACACAAAATATATATGTTAAAAGTACGAAAAAACACATGTAAAGCATATAGTATATGTATACTTACTTTCATGGTGTGTTGCATTACATAAACCAACGCACAGCACCCTTCATTTCCCCTCCATTCACGAAGACACTTCCCCCAATCCTTCTCACCCCTCCATATCATGACAAAAAACACGCACAATATATGAACCCATAAATCCTCCACTTCACTTTTACAGATTCACATTTTTACGCTTCTCCACATTTACAGAACAAAGCCAAGGAAAGGTTCACCACCCCGTACCACTCTATAAACAACGGTCTGTAAAGAATTCAAATGCTTGCCTAGCAAGTTTCCACCACTGACCACTCATTCGTTTCAGATCACCCCCTTCAAAAAGCGGTGTTTTTACCTCATGAATAAGATAATGAGCAAACCGTCTTTAAAAAAAAGAAACGGCATGGAGATATCAAATATATCAATGGTCGTCATCGACTGTCGTGTTAAGAGGTGTTAACTCTTTATTTTTCTTAATTTTTACAACGCCAAGAATTCCCGTGGAAATAATTAATGCGGACATCGCTAAAAAAGAGCTTAACAATCCCACGAGTGCCAAAAGTCCAGAAATAAAGCCAGACATTGCTTCCGCAGAGTTTGCTAAAGTTGAAAAGGTTCCAAAGCTCTTACCAAAATCTTCACGACGAGAGTATAATTGAATAGCTGAGACTAAACCAATATCCACAAAGGCACCAATAAATCCTAGAACAAATGCTAACACGAGAAGGAATTTTAAATAAATTTCTGCAGCTAAGGGCATAACAAACAGAATAACCCCATAAAGAAGCCAAAATATCATGAGCTTCAACGAAGTAATATTTAATATAATTTTACTATATAACAAACCACCAACAATAGTTCCAACAGCCATGAGAGAAAAAATATAACTCACAAAGCTTTCCTCTCCCCCCACAAAAAGAACAAAAGCTGGAATTAAAAATCTTAAAATAGCACCCGTAAAGAGAATAGCAAACGACAATCCAACGAGCGTAATAAATAAATTATTATTTTCTGTAGAAATATATTTAAGATATGAAGCTGTTTCTCGATAAATTTTTATAAAATTGAATGATTTATTCTCGCTTGAATTTAAATTCATGAGATTAAATAACACGATAATAGATATAAAATAGGTAAAAAAATCAAAAATGAGTACTGCCGATTTATTTGCTAAAAAAAGCAGTATGGAACAAACCAAAGGGCCAATGACGGCTGCCGTTTCCATGATAATTTGAGCAATGCTATTGGCCTTTGTAAGATCTTTTATTGAAAACATTCTGGGAATAGCAGCTTGAAAACTTGGTTGGAAAATACTTCTTCCTATCGTTGTACATATTGCTGCAAAAATAAGAACAATGATATGTGCCGTACCTGTTATATAAGTTATAAAAACAAACAATGAAGCTAATAATCTAACAACTTCACTTAAGATCATATTTTTCTTCAAAGAAAAATTATCCGCTAACCAACCTCCTATAGGGCCAAAAAAGAGAAAAGGGATAAATCGAAAAAAATACACAAGACCTGTAAAAAAGGTGTTATCTGTTAATTCTAAGACCAGTAAAATAAAAACAACTTCATAAGCATAATCACCAACTTTGGAAATAAAGAGAGAACAAAAAAGAGCTAATGGACTCTTTTTTAAAAACAAATTCATATCAACCATCCGATATTAAACTTTTCTACACTTAAAGTTACACTTCCTTCGATACAATTGGTGATATGAACTTCAGAAGAGTCTTTTATTCTAATAAATCGCTTAATAAGTTAAGTGAAAATTTTTAAAGAAATACTCCTCTTGATATAAGCATTTACTCTAATATCAAGTAATATATTAATTTTTCTTGCTTATTTGCTTTAAAAAAAGAAAGAATGTAAAAATTATGAGATCAAAATCTGCTATATTAGTACACTGACTTCCAGCCCACGTCTCAAAGAATGAAAATTCCCAACCAGCACTAATCTACAATCCCACGTCAAAAAGCAGCTTTCCCCACAAAATAAAGCTTACACCCACCCACTCCTCAAACGACAGCACTTCGTCAGGCTCGACAAATCAAACCCTATCTTCTTAAGCCGCCATCCATCACGCATCTCTTTGCAACACCCGCCTTACCCACACTCTCCTCTTATCCATGCGCACTCTCTTCATCCTCCATTCCCCCTTTTCTCTCCCATCACACACTTAACAACTGAACACCCCTCTTCCTCCCAGCTTCCCCCTCCATTCACGAAAACACTTCCCCCCAATCCTCGCACCACATTCCACGCCCCCAAAAGCCCAAAGTGACCAAAAACACGCACAATATATAAACCACAAATCCCCCACTTCACTTTTACGGATATACATTTTTACGCTTTTACATCATTACAGAACGAAGCCAAATAAAATTTCCACATCACCACCCCGCGCTGCTCTGTAAACAATAGTCTATAAACGAACCCAGCTTTTGGCCTAGTACCCCTTACAGTCTTCAGACGTCCCCCTCAAACGAGACTGTTTCATCAGACCAGAACATGATAAGCCCAGCCAAAAATATTCACCACACACTCTAAAAAACACCTAAATGTGGAAATTGATATACTTGATATCATCCCCCCTCCAAATAACGCCGTTTTATAGCATATTGATTTTTCTTGCCAATCTTCTGAAATTACTTTATCACTTAAAGTGTAATTTTGGTCGCCTACGCAACGATCAATAGGGATTAAAAACCCGAAGACTTGACACATAAATTTATCCCGCTTTGCGGGTATCCCGGAATTCCGGGAGATTTTGCTATGTCCAGGTGCTTTAGCACTAAAAGCAAAAAGCTGAGTCAAGTCAGTGTTTTTAACTCCCGGAATACCAATGCGAGGGCGCTCGCAACCGGAGGGGGGGCTTGAAGTGCCAACTAAAAATCCACATTTTATCGACATTTTGATAGGCAAAAGAATCCGTCATAGACGCATTTCAATAGGACTTTCCCAAAAAGAATTAGGAAGCCATTTAGGTGTCAGTTTCCAACAAATCCAAAAATACGAAAAAGGCTCAAACCGTGTAAGTGCCAAATGTTTACTAGAAATCGCCCAAAAACTAGAAGTTCCCGTAAACTTTTTTTATGCAGACCTTGCCACAAAAGAAGATCTTTCAACAAAAGAAACTCTCTTACACCACGATCAAGAAACCTATAGCGAAAAAGAACAGGCACTTTTAAAAAACTTTAGAGAGCTCAAATCTAAAAAACAAAAAGCAATCTTGTGGTTGATTTCTGATTAGGCAAAAGAGCACTAATCAACGTTATTCGTTAATATATCAAACAACAAAACATCCTTAAGTCAAATTCAGATCAGCTCCCCACACCCCTTCAAAGAGCAATGTTTTACGGCGGATAAACGGCATTTCTCTTTAACGCTTTTACGCACAAAGCAATAAAGCAATCCCGCTTGTGACTTCACTTATAACATTGCAAGAAAATAGCTTTCACGACAACCAGAAGTAAAAGAACCCTACGATATTCGAGAACGCTCATTTAACATGCAAAAACACCGACCACTCCCTTTGCTTTGCAATAAAACACCGCTGCCTCATCGTGAATTTTCTAAATCAGCACACCTCAAAGAGCGGTGTTATCGCATAATAGGATTATCACCGCCCTTTATAGCGTGAATTTTTCCACACTTAATCTTCAGGCAAAAATTCCAACCGATCTCCTTGTTTTGTAATTTTTACCGTCGTCTCATCGTGAATTTTCCCAAATAAGATATTTTCCGCCAGTGGATCTTGAATTTCTTTTTGGATAATCCGTTTAAGCGGACGCGCACCATAGAGCGGATCATAGCCCTTATCGGCAAGAAATTTTCTCACCTCTGGCTCGATTTGCAAAGTTATTTTGCGTTCATTGAGCAAATTTTGCAAATGTTCTATCTGAATATCGACGATCGCTTCCATATCGTGACGTTGCAGCCTTTGAAAGAGAATAATCTCATCAATACGGTTTAAAAACTCAGGACGGAAAGCCGCTTTCACGACATTCATAACATCATTTTTTGCCTGCTCAACGGTTTGCCCTTCAGGCAAAGCAGTTAAAAACTCAGCACCAAGATTAGAAGTCATAATCAGCAAGGTATTGCGAAAATCGACGGTACGTCCTTGACTATCGGTCAAACGTCCCTCATCCAACACTTGCAACAAGAGATTAAAAATATCAGGGTGTGCTTTTTCAATTTCGTCGAATAGAATGACCTGGTAAGGTCTTCTACGTACAGCTTCCGTCAGCACGCCTCCCTCTTCATATCCAACATATCCAGGTGGCGCCCCAATCAGCCGCGCCCCAGCATGCTTTTCCATATATTCCGACATATCGATGCGCAACATGGCATTGGAGTCTTGGAAAAGAAAAGCGGCAAGTGCTTTGGTTAATTCGGTTTTTCCCACACCGGTAGGACCCAAAAACATGAAAGTGCCAAGCGGGCGATTGGGATCTTGCAACCCTGCGCGCGCACGGCGTACAGCGCGAGAAACAGCTTGAACAGCCTCTCCCTGCCCAATCACACGTTTGCTAATTTCATCTTCCATACGCAACAGCGCCTCCCGTTCTGCCTCCAGCATTCGATCAACAGGAATACCGGTCCAGCGTGAAACAATCCGCGCCACATGTTCAGCAGTAACCGTCTCTTCAACGAGATGATTTTGTTGATCATCATTTTCCGCAATGCTCAATTGTTTTTCGAGTTCAGGGATAACGCTATAAGCGAGCTCTCCAGCGCGTTGGAATTGTCCATCACGTTGTGCAATAGCCAAAGCATTACGAGCTTCTTCGAGTTGTTTTTTCAAATCAGCAGCATGCCCTAATTTTTGTTTCTCAGCCTGCCAAGCACTTGTCATCTCAGCGGACTGTTGTTCCAATGTTTTGAGTTCCTCCTGCACATTTTCCAAACGTTCTTTTGCTGTTGGCTCGACATCTGTTTTCAAAGCTTCCCGTTCGATCTTCAACTGTAAAATACGCCGATCAACAGCATCGAGTTCTTCCGGCTTTGAATCGACCTGCATGCGCAACCGTGCCGCCGCTTCATCGATAAGGTCAATAGCTTTATCCGGCAAGAAGCGATCCGTAATATAGCGGTTAGACAAACGCGCCGCCGCAATCAAAGCACTATCAGCCAAGCGCACTTTGTGATGTTGTTCATATTTTTCCTTAATACCGCGCAAGATAGAAATAGTATCCTCCAAAGAGGGTTCCGGTACAAAGACAGGCTGAAAGCGGCGTGCAAGAGCAGCATCTTTTTCGACATATTTTCGATATTCATCGAGCGTAGTAGCCCCCACACAATGGAGTTCTCCGCGTGCAAGAGCAGGTTTTAACAAGTTAGAAGCATCCATAGGACCGTCAGATTTTCCAGCCCCAACGAGATTATGCAATTCATCGATAAACAAAATGATCTGCCCATTTTCAGCTTGCACCTCTGCCAACACCGCTTTGAGGCGCTCTTCGAATTCCCCACGATATTTTGCACCAGCGATAAGCGCTCCCATATCCAACGCATGAAGCTGTTTATCCCGCAAAGTTTCAGGCACATCGCCATTAACAATGCGCAATGCCAACCCTTCCACGATAGCTGTTTTCCCCACCCCAGGCTCACCGATAAGCACAGGATTATTTTTGGTCCGCCGTGAAAGCACCTGAATAGTGCGGCGGATTTCCTCTTCCCGCCCAATCACAGGGTCGAGTTTTCCTTCACGGGCATCTTTTGTGAGATCACGGGCATATTTTTGCAAAGCATCATATTGGCTTTCGGCATGGGGGCTTGTTGCTGTTTTTCCTTTCCGCAAATCATTAATAGCCTCATTAAGCGCCTGCGCTGTCAACCCTCCGCTTGTAAGAATATCAGCAGTTTTTGCGGTCTTTTCCATGATCAGCGCTTGCAACACACGCTCAACGGTCACAAATTGATCACCGGCTTTTTTCGCCAAATCTTCCGCCATGTTAAAGACTTTTGCCAACGGCTGAGAGAGATAGAGCTGTCCATTCCCCCCTTGCACTTTAGGCAAAGCATCAAGTGCTTCGTTAAGCGCCTTTCGAATAAGAGTAAGATCACCACCCGCTTTTTGGATCAGTGATGCTGCCAATCCTTGAGAATCGTCTAACAACACTTTCAACAGATGCTCCGGCAAAAACTGCTGATGATCAGAAGCAAGGGCACCACTTTGTGCTGATTGTAAAAAACCCTGCACGCGTTCGCTATATTTTTCCAAATTCATTTTTTTTCCTTAAATCTCAAGCCACCACCGCACTTTAAATTCCCCCAACATTCCACAAAAGAGACATCTTCAAAGGACAGCCCACCCCCCACAAAACACCGCAAATGATGCCGCATGAAGAAGAACCGTAGTGCTAAAAAGAATATGGGTTTTTACACGCCTCATAGCAAGAGGGAGAAAAAAATACGCTATCAATTTAAACAAAAACCGCAACTCCCCTATACGCCCCACCAGCCCAGCTTCCCCACCAGCCCAGCCTCCCCACCAGCCCAACCCCAACCGGCCTAGCCGCACTATTACAGTCTCTTCACCCCCAATGCTCCCATCGATGTCAGACAAAAGCCCACCATGACAAAAACACGCACAACACATAGCCCCCCACTCCTTTTTCACAAACACATTTTTACGCTTTTACATCTTTACAGAACGAAGCCAACGAAAGGCTTACCACCCCACACCGCTTTGTAAACACTGTTCTGTAAAAGAACCCAGCTTTTTGCCTAGTACCCCCCTTACAGTCTTCAGACTCCCCTCCTCAAACGACAGCACTTCATCAGGCTCAACAAATCAAGCTCTATCTCCTTAAATCACCATTCCTTCACGCATCTCTTTGCACCACCGCCTTACCAACACTCTTCTCCTATCCATGCGCACTCTCTCCATTCTCCCTTCCCGTTTTGCTCTCCCGTCACACACTCACAACTTAACAGCACTCTTCCTCCCAACTTCCATTCACAGACTCTTTCCCTCATTTATCTCGCCACATTTCTCACCATGACAAAAACACACACAACACATAGCCCCCCACTCCTTTCTCACAAACACATTTTTACGCTTTTACATCTTTACAGAACGAAGCCAAGGAAAGGCTTACCACCCCACACCGCTTTGTAAACACTGTTCTGTAAATAATTCAAATACTTGTCTAGCAAGTTTCCACCACTGACCACGCATTCGTTTCAGATCACCTTCCATTCCTCCCACACTCTTCTCCAACCAACGCACTCAACAACACTCTCCATTTCTCTTCCAGTCTGGCACCTCCCCCAATCCTCTCACCACATTCTATGTCAGACAAAAGCCCAACGTAACCAAAACACGCACAATATATAAATCCACAAATCCTCCGCTTCACTTTTACGGATATACATTTTTACGCTTTTACATCTTTACAGAACAAAGCCAACGAAAGGTTCACCACTCCACACCGCTTTGTAAACACTGTTCTGTAAACAATCCAACTTCTTATCTCAAAGGCCCCCTACTGATTACTTTGTATAGTTATCACCCACCCCACAAACGAAACTGTTTCATTAGACTAGACAGATAAGTCCAGCCTAAAACATTTATCACACACTCTAAAAAACGCCTAAATGTGAATATTGATATGCTGATATCACACCCCTCCAAATAGCGCCGTTTTATGGCATAACAGAATAGAAAATTTTTGATTGTTCTTGCCAATCTTCTGAAATTACTTTATCACTTAAAGTGTCATTTTGATCGTCTACGCAGCGATCAACAGGGAAAACAGGCCCTAAACCCTAGCGTACAATTGAGCCTACTCTTGTGGGTATCCCGGAATTCCGGGAGTTTTTTGCTATGTCCAGGTGCGTTTCCGCACTAAAAGCAAAAAGCTGACTAGGGTTCAGTACTTGTTGCTCCCGGAATACCAATGCGAGGGCGCTCGCAACCGGAGGGGGGGCTTGAAGTGCCAACCAAAAATCCAAATTTTATCGACATTTCTGATTAAGCAAAAGACGCGATTTATAATCCATATTTCGCACTTTTTTAAAAAGTACCCAATCATATAATCTCTTTGAGATTATTTTCATTTCTCTTGCCAATCTTCTGAAATTACTTTATCACTTAAAGTGTCATTTTGATCGTCTACGCAGCGACCAAAGGGAACTGAAAGCCCTAAACCCTAGCGTAAAAATGAGCCTACTCTTGTGGGTTTCCCGGATTCCGGGAGATTTTGCTATGTCCAGGTGCTTTAAGCACTAAAAGCAAAAAGCTGATTTAGGTTCAGTATTTTCAACCTCCCGGAATACCAATGCGAGGGCGCTCGCAACCGGAGGGGAGCTTTAAGTGCCAACCAAAAATCCAAATTTTATCGACATTTCTGATTAAGCAAAAGACGCGATTTATAATCCATATTTCGCACTTTTTTAAAAAGTACCCAATCATATAGTCTCTTTGAGATTATTTTCATTTCTCTTGCCAATCTTCTGAAATTACTTTACAAATTAAAAAATGTTTTTTGATCGTCTACGCAGCGATCAAGAGGGATTCAAAAACCCTAAGCTCTAGCGTAAAATGAGCCCACTCTTGTGGGTGTCCCGGAATTCCGGGAGTTTTTGCCATGTCCAGGTGCTTTAAGCACTAAAAGCAAAAAAACTGACTAGAGCTCAGTATTTTGACTCCCGGAATACCAATGCGAGGGCGCTCGCAACCGGAGGGGGGGCTTGAAGTGCCAACTAAAAATCCAAATTTTATCGACATTCTGATAGGCAAAAGAATCCGCCACAGACGCATTTCAATGAGCCTTTCCCAAAAAGAATTAGGAAGCCATTTAGGTGTCAGTTTTCAACAAATCCAAAAATACGAAAAAGGCTTCAATCGTGTAAGCGCAGGATGTTTACTCAAAATCGCCCAAAAACTGGAAGTTCCTATAAGCTTTTTTTATGCAGACATTGCTACAAAAGAAGATATCTCAACAAAAAAAAATACCCCACTCCGTGATCAAGAAACCTATAGCGAAAAAGAACACACTCTTTTGAAAAACTTTAGAGACCTCCAGCCAAAAAAACAAAAAGCAATCTTGTGGTTGATTTCTGATTAGGAAAAAGAGCAACAATTAACATACCCCTCTGCCTAAAGTTTCCCATACCTGATATCACCATACCTCCAAGAGTGATGTTTTATGGCATATAAGATAATTCACACTATAGCTTGTTTTCTGTTTCCATTATTGCGTCAAGCCAAGCTGATTGAGGATTAGCAGCTGAGTTTTTAAGTTTGACTATTCGTAGCAAAGCGGAGTTAAACAAAAATGACATTATCGCTCAAAACCATGCCCCCTATTGAGTTTACGAGACGGTAGAACAGTGTCAAGAAAACAAAGCCCCGAAAAAAAACAAAAATATGAGCGGTTAAGTAAAAATCAAAAATTGAATCTATAACGTTGAAAAAGCTGCTCTATGTTGGATTATCTCCACGTCCTCTAAACCTCAGAAAAATGATTTAAAACATTTGTTTCGTTGATGAGCCAATCATTGAGATCGAACAATAGACAAAGAACGGTTCACCAATATCCTGATAGCCAATAAACAGAATAATCCACTCAATCCAGAAAGAAGGAACAATTTTCCAGCCGAAGTGTGACCTAAAACAAACGCTCCAACAAACGGCGCCACCAACATAGCTAAATTTTGTATAGACTGCACCCAGCCGGAAGCCAATCCAATCTGTTCATTGAAATTGCTTACCAGATAAACATTAGAAGATATGGAAAAGTAAGCGCTAACCATTCCAATAAGGAAAAAACAAAGCAACAAAGTCTCAATACGGAGTAAATCAAAGTAAAAAAAGCACACTGAGATCAAGACAAAACCAATCATTGTTGACATTGCCGGCATTAACAACTCCGATATTTTGCCTGTAAGGGGTTTATGCTTTGATTGTTTCACACGCCAAAACCCATAGAGAAAATTACCAATCGCTGAAGCAGATACCAGCATTCCAAGAGTCTGTTTATTCATTTTCATTGTGCTGAGAATAACGGGCAACTGATTATTCACCATAAAGACCATGGCAAAATACACAAACACCACCGCCACATAGGCATACCAAGCTGTCCCATAAAGCCTCTGCTGTGCTTGCGTGGTATTCGCTTTTTTTATTCTTAGCGACGAGACAGGTTGTGCACCAAGACAACAAAACACGATAAAGCCTAGCAATGTCAAAAAACCAGAAAATAATAAAGTATAGGTATCTGATAAAAGTACAGACAGAGCACTCCCCAAAGCAGGTCCTATCATCTTTGCTGCGCTATTGATCATGTTAAGCACAGAATAGTAACGAGTCCGTCCGTGTTCAGGCACAGAATTTGCACTAAGAACGGAAATTGCAGGCATGGCTAGACTGTTGAATGTCGCTCGAATAACTGCCAGTATAATAAATCCTTGCAGACTCGTCGCCAGCAATAAACCGACAGTACATAGCGCCCGTAACAGCAGTGACGCCCGCAACCAATGGATCATAGAACGGTGACTTACCAACATTCCAATTGGCTTCGACAGAACGATACCAGGGAATAATGTTGCCGCTCCAATAAAAGCGACATCATATTGATTAGCTTTCCAAGTGAACACAGATACGGTCAAAATCACGATATAATCAATCCAGCCCCCAAATGACACCATACCATTACCCAGCAAAAGCACCAACAAGCGATTTTTTATTGCCCCACCTCTTTGCACCAAAACACGCACCCCTTCTTTTTCGTTAGCAATACTGATTGAACTATCAATTTTTTCTCACACCCTAAAAGCACCAACAACTTTCACGCAACAAAGCACCAACAAGCGATTTTTTATTGCCCCACCTCTTTGCACCAAAACACACTCCCCCTCTTTTTTCGTTAGCAATACTGATTGAACTATCAATTTTTCCTCACACCCTAAAAGCATCAACAACTTTCACGCAACAAAGCACCAACAAGCGATTTTTTATTGCCCCACCTCTTTGCACCAAAACACGC
>NZ_JAQITD010000015.1 GCF_028618555.1 Bartonella sp. CM31XJBT | reverse complement strand
GATCTTACAGAAAAAGAACAACAGCTCCTTCACGAGATGATAGAGACCTATCAAGGTTTAAAGATGATGTCACGCATCATGAAATTGATAGCCTTTATTGTCTTTATGTTTGTAATAGATTTTTCCCGTTTTGTGGACGCCATAGAGAATAGTTTCTCACATCTTAAAAGATGGTTAACCAAAAGTTAAATATCAAATCTCTCCTTTAAAAATATGATGAAACAAGAATTTACACAAACATTGTTTGCGTGGATGGGTGGTAAACACTATCTGCGTAAGAAAATTATACCGATTTTAAATAATATTGACCATGAAACCTATGTTGAACCGTTTTTAGGCTCTGGTGTTATTTTCCTAAATAAAAGACCAGCAAAATATTCCGTGATTAATGATTTGAATGGAGAGATCACGAACCTGTTTCAATGTGTTCAAAATAACTTTGATGATTTAGCCAAACGACTAGAATGGTTTGTTTGTTCAAGACAGTTGTTTTTTGAACTTGCGGCGATTGATCCAGAAAGCCTTTCCAAAGTTGAAAGAGCCGCACGTTTTTTGTTTCTCCAACGTTGTGTGATGTATGGGAAAAAAGATTATGTCTCTTTTAGTTTTGGAAGGAAAAGAACGGCAGAGTTTAATCCCGAAAAGCTGTTATCAAGGATGAGGCGTGTTAGACAGAAGCTTCTTGATACGACAATCTTAAATTTGTCGTGGGAACGGGTTATCGAGCTATTTGATGCACCCGACAGTTTATTTTACCTAGACCCGCCTTATCTAGTGAAGAAGAAGTGTTACAGCTCTGGGAATTTTGTTGAAGATGATTTTGTGAGTATGGCAAAAGTTCTCAAAAGCATACAAGGCAAATTTGTCTTGAGTCTAAATGATTGTGATGCGGTTCGAGAGATCTTTAAGGATTTTGACTTTTTAGAATTAGAGACCCTTTGGACCTCTGGTTTTGCTAAAAAACCACCCCGAAAAGAACTCTTGATTCGCAATAATTGAGGAAAATCATAAAAAGATTTGTTAGAATCAGAAGAAAATATTTCTTCTCTAATAGGACTTTTTATATGGTTACATCTTTTGGTAAAATTTTACGGAAACTTCGCATTGATCACTCCGAACGCCTTTTAGATATGGCTAAAAAATTAGACATATCTGTAGCATTTTTATCTTCTGTCGAGATTGGCAAAAAATCTGTTCCTGTAGGACTGGAGGAAAAGATCATAGAGCTTTATGGTTTAGATAAAGAGAAGGCTTTACTCTTAAGGAAAGCAGCTTATGCTTGTCGCAAAAGTTTTACAATCAAGACTTCTGATCCGTTGAGATGTGAAGCTGTTGGTGAGTTTGTTAGAAATTTAGAGAATTTTTCACAACAAAACTTAGCAGAATTAAAAGACTTTCTTGAGAAAGTTTGCAAAAAAAGAGGCGTCCTATAGAGACGTGTTGCAAAATCCTATTCCCTAACTTTTATTTACGCGTCCCTCACTTAAAAAAACATATGAAGAATCAAAAGCTTAATAGGAATATAAAGCTATATGGTGGGCGATGAGAGACTCGAACTCCCGACATCCTCGGTGTAAACGAGGCGCTCTACCAGCTGAGCTAATCGCCCAATGCAATGATCAGCAATTAAATGGAGACTCTTTAAGGAAAAACTTTTCTAAACGCAAGAATAAAGATGGTATTTGATAATTTTTTTTAAAAATGCATAATCCTTCTTGACATAAACGCGTGAACCCCTTACACGACCGCTTGTACCAAATTAAATTGGTTCGAAAAAAAATGCGCGGGTGTAGCTCAGTTGGTTAGAGTGCTGGCCTGTCACGCCGGAGGTCGCGGGTTCGAGCCCCGTCACTCGCGCCATTTCGTGATTCCTTATGAAATTTCCTTTTTAAAGTATTCATATGCTATGAGTGAGGTGGTGGAGTATTTAATTGGGGGATAAATATGTTTTTTCTTTCTTTTTATATGGTTTATAAGAATAGGGCTTGCGTCTTTCTTTGCTCTGCGTTACCTATGCCGATAAGAAAAGTATCGCTCTGTATGCCTTTGAAGCAGTATGAATAGAGTTAATAGAGCGATTGTTAAATTTGTCTGTTTGGTCTCGCAATATTGGATCATTGTGTTAAACTCAGGCATTTCGTTACGATGGAAGAGGGTTATGGCTTATTTATTGAGCTCTTACTTACCAGTCTTGATTTTCATTATTGTGTCAGCGGTTATTGCTGGAGTTTTGTTGATTACACCTTACATTGTAGCATATCGTTCCCCCGATCCTGAAAAGTTATCGGCTTATGAATGTGGGTTTAATTCATTTAGTGATGCACGCATGAAGTTTGATATTCGTTTCTATTTGGTATCAATTTTATTTATTATTTTTGATCTTGAAGTTGCTTTTCTTTTTCCTTGGGCTGTTTCATTCGAATCAATAGGTATGTTTGGCTTTTGGTCGATGATTGTGTTTTTAGCGATTTTGACTATTGGATTTATATATGAATGGAAAAAAGGAGCCCTTGAATGGAATTAAGATCTAATAATTCAACGATTACAGCTCCAAAACCAAAAGGAATCATTGATCCAAATACTGGTGGGCTGATAGGATCTGATGATAAGTTTTTTCGTGATATCAATGCTGAATTATCAGATAAGGGTTTTTTAGTTACCTCGGCAGATGCTTTGATTACTTGGGCACGTACCGGTTCTTTAATGTGGATGAGTTTTGGTTTGGCTTGTTGTGCTATCGAAATGATGCAATGCTCAATGCCTCATTATGATAATGAGCGTTTTGGATATGCACCACGAGCTTCACCCCGCCAGTCCGATGTGATGGTGGTTGCTGGTACGCTCACAAATAAGATGGCGCCTGCTTTAAGGAAGGTTTATGATCAGATGCCTGAGCCACGTTATGTGATTTCTATGGGGTCATGTGCAAACGGTGGGGGATATTATCATTATTCCTATTCAGTAGTGCGGGGATGTGATCGTATCGTGCCTGTCGATATATATGTTCCAGGGTGTCCACCTACAGCAGAGGCATTATTATACGGCATATTGTTGTTACAGAAAAAAATCCGTCGTACCGGATCCATAGAGCGATAGAGAGTTTTCTTGTCATGGTGGATGAAACATTGGTTGAACTTGCTGCTTATTTGGAAAACAAGTTAAAAAATAAGCTTGAAGAGACTGTTCTTGCTTTTGGTGAATTGACCATTGTGGCACGTCTTGATGCAATTATCGATGTCTTAATGTTTGTTCGAGATGATTCTCGCTGTCAATTTATTAATCTTACAGACATTAGTGGTGTGGATTATCCTTCTCGCGATAAGCGCTTTGATGTTTCTTACCAATTGTTATCTCCTCGTGAGAATTTACGCTTACGTGTAAAGGTTCGTACTGATGAAAATACTCCTGTTGCTTCAGCTTGTACGGTTTATCCTGGTGCAGAGTGGTATGAACGAGAAACGTATGATATGTATGGGATTTTATTTTCAGGACATCCGGATTTGAGACGGATTTTAACAGATTATGGGTTTGAAGGATATCCTTTACGCAAAGA
Source organism: Bartonella sp. CM31XJBT (assembly GCF_028618555.1). GTDB lineage: Bacteria > Pseudomonadota > Alphaproteobacteria > Rhizobiales > Rhizobiaceae > Bartonella. The sequence goes on along the minus strand of NZ_JAQITD010000015.1, from coordinate 51,930 downwards.
CTTTCCTGTGACAGGATTTGTTGAATGCCGTTATGATAATGAAGCAAAGAGGGTGATTTATGAGCCTGTTGTTTTGCGCCAAGAGATGCGTAATTTTGATTTTCTGTCTCCTTGGGAAGGAGGACAGTATACTTTGCCACGTGATGGAAAAGCAGATGAAAAAAAATAATATTGGTTTTGATAAGGCATTATATTAGAGTACTGTATTTCTTAAATAATTAAATATTTTTTAGCGTGATAGATTTTTTTGATATTTGATATGAAGTTTTTTAAAAAGCAAGGGGTTGGTTGTGGCTGAGGTCAATGTTCGAAACTTTAATATCAATTTTGGTCCGCAGCATCCTGCCGCGCATGGGGTTTTGCGCATGGTTCTGGAGTTGGACGGTGAAGTTGTTGAGCGTGTAGATCCACATATTGGGTTGTTGCATCGCGGTACTGAAAAATTAATGGAAACAAAGACTTATCTTCAAGCGGGTCCTTATCTGGATCGTTTGGATTATGTTGCTCCTATGAATCAGGAACATGCCTTTGTTCTTGCTATTGAAAAGTTATTAGATATTAAAGTTCCTAAAAGAGGGCAATTAATACGTGTTTTGTTTTCTGAAATTGGGCGTATTCTTAATCATTTGCTTAATGTAACGACACAGGCAATGGATGTTGGCGCTTTAACACCACCGCTTTGGGGGTTTGAGCAACGTGAAAGGTTGATGATTTTTTATGAGCGTGCCTGTGGTGCTCGTCTTCATGCAAATTATTTTCGTCCCGGTGGCGTGCATCAAGATTTACCAGAATCTTTAGTTGAAGATATTGGTGATTTTATTGATCCATTTCTTGTTTCTCTCGGAAAACTTGATGCGCTTGTGACCCCAAATCGGATTTTTAAGCAGCGTAATGTGGATATTGGCGTTGTAAGTATTGATGAAGCTTGGGCACGCGGTTTTTCTGGGGTTATGATTCGTGGAGCTGGTGTTCCATGGGATTTGCGTAAAAGTCAGCCTTATGAATGTTACGATGAAATGGAATTCGATATTCCTGTAGGTAAAAATAGCGATTGTTATGATCGCTATCTTATTCGTATGGAAGAAATGCGTCAATCAGCGAAAATCATGCGCCAATGTGTGGAGCGTTTACTGAGTACTGAAAAAAATGGACCGATTTCGAGCTTGGATCGCAAAATCGTACCACCGACGCGGAGTGAAATGAAAAGCTCGATGGAAGCACTGATTCATCACTTTAAACTCTATACGGAAGGTTTTCATACACCTCCTGGAGAAGTATATGTTGCTGTGGAAGCTCCGAAGGGTGAGTTTGGTGTTTATCTTGTTTCTGATGGGACCAATAAGCCTTATCGTGTCAAGTTGCGTGCTCCTGGGTTTGCTCATCTCCAAGCTATGGATTTTTTAACCAGAGGTCATATGTTGGCAGATGCTACAGCTATTTTGGGTTCGATTGATATTGTTTTTGGGGAGGTTGATCGCTAATGTCCGTACGCCGTCTTGCAGATGATGTTTATCAGCCGGCTGAGTTTTCTTTTACAAAAGAAAATCAGATATGGGTACAAAATACCATAAAAAAATATCCTGTAGGGCGTCAGCAGTCTGCTGTAATTCCATTATTAATGCGCGCTCAAGAGCAAGATGGTTGGGTGACACGTGCTGCGATTGAGCATATTGCTCAGATTCTTTCCATGGCTTATATCCGTGTCTTAGAAGTTGCTACTTTTTATACTCAGTTTCAGCTTAAGCCTGTTGGAACAAAAGCGCATATTCAAGTTTGTGGTACAACGCCTTGTATGTTACGTGGTTCTGATGAATTGATTAAAGTTTGTCAGAAAAAAATTCATCATGAACCTTTTGCGACCAATCAGGATGGAACCTTATCATGGGAAGAGGTAGAGTGTCTTGGTGCTTGTGTTAATGCTCCGATGGTTATGATTTTTAAAGATACTTATGAAGATCTTACAGCTGAACGCCTTGAAGAAATTATTGATGCATTTGAAGCAGGTGAAAGTTCTGAGATAGCGGTTGGTCCACAAAATAGTCGTAAATCGTCGGAACCGATTAGTGGTTTAACTTCTCTTATTGATGATGAGAAAGAAAAAAAGATCTCTCAAGTCTTCACCAAAAAAGGATAAGGAAAGAATGGGAACATAATTAAGTATTTTTCTTGAAAAAATATTTTATTATTCTACCCATGATGGCAACATTTAACGAAAAGTAAGAAGTCTTGAAAAGATATTTAAAAATTGCATTTGAGGAAAAGCGGAAAATGCTATGGGTAATAGAAAAAAGGTGAGGTATGCTAGCTGATAAAGATCGTATCTTCACCAATATTTATGGCTTAAAAGACAAATCATTAAAGGCTGCGATGTTGCGTGGGCATTGGAATGGTCTGAAAGAGATGATTGACAAAGGTCGTGATTGGATCATTGACGAAGTGAAGGCATCGGGTTTACGCGGTCGTGGTGGTGCTGGTTTTCCTACTGGTATGAAGTGGTCCTTTATGCCAAAGCAGAATGATGGGCGTCCTCATTATTTGGTTGTCAATGCCGATGAATCTGAACCTGGAACTTGTAAAGACCGTGATATTTTACGTCATGACCCCCATACTTTGATTGAAGGATGTGTAATCGCTACTTTTGCTATGGGAGCCAATGTTGCTTTTATTTATATTCGTGGTGAATATATTCGTGAACGTGAAGCGCTTCAAGCTGCCGTTGATGAGTGCTATGATGCGGGGTTACTTGGCAAAAAAACGAAATATGGGCATGCTTGTGATATTGTTATTCATCATGGAGCTGGTGCTTATATTTGTGGTGAAGAAACGGCTCTTCTTGAAAGTCTTGAAGGAAAAAAGGGGCAACCTCGGCTTAAGCCACCATTTCCTGCCAATATGGGGGTTTATGGCTGTCCAACAACAGTAAATAATGTAGAGTCTATTGCCGTTGTTCCAACGATTTTGCGGCGGGGTGCTTCGTGGTTTTCATCAATTGGACGAGCAAATAATGTTGGAACGAAATTATTTATGGTTTCAGGGCATGTTAATGCACCTTGTACATTTGAAGACGCTCTTGGTGTTTCATTCCGTGAATTAATTGAAAAACATACGGGTGGTGTTCGTGGTGGATGGAATAATCTTTTAGCGGTTATTCCAGGGGGGGCTTCTTGTCCAGTCGTTCGTGGTGAGGATATGATCGATGCGATCATGGATTTTGATGGGATGAGAGATGTCGGGTCTTCTTTTGGCACAGGGGGAATGATTGTTATGGATAAATCAACCGATATTATCAAGGCAATTTGGCGTATAGCTGCTTTTTTCAAGCACGAGAGTTGTGGACAGTGTACACCGTGTCGTGAGGGGACGGGGTGGATGATGCGTCTTTTAGGGCGTATGGTTGAAGGAAGAGCGCAAAAACGCGAGATTGATCTTTTGTTTGAAGTGTCTAAACAGGTTGAAGGACACACTATTTGTGCGCTTGGTGATGCTGCCGCATGGCCTGTACAGGGGTTGATACGTAATTTTCGTCCGGAAATCGAGCGTAGAATTGATGAATACACGCGAAATGTAGTCCAAAGCAAAAATATTGCTTTAGAAGCGGTTTAATAACGGATTTTGTTCTAAGAGCAACCGAATGCAAATTTTAAGTGGGTTATCCGCAGGTTGGATGGGTGATGATAAATATCAAAGTTGATGGCAAAGAGATTGAAGTTCCTGATTACTACACGTTGCTTCAGGCTGCTGAGGCGGCGGGTGTTGAAGTGCCACGTTTTTGTTTTCATGAATCTTTATCAATTGCTGGAAATTGTCGTATGTGTTTAGTTGAGGTTAAGGGTGGTCCTCCAAAACCTCAGGCTTCTTGTGCTATGGGGGTTCGTGATTTACGAGTAGGGCCTAACGGTGAAGCACCTGAAATTTTTACCAATACGGCGATGGTAAAAAAAGCACGTGAAGGTGTTATGGAATTTCTTCTCATTAATCATCCTTTGGATTGTCCAGTGTGTGATCAAGGGGGAGAGTGTGATCTTCAAGATCAAGCAATGCTTTATGGACGAGATTGTTCTCGTTATACAGAAAATAAACGTGCTGTAGAAGATAAATATATTGGACCTCTTGTCAAAACTGTTATGACACGATGTATTCATTGTACACGGTGTGTTCGTTTTACAACGGAAGTTGCAGGTATTTCTGAGCTTGGTTTGATCGGTCGTGGTGAAGATGCTGAAATTACGACGTATCTTGAAAAAGCTATGACATCTGAGTTACAGGGAAATGTTATTGATCTTTGTCCAGTGGGAGCTTTAACTTCAAAACCTTATGCGTTTCATGCCCGTCCGTGGGAATTGGTAAAAACGGAATCGATTGATGTGATGGATGCGCTTGGTAGTGCTATCCGTATTGATAGCCGCGGCCGTGAAGTTATGCGGATTATGCCGCGTACGAATGAAGATGTAAATGAGGAATGGATCTCTGATAAAACGCGTTTTATTTGGGATGGATTACGGACTCAGCGGCTTGATAAGCCATATGTACGCAAAGATGGAAAGCTTCAACCTGTCAGTTGGACAGAAGCTTTTGCAAAAATTAAAATGGTGATCTCTAAAATTTTTCCAGAAAAAATTGGAGCCATTGCTGGAGATCTTGCTTCTGTTGAAGAAATGTATGCCCTTAAAACATTATTGAGCTCTTTGGGCTCAACGCTTTTTGATTGTCGTCAAAGAGGGGGGGCTTTATCGCCAGAGTTTGGACGCTCGAGTTATATTTTTAATCCTACAATTGTAGGTATTGAACAGGCTGATGCACTGCTTATTGTGGGATCTAATCCACGTCATGAAGCAGCTGTTTTAAATGCGCGTATTTTAAAGCGCCAACGGATGGGCAATTTTCCTATTGCATTAATTGGAGAGAAAGTCGATTTACGTTATCCTTATTCTTACCTTGGATCTGGGAGTGATACATTAACGACACTTATTCGTGGAGAGGATGTTTTTTTTAATGTCTTAAAAGAAGCGAAGAGGCCCCTTATTCTTATCGGAGAGGGGGCTGTTTCAGGAAATGAAGGTTTATCTGTTTTAAAAAGTCTTGCTAAATTAGCTGATAATATTGGTGCTCTTAGTGAGACATGGAATGGGTTTGGGGTTCTTCATAATGCAGCATCGATTGTTGGAGGGTTAGACATAGGCTTTACTTCTAAGCTTGGGGTTGCAAATATACTTAAAACCTGTGAAGTTCTATTTTTGCTTGGTGCTGATGAAGTAGAATTAGCCAATACAAAAGCTTTTACAGTTTATATTGGGAGCCATGGTGATAATGGTGCACATGCTGCTGATGTTATTTTGCCTGCATCTGCTTACACTGAAAAATCAGGGCTTTATGTGAATACAGAAGGACGTGTTCAAATGACAAATCGGGCTGGTTTTGCTCCAGGTGAAGCAAAAGAAGATTGGGCTATTTTGCGTGCTTTATCGGATATTTTAGGACAAAAACTCCCTTTTGATTCTCTTCCTCAATTAAGGCAATGCTTGTTTAATGATTATCCACACCTTTGTGCTGTTGATGATATAGTGCCTTCTGATATAAGTGGTCTTAAGGCGCTTGGTTCAAAAATGGTTTCTCTCGAGAGTCAAACATTTACTTCTATGGTTAAAGACTTTTATTTAACAAATCCGATAGCACGTGCTTCTGCTGTTATGGCTAAATGTTCATCTCTTGCAAAAAATCGTTCTACGCAAACTGTACTGTAAAGTAAGGGCAAAGGAAAAAGAATAATGATGTATGATTTCTTTATGACTTGGCTGTTGCCATTACTCATTATAATCGGAAAAACACTTCTTCTTTTGGTCGTTCTTTTGCTCTTAGTTGCTTACCTTCTTTACGCAGATAGAAAAATTTGGGCTGCGGTACAATTGCGTCGTGGACCAAACGTTGTTGGTCCATGGGGATTGTTACAGTCTTTTGCAGATTTAATTAAATTTGTTGTGAAAGAACCTATTATCCCAGCAGGTGCAAATAAGGGGGTTTTTCTTTTGGCTCCTTTTGTTTCAGCGACACTTGCTTTATCAACTTGGGCTGTTATTCCTGTCAATGAGGGTTGGGAGGTTGCGAAGATTAATGTTGGCTTGCTTTATATTTTAGCTATTTCATCTCTTGAAGTTTATGGTGTTATTATGGGGGGATGGGCATCAAATTCAAAATATCCTTTCTTAGGAGCTCTTCGTTCGGCGGCACAAATGGTTTCTTATGAAGTTTCCATTGGTTTTGTGCTTGTGACCGTTATTTTAGTGAGTGGTTCGTTGGATCTTACAACAATTGTTCTTAAACAAAGTCATGGTTTTGGTACAACTCTTGGTCTTCCTTTTAACAGTTTTCTCGATTGGAATTGGTTGGTCCTTTTTCCAATGTTTATTATATTTTTTATTTCTGCGCTTGCAGAGACAAACCGTCCTCCATTCGATTTGGTGGAAGCAGAATCTGAACTTGTTGCTGGTCATATGGTAGAATATTCTTCAACGCCTTACATGCTCTTCTTTTTAGGTGAATATGTTGCGATTGTTTTAATGTGCGCATTAACAACCATTCTATTTTTAGGCGGTTGGCTGCCTCCTTTAGATGTTTGGTGGCTTAATTGGGTTCCTGGTATCATTTGGTTTGTTTTAAAAGTCTGTTTTGTATTTTTTTGGTTTGCTATGGTTAAAGCATTTGTTCCACGTTATCGCTATGATCAGCTCATGCGGCTTGGTTGGAAGGTTTTTCTTCCTCTCTCACTAGCAATGGTTGTGATAACTGCTGCTTTTTTAAAGTTTACGGATTTCGTTTAAGAGGAGATTTTACGATGTCAGGTTTCATTCAGGCGGCAAAGTCACTTCTTCTATTGGAATTTGTGAGTGCTTTTTTCTTAGCTATGCGCCAATTTTTTTCACCAAAGCCCACGATTAATTATCCTTATGAAAAAGGTTTTGTATCTCAGCGTTTTCGCGGTGAGCATGCATTGCGTCGCTATCCAAATGGTGAAGAACGGTGTATTGCTTGTAAATTATGTGAAGCGATTTGTCCTGCTCAAGCGATTACAATTGAAGCTGGGCCACGGCGCAATGATGGTACACGTAGAACTGTCCGTTATGATATCGATATGGTTAAATGTATTTACTGTGGTTTTTGTCAAGAAGCTTGTCCGGTTGAGGCTATTGTCGAAGGTCCAAATTTTGAGTTTGCGACGGAAACACGTGAAGAACTTTATTATGATAAAGAAAAGCTTTTATTGAATGGAGATCGCTGGGAGCGAGAAATTGCTCGAAATATATTGATGGATGCGCCTTATCGTTAAGTGTATCGTTAAATGAGGTGTCGGATATTTTTCCGATAAATTGTAATCTGGTATGAAGTTTATACCAATTGTTTGAATAATTAAGGAGAAGCCTATGCTAACAGATCTAGCGGCGGCATTTTTCTATTTGTTTGCTTTTATTATGCTAACAAGTGCAGTTATTGTTATTACAGCACGCAATCCAGTGCATTCTGTTTTGTTTTTAATCCTCGCATTTTTTAATGCAGCAGCTTTGTTTTTACTTGCAGGGGCAGAGTTTTTAGGGCTTATTCTGCTTGTTGTGTATGTTGGAGCTGTCGCTGTTTTATTTTTATTTGTCGTTATGATGCTTGACGTTGATTTTGCTGAGTTAAAGAGTGGAACTCTTCGGTATGCTCCTATTGGAGCTCTTATTGGTGTTATTATCGCTGTAGAATTGATTGTTGTTTTTATGAGTAGCTATTTTTCTCCAATCTTGAGAACGCATGTTACGCAACCAATGCCAGATTTAGCCCAGCGAACAAATACACAAGCATTAGGTGATATTCTCTATACGGATTATGTTTTCTATTTTCAAATTGCTGGAATGATTTTATTGGTTGCAATGATTGGAGCTATTGTTCTAACACTTCGTCATAAATTAGGAGTAAAGCGGCAATCTATTGCGGAGCAAGTTTCTAGAACGGTAGAAAGTGCTATTGAAATCAAACAAGTTGAATCAGGCAAAGGTATATAAGGGGGCTATGTAGATGTATATTGATATTACACATTATCTCACTGTTTCTGCTTTGATGTTTACAATTGGTATTGCTGGAATTTTTCTCAACAGAAAAAACGTGATTATTATCTTGATGTCCATTGAGCTTATATTGCTTTCAGTTAATCTCAATTTTGTTGCATTTTCAGCATTTCTTCATGATCTCGTTGGTCAGGTATTTGCTTTATTTGTCTTAACCGTAGCAGCTGCTGAAGCTGCCATTGGTTTAGCAATTCTGGTCGTTTTTTTCCGTAATCGTGGTTCCATTGCGGTTGAAGATGTTAATGTAATGAAAGGCTAACCAGTGATGTATTATACGATTGTCTTTCTTCCGCTTTTGGGTTTTTTAATTGCTGCACTAGGTGGAAAAACGATAGGAGATCGTGCGAGTGAATTGATAACATGTAGCTTTATGGTTGTTGTTGCCATATTATCGTGGATAGCATTTTTCAGTACTGCACTTGGTCATATTCCAGCGATTGATGTATCGGTATTACATTGGATGACTGTTGGTGACTTAAGCTTTAATTGGGCTTTACATGTTGATGCATTAACAGCTGTCATGCTTATTGTTGTAAACAGTGTTTCGGCATTGGTGCATATTTATTCAATTGGTTATATGCATCATGATCCTTCAAGGTCTCGTTTTTTTTCTTATCTTTCTTTATTTACATTTATGATGCTTATGTTGGTCACATCCAATAATTTGATTCAGATGTTTTTTGGATGGGAAGGTGTCGGACTTGCTTCTTATTTACTCATCGGTTTTTGGTTTCAGCGCGATTCTGCTAATAAGGCCGCAATGAAAGCTTTTGTAGTTAACCGTGTTGGAGACTTTGGTTTTCTCTTAGGAATCTTTAGTATTTTTGTTTTGTTCCAATCGGTTGATTTTGCCTCTATTTTTGCAAAAGCTGCCGACAGGAGCTTTATACAAAATGTGACATTTTTAGATTGGCAATTTGATGGGCAGACGGCAATTACCATTACATGTCTTTTATTATTTATTGGTGCGATGGGAAAATCCGCACAATTTCTTTTACATACTTGGCTGCCTGATGCAATGGAAGGACCAACCCCTGTATCAGCGCTTATTCATGCTGCTACAATGGTAACGGCTGGTGTTTTTATGGTTGCGCGTATGTCGCCAATTTTTGAACTTTCTTCGACTGCTTTGACTGTGATTATTATTGTTGGTGCAACAACAGCGTTTTTTGCAGCAACTGTGGGGTTGGTGCAGAATGATATTAAGCGTGTTATTGCTTATTCTACATGCTCTCAACTTGGTTATATGTTTGTGGCATTAGGTGTTGGAGCTTATGGCGCTGCTGTCTTTCATCTTTTTACGCATGCTTTTTTTAAAGCCTTATTGTTTCTTGGTGCAGGTTCTGTGATTCATGCTGTATCTGATGAACAAGATATGCGAAAAATGGGTGGGTTACGCAAACATATAAAGGTCACCTATTGGATGATGATGGTCGGGACCATTGCCTTGACCGGTGTTGGAATTCCAGGAACACTTTTCGGGACTGCAGGTTTTTTCTCAAAAGATGCGATTATAGAGTCTGCTTTTGCATCTCATAATATTGCTTCAGGATATGCTTTTTATCTTCTTGTTTTTGCTGCCTTTTTAACAAGTTTCTATTCATGGCGGCTTATCTTTATGACATTCCATGGTAAACCACGGGCAACAGTTGATGTGATGCATCATGTTCATGAATCGCCTCCAGTTATGTTGATTCCACTCTTTCTTTTATCTATTGGAGCAATATTTTCTGGTGTCGTTTTCCAACCTTACTTTTTTGGTGAGTTGTATAATGCTTTTTGGAAGGGAGCATTATTTACAAGCAGCCATAATCACATTCTTCATGATGCCCACCATGTCTTTAATTGGGTAAAATGGTCGCCATTTATAGCGATGCTTCTTGGGTTTATCTTAGCTTATTTATTTTATGTTTCTATTCCATCTCTTCCTAAGAAAATGGTTCGTATTATGCCAAGAACATATAACTTTCTTTACCAAAAATGGTATTTCGATCAATTATATAACTTTTTGTTTGTTCGTCCTACCTTTAGAATTGGTTCTTTTCTTTGGAAAGTGGGAGACGGTAAGATTATTGATGGTCTAGGTCCTAATGGTATTGCAGCGCGTGTTGTTGATATTACAAATAGAGTTGTTCGAATGCAAACAGGCTATCTTTACCACTATGCATTTGCAATGCTTATCGGCGTTGCATTGCTCATTACATGGATGATGATCGGGGGCGTAAACTAATGACCGATTGGCCTATTCTTTCTACGGTTACATTTTTGCCGCTTGTTGGTGTGCTTCTGATTTTGTTTATCAAAGATGATAGTGAAGTAGCACGCCATAATATACGTAATGTCGCATTTTTTACGACTCTATTTGTTTTTATTATTTCTTTAATTATTTGGATAGGATTTGATTCTAGCAACCAAAATTTTCAAATGGTTGAAAAATCCAGTTGGTTAGGGGGGGGTATTAGCTATCATATGGGGGTTGATGGTATTTCTATTCTTTTTGTTGTTCTCTCGGCTTTTCTTTTGCCTTTCTGTATTTTAGCAAGTTGGGAGAATGTTAAAGAGAGATTAAAGGCTTATATGATTGCGTTTCTTCTTCTAGAAGTTGCGATTATTGGCGTTTTTTGTGCTCTTGATGCAATGCTATTCTATGTTTTTTTTGAAGGCAGCCTTATTCCAATGTTTATCATTATAGGTGTATGGGGAGGAGCACGTCGTGTTTATGCAAGTATAAAGTTTTTCTTATATACTTTACTTGGTTCAGTGCTTATGCTGGTTGCTCTTATGGTTATGTATTGGGAGGCTGGGACACTTGATATACCAACTTTACTCAATTATCAGTTTCCTGCTCATATGCAAATATGGCTATGGCTTGCATTTTTTGCTTCTTTCGCAGTTAAAATGCCAATGTGGCCAGTTCATACATGGCTCCCTGATGCTCACGTAGAAGCACCGACAGCGGGTTCCGTTATTTTAGCTGGTGTCTTACTCAAATTAGGTGGGTATGGTTTTCTTCGTTTTTCTTTGCCTATGTTTCCTATCGCTTCAGCAGATTTTGCGCCTTTTGTTTTCACATTATCGCTTATCGCTATTATTTATACATCACTGGTTGCACTTGTTCAAAGTGACATCAAAAAACTTATTGCTTATTCTTCAATAGCGCATATGGGGTATGTGACAATGGGTATTTTTGCTGCAAATGAACAGGGGATACAAGGGGCTATTTATCAGATGCTATCCCATGGAATTGTTTCAGCAGCATTGTTTCTTTGTGTTGGGGTTATCTATGATCGCTTGCATACACGTGAAATTTCAGCGTTTGGTGGTTTAGTGAATAATATGCCTAAATATGCTGTTGTTTTCTTAATTTTCACTATGGCAAATGTTGGTTTGCCTGGAAGTTCAGGATTTTTGGGTGAATTTTTAACCTTAATAGGTGTTTTTCAAGTAAATAAATTAGTTGTTGTTTTAGCAACAACAGGTGTTATCTTATCGGCAGCCTATGCCCTTTATCTTTATCGGCGTGTGGTTTTTGGTTCCTTGGATAAAGAGAATTTAAAAGTATTAATAGATCTTTCTTTAAGAGAAAAATTCCTCCTTTATCCAATGGTTATTCTTACAATATTCTTTGGTATCTATCCAACGCCTATTCTTAAGGCAACGGCGTTTTCCGTAGAAACCCTCATCAATAAACTGCACTAGATAAGGGAAGAATGCACATGCAAACTGAAATAATAGCGCAATTAGTCTTAATTCTTCCAGAGCTTTTAATTGCATTAGGAGCTGTCGTGCTACTTATGATTGGTGTTTATTCCAATACACGTGCTTCTTTAACAGTGACAGGTTTAGCCATGGCACTTCTTGTGGCAACCATTATTATTCTTATAGTTTTTCCGAAAAATGGTTCATTTCAAACCAATGCGCTCGTTATCGATTCCTTTAGTCGTTATATGAAAATTTTAATGCTTATTGGTGCACTCTTTTCTCTTATCATGTCTGTTGGTTTTGCCAATGCACAAAAGTTTAATATATTTGAGTTTCCAGTGCTTGTTCTTTTAGCAACCCTTGGAATGATGTTTATGATTTCAGCGGGTAATATGCTGTCGCTTTATATGGGGTTAGAATTGCAATCTTTAGCTTTATATGTTTTAGCAGCGATTAATCGTAATAATGTGAAATCTTCTGAAGCCGGTATAAAATACTTTGTTTTAGGAGCATTATCTTCAGGGTTGCTTCTTTATGGTATTTCTTTACTTTATGGTTTTACCGGTCAAATTGGTTTTCACGAAATTGCTCTTGCTTTAAAAGGTAAGAATGTACAATTGGGGGTCATTTTTGGAATTGTCTTTATTTTAGCTGGTTTGGCTTTCAAAATTTCTGCTGTTCCATTTCATATGTGGACACCTGATGTTTATGAAGGAGCGCCCACACCGATTACAGCATTTTTTGCTGGTGCCCCTAAAGTTGCTGCAATGGCTTTAATCATCCGTATTATTGTGACGACCTTTATTCCCCTAGGGCGTGTTGATAACGTGATGCCTGCATGGCAACAAATTTTGGTGTTCATGGCGATTGCATCAATGATACTGGGTGCTTTTGCTGCAATTGGTCAAAATAATATTAAGCGCTTAATGGCTTATTCGTCGATCAGTCATATGGGCTATGCACTTGTTGGTTTATCTGCTGGAGATATGCTAGGAGTAAAAAGTGTTATTCTTTATATGACGATTTATCTTGGAATGACGATTGGTTCATTTGCCTTTATTCTTGGAATGCGCTCTCAGAATGGCAATGTTGAAAATATTTATGATCTTTCAGGGTTAGCAAAGACGAATCCTTTTATGGCTATTGTGATGACAATACAGCTTTTTTCTTTAGCAAGCATACCTCCTATGGCTGGTTTTTTTGGAAAGTGGTATACATTTTCTGCGGCTGTCCACGCTGGACTTACTCCACTTGCTGTCGTGGGGATGATAGCGTCTGTCGTTGGGGCTTTTTACTATTTGAGAGTCATTAAAATTATGTGGTTTGATGATGCAAAAGCGCATTTTGTTGCTTTATCGAATGAGCTTCAGTTTTGTCTTGGTCTTTCTGTATTCTTTATTTTATTTTACGCGCTTTTTGGAGTTTGGTTCGCTGAGCTAGCAGAAAAAGCAGCAACAGCATTGTTTTAATGAATATGGTTTATACTTTATCAGATTTTGCACAAAAACAGGGATACACTGTTGAAGCGTACGATAGTGTTGATTCAACAAATCTCATTGCGCAACGAAAAGCGAAAACTGGTCATCAAGGTAATCTTTGGATTGTTGCACAAGAACAATCACAGGGAAGAGCAAGAAGAGGGAGGACTTGGTCTAGTCCAAAAGGGAACCTTTATTCTAGTCTTTTATTAATTGATGATATTGTTCATCAAACTGCGGCTCAACTTGGCTTTGTTGCTGGAGTAAGTGTGGCAGATGCAATAAAACAATTGATAAAAGAGGAAAAGCAGACAAACAATATTGTGAGCTTAAAATGGCCAAACGATATTTTGCTCAGAGGAGAAAAAAGCTCTGGAGTTTTGCTTGAGATTTTAAAATTGTCATCACAACAATATGCCTTGGTTATTGGTATTGGAATAAATGTGAAATATAATTATGAAGATGCAACCTATTCCACTTCAAGCTTAAAGAATATCGGTTTGCATATTGATGCAGAACAATTATTTACGGTTTTGACGGAGTGTTTTTCTAAAAATTACCTTCTTTGGAAACAACCAAAAGGATGTGAAATAATCCGAAAAAAATGGCTTTTATATTCCGCTCACCTTGGAAAACATGTCAAAGTGGTGAATGATGAAAAAGTCATTGAGGGTATTTTTGATGGTCTTGATAGTGATTTTAACTGCATCATAAAGCAAAAAGACGGTCAGACAGCCATTATAACAGCTGGAGATGTTCATTTTGGTTCCGCTGATTCTATTAATGCAGGTCGTTATTGAAAAATTATTTTACCATCAGATACCTTAATGATTTGGGAGATGTTTATGGTTGCAGCCAATAAGAATGAATTTGTTTTTTTACCTCTGGGAGGTGTAGGTGAGATAGGGATGAATTTAGCTGCTTACGGATTTGGTCCCCAAAGTCTTCGTGAATGGCTGCTGGTTGATATGGGGGTTAGTTTTGCTGGTTCTGAATTACCAGGTGTCGATCTTGTTTTGCCTGATATTCGTTTCCTAGAAAGTGAAAAACATAATATACGGGGTCTTGTTTTAACACATGCACATGAAGATCATTATGGGGCCGTTCTTGATTTATGTCCAAAGTTACAAGTGCCAATTTACTGTACGCCTTTTACGGCAGGGTTATTGGAAACTAAAAAACAATTAGATTTTGAATCTCAAAAAATTTTACTCAATATTTTTCAAGCTGGTGATTGTTTTCAGGTAGGTTCCTTTGCTGTAGAGGCTATAGCCGTTAACCATTCAATACCAGAATCTGTATCTTTAGCAATTACAACCTCTTTGGGGACTGTGATTCATACTGGTGATTGGAAAATTGATCATACCCCTTCACTCGGGGCTGTAACCGATGAAAAAAGATTTCGTGCTTTAGGCAAAAAAGGTGTTTTAGCATTACTTTGTGATTCCACAAATGCATGTCGGGATGGTATATCTCCATCAGAGCAGCAAGTTCAAGCCAGTCTTTCTGAGATTATTTCCAAAGCTGAAGGGCGCGTTGCGATAGCAACTTTTTCTTCTAATATTGGTCGGATACGTTCTATTGCTCTTGCAGCTGAAGCTGCTGGACGTAAGGTGCTTGTCATTGGGCGTTCCCTTAAGCGAAGTATTATGGTTGCACAAGAGCTTGGTTATATGAATGGTTTAGCGCCATTTGTAACGGAAGATGATTATGGCTATATCTCGCGAAAAGATCTTGTTTTAATTGTCACTGGGAGCCAAGGTGAGCCATGTGCAGCTTTGGCTAAACTGTCACGTGATGGAATGAAAAATATTGCACTTTCCGCTGGTGATACCGTTATTTATTCATCACGAAGTATTCCAGGAAACGAAAAAGCGATTATTGAGGTACAAAATCGTTTCATTGATTTGGGTATTGAAATTATTACGAATGAAGATGCGCTTGTTCATGTTTCAGGTCATCCACGTCGTTCAGAACTTTTACAGATGTATGATTGGATAAAGCCACAAATACTTGTCCCTGTACATGGGGAAGCAATGCATCTTAAGGCTCAGGCAACTTTAGCACGTCAAGCAGGTATTAAAACTGTTACGGATATCAGAAATGGACATATTTTACGCCTTGCACCAAAGCCTGTAGAAGTTATTGATCAAGTTCCTGTTGGCCGC
This sequence comes from Bartonella sp. CM31XJBT, assembly GCF_028618555.1. Lineage (GTDB taxonomy): Bacteria > Pseudomonadota > Alphaproteobacteria > Rhizobiales > Rhizobiaceae > Bartonella. The sequence continues at coordinate 36,483 of NZ_JAQITD010000015.1, read as the reverse complement.
ATCTATAAGGATGGTTGCTTAATTGGAGATGAAGATGAATTAGGGATTCGTGAGCGCCGCAAACTAAGTTATGCTGGTCATGTTACTATTTCTCTCCATATAAATAGTAAGCATGAATTATTAGGGGATATAGGTCTAACAATATTAGGGTTACCTGAAAGTAATGGAAAGGGGAAAAGTTTAAAAGATATTCTTTTAGATATCGTAGAAAATACAGTTTATAATATCCCACGCATGAAACAGAAAAATAATGAACTTATTCGAGAGGCAACACGACGTGCAGTGAGAGCGGCTGTTCATGAAATTTGGCAAAAAAAACCTATCTGTACAGTTTTTTTACATCGGTCAAAATAAAGAACTTTCATATTACGTTATTTAAAAAGAGAAGAGCATTTTTATTTTATTGCTAAATAAGAAAAATAGAGAATAAAGCACAATAAATTTTTAAATGATAAGATCGTTATATTTGCAAGTATTCAGAATGCGGCTATAGATGAATAGAGGGTGTGATAAATTGTTCCGATATGATAGATCTGATTAGGAGTTAATTATTTCAATGCGTCTTTCTCAATATTTCCTTCCACTTTTAAAAGAGAATCCTAAAGAAGCAGAAATTGTTTCTCATCGCTTCATGTTGCGCGCTGGAATGATTCGACAACAAACATCAGGGATTTATTCTTGGCTTCCTTTGGGAAAAAAAGTGCTTGATAAAGTTTGTAAAATTATTCGTGAAGAGCAAGAACGTGCGGGTGCAATAGAAATATTGATGCCTACAATTCAGTCTGCTGATCTTTGGCGTGAAAGCGGTCGTTATGATGATTATGGTTTGGAAATGCTCCGCATTAAAGATCGTCAAAAGCGTGATTTACTTTATGGTCCAACCAATGAAGAGATGGTAACAGATATTTTTCGCTCTTATGTTCGTTCTTATAAAGATCTTCCGCTGAATTTATATCATATTCAATGGAAATTTCGTGATGAAATTCGTCCACGTTTTGGTGTGATGCGAGCACGAGAATTTTTAATGAAAGATGCTTATTCTTTTGATCTTGATTATGAAGGCTCTAAAACATCTTATAATCGTATGTTTGTTGCTTATTTACGCACTTTTTCTCGCCTGGGATTAAAAGCAATTCCTATGCGTGCAGATACAGGTCCAATAGGGGGGGAACTCAGTCATGAATTTATCATTTTGGCTGAAACAGGAGAGAGTGCTATCTTCTGTGATAAACAATTTCTTGAACTTACCGTTCCAGATAGTTCAATCGATTTTAGTGATAAAGCTGTTTTAGATGATATTGTTAAGCAATGGACATCTTGTTATGCAGCAACGGAAGAAATGCATAATGAAGAGGAGTGGGCTAAAGTTTCTGATCATAATCGTCTTTCAGCGCGTGGTATTGAAGTAGGTCATATTTTCCACTTTGGTACTAAATATTCTGCTCCAATGGGAGCAAAAGTTATGGGACAAGATGGAAAAGAGCATGTGGTCTCTATGGGATCTTATGGTATTGGGCCTTCGCGTCTTGTTGCGGCCGCTATTGAAGCTTCTCATGATGAAAATGGTATTATTTGGCCAAAGTCGATGGCACCGTTTGATTTTGGGATTATCAATATGAAACCCGATGATGAAAAATGCACACAGGCATGTGAGTTTCTCTATCAGGGATTAAAGGAGGTTGGTTTTGATCCGTTATTAGATGATAGAAATGAACGTCCTGGATCAAAATTTGCAACAATGGATTTGATTGGTTTGCCAACGCAAATCATTGTTGGCCCTAACAGCATTGCACAAAATGAAGTTGAAATTAAAGATCGAAAAACAGGAATAAAAAAATCTCTAAAGGTTGAAGATGTGCTCAGCCAACTTTCTATAATTTAATAGGAAATGTTATGAAGAGGCTGAAAAACAAATGCTTTTCATCTTATGAGTGGATGATCGCTTTTCGTTATATGATTCCCAATAAAAAACATGTCGTTGCATCTGTTATTTCAATTATTTCTCTTATTGGGATTATGTTGGGCGTATTTGCTCTGGTTGTTGTTATGGCGGTGATGAATGGCTTTCGTACAGAACTTCTCAATCGTATTCTTGGTATGAATGGGCATCTTATTATTCAAACAGTTGATTCTGGTTTTTCTGATTATAAGACTCTTATTTCTTCTTTAGAAACTACAAATGGTGTGAAGTTTGCTTTACCTGTTATTGAAGGTCAAGCGCTTGTTCAAGGTGAAGTTCAAGGTGGCTCTGGCGCGTTAGTTCGTGGTATGCGCAAACAAGATCTAGAAAAGCTTAAAACAGTCTCTCAAAACATTAAATTAGGATCGATTTCTCGGTTTGATCAAGAAGAAGGTGTTGCAATTGGAAGTGGCTTAGCAGAAAAATTAGGACTGACAGTTGGAAGAGATATTCGTATTATTACTCCAGATGGTGATGAGACTCCTTTTGGCGTTACCCCACGTGTGAAAGCTTATAAAGTCGTTGCTATTTTTGAAGTTGGTATGTCTGAATATGATTCAATATTTATCTTTATGCCTCTCCATGAAGCACAAATGTTTTTTAATTTGGGAGATAAGGTTCAGTCTTTGGAATTATTTCTAAATGATCCTGATGCTGTTGATCAAATAAAACCTGTTGTGGAAAAAGCAGTTGAACAACAGGTCTATTTAATTGATTGGCGTACACGCAATCAGGCTTTTTTTTCAGCCTTACAGATTGAACGAAATGTTATGTTTTTCATTCTTTCTCTGATCGTTCTTGTTGCTGCTTTAAATATTATTTCAGGGCTGATTATGCTTGTAAAAGATAAAAGTCATGATATTGCAATTTTACGCACGATGGGGGCTCAACAGAGTGCGATTTTGCGTATATTTATCATTACAGGAATGATGATTGGTTTTATTGGAACTATATTGGGTTTAGTTTTAGGTGTTATCGCGACCGCGAATATTAATCATATCCAAGATTTTATATCTTGGTTATTTAATGTCGACGTTTTTAATCCTCAACTTTATTTTTTAACAAAATTGCCTGCACAAATTGAGTGGAAACAGACCATCTTGGTTGCTATGATGGCTTTATTCTTGTCGTTTCTTGCTGCTCTCATTCCGGCATGGCGTGCTGCTAAGCTAGACCCCGTACAAGCTTTGAGGTATGAATAATGACAGCTATTTTAGAGCTTGTAGAGATTGAAAGACACTTTTTCGAGAGCCATAAGCCGCTCATTGTTTTAGATAAAGCGAATTTTATTCTTAATCGTGGAGAGCTTGTCGCACTTGTTGCACCATCTGGTGCTGGAAAATCAACACTTCTTCATATTGCTGGATTATTAGAAAAACCAACAGCTGGTGATGTGATGTTACGGGGTGTTTCTTGTGCAAAGCGCTCTGATAGTGAGCGAACAGCTATAAGACGGAATGATATTGGTTTTGTTTATCAATTTCATCATTTACTTCCAGAGTTTACGGCGTTAGAAAATGTCATGATACCGCAAATGATAGCAGGATTAAAAAAATCTATAGCAGAAGATCGTGCGCGCAAATTATTGACGTATCTGCGTGTTTCTCATCGTGCGAACCATCGTCCCTCAGAGTTATCGGGAGGAGAACAACAACGTGTTGCTATTGCACGTGCAGTAGCAAATGGCCCTTCGGTTCTTTTGGCTGATGAACCTACAGGAAATCTTGATCCAGTAACTTCAGCTTATGTCTTTCAAGCTTTATCTATCCTTGTTCGTCAGTCTGGTCTTTCTGCTCTTATTGCAACACATAATTACGCTTTGGCTAAGCAAATGCATCGTCGAATTACACTTAAAGAACAAAAGATTATAGAACTTCCTTAAAGCAAGGTACAAATTTTATACGACTAATTGAATAGTTTATATTACTTTATTCAAGGAGATTTTTTATGACAGTTTTTGTCGTTGACAAAAATCAATTAGATGCTCGTCGTCGTCGATTGATTTTTCGTGCATGGCATCGCGGTATTCGTGAAATGGATCTCATTTTTGGACATTATGTCGATGCTCATATTACTGGGATGAATGATAGAACGCTCTCTGAGCTTGAGTATATTATGTCTTTTGATGATCGTGATTTACTGACATGGATTACTGGAGAAATTTTGCCCCCCTCTGAGGTTGATAGTCCACTTTTTCGTGATATTGCCAATTATCGTACTTGCTTAAGTTATTAATCCAGATGCCTATATTTAAAAAAATTGTTATTCCCAAAAATAATTCTGTTCGTATGATTTTAGATGGCGTTACTGATGGATTTGAAGCCTTTGCGCTTGCTAAATTAAGTTCAGAAATTGCACAAGGTAAACCGCTCCTCTATGTTGTCCGTGACGGAACAAAAATTGTGCATTTACAACAAGTTTTAAATTTTATTGAGCCCAATTTACCCGTACTTCAATTTCCTGCATGGGATTGTTTGCCTTATGATCGTGTGTCACCAGGAATTGCTGTTATGGCACGTCGACTATCAGCATTGGCACACATAGCAAATTTACGTAAAGATCCACATCCTGCAATTATATTAACAACAGCAAATGCGATTATGCAAAAGCTACCTCCTCGTGAAATGATAGAAGCTCAGCTTATTCACGCACGTGTTGGCCAGCGCAATAACATGGGAAATCTTATTCAATTTCTAGAAACCAATGGTTTTGAACGCGTTACGGTTGTCCGTGATGTTGGTGAGTTTGCTGTAAGAGGAGGAATACTTGATATCTTTTCTCCGATGGATGTTGAACCTTTACGTCTTGATTTTTTTGGAGATACCCTAGAAAGTATCCGCGTATTTGATCCAGAAAGTCAAAGGACAACAGGCCAAAAAACTGAACTTTTATTACAGGCAATGAGTGAGGTTGTTCTTACACCAGAACGCATCAGTCGTTTTAAAAGCAATTATACCCGTACATTTGGTGTATCACAAAAAAATAACATGCTTTATGAAGCAATTTCTCAAGGTCGACGTTTTGCCGGTATGGAACATTGGCTTCCATTTTTTTATGAAAACCTAGATAGCTTTTTTGACCATTGTGGCAACTTACCGATAGTTTTTGAGCATCTCATAGAAGAAGTCTTCATTGAGCGCTATCGTCTTATTGAAGACTATTATAATGCGCGCAAAGAGCGCGAAAGTGATGAAAAAAATTCTACTTCTTATCATCCAATAGATCCTAGTCTTTTTTATTTAACGCCAGAGCGTGTTTTGGAAGGTGCGCAACAATCTTCGCAGCGTATTGATTTTTCGCCTTTTAATGTTCCACAAAGTTTGGAACAAACTGTTATTCACACCAATGTTAAACAAGGATATGATTTTGTAAAAGAGCGTAATGCGCAGGAAAAAAATGTTTTTTCAAGTGTTATTGATCATATCGCATCTTTACGCGCTGCTGGTAAAAAAGTGCTTTTAGCGTGTTGGAGTGAAGGATCTCTCAATCGTTTGTTACAAGTTCTCGATGAGCATGGATTGAAAAAAATAGATGTTGCAAAATCTTTGCAAACAGTCAAAGCAACACCTCGAGATCGCATATTAGCAGCTGTTATCATGATAGAACATGGTTTTGTGGCTGAAGATTTGGCTATTATAGCAGAGCAAGATATCCTTGGCGATCGTTTTATAAGATCGCCAAAGCGGCGTAAGAATAATACAAATTTTATTTCTGAAATTTCTGCTTTAAATTCTGGTGATATTATTGTGCATATCGACCACGGTATTGGCCAATTTGTTGGTCTTAAAACCATCAGAACCACTGGAATTTTACGAGACTGCCTTGAAATTAGATATGCTGGAGGTGATTTACTCTTTTTACCTGTTGAAAATATTGAGCTTCTCTCACGTTATGGCTCAGAAGGAACAGAGGTAACTTTAGATAAATTAGGAGGTGTTGCTTGGCAAGCACGTAAAGCTCGGCTTAAAAAACATTTATTGGAAATGGCAGGGCAATTAATCCGTATAGCTGCAGAGCGTATGACTCGTGCTGCGCCTGCTTTACTTCCACCAATTGGACCATTTGATGAGTTTGTTGCTTGCTTTCCCTATGAAGAAACGGAAGATCAAATGAATGCAATTGATGCTGTTTTGGACGATCTAGCCTCAGGCAAGCCGATGGATCGCTTGATATGCGGTGATGTTGGTTTTGGAAAAACTGAAGTAGCCATTCGAAGTGCTTTTGTTGCAGCGTTAAATGGATATCAGGTTGCTGTTGTTGTACCGACAACTTTGCTTTCACGTCAACATTACAAAACATTTATTTCGCGTTTTCAAGGATTACCGGTTAAAATTGGACATGCTTCGAGGCTTGTAAAAGCGAAAGAACTTGCACGAGTAAAAAAAGGTGTTTCAGATGGTACAATCGATATTGTCATTGGAACCCATGCATTATTAAGTGGTGCAGTTAATTTTTTACGGTTAGGCCTTCTTATCATTGATGAGGAACAGCATTTTGGTGTCAAACACAAAGAGCGTTTAAAAGAGCTTAAAAGTGATATTCATGTTCTCACACTTTCAGCAACTCCCATACCACGCACTTTAGGGTTAGCTTTATCGGGTGTACGTGAACTTTCATTGATAACAACCCCTCCCATTGATAGAATGGCGGTTCGTACTTTTATTTCACCCTTTGATGCACTTGTTATACGAGAGACCCTGCTTCGAGAATATTATCGTGGTGGACAAAGTTTCTATGTTTGTCCTCGTATTTCTGATCTGGCTTTTGTAGAAGAATATCTCAAAACATATGTGCCAGAACTGAAATTCGTTGTGGCTCATGGACAAATGCCGGCTGGACAACTTGATGATATCATGAATGCATTTTATGATGGACAATATGATGTGCTGCTATCAACAACCATTATTGAATCAGGTCTTGATATTCCAACAGCCAATACCCTAATTGTGCATCGTGCTGAGATGTTTGGTCTTTCTGCCCTTTATCAGTTACGTGGTAGGGTAGGACGTTCAAAACAACGTGCGTATGCTCTCTTTACATTTCCTGCTGGTAAAGTTTTAACAACTGCTGCTGATCGTCGTCTTAAAGTGTTACAATCTCTTGACACCTTAGGGGCCGGTTTTCAATTGGCAAGCCATGACATGGATATCCGCGGTTCAGGAAATTTTTTAGGTGAAGAGCAATCGGGGCATATCAAAGAAGTTGGATTTGAACTCTATCAAAAAATGCTTGAAGAAGCTGTTGCTGAATTAAAAGATGGAGAGCTAAATGAAGATAAGCAATGGTCACCTCAAATTTCTCTTGGTACAACAGTGATGATACCAGAAAGTTTCGTGCCTGACTTATCATTACGTATGGGACTTTATCGTCGTTTAACAGAACTTGATGGTTTAGAACAAATTGATGAATTTGCAGCGGAGTTAATTGATCGCTTTGGTCCTTTGCCCCTTGAGGTTCAACATCTTCTTAAAGTCTTTCATATTAAAACATTGTGTCGAAAAGCACATGTAGAAAAATTAGATGTTGGACCAAAGGGGATTGTCATACAGTTTCGTAATAACTATTTTGCAAATAGTGTTGCTCTTGTTCAGTGGGTGGGAAAACAAGGTTCAATGGCAAAAATTCGACCAGATCAAAGTATTGCTCTTATTCGTGATTGGTCCACAGCGGATGAAAGGCTTGTTGGAGCAGCGAATATTATGACACAGCTTGTCGAAATGGCAGAACAACATTCTGTTTAAAAAATTTCTTTATTGTTTCAGAACTGTTACTCATTTTTATAAAATCATTCTATAAAAACAAACAGTTATTGATTTTGTATAAGAATAAAATTTAAGTTTATAATAAAGAACCCTTTATATATTTATTTGGTTTTTATTATATACGTATTGATATAATGAAGAAAATAGATTAGACGGTTGGACCGCATTAAATAGCACTTTCAATATAATAAGCTAATAAGCTCCTGTAAATTTTTTAGAAAGAAAAAATTTAGGTAAAGATAACATGCTTTCTTCATTACAAAAGTTGCTAACGATAGTTTTTTTATTACTCACTTTAATATATGGCGTAAAAAACGCTTATGCTGAGTTTAGCTTAACCGAATTATCTCTTTCTGGTTTAACGCTTGATGAGAAATATAAGCGTATTAAAGAAAGACTACAAGTTATTGAAAAGAGGATAAAATTCATTGAAAAGACATTTGCTGATTTAACACTTTCGCAAATACGTTCTCATAATATAGAACATGATAAGCTGCTACAAGAACACGGAGACCTTAATGAAGAGCGTTATAAGCTTTCTTCAAAACTACGTGATTTAGCGCAAGAAATGGAGAATTTAGCATATAGAGCGCATAGGGCAAGAGAGTATAGAGTAGGAGAGTATGAAAGAAAATTAAGTAAAGCAACAGAATATCTAAGGTCTCGAAGCGCTTCTGAATTAGGAATGAGTGATGATACAGCAAATGTAGAAACTCTTAACGATAGAGCGATTGATGAAACGATACGACTCTATCCCTTTATGGTTCTTTCTTGTAAAATTCAAGAGAGTCTGTTGGACAGTGATATAGGGGATTTATTACGGAAAGATTTTGGTTGGAGGAAAAAAGATTTTAGATGGGCAAAAGATGCAATCAATTCAATAGATCCTGAATTAATAAAGCACTTTGAAGAACGAATGGTGATTAGTGTCTCAGATTTTGAAGAAGAGATAATTAGTGGTATAAAGGATATGGTGATGCGCAATCCTTCGAATGTAAAATCTGCTCCTTTATTATGTAGAAGCACGAGAGAAATATATAATATAATGCTGCCAGAAAAGAGAAAGAGTATTATGATCGTATGCGTTCCCATGTTGAAGAGTTATTCAATTAAAAATTTACTCATATAAATACAGAGAAATTAAGCTGATATACTAAACAATAGTTAAAACATATTAGTAATAATATATTTTATTTTTTGAGTTATTACTTATTATTTATAATAAAGTAATCTTATACACATAATATATTATCTGTTATTCTTATCATATAAGACTTAATATATATATATATTAAATAATAAACTCATATATTTTTTTATGTTTTCTTTTTATGCATAATTTTTTGTGCTTGTAGTTTTTTATTTTTATCTGATTAATTATTTTAATGACGATACATCTCATATCATAAATCTTGTTTCATTAATACGATAAGAGAGATTTTTTATAGCTCTAAGTTTTGTTATATAGGAAAACAAAATGATATTTTGAATTCATTTTTTCTTAAAACTTAAATCATTAACGATTTATATCTTTGATGTTGTGAAAGCTGAAAAGAATTTATCATTTTAGAAGCTTCTTTTATTTGAGAAATAACTTAAAATAAATTGATAAAAGCTACATTTTTTATTCACGTTATAAAGCTGAGAGATGATATTTGTACAGATATGCAATAATAGATGTATAATATATGAGCATAAATTTATTATGGCTTTAGGCACGTGAGATGATTCATAGGGGGGCCTTTGTTCAGTAGTTTTATCTATAAAACTAACTCCGCTTGTGATGTACAAGTGGATAAATTTTATTGATTCAATATAAGAGAGGTTTGCGCTATTAAGATCTTTCATACAATATAGAAATAGAAAAAAGATAAATTATTATTATAAATTAATATGTTATTATATTTTAAGAAAGTTTATTATAAATAAAATATTTTCAGCAGTTATAGATTTTCTCTCTAAGAAAATGTGTTGTTTAATTAAGAAAAAAGCACTTCTTTAGTAACGTATTTTTAAACTAAACTTTTTATTTAAACGCTATAGAATATAAAATTTTTATTACAAAAGCGTATCACCATTGTTTTGTAAACAAGGGCAGAAGATTGTTCATTAGCAAAAAGTTCTCTTACAATTATGCAGAAATTTTAGACAATCAGTGGTTTTAATTCATTCAATGTTTCAATAATATCGTAGATGATTTTGTTTTTGTGTATCACACGAGGCACATAAGGAAAACAGTAAAATTTATCTGATATTTTGGAGCTTCATGCATTGCAACAACCTGTTGCTAAGGCTCTATAAGCTTAACATGAAGAGTAATAAATGTAAAAAGTTTAATTAGTAAGTTTTTTAGAGTAGTATTAGACTTTATTTTAATTAATATTGCAATATTGATTCGTTTGTGTAATCTTAGTTTAAATGCACAGAGGTATTTTATAGATAGATTATATCAAATACCAATGTGATGAAGAGGGGAATTATATGGGTGTATAAAAATAGAATGGCTCATCGTATTTTTTCTCTAAATTTGACTTTTTTTTTTATATTGAAGTAAAAATAGTAAAATTAATTGTTATTTCATTATAATTTAATAAATTTAAGTTGGAATTACATTTAATATTTTTTTTAAAGTTACTTAAGAGCGCGTTGAAAGGATTAACTTAATCATGTCGCATAAAAATGTTTATTCTGCTGTTTCAGTATTAGTTGGAGCCGCTGCCCTTTTTCTTATAGCTGGTATTTCTGCAAATGCGCAAACTTTATCACAAGGTTGGTACAAAGTTTGCAGTAAGCAGCATGATGTTGATATTTGTAATACAATGAATACTGTATTATCGAATACGGGACAACCTTTAACGGCTTTTAATCTTGTTGAAATAAAAGGGAAGCAAAATGAAAAACGTATAGGTATTCAAGTACCTACTGGGCGTTTTTTGCCAGAAGGTGTTCACATTAAAATTGGTGACGAGTTCTCTAAAAAAATTCCTTATATTATTTGTAATGGACCAAGTTGTATTGCTAATGATGTCTTAGATGATAAGCTTATAGCAGCTATGAAAAGTGGAACAAAAATGGTTGTAACCACAGTTAATTTTCGTGGTTCAGCTAATCCTATTGAATTTTCTCTTAATGGGTTTACAGCAGCCTATACCGGTCCTGGTATGGAGGAAAAAGATTTCCAACAAGAACAAATAAAGCTGCAGCAAGCCATTCAATCAAAGCAAAAAGAAATTGAAGAGCGTATGCGGGCTGAGCAAGAAAAAGCAAAACAAAAGTAATAAACCCACACTATAGAATTGGTTATAATTGTTTATTTGAACCGCCACAGTTTTCTGTGGCGGTTTTTTAATCCTTAATTTTTCGAAAGAATTCTGCGTTTCCACCAACCAATACGTTCAGTTTTGGAAGAATCATTAGGCGTTGATGAAATAACAACGGATTGATTAATTGTTTCTTCAATTTTGGAAGGAGAGGTTTCTACAACTTCCTCCATCTCGATTACAGTTTCTTGCTCTAATATTTTTTGTATTTGCGTCTCTTTAGAAGATGATTTTTTACGTGTTCCACGTGTTGATTTTTTACTCTTTTCAAGAGCTTTATCTTCTACCTCATGAATAGATTTGTCTGCTTTTTTTGTTTTAGCTTTACGCATCGAACTGGTTGTAGGTTTTTCTTCAAGAGATTTTTGTTCTGCAACATTTTGATCATTCTCTAAAGAAAGCTGATTTTCTACTACTTTTGAAGAACGTGTTTTACGTTTTTTAGGTTTAATACTTGTATCAATTTTTTCAGATTCACCCTGTTGTTGTATATCTAGAGCTTGTGTATTATTTGTTGTTTCTTCAAGTTCAAAAGATTTAGTAGGCGAAATACGACGTTTGCGATGCGCTGCTTTAATTTCTGCCAAAGCTTTCTTAGCAAAATCTCCCACTGGTTCTGCGTAAGGAACGCGAATCTGATGAAAACTATTATCTTGATTGCGTCGACCACCACGACGTCCTCGACGACGTCCTCGACGATAAGAATCATCATTCAAAGTATCTTCTTTTTTATGAACGTTGGAGAGAGAATGATCAGTAATTTCACCGTGACGATTTTTGCGCCTACGCTTTTGGTTTGTTTCAATGGGAGAAGGATTTTCAATAGATTCACTCTTTATGAAAACAGAATCTACAATTTCTTGCTCATTGGCATCTTCCAATGAAGATCGAGAAATGCTCTCTGCTATTGAGCCTTTAGAAATAACAAGATGTTGCGTTCCAATACTATCATCTGCTTCAATACTAATATTAAGCTTAAAACGAGCTTCTAAATTAACAAGAATGTTGCGTTTATGATTTAATACATAAAGCGCTGTTGCTACGGGTGTGCGCACGATAATATTATATTGCGAATTATGAAGAAGATATTCTTCAATTGAGCGCATGACATGTAACGCAATGGATGATTCAGAACGTATATTTCCTGTTCCTGCGCAATGCGGGCAGGGCTGTGTTGTACTTTCTAAAACCGATATGCGAATACGTTGACGACTCATTTCTAAAAGGCCGAAGTGTGAAATATGACCTACTTGAATACGAGCACGATCGTTTTTTAAACAATCTTTTAATTTTTTTTCGACCAGCTTCACATTGCGTTCTTCAAGCATATCAATAAAATCAATCACAATTAAACCAGCAAGGTCACGCAAGCGTAATTGCCGCGCTACTTCTTCAGCAGCTTCAAGGTTAGTTTGTAAGGCTGTCTTTTCGACAGAGAATTCTTTCGTGGAGCGGCCAGAATTTACGTCAATAGCAACAAGTGCTTCTGTTTGATTAATAACAAGATAACCACCAGATTTTAAAGAAACTTGTGGTTGCAACATTTTATCAAGTTGAATTTCAATATTATTTCTTGCGAAAATGGGTGTAGGATCACGGTAAGGTTGCACAACTTTTGCATGACTTGGCATGAGCATACGCATAAAGTCTTTCGCTTCACGATATCCTTGGTCTCCAGAAACAAGAATTTCACTAATGTTCTTATTGTAAAGATCTCGTATAGAACGCTTGATGAGATTGCTTTCTTCATGGACAAGGCATGGCGCCGTTGACTCGAGTGTCAAAGTGCGAATAGTATCCCATAACCGCATAAGATATTCATAATCACGTTTAATTTCAGCTTTTGTTCTATTGGCACCAGCAGTTCGTAAGATAACGCCCATACCTTTTGGAACAGCTAATTCTTTTACGATTTCTTTAAGACGCTTACGGTCTTGTACGTTCGTAATTTTTCGTGAAATACCACCACCACGTGCTGTGTTGGGCATTAGAACAGAGTAACGACCTGCTAGAGATAAATATGTTGTAAGGGCAGCACCTTTATTACCACGCTCTTCTTTGATAACTTGTACCAACAAAATTTGACGTCGTTTAATGACTTCTTGAATTTTATACTGGCGCCCTTGTTTTCTTTGATAAATTGGGAGCTCTTCACGGATGTCCTCAGCACCGACCATTTCGATCTCATCATCAGAGATATCGGCATTTAATGCTTCTTCTGTATTATCAATTATTGTCGCTTCAGATGTGATGTCACTTTCAATATCGGCTGCAATGACATTGTTTTTTCCATTTTTTTTTGTTCTTCTGGAGCGTTTTTTATTTTTAGTTGCTTCTTCCGTAAAGGTATCTACAGAATTTTCTCCTATAGCTGCTTTTTCCTCTTCTTCAAGAAGAGCAAGTCGATCAGCAATAGGAATTTGATAATAATCAGGATGAATTTCAGAAAATGTTAAAAAACCATGTCGGTTTCCACCATATTCAACAAAAGCTGCTTGGAGAGACGGTTCTACACGCGTAATCCGTGCGAGATAAATATTCCCCTTGAGCTGTTTTCTATGTTCTGATTCAAAATCAAGTTCTTCAATTTTGTTGCCGTGAACAACAACAACACGAGTTTCCTCCGGATGGGAGGCATCTATAAGCATTTTGTTTGACATAAGTTAATATCCTGAAGGCGACATGCACAATTTTATTCAAACGAACGCTATAACTATTCGTAAACATAAAAGGCTGTCTGCCATAAAAGGGAGGTACCAGAAAAACAGGACGGAACACCACGTGCAGAGGCATGACTGCATTTACACCATTTCTCATCATTATTTCCATCTGTTTTTTATGACTCATATTTCTTAAAAGTCTCCGGTAAAATAATCTTTAAAACAGTTCGGATATCCGAACCAACGAATCTTAAGTAATGCAATCCTAATATTATAACATAGAAATTTTTCATCCATAAAAAAGTCTCAACGCATAATAGGCAAAAAACCTCTAAAGACAACTTAATATGAGTTACAGATAATTTAGATGACTATTATCAGCTAGGAAGCATAAATATTCTTTTATGTTGATATCATGCGTTTGGCAAGTAACAATGTAAATCATGTATAATTATAATATCTTTATGACCTTAATTTCGTTTTTGGGTGTTTATTTAGCTTTTATTGAAAAATAGAGAATAAATTGGTGTATCATTTTATATAACCAAGATAAATTATTACAAAGGTAATGTAGAGTATTTTGCTTATGATAAGAGTTTTTTTTACCAAAAAGCTGAAAACAGCTTATGGGGATGTTATTGTGCTCGTCACATACTTTTTATTATCTTTTTTTCTACTCCAAACCAGTGTTCAAGCCGCAGATCCTCTGAGACTTATTAATTTTCGAACCATTGGTGATAGTGTTCATACGCGTATTATTGCGGTTTTTAATTCAAAACCAAATGTTCGTTTACAGATTTTGGACAGGCCAGCACGTTTGGTTATCAATTTACCTACAATTGACTTTTCGATGCAAAATACGCCTTTAAAGAAACGGAATACATTATCCGTTATGCTTTCAGATGTACGTTATGCTTTCTCTGATATACAGACTTCACGCATTATTTTGACAAGTAAAACGGCTTTTGTGGTTGAAAAAAATGTCGTAAAAAAATTAAATAATGGTTTATGGCAGTTGCTGATTGATATTCGTAAAAGTACACAAGAAAAATTTGATGAGACATTAAAAAAACAGCAAAGAAGCAATTTTGATACACAAACACAGTTAATGCCAGCATATAATTTCCGTGTTGTTCTTGATCCTGGTCATGGTGGTATTGATGGTGGTGCACGGGGTGTTACTGGAATTTTAGAAAAAGATGTGACTTTAGACTTTGCGCGTGCATTGCGAGACGAATTACAAAAGGATTCTCATATTACCGTTGCTTTAACACGAGATTCCAATATTTTTTTAAGACTAAGTGAAAGAGTTAAAAAAGCGCAAGAGTTTGATGCTGATCTTTTTATATCTATTCACGCGGATACGATTGATTTACATTCTCTTCGCGGTGCTACAGTGTATACCATATCAGAAAAAGCATCTGATGCCATTGCAAAATCTTTAGCTGAAAATGAAAATAAAGTTGATTTGCTTGATGGTTTGCCTGCAGATGAAACGCTCGAAGTTACAGATATTTTGATGGATCTTACACGACGTGAAACACATACATTTTCGGTTAATTTTGCAAATAGTGTTATTTCAAGTTTATCAAAGAATCATATTAACTTGATTAATAACCCACATCGGTATGCTAATTTTCAAGTTTTAAGAGCTTCAGATATACCCTCAGTCTTGATAGAGATAGGTTATTTATCCAATAAAGAGGATGAAAAGTTACTAAATGATCCTCATTGGAGAAAACAAATGGCAGCCTCTATTGCTCATTCTATTCGTCAATTTGCTGATTATAGGCAGAAAATGATACAGCCTCTTTAAATTTGTGAGAAAATAGAGTATCAATATGGGCTTCTAGTGTACCCTAGTATAAATAAAAGATAGAAAACAATTTCTCTTGATCTCAATCTTGTGGTGATATCCACTTGGTGTGTTTGAAGTAACGTATTTTTTCTTTAATTAATTCTTAAGAAAGCGATAGCCGTTTTTATGATAATTTTTTTAAGATATCTTCTTCGTTTTTTTATTGCTATTGGACTTTGTGGTGCAATAACGTGGGGTGTTATGACCAGTGGTCAAGCAAATGCACTCCCTGATTATGAAGTTCTTTCACTTTATGAGCCGCCGGTAATGACCCGCGTCCATGCTTCTGATGGCCGTCTTATGGCAGAGTTTGCAACAAAACATCGCCTCTATTTACCGATTCAATCAATACCAAAGCTTGTTATAAATGCTTTTATTTCGGCTGAAGACAAAAACTTTTATCATCATTTTGGTTTAGATCCTGAAGGACTTTCTCGAGCTTTGATCAATAATATTCGTAATATTGGTTCTGGAAGACGTCCAGAGGGTGCATCAACTATAACGCAACAAGTCGCTAAAAACTTCCTTTTAAGTTCAGAAACAACGTTAGAACGTAAATTTAAGGAAGCTATTTTAGCAATGCGTATTGAGAAAACTTATTCAAAAGATCATATTCTCGAACTTTATCTCAATGAAATTTATCTGGGTCGTGGCACTTATGGTATAGCAGCTGCTTCTTTGACTTATTTCAATAAATCCGTCAATGACCTGACGCTAGAACAATGTGCTTATTTGGCTGCTCTTCCAAAAGGACCAGCAAATTATGATCCATTTAAGAATACACAACGTGCTATTGATCGGCGTAATTGGGTTATAGACCGGATGATTGCAAATGGATATGTAACGCGTGAACAAGGTGAAAAAGCAAAAGCTAAACCTTTAGGAGCGACAATACGTGGGAGTGATAGCTATGTTTTTGCGGCTGATTATTTTACTGAAGAAGTGCGGCGTCGTTTAATACATCGCTATGGGGCTAAAACACTTTATGAAGGCGGGCTTTCCATTCGTACAACGCTTGATCCGCATTTACAACTTATTGCGCGACGTGCTTTGCACGATGGATTAATTAGATTTGATCATGCGCAAGGATGGCGTGGAGCTTATGCGCATATTGATGAGAAAAGTGATTGGGGGACAGAACTTGCAAATATCACAGGGCTAAGTGATGTTCCTGAATGGCGTTTAGCTGTTGTTCTTTCTACTAATCCCAACAAAGTAGAGATTGGTTTACAGCCACAGCGCGAAGCTTCAGGTATATTATCAAAAAAACGGGAAATTGCTGTTTTATCTGAAGCTGATTCAAAATGGGCACTCCATGTTGTAAAAGAAAATGGTTATCGAAAAACTGTTCAGAGCTTATCTCATGTTCTGCAAGTTGGGGATGTCATTTTTGTTGAAAAACTACCCAATACAAATAATACTTATCGTTTACAACAAATTCCAAAGGTTGAAGGTGCAATTGTTGCTATGGAACCTCATACAGGGCGCGTTCTTGCTATGGTGGGAGGATTTTCTTTTGCCGCATCTGAATTCAATCGTGCAACCCAAGCTTATCGCCAACCGGGGTCTGCTTTTAAGCCTTTTGTTTATGCAGCAGCTCTTGATAACGGATATACACCAGCATCCGTTGTTTTAGATGGCCCCATTGAAGTTCGTCAATATAATGGTGAAGTTTGGCAACCCAAAAATTATGGAGGTACCTTTGCAGGACCTTCAACGTTGCGTTATGGTATTGAGCGTTCTCGTAATCTTATGACAATACGGCTTGCCAATGATATGGGAATGCCTCTTGTCGCTGAATATGCAGAACGCTTTGGGATCGTAGATAAATTGCAGCCTTATCTTCCCATGGCTTTAGGGGCTGGCGAAACAACAGTATTACGAATGGTTACAGCTTATTCAGTTATTGCCAATGGGGGACGCTCTATTAAACCTTCTCTGATAGACAGAATTCAAGATCGTTATGGGAAGACAATTTATCGTCATGATGATCGTATTTGCGAAAATTGTAATACGCATTCATGGAATAATCAAAGTGAGCCCACATTGATTGATGAAAGAGATCAAGTTCTTGACCCTATGACGGCTTATCAGATTACATCGATGATGGAAGGGGTTGTTCAGCGTGGTACTGCGGCACGTTTACGTTATCTTAATCGACATATTGCTGCTAAAACAGGAACAACCAATGACTCTAAGGATGTCTGGTTTATGGGATTTACTCCTGATATTGTCGTTGGTATTTTTGTCGGTTATGATCAACCAGCTCCGTTAGGATATAATGGAACAGGAAGTTCATTAGCTGCGCCTATTTTTGGTGATTTTATGGCAGATGCTCTTAAAGGGAAGCCAGATGTTCCCTTTAAGATGCCAAAGGGCATGATTTTAATGCCAATTAATCGAAAAACAGGAATGCTTGCCGAAAGAGGAGATCAAGATGTTATTATAGAAGCATTTAAACCAGGGACTGGTCCTGCTGATATATATCAAGTTATTGGGAGTACAAATTCTTTTCAAGAAGGTGTTCCTGCAGTAACGACTTCTCCACAAGTCAACAAAGCACTTGAAAGTGGGACAGGTGGGCTGTATTAATCGACAAAATCTCCTTTTGCCATGAGTCATGGTTTTTATCTCTTTTTTACAATGTCGGTTCTGTAAATAGAGTGATAGAATTGTACCATTTTCTGATAGCAGCTATTAAATTTGTATAAAATGCTAAGAGACACAACCAAAAAGAGTTTTTAAAAATACGGTGTTAAATTATGCGAGCAGAAATAGAAACATTAGTTGATGAAATCCAGAAAGCAATACAATTGCTAAGGGGGCATCTTTGACTGGGATCAATCACTAAAGCGTCTCGAATATCTTAATCAAAAAGCAGAAGATCCATCATTATGGGATGATGCACAACGAGCACAGGATATGATGCGTGAGCGTCAACGTCTTGATGATTCAATCAATGGTCTTTTATCATTTACAAAAACACTTGAAGAATGCATTGAGCTTATTGCGATGGGCGAAGAAGAAAGTGATGTTGAAATTATCGCTGATGCAGAAAGATCAATACGTAATCTTAAAAATGAGATAGATAAAAGGCAAATTGATGTACTTCTTTCAGGAGAAGCAGATCCGAATGATACCTATTTAGAAGTTCATGCTGGAGCAGGGGGAACAGAAAGCCAAGATTGGGCTTCTATGCTCTTACGTATGTATATGCGCTGGGCTGAACAGCATGAAATGAAGGTTGAAATTTTAGAAATTCATGATGGAGAAGAAGCAGGAATAAAGTCAGCGACTATTCTTGTAAAAGGGCATAATGCTTATGGAATGTTAAAAACAGAATCAGGCGTTCATCGTTTAGTGCGGATTTCTCCATTTGATTCGAATGCAAAGCGCCATACCTCTTTTGCAAGCATTTGGGTTTATCCAGTTATTGATGACAATATTGAAGTTGATGTTTCAGAGGCAGATGTGCGTATTGATACATATCGTGCATCGGGAGCAGGAGGACAACATGTTAACACGACAGATTCTGCTGTTCGCATCACGCATATAAAAACGGGTATTGTTGTTCAATGTCAAACAGAGCGCTCTCAACATAAAAATCGCGCTACGGCTTGGTCGATGTTGCGTGCACGGCTTTATGAAGAAGAGCTTAAAAAAAGAGAAGAAGAAACCAATGCTGCTGAATCTTCTAAAACAGAAATCGGATGGGGACATCAAATTAGATCTTATGTTCTTCAACCCTATCAGCTTGTCAAAGATTTGCGTACAGGAATTGAAAATACGGATCCACAATCCGTACTTAATGGTAATTTAGATGCATTTATAGAGGCAGCACTCGCACGGCGCATTTATAAACAAGACAAAAAAATTGAGGATATTCGTTAATTATATATCCTTCCTTCAAGCCATGTAGATTTTTTCTTAAGCTGTTCGTTTTATTGATGTTGTGATGTTACGATAGTCCTTGATACTTTAAAGGTTTAAAGAGGGATTTTCTTGTTTCTTTCTTCATTTTTTTTCTCACACGCCAATTCTGCTTATGATATTGCAAGTGATAGGAAGAATCTGAAATAAGAAAAATTTGGGATATTCGGGGGACTAATATAAATGTAAAACAATTCATTATCCTTATAAATCAATATATTGTAAAAATTGAATCCGTTGAAAAACTAAAATCAATTAAGGAGGATAACTTTTGCTTTTTAAGGCAAATCAAACACTCAATTTACAAGTTACCATTATGATATAAAAGTGTTGCAGTAGCTAAAACATTTTCAGCATGCCCAGATACGCTTACTTTACGCCATTCTTCTGCTATTATTCCATTTGCATCAATTAAAAAAGTGCTCCGTTCAACTCCCATATATTTGCGTCCATACATGCTTTTCTCAACCCAAACACCATAAGCTTCGAGGGTTGTTTTTTCTTCATCAGAAACCAAGATGACATCAAGTTCATGTTTTACTTTAAATTTATCATGTTTTTTTACATTATCTGGAGAGATTCCAATAACAGAAACACCGATTTCATCAAATTTCATCTTTAATTTTGTGAAATCAAGTGCTTCGCTTGTGCAACCACTGGTGTCATCTTTTGGATAAAAATATAAAACAACAGACTTTCCTTTAAAGTCAGAAAGACATACCATCTCTCCTCCATCGCGCGGCAAATTAAAATCAGGAGCAAGAGCACCTTTCATTGGTCTTGTCATTATTTTCATCTTTCTTTCTTGTGTAACAGGTATAAGATATCAGAGTACACAGAAGAAAAGAACTATTCAACTCTCTAGAATATTATTGTTTTGAAGAGACCTTTATTTCCTAACAAAACTCGCCCTATCACAACAATTGAATTGAAAGAACAAGGTCGACAACATAAACAAAACAGCAAAAGATTATACTGGTTTCATCACAACATGTTTTTTCTTACCAAAAGAAAGTTTAACGGTTCCTTCTGCACTGACATCCCCTTCAATAATAAGATGTGTTTCATCCTCAATAATTTGATCATTTACACGGACCCCCCCACCTTGAACGTGTCGGCGTGCCTCACTATTAGATCTAGCGAGTCCTGCTTGTACTAAAAGAGTGAGCAATCCAACACCTTTTTTTAATTCTGAGGCATTAATTTCAACAGTTGGAAGATTTTCTCCTAGAGTTTTTTCTTCAAACGTCTTGCGAGCTGTTTCTGCTGCTGCATCAGCAAGAACACGTCCATGCAACATTGCTGTAATTTCTGTTGCAAGAATTTTTTTTGCTTCGTTAATTTCTGTCCCTTGTAATAGAGAAAGTTTAAGAATCTCATCCATTGGCAATGGAGTATAGAGCTTTAGAAATCGTGTTACATCAGCATCTTCTGTATTGCGCCAGTATTGCCAAAATTGATAAGGTGAAAGCTTATCCGCATTCAGCCATACAGCCCCATTCAATGATTTACCCATTTTGGCACCGGAAGAGGTTGTCAGCAATGGTGATGTTAACGCATATAATTGCGGTGTTCCTAAACGATGCCCTAATTCGATTCCGTTAATAATGTTGCCCCACTGATCAGAGCCCCCCATTTGCATACGCAATCCATAACGTTTATAAAGTTCAACAAAATCATAAGCTTGCAGAATCATATAATTAAACTCTAAGAATGACAAAGAGTGCTCACGCTCAAGTCTGAGTCTAACGGAATCAAATGACAACATACGATTGACAGAAAAATGTTTTCCTACATCACGCAAAAATTCTAAGTAGTTTAAATTGCATAACCATTCCGCGTTATTCACAATACAAGCATCGGTTTCTCGGTCACCGAATGTCAAATAGTTAGCAAATACCTTTTTAATACCATTAATATTTTCAGCAATATCATTCTGTGTCAGAAGGCGTCGCGCTTCATCTTTGAAAGAAGGATCACCAATCAATCCGGTTCC
The DNA here is from genome assembly GCF_028618555.1 of Bartonella sp. CM31XJBT. Taxonomy (GTDB): domain Bacteria; phylum Pseudomonadota; class Alphaproteobacteria; order Rhizobiales; family Rhizobiaceae; genus Bartonella. Next base: position 14,997 of record NZ_JAQITD010000015.1, on the reverse strand, counting down.
TCCACCCATTAAAGCAATGGGGCGATGACCTGTTTTTTGTAACCAATAAAGCATCATAATCTGAAGAAGACTTCCAGCATGTAAACTCGATGCTGTTGGGTCAAATCCAGTATAAGCGCTTACAGTTTCTTTTGAAAAAAGATCATCTAAGCCTTTTTCATCTGAAATTTGGTGGATAAAACCACGTTCGCTCATAATGTGTAAAAAATCAGATTTAAAGGCAAACACAGATTTAATTTCCTAATTTAAGAGTGCATTATTTTATAGAATAGGCGATTATATAATGAGTTATCTATCATAACTGACACACACCTCACAAGAGAAAGAGACATATTGGTAACATAAAGATAATAATACAGGTATTATTTCCTTTTTACGTTAAAAAAGAGACTTATCAGTGATAGAAAACAGGTATGCTGTTATTCTCATTTCTATCCTGAAATAAAATTTAGAAAAATTTTAAATGCAAACTGAAAAAATTACTTTGTTATGATCAGAAACGACTTTTGCTAATTTTTTATAAATCTATCGTATTTTCCTAAGTTAGTGAAAGTATTTCAGGAGGAGGAGCGAGAAGTTCATTGGAGATATGGTTATCCAAATAGTGGGCACATCGCTCAATAAGTTCTTCATGACATCCACTGAAAAAGTGATTAGCCTCTTCTAATATTTCTTGTGTGATGATGATACCTTTTTGTGTTTTTAATTTATCGACAAGTATTTGAACATCTTTTGGAGGGGAAACTTTATCGATACCGCCATGAATGATAAGCCCAGAGGAGGGACAAGGTGCAAGAAATGAAAAGTCATAAACATTAGGCTGAGGGGCAACTGAGATAAATCCCTCAATTTCCGGTCGGCGCATTAAAAGCTGCATACCAATCCATGCTCCAAATGAATATCCTGCTACCCAACAATTTTTAGAGTCTGGATGTTGTGTTTGCACCCAATCGAGAGCAGCAGCAGCATCTGAAAGTTCTCCTATTCCATAATCAAATTCACCCTGACTACGACCAATACCACGAAAGTTAAAACGTAAAGTTGTAAAGCCACGTTGTTGGAACATATAAAAGAGGTCATAGACAATTTTATGATTCATAGTTCCACCAAATTGGGGATGAGGATGCAAAATAATCGCAATGGGTGCATTTTTTTGTTGTGAAGGTTGATAACGTCCTTCGAGCCGACCCGCAGGACCGTTAAAAATAATTTCTGGCATAAAATGCTCCTTAAATGCAATAAAAGGCTTTCATTGATCTTGGTCGACTTTTACCATAGAATCTCTTAAATAATTATTAGATATTCTTTTTTTAGTGCACTTTTCAAGAAAATTGCGCTATTTTTTTAATCAATTCATAAGATTAATGATTGCGATGTAAAATGGTTATAAAACGCCGATATTTTGATCATAACGCAACAACACCACTCAAAAAAGTGGCACGAATAGCGTTACTGGAATCTTTAGAAATATTTGGTAATCCATCATCTGTTCATAAGGAAGGGCGTGCGGCTAAAACTTTGTTGCAAAAGGCTCGTCGGCAAATCGCTGAAAATCTTAAAACAGATCCAGATCACGTGGTATTTACCTCTGGTGCGAGTGAAGCCGCAATGACTTTGTTAACACCCTTTTACAATATGGGGAATGCAAAAGTTAAATTTTCTCGTCTTTACCTTGGAGCGACTGAACATCCCTCTGTGGCAGAGGGAGGACGTTTTTCTAAAGAGTTGATAAGCGTCATTGCTGTTGATCAAGATGGGCTCATACAACAAGATAAATTAACATCACTCTTAACGGTTCATGATAAAACAAAAGGTTTACCTCTTGTTGCTATTCAAGCTGCAAATAGTGAAACGGGTGTTATTCAACCATTAACAGAAATCGCCGCTATTGTTCGGGATTTAGGAGGCACTCTTATTGTTGATTTGACACAATATGTAGATAAAAATTTTGTGGATATTAATCAGCTAGGAGGAGACTTTTTTATATTGTCTGCACATAAAGTTGGCGGTCCGAAAGGAATCGGTGCTTTTGTTTCATGTGGTAATCTTCTCATGCCACATCCTCTTATTATTGGGGGAGGACAAGAAAAAGGTCTCCGTGGAGGAACAGAAGCATTGCCCCTTATTGCTGCTTTTGGGGCAGCAATAACTGATTGCTTCACACAGGAGGAAATAAAACAGTTAATATATTTACGCAATAAATTAGAAAATGGACTACAAAGTATAAGTAAAAATGTTGAGATTTTTGGCAAAAGAGTTCAACGTTTGCCAAATACAACTTACTTTACCGTGAAAAATATAAAAGCTGAAACGATGCAAATTGCTTTTGATTTAGAAGGGTTTTCTTTATCATCCGGCTCTGCTTGTTCTTCGGGAAAAGTAAAACAAAGCAAAGTGTTGGAGGCAATGGGGTATCATGTTCCAAATGGTGCCATTCGCATTTCGCTAGGGCGTGGCACAACTTCTGAAGATATTGATGATTTTCTGTCGTTTTTTTCTCAAATTATAAGCAGGAAAAAAGGGGAAGATTTATCATCAGAAAGTTATAAAAATTAGAATTATTTTAAAAATAAAATAAGTTTGATTGAAATTTTTGCACTTTACCTATAGCCTAGAGATAACTTGCTTACTTTAATCTTGTAAAAAACAAGACTTTAGTTACCGGTTTTTGACGCCAAAAAATGGAGAAAATTTATGCCGGCAGTACAAGAAACGATACGCCAAGTACGTGAAATAGATGTTGACCAATATAAATATGGTTTTGAAACCAATATTGAAACCGATAAAGCTCCAAAAGGCTTAAATGAGGATATTATCAAATTTATTTCCGCTAAAAAACATGAGCCTGAATGGATGCTAACATGGCGCTTAAAGGCTTACCGCCGTTGGCTGACGATGCAAGAGCCTCATTGGGCGCGTCTTGAATATCCTAGAATTGATTTTCAGGAGCTTTATTATTATGCTGCTCCAAAAAATCATACAGGACCAAAATCTTTGGATGAAGTGGATCCTGAGTTATTAGCAACGTACGAGAAACTTGGCATTCCCCTTAAAGAACAAGAGATTTTGGCAGGAGTAAGAAAACAGTCTGATCCCTCCACTTTTGATGACAGTATGTCTGTATCGGGGCAGGTGGCTGTTGATGCAGTCTTTGATTCTGTTTCTGTTGTAACAACATTCAAAAAAGAGCTGGCACGTGCCGGTGTGATTTTTTGTTCTATTTCAGAGGCGATTATTGAACATTCTGAGCTTATTAAAGAATATTTAGGAACAGTTGTACCTATAAGTGATAATTATTATGCGGCCTTAAATGCAGCTGTCTTTACAGATGGTTCATTTGTTTATATTCCCAAAGGGGTTCGTTGTCCTATGGAGCTTTCAACTTATTTTAGGATTAATGAACGCAACACTGGCCAATTTGAACGAACATTGATTATTGCTGCTGAAGATTCCTATGTTTCTTATCTTGAAGGGTGTACAGCACCCCAACGTGATGAAAACCAACTTCATGCTGCTGTTGTTGAGCTTATTGCCCTTGAAAATGCAGAGATTAAATATTCTACAGTACAAAATTGGTATCCTGGCGATAGAGATGGAAAGGGTGGTATTTATAATTTTGTGACGAAGCGTGGAGATTGTCGAGGTGATAGTTCTAAAATTTCATGGACACAAGTTGAGACTGGTTCTGCGATTACTTGGAAATATCCATCCTGCTTACTCCGTGGTGATAATGCGCGTGGAGAATTTTATTCTATTGCCGTTGCAAACGGTCATCAACAAATTGATTCCGGTACAAAAATGATTCATTTGGGAAAAAATACTTCCAGTCGCATTATTTCCAAAGGTATTTCTGCAGGTTTTTCAAATAACACGTATCGAGGACAAGTCACAGCTCATCGAAAAGCACAAAATGCGCGTAACTTTACGCAATGTGATAGTTTGTTAATCGGGAATGATTGTGGTGCACATACAGTTCCTTATATTGAAGCAAAAAATGCAACAGCTCAGTTTGAACATGAAGCCACAACATCAAAAATTTCTGATGACCAACTTTTTTATGTTATGCAGAGAGGAATTCCCGAAGAAGAAGCTATCGCATTAATTGTAAATGGTTTTGTAAAAGAGGTCATTCAAAAACTTCCCATGGAATTTGCTGTCGAAGCACAAAAGCTTATTGGTATTAGCCTTGAAGGTAGTGTTGGATAATTTTATTTAATTAGATAAATAGAAGACTTTATGTAAAAAGGCTGTAACAGTAGCATATAATGCTAAAAATGACCTCTATGCTAATTACAAAAGTAGATGGATGCTAAGGCAAAATAATCCGCATCTGTATCTGAAAAAACAGCCAAAACAGGATTAAATTATGTTAGAGATAAAAAATTTGCACGCCCGTATTGCTGAGACCGATACAAAAGTTATTCGTGGTTTAAACTTGACAGTTCAAGATGGAGAAGTTGCCGCTATCATGGGACAAAATGGAGCCGGAAAATCAACTTTGTCTTATTTACTTGCTGGTCGTGATGATTATGAAATAACAGAAGGAGATATTCTCTATAATGGGCAATCACTTTTAGAAATGGATCCAGCAGAACGTGCTGCATATGGTGTTTTTCTTGCATTTCAATATCCAATGGAAATACCAGGAGTAGCAACAATGGAATTTTTAAAAGTTGCGATGAACTCTCAACGCAAAGCACGAGGTCACGAAGAACTTAAAATTCCTGAATTTATAAAATATGTTAAAGAAGTTTCAGCCAAACTTGAAATAGATATGGATATGCTAAAGCGTCCATTAAATGTAGGTTTTTCAGGTGGAGAAAAAAAACGCGCTGAAATTTTACAAATGGCACTTCTTGAACCTAAACTTTGCATTTTAGATGAAACGGATTCTGGTTTAGATATTGATGCACTAAAAATTGTTGCAGATGGTGTTAATAAACTTCGGGATTCAAAACGTTCATTTCTGGTGATTACCCATTATCAACGGCTACTTAATTATATTATTCCTGATACGGTACATGTTCTTTATAAAGGACAAATTATCAAAAGCGGTGATAAATCCTTAGCGCTTTATTTAGAGGAAAATGGGTATGCTGATCTTATCAGGGAAGCGGTTTGAGGTTATTAAATATGAATGCACAGCAAAACTTGTTAGCGGTTGAAGAAAATATCCTCAGTAATTTTAATCAGTATGTAAACGACTTACCTGGTGATAAAGCTGTACAGGAAATCCGCAAGAAAACTATTGAGCAGTTTCAAATGACACGGCTTCCTTCCCGTAAAATCGAAAGATGGCATTATACCAATCTGCGTACCTTACTGAAGTCTATTAGCAATTTTTCAAAAGTTCAAGACAATCAATTGGTTGATGCATTGCTTTCAGAAAGTGCTGTTTTCTCCATAAACAATGGAAAAACATCGATAGAGTCAAAGGTAGACAATATTACAGTAAAACGCCTTTCAGACGCATTAGAAGATAATTCTGTGCAGATAAATCAAAACATTTCTGATGAAGATTTTATTGGACAGTTAAATACAGCTTTTGTTACAGATGGTTGGCTTTTTCACATCCCTGAAAATACAAAGTTAAATATACCCATTGAATTACAAAATATACAAATGGGGGGACAATCTCATATTTTTTCGGATATAAAAGTTGATAAAAATAGTCAAGTTATGTTTATTGAACATCAGGTTGGCAATGATAAAGATACCTTTGTCAGTTCAATATTTTCATTAAGTATTGCTGCTGATAGTGATGTTACGTGGATTCTCATTCGCAATCGTGATTTTAATTCTACACAATTTGGTCGATTTTGTGCTGTTCTTGATCAAAGAGCAAAGTTATCACTTTATGTCATTAATATAGGGAGCCAATTAAATCGCCAAGAAATCGATATTGAATTACAGGGAGAAGAATCTAATTTTCAATTACGCGTCATAAATTTATTATCAGGACAAACACATAGTGATCTTACAATGACTGTTCGTCACGTGGAAGAAAAGTCAACATCAACCGAAATTATACGCAATGTGGTTACAGATAAGGCTGTTGGTGTTTTCCAAGGAATAATACGTGTTTCTCAAAAAGCGCAAAAAACAGATGCACGCATGGCTTGTAATAGCCTTATTCTTTCAGATGATGCAGAATTTAATGCAAAGCCTGAACTGGAGATTTTTGCTGATGATGTTGCGTGCGGTCATGGTGCAACAGTTGCTAATATTAATCATGATTATCTTTTTTATCTTATGGCGCGTGGTATCCCATTTAAAACGGCTCGTGCACTTTTGATTAAAGGATTTATCTCTGAGCTCATTGATGACATCAAGCAGGATAAGATTCAAATCGTTTTGGAGAATATCATTAGTAAATGGCTTGAAAAAAATGTTTAAGGTAGAAAAAATGGAAAATAACGTACAAACATTTACTTATAATGTCGAAGAAATTCGGCGTGATTTTCCTATTTTACACCATCAAGTTTATGGAAAGCGATTAGCATATCTTGATAGTAGTGCTTCTGCCCAAAAACCAATGTCAGTACTCAATGCAATGAATAATTATTATCACTATAGTTATGCTAATGTGCATAGGGGAATGTATTTTTTAGCCAATATAGCAACACAATCTTATGAAAATTCTCGTGAAACCGTTCGTGTTTTTCTAAATGCTCAAAAAGCTGAAGAAATTGTTTTTACGAAAAATGCAACAGAAGCTATTAATACTGTTGCTTATGGTTGGGCGATGCCAAAACTCAAAGAAGGTGATGAGATTGTTCTAACGATCATGGAACATCATTCAAATATTATTCCTTGGCATTTTCTCCGTGAACAAAAAGGTGTTAAACTTATTTTTGTTCCTGTCGATGAAAATGGTGTTCTGCACATTGAAGATTTCCAAAAGGCTTTAAGCGAAAAAACGCGGCTTGTTGCTATAACGCATATGTCCAATATATTAGGAACTGTGCCTCCTGTTAAAGAGATTATTAAACTAGCACATCAAAATTCTATTCCGGTTCTTGTTGATGGTTCTCAAGGAGCAGTACATTTAACCGTTGATGTGCAAGATCTCGATTGTGATTGGTATGTCTTTACAGGTCATAAGCTTTATGGTCCCACTGGTATTGGTGTTTTGTATGGTAAAGAAGATAGATTAGAAGAAATGCGTCCTTTTCAAGGGGGAGGGGAAATGATCGAGGAGGTAACAACCGATAAGGTGTTTTATAATGCTCCTCCTTACCGTTTTGAAGCAGGTACCCCTCCTATCGTTGAAGCTATTGGATTAACTGCGGCTATTGATTATATACAAGAGAAAGGTCGTAGCACGATTCATGCCCATGAGAGGTCCCTTTTAGCTTATGCGCAGGAAAAACTTAAAATGGTTGAGTCATTGCGTATTTATGGTCATTCTCCCAATAAAGGAGCTATTATATCATTTACAATTGAAGGAATTCACGCCCATGATATCGCTATGTTTATTGATAGAAAAGGGGTTGCAATACGTGCGGGAACTCATTGTGCACAGCCTTTATTACAGCGCTTTGGTCTAACATCTATTTGCCGCGCATCGTTAGCCATGTATAACACTAAAGAAGATATAGATCAATTGGTAGAAGCATTGCAAGAAACAAGGACATTTTTTAATGGCTGAATTAATTGAAGAGCGTCATTCTACAGAATCTGTTGAAACTGTAAGTGAAAATAAAAAATCTTACATATCAGCAATTCCAGCAGATGAAATTGATCGTATGACGAATGATATTATTGCTGCTCTTAAAACAGTTTATGACCCAGAGATTCCTGCTGATATTTATGAGCTAGGACTGATTTATCGTATTGATATTGAAGATGATCGTTCAGTAAAAATTGAAATGACTCTTACAGCACCGGGATGCCCTGTTGCTGGTGAAATGCCGGGGTGGGTAGAAAATGCAGTCAGTGCAGTTGAAGGGGTTTCGTATGTTGAAGTCACTATGACTTTTGATCCACCATGGACACCTGATTGTATGTCAGAAGAAGCTCAAATTGCTGTCGGATGGTACTAAAAGTATTGTTAAGAGACTCTAATTTAGCCATTCATGAATAAGCTGGTTACTTTTCACAAGCATTTGAATTTAAGGACGATCGCATGAGTTATAATAAACAAAAACTAGAACTCACTTGGATTGGAAAAGAAAAACGCCCAAAACTAGAGCCTCGTATCTTATTAGAGGATCTTGAAAAATCTTATCACGCTTCGCATCAAATATCATCCCAAGATATTTTTGATAATAAACTTATTTTTGGTGACAATTTGCTCGCGCTCAAAGCGCTTGAGAAAGAATATATGGGGAAGGTAAAATGTATCTATATCGATCCGCCTTATAATACAGGCAATGCCTTTGAACATTATGAAGATGGTTTAGAGCATTCCATATGGCTCAGTCTTATGAGAGACAGGCTAGAATTGTTACATCATTTACTGGCGGATGATGGAAGTATCTGGATATCAATTGATGATGATGAACAAGCCTATCTTAAAGTGATGATGGATGAAATTTTTGGTCGCCAAAATTTCATCAACAATATTATTTGGCAAAAGAAATATGCTCCACAAAATGATACAAAATGGCTTTCCGATAACCATGATTTTATCATGGTTTATGCTAAAGATAAAACGATTTGGCGCCCTCAATTGCTTCCTCGTTCAAGCGATATGGATGCGCGCTATAAAAACCCTGATAATGATCCTCGCGGTCCTTGGAAATCTGGAGATTTATCCGTGAAAAGAGTGACGCCTAAGGATATTTATGAAATCATCACACCTTCTGGACGCAAGGTAATGCCTCCTAATGGTAGAAGTTGGGCTATGAATAAAAAAAAATTCTTTGAATTATTGAACGATAATCGTATTTGGTTTGGTCCAACAGGAAGTAATGTTCCTTCTATGAAACGTTTTTTATCAGAAGTAAAAAATGGTATGGTTTCAATGACGATTTGGCTCTATACAGAAGTGGGACACAACCAAGATGCCAAAAGAGAAGTCAAAGTTTTTAATTCTGATAATGTCTTTACAACTCCCAAACCTGAGCGGTTAATGGAACGCATCATTCAACTTGCCACTAATCCTGGTGATCTTGTTTTAGATTCTTTTGCGGGTTCCGGCACAACCGGTGCTGTTGCTCATAAAATGGGAAGAAAGTGGATTATGATTGAACTTGGTGAACATTGTCACACCCACATTATCCCTCGTTTAAAACAAGTCATTGATGGAACTGATCAAGGGGGAATTTCCAAAAGTGTCAATTGGCAAGGTGGCGGTGGATTTCGTTATTATAGCCTTGCACCTTCTTTGTTGCAAAAAGATCCATGGGGACAATGGATTATTAGTCGCGAATATAATGCTGCGATGCTTTCAGAAGCAATGTGCAAACATATGGGATTTACCTACGCACCTGATGAAAATCATTATTGGATGCAAGGGTACTCAACCGAAACAGATTATATTTATGTCACAACAAGCGCTATGACTCATGAACAACTCCGTATAATGAGTGAAGAGGTAGGCTCTCATCGCACGTTGCTGATTTGTGGTACAGCCTTTGATACAAAATCAGCATCCTTTGAAAATCTGACACTCACTAAAATCCCCCGTGCAGTGTTAGAAAAATGCGAATGGGGAAGGGACGATTACAGTTTAAATGTAGCCAATCTTGAACCAGTGATTGTGGTAAAAGAAAACAACAAAAATAAAGATATTGCGCAAGCAGAATTAGATTTATTTGAATAGTATATAAAAAGCGGAGTTTTTCATGAACACTATTGAAAAAAGGATTTCTGCTCGCTTATCGTTACGTGATCCTCAACGTGAATCTTTAAATATTTTGGTAAAAATCTTAGAAAATATAGAGCTTTCTAAAAATGCTGATTTGGTTGCAGAGTTAGAAGTGATAAAAAATCTTTATCCTTCTGTACAAGATTTTGAACGAAACTTTCCCTCTTTTTGTTTTGCCTTAGCAACGGGTGTTGGAAAAACGCGACTTATGGGGGCTTTTATTAGCTATCTTTATTTAACAGGTCGCAGTCGCCATTTTTTTGTTTTAGCGCCAAATTTGACTATTTATGAAAAGTTAAAACAGGATTTTAGTCCCCAAAGTCCGAAGTACGTTTTCAGTGGAATGAGTGAATTTATTGCCAATAGACCCGTTATTATTACAGGTGAAGATTATGAAAGTGGTAAAGGTATTCGCGCTGATGAACACCATTTTCAAGGACAAAAGCGTTTGTTTGAGAATAGAGATACGGCTTTTATCAATATTTTTAATATTTCTAAAATTAATACAACAGATAATAAAAAAGGCGCACTAAAATCTAGTATGCCGAGGATTAAACGCTTACAAGAGACAATTGGCGAAAGTTATTTTGATTATCTCGCAAATCTTCCTGATTTAGTTTTGTTAATGGATGAAGCACATCGTTATCGGGCTTCTGCTGGTGCAGCGGCAATTAATGAGTTAAAACCTGTTTTAGGAATAGAGCTTACAGCGACACCAAAAACAATAGGTGCAAAACCCGTAGATTTTAAAAATGTTGTCTATAGTTATTCACTTGCAGAGGCTATGAGGGATGGTTTTGTAAAAGAACCTGCTGTTGCTACACGTAAAGATTTTCAACCTCAAAATTATACATCTGAGCAATTAGAACATATCAAATTACAAGATGCAATTCATGCCCATGAAAACGTGAAAGCAGATTTAATTGTCTATGCAAAAGATTATAACAAAAAGTTCGTTAAGCCTTTTATTTTAGTTGTCGCTCAAGATACAAATCATGCACAGAAATTGCGTGATTTATTGGAATCAGATGATTTTTTTGCAGGAGCTTATAAGGGAAAAGTTATAGAGATTCATACAAAACAGTCGAATATAGAAGAAGATCAAAATATTCAAAAGCTGATTGCAATTGAAAATTCTTATGACCCAACAGAAATTGTTATTCACGTTAATAAATTAAAGGAGGGGTGGGATGTTAAGAATCTCTATACTATTGTACCGTTGCGTGCATCGGCTTCAGAAATTTTAACAGAGCAAACAATTGGGCGTGGATTGCGTTTGCCTTATGGGTATAGAACAGGCGTGGAAGTTATTGATCGTTTAACAATTATTGCGCATGATCGTTTTCAAGATATTATTGATCGTGCAAACGATCCAAACTCAATTATAAAAAAGCATATTGAGATTGGAACAGGAGGGAATATCCCCTTTGAAAAGACCGATATAGTGACAGTTCCAAGTCAAGTAGAAGCTTTATTGATGCAAACGATGGTAACACGTAATTCCGATATAAATGGAGCATCTTCTGATTTACAAGGTATCATATTACGTAATACAGATTCCCCTACATTAACGCCTGAGGAGCAAGAAATTGCAGCGATCGCGTGGGATCTTATCAAAGAGAATGATAAATTGCCAAGTTCTCAAATGCTTTGTTCTGCACAGATACAAGAAAAAATTGCTAATAAAGTTATGAATATTAAGCCTTCATCACAAAAGTCTCTTGTATCAAAAGTGGTGACAATTCTGACAAAACAATTGACAGAACTGATAATAGATATTCCAAATATTATACTCATACCTTCGCGTGATGTTACTTATGGTTTTTATGATTTTGATTTAAAAAATCTAGAAAGCTTAAATTTTCAACCTGTTAGTAAAGAACTTTTAATTCGAGAATTGCGTACCCATAAAAGTATTTTTCTTACTTCTAAGAATGAATATGTAAAAGAGCCTTATCTTGAAAACTACATCATTCGTGGTTTGATTGATAATGACTTTGTCGATTATGATAACCATACGCTCTTATTACGAAAATTAGCTAGTCAGATAGTAGAACATTTCCGATCTTATTTACCCAATGATACAGCTGTTGAGAACGTATTAATTCACTATCAGCACAAGCTTACTAGTTTTATTGTTGCGCAATTAAGAGAACATCAATGGGAAACGCAAAAAGATTATGCGGTTAAAGTTACACGAGGTTTTACAACTTTATCACCTATCCATTATGTGTTACCGCAAGGGACGTCTCCTCTTGATTTTCGTAATATTCCTGCCATTAAAAGTGATATTAAAAAACTTGTATTCAGTGGCTTTAGAAAATGCTGTTATCCTTTACAAAAGTTTGATTCAGTAGAAGGGGAATTACGATTTGCTCAAATATTAGAGGATGATGCACAAGTCTTGAAATGGATGAAACCCGCTCGAGGTTTTTTCAGAATAGAATATGATAAAGGATCAACTTATGAACCGGACTTTGTTGTAGAAACGAAGGATGCCAAATATCTTTGTGAGCCTAAAAAAGCCTCTGAAATGCAAAATCCTATTGTTTTAAAAAAGAGAGAAGCTGCAGTTCAATGGTGTTGTCATGCAACGCGCTATGCGGCGACTTATGGCGATAAAAAATGGTATTATGTTCTTATTCCCCATGATGCTATTAAAGCAAATAGTAGTTTTGAAGGTTTGTGTGCAGAGTTTACCATTTCAGAATCTATACTTGAGAGCTCGTAACTTTTTGCTTCAAAAATAAAACACATAAGTTTTTTAATTGACGGGTGTGAGGTTCAATCAAATGTTTGAATAATTATTTTTAACTTTTTTCTAACGACGTTAAAATAAAAAGAAAAGTGTATAGAAAAGTTATACAAGATTATGCTTTTGTATGGGGATTTGTAGCACATTTACAATTTTTTATAAAAGTACAATCTTATTTTCGTTATGTGAAAAGATCTTTGAGTTATAGTCATAAATTAAAAAAATATTTTGATTTTATTGAGTAATTTGATAAATGTTTTTTTTTAAAAAAACTTAAACAGTTTATTGTTCTTTCATTTAAAACGCTTGAATATAATGAAATACCCAGAGGATAAAAGGGGGAGTTTTTCATATGACTTTAAATTTAACAAACACTGTTTTTAATTTTTTAAAGAAAAACCCGACGAAAAAGTTTACAGCTCGAGAAATTGCTCAATGGATATTTGAAAATTACCCAGAGAAATGCCGCCAAAAACAAAAGTATTCAACGGCGATAATCAATCCCCTTAATAGTGATGCAGCTCTTATTCAGCAAATTGTTGCTGAAATAGGATCGCAGCGCCCTCAATTACAAAAGCGTTATTCAGAAATTAAAACCACTGAAGGACGACCGCGACAATATTATTTTACTAAACAAACAGATAGTGCTGAAATTGACGCAATAGAGGACAATGCAAAGAGTAGAACAGAAGGTAGCTCTGTTAAAGAGCATGATCTTTATCCGTTATTATCTAAATTTTTATGGTCAGAGCTTGCAGTTTATAGCAAGCGCATTAATGAGAAATGTTCTCGTAATAAACATGGTGCAGGCGGAAATAAATGGCTTTATCCAGATCTCGTAGGGATGCAAGATTTAAGCAAGGAATGGAATCGTGAAATCAAAGACTGTGTTTTGCAATATTTTGATAAAAAGACAAAGCTTTGGTCTTTTGAAGTAAAAATTCTCATCAATCGTTCAAATTTACGAAAAGCATTTTTTCAAACAGTTAGTAATTCTTCATGGGCTAATTTGAGTTATTTAGTAGCTAGTGAAATTGAAGGAGTTGATACATTAAAAGAGCTTCGGATGCTTTCAAGTTTGCATGGAATTGGATTTATAAGACTTAATAAGGAAAACTCTTCCGAGAGTGAGATATTAATTCCTGCCAAAGAACGTAGTGATATTGACTGGGATACTGCTAATAGATTAGTGGAGGAAAACAAAGATTTTCTTGATTATATTAAGCTCATTCGTCAATTTTATCAAACTGGTGAGATGCGTCCTCTAGATTGGGATCATATGTATCTATGAGGGGTATTTTTAAAAAGACTCCATTGTTTAACAGCCCTTTTTTCAGGGTGATGAAAAATTACTCTAACTATTTTGTTTGACTTATTATATTGATATTGTATCAATTAAATTTTTTTCGCGTACCTCATGAGTGGGGGAAGAGTAAAAATTCTGTTTTAGGCCTGTTCTATTTTGTGCATTGGGCATGATTCCATTAGATACTAGACTTAATGACTATAATTTATTACAAATTTGCTACTTTAGAGAGTGAAATTCGACTTTTTTGCTTTGTTTATATCAAGCATTAAAAATATTACTTTCTCATATTGAAGTCTTCTTACGGAGAATTTACACTACTATTTCTTTAATTTCTACTGCTGTTCATTTTGATTATTATTAAGTTTTTTATTATCCGAAGTAAACATTCAAAAATATTAATTTTATAAAATATTCACACAGTTTACTCAATTTCTTGAAATAGATTTAAAAAATAAATTTTTCTCACATCTTATAGTAAAGGGGTGTACTATCACAGTTTGCCACAATACTCTCTTTATTTTTCAATAATACCGCACGCTAAACGTGCACCACCTCCGCCAAGCGGTAATGGTTTATCTGATTGATTATCAGCCCCTAAATGAATGACTAAAGAGCGCCCTTTAATTTCAGAGATTTTTTTTAATCGTGGAGCAAGAACGCTCATTATGGCATATCCGTGCTTATCAACATAAAGTGCTGGTAAATCACCAAGATGACCATTGACATTATAAGGTCCTAAATGTTTTCCGGTATGTTCCGGATCATAATGTCCACCTGCGCTTCCACCAATTATGCCATCTTTTGTATCACATGAAGGATTCACATGTACATGAAAACCATGCATCCCTTCTGATAAAGTAGATAAATTAGGGATGAAAATCAAACCGTACGTGTTTTCTTCAATTTTAATGCTACCAATAGCCTTTTTGAAATTGTTATCTTCTAATTTATAAATATTTACTTGTGTTGATAGTGCTAATACAGAATTTTTATGAATTAAAAATGCCATAAAAAACAATAATGATAATAATATTTTTTTCATAAAATACCTTTATACTTATTTTAAATAGATTATTATCTATAATTAATAATCTATATTAATAATATATTATATAAGTG
>NZ_JAQITD010000014.1 GCF_028618555.1 Bartonella sp. CM31XJBT | reverse complement strand
AAAGAGTATTATAAATTTATTTATAGGAAAAAATAGATAGAAAATTAGGAATTTATCGAGACATAAAAAACATTATTACCTATATCTGTTATCGAAATATAATCTATTATTTTTTATATTTTTTTAAATGTACGATAATAAATATCGAGTGAAATAGTAAGGGATTATTTCAAATCTATTTACGATAAATCAATCAACATTATTTGTTTATAAATCACAAGTAGGTTGGGTTATTTAAATTATATACTTTAGTTATTATTTGGCTTTTTTAGTCATCTATTTTCAGGTATAGAAGCTGAATGAGCTTCTCTATTATTCTATAAAATATCATCATTGTAATATTATAAGGATTTTACGCATTAGATGCTTTTGGAGGAGTGTATGATGAAATTTAAAGCAGGGTTTATGTGTAGAGCTTTGTGAAGTAAATCACATGCGCAATTAGCAGCTGGAACCCGTGCGACAAGAATCCGGATTATTTATAAATCAGATGGGGTAGAATTTTCGTCCTTTAGGGCGGGAAGGAAGAAAACCAATAAGTTTGTAAAAAGCTCGTTACATAAGTGGGGCAGCAGATGGAATTCTCTGAGAAAAATTGATCTATTAACAGAGAAGGTGAAACTTTGTCTTTTAAGGAGAAAAAGGGAAATAAGAATTATGATTTCCAAAGGGATGTGAAATAAAAATATTTTCGTTTTTGGTTGTTTTGGCAACTATGAAGGTGTTTAAAGATTAATTGTTTCAGTACATGCAATCTCGTTTTTGGGGTTGATAATGCTATAACGTTGTAATTGGCAATGCCATTGATTTTGTAAGCGTTCAATGGAAAATAAATTAAAGCCTGCGGGTGGTTTTTTATCACCAAAAGCTTGTGATGCGGAAGGAACACCAACAATAGGAATTTTTTTAATTGGTCCTTCAATGTAATTCAATGTGGGTAAATGAGTATGTCCGTGAAGAATAAGTTCACAACCGTGATATTTGATAACGTTTAGAAAACGTTTTATATCCCGTAGTTTTTTATGCCAAGATGTTGCATTGGGAAAGGGGGGATGGTGAATCATGACGACACGAAAAAGGTTGCGCTGTGCTGCTTCTTTTAAAAAGAGCGGTAAAGTTTGCGCTTGCATTTTACCAAAATAACCAGAAGCTTGAAAAGGCAGTGTCGCAATGGCTGAAGAAGCTGCTATGATGGCAACATCTTTGCGAATGCGCATATAAGGAAAGGCATTTTTTTGAGGGATGTCACCTGTGATCCAAGGTTTAAAGAGAGTGCATGCTTTTTGGAAAGCGCCGCGGACATAGGCATCGTGATTTCCAAATGTCAAAGAAATATCTTGAGGTTGTCCTAAGTTAAGTAGCCAACGATGCGCTTGTTCAAATTCCTTATCGAGAGCAAGATTGACAAGATCACCAGAGATCACAAGGTGATCAGGTTTTGTTTTGTTCAAGGCATCTATTAAAGTTTCTAGGACGTCTGTTGCCATCTGACTCTTACGTTTTTTTTGCCAATTCAGATAACCGGTAAGACGTTTCCCAGAAAGTTCGAAGAGGGAAGGTTGCGGGAGAGGTGAAAGATGTACATCCGATATATGGGCAAGATAAAACATAAAAGCTCGTAGAGTATTAAAAACGATTTAAAAAATAAACATAAGATAAGTTAGTGCTTAAAGGCAAGAAAGATTGTAAAATAAAAATTAGCTTGCAAAAAAGAACGCCTCAAGCGGAATGTTCCAAATAGAATATCCCCAATAGAATATCATTGTGTTGTACATTCACATATTTGTAAAAAAAACATTTCTCAATGCGTTTGAGCTAATTTCACGACCGGTATTCGATGCTATAATAGAAAGCTTCTGTGAAGTATATAGGGCTTACTGTACACTACCATCTCTACGCTTATACAAGGTGCAAATAAAAACCATCATACTATTTTCCTCCAATTTTATGAAAATCCTTGCTTTAGAAGGATTCATAAGAGGTATTTCATTCTTTTCTTCGATGGTTTCTATCCATACAGCATCTCTTCTAATAATACGCAAGAGAATGTTTTTTATTTTTTTAATATGAGGATATTTGAAATAAGGAGAATTATACTGTATTTTTAGTTATAAATCAATACGTTATCTAATTATAAAAGACAAGTAAATACGTAAAAAGATAAGCTGAATTTTAAAACTATTATACGAAATCTCAAACCTTTTAACGTCCTTCATAATACCACATGCTGCTCAACAGTAAAAGGCAAGCAAGCAATGCAAAAAAACCAGAAAATATCGAAAAATAAAAGGTATTGATTAAACGGGTTTCTGTTGCTTCTTTCAGAACAATTGAATGTGCTGGGGAAGAGGACGGACTTGTTTTTGATTGAATCAGCTTGAATGGAGGAAGATGAATGTTTTCTTTTCCCTCAGGGTGTAAACGTCCGATGTAGCCGCCTGTGTGCTTAATAATGGGGGCTAGTTTTTCTTGTGTTGAAGTCAAGTCCAACAACTCAAGATTATCGAGCATCCCTACAGAAGAAAGTATTGTTAAATCGCCATTTTTAATGGTAAAAATTCCTGTCTCATCAGTGGTCACAGTTGCAGTAAAAAGGCCTTCTTGCTCTTTGGTCAGAGTAATATTTTCTTTTTTTCCAGAGGGAAAGATTATTTCAGCGGGTTCTGGATGGTCTTTTAGAGTTTGGCGGCGAATTGTTAAATGATGATGGCTGCTGGTCGCACTTAATTTTTCTTCTTCAAGTTCTGGTTCTTTCATGAGCCAATGAGCAATTCGTCGATAAAGAGCAGCATAAGGACCGCCGCCTTCGAAACCTCGAGCCCAAAGCCAACTTTCATCAGAAAGCAACATGCCTACACGTCCTTTATCAACATGAGAGAGAAGTAAAAGTGGTTGCTCATCGGCTCCTTTCATGAGGGCGATTCCGTTATTTATGTTTTGAATAGCAATTTGTCTCAACCATTGCCCCCATTGGGAAGCTGGAAGGTTAAGTGTTGCAAGACCTCTTGTGACAGGATGGCGCTCACCTTCTTTGGTTAATGTGGGGCGAAAAGGTTTTTCAATAATAGTTCCATTAGGTAATGCCGGTAAAATGCTTATTAAAGGTGTTTTCGCAAGTGAGTTTTTTTGGGCAAATTCAGGTCCTGTTACCATCAACAATGCCCCCCCCTTTTGTACATATTGGGCGATATAATCATAATAGATTAAGGGGAGAACAGTAGAGTGCTGGTAGCCATCAAGGATGATGAGATCAAAGTTATTAATTTCTTCAACAAAGAGTTTTCTTGTGGGAAAGACCACTAAGGATAATTGGCTTGAGGGCGTATTATCTGCTTTGGTGGGAGGACGCAAAATAGTAAAGTGAACAAGATCAATATTGGAGTCACCTTTCAAAAGGTCTCGCCATGTCCGTTCTCCATTATAAGGAGCACCTGAAATAAGAAGAACGCGTAAATTTTCTCTGATTCCTTCAATAATTGTTATGGCGCGGTTGTTTTCAAAGCTTAGTTCACCTTTGTGTGGATCGGTTATAACTTGGATAATATTTTTTTCAGCATGAGGAAGGGTAATTTCAGTTTGAAAAATCACGCCAGGAGTCACAGAATAATGGCCAATGTCTTGTCCATTGACGCTTAATGTAATATTTGCTTTCTGTGGTATTGTTTTTTTGGTGGGGCCTTTATCTTCTACCAAAATGGAGAGCGTTTGTGGTTTGTTGACAAGGGCAAATCGTGGAGGAGAGATAAACTTAATTTGGCGATCAAATTCCTCTGAGTGCCCTGTAATCAGGGCATTGAGAGGGGCTTCATGATGAAGGTCTGATAGGTCAGGAATGTCATGCACTTGTCCATCGGTGATAAAAATGGTTCCTGCATAACGAGAGAGCGGTACATCAGATACTGCTTGTGTTAAAGCCTCAAACAAATTCGTTGAGGGCGCATACTGATTATCAGCAAGTTTTCCAGCTTCAATAAAGCGTGGTTCAAATTGTGGATAATGCGCCAATGCTTGAGTTAATTGCGCGCGCGCTTCATCACTGTCGTTTGTACGTGTTCCAAATGTTTGGCTTTTGCTGCGGTCAATAACAATTCCCACTGTGCTTTTCAGTGGTTCGCGCTGTTCTTTTATGATCATTGGATTGAGCAAAGCAAGGATGAGGGCGCTTAATGCCATCAGACGAAATAAAGAACCTTGCCGTTGCGTAACAAGACCAACAACGACAAAAAGAATCGATATTCCACTTAAGAACAGAATCCAAATGAGTGGTAAAAAAGGCTGAAAAGTGAAAAATGATATCATTGCCTTCTTTCTCTTTTAAAGCGTTCCAAGAGTGCTGGAACATGAACTTGATCCGCTTTATAGTTTCCTGTAAGAACATAAAGGACAATATTTAAACCTGCACGAAATGCCCATAGACGTTGCATGGGATCATTGGGAACAAGGGGATATTTCCATGTCCCTTTTTCATCGAGTGCCCAAGCACCGGCAAAGTTATTGGCAGTAATGAGAAGAGAACTTACATTATCGCCGCTGGCAAGAGAATTTTTATTTTTTTTGTTTGTTGAGGAGGATTCAATCCATAAAGGTGAACCACGGTAGAGACCTGGAAAATCTGGCATAATATAAAAAGAACGTGCAACAACATGATCTGTTGATGCTGGCTCAATGGATGGAATATTTAACTCTTTTAAGATATCTCGTAATCTTTGCGTTTCTGGAGTGGCATCTCCTTCAAGATTAAGATTGCTCTTTATCTGATCGCGCGTGTCAAATAAAATTGTTCCCCCATGTTTCATAAAGTTATTTATTTTTTCAAGGCTTTTGGGGGTTGGTATAGGACTTTTAACATCAATTGGCCAGTAAATAAGAGGATAAAAAGAGAGTTCATCTTTATCGAGATCAAGTGCTGTAACAGAGCCGAGGGTAAGCATTGTGCGCTCTGCGATAAATTGACTTAACGCTTCTAGACCACTTTTACTCGTTGTATCAATTTCATGATTATTGGTTATAACATAGGCAAGATGTGTTGCGCCGGCAGCTTGTACACTATCATGATGGTTTTCTTTCGTTTGTGCATGAAGAGTTGGATCATATGAAAACAAGGCAATAAGACTTATAAAGGGGAGGAGAAACATATTACGCCGTTTCATGAAAGAAAAAATATCGCCCATCCATAAAATGAGAAAATTGTCAAAGGCGAATAATAAGATGGCTAATCCTAAAAGTGGACCAATAAGATTTTTTTCTTTTGTATCGTAAGATAAAGGGCTTTTATTAAGAGAAGTTGGCAATGATGATTGTTTCATCAAGTGCGACGAATGAGTTAAGAGATTGAGTGCATAAAAATTGTTTTTGACACCATAAAGTCCTGGGGGAGTATGGTAGGAAGGATGGGGTGGATTTTGAGAGTCAAAGATCAAAGGAACAACATCAGAGGGTGGTACTTGTAATTGTCCGTCAACGGCTATAGTTCGCCAAGGGCTTTGTACCACGGTTCTTTTTTCTCTGTGTGTTAGGTTTGTGTTTTCGTTAGAACCTAATGTGATTAATTTTTGCAGCATTTGTGCAAAAAAGCCAGAAAGAGGAAGATTAGACCATGTTGGGTCAGGAGCAACATGAATGAGAATGAGGGTTCCTTTACCACGTTTTGCTGCGGTAATAAGAGGAGTTCCGTCCGAAAGGCTAAGCCACGTTTTTTCAAAAAGATCTGGGGTTGGTTCTGCGAGGATTTGGCGCGAGACAGTAACATCTTTTGGAAAAGGAAGATCAAAGAAAAAGCTATTTTTTGCAAAAGGGGCAAGCTTTTGTGGTTTTGTCCAAGACATAATACTTCCAAGGGAACGTTGACCTGGGCGTAGTGGTATCGGAAGAAGGTTATCGTAATGTTCTGCGCCACTGAGTTTTTCTCCTGCAAAGCGGATGAGTGTTCCCCCTTTATTCACAAAATCAGAAAGTTTTTTTTCTGCTTTTGGGGGTATGTTAACAATGTCACCCATAATCAAAACAGATGGATTTTGTTTAAGCAAATGATCAATATCCGTTGAAAGTTCTCTTCCACCGGCTGTTATAAGCTGTGTATGACCTTGTAAGGCTTTGATAATGTAATAAAATGGAGCAAGTAAAGGCTGTGCCATTTCATTGGTATCTGGTGAGAGAAGAGCAACACGGCTTATCCTGTTATGGCTGTCTACCAAGAAGGTTGCAGCAGCATGGTTTTGATTGTTTATTTTTATCCAAGCGATATCATTGCGTAGTTCAAGTGGTACATTAAAAGGAACAAGTGCTGTTGTTTCTCCTTCAGAGAAATTGTTCGTAAATTGACCGAGAAGTTGATTATTTGAATCGTAGAGGCTGAGTATAGCGGGAGTGTTGCTGTGTGTTGTTGAGCGGATAATACGCGCGCCCATGTTTCCATTGTTATTTTCTATGGATGTTATGCCGGTTAAATCGGAAATATCAGTCAAATACCACAAGAAGTTTCTAGGTTTTAATTCTTCAAGATGAGCAAAAGCTTGCTCATCTTCATTTGTTCGTAATCCATCACTCAAATAAGCAATATCAAGAGGTTTTCCTTTGGTTATTTCGCTGAGTTTTTTGAAGGCATGCACACGGTTGACAGGCCAAGGACGCGGTTGCAAATGCATTAAATGCTGTTTTATAATCTTGGCTGGTTGGGGCTCTATATTGGAGATATCATTTTCAGCCGTTGCAACAAGATAAATATTTTTTTGCTGTTTTTCTGCCTGTGCAAGAAGCATTTCAGTGATAGAGATGCGCTTTTTCCATTCTTTTACAGAAGCCCAACCATTATCAATAATGAGTGCAAGGGGTTGAGATCCAGAAAAGCTGATTGGTTTTTGATTCCAAGTGGGGCGTGCTAGAGCTATGATAACAAGTGCCGCTATGGTTAAACGCAACAAGAGCAACCACCAAGGTGTATGTTTTGCTGTTTCTTGTTGATGAGTTGGTTTGGGTAAGAAGCGAAAAGGGGGAAAAAGCTCTTTGCGCGGAGATGGAGGAGTTATCCGCAACAGCCACCAAATGACCGGTAGGAACAAAAGCCCTAGTAACAGAAAGGGAGCAGCAAAACTCAAAGTGCCCTCCTTTTTTGCAATGGAGAGTCGCTCATTGTATTTGCAAGATGAAAAATGGTCTCTGTTAAAGGTTGATCCGTTGTACTAACGTGATAAGACCATCCTTGGCGTGCGCAAAAATTTACCAATTCTTGTCGCCTTGCGTGATATAGTTTACAATAGCTCTTACGAAGATCTTCTGCTTTAGTGGAAACATGTTTCTCTTTCGTTTCAGGATCCAAAAATTCTGTGTGACCTGTGTAGGGAAAGCTTTCTTCTGCGGGATCAGAAATTTCAATTAAATGAGCTGTCACCTGTTTTGTAGTTAAAACGGTTAAATGTTGGATGATTTTTTCAGGATAGTCGAGAAAATCACTCATTATAACGACATGTGAAAAGCGTGTAATCGTTGAAAAATCCGGAAATGAATTTTCATCTGAATGATTTTCTAAAGCAAAGGCTATTCGTTCTACGACATTGGATGTCATTGTGGGGGACATTAAGTTGGGAATAGCAATATGTTCGCCACTGCGTGCAAGAAGGGATGCCAAGGTAAGGGTAAGAATAATGGCATGATTACCTTTAGAGATTTTAGAAAAGCGTGAACAGTAATGCATTGATGCGCTCTGATCAGGACAAAGCCAAACGGTTTGTGTCATTTGCCATTCGTTTTCGCGCAGATACGTATTTTCATCACGCGCTGAGCGACGCCAATCAATGCGGGTAATGGATTCTCCTTCCATATAGGGACGAAATTGCCAAAAGTTTTCCCCATTACCGCTTTTACGTTGTCTGTGCCATCCGGTTATCAGTGTATTAGCGATATGACGCGCTTGCAAAAGGAAATATGGCATTTTGCCAGTATCCTTATGCAGTTCATTTGCCAGAGACAATGGAGGTTTTTGTAAAACTTTTTTGCCAAGTGCCATTCAAAGAGCATCTTTCACAAGGTTATTGATAATATCTTTTACGGTTATATCTTCAGCACGGGCAGAAAAATTAAGAGCCATGCGGTGTTGTAATACGGGATAGGCTAATGCTTCAACATCATCAAGTGAAGGGGCTAAGCGTCCATAATAAAGAGCACGGGCGCGAACACAAAGTGAAAGGGCTTGTGATGCCCGTGGACCAGGTCCCCAAGAAACATAAGTATTAGCAAGGCTATTGTCTTTATGAGGGCGAGATGAGCGGACAATTTTTAAAATAGCTTCAATCACATTTTCTGAAAGAGGCATTTTGCGAACGATATTTTGAATTTTTTGCAATTTTTTGCCGGATAAAATTGGTTTTGCATTTGTTTTTTTTTCTTTTGTTGTTTCTAAAATAATCCGTCGCTCTGTTGTGAGGTCAGGATAGTCAATATCGATTTGCATCAAAAAGCGATCCAGTTGTGCTTCAGGAAGTGGATATGTCCCTTCTTGTTCGAGAGGATTTTGCGTTGCAAGAACATGAAAAGGTTGTGGCAAATCATAACGGGTACCTGCAACAGTGACATGATATTCTTGCATAGCTTGTAAAAGGGCTGACTGTGTCCGTGGGGAAGCACGATTGATTTCATCGGCCATGAGAAGTTGCGTAAAAATAGGACCTTGAATGTATCGAAAAGAACGTTTACCGTCTTTATCGGAATCCATAATTTCAGAACCAATAATATCCGATGGCATTAAGTCAGGAGTGAATTGGATGCGTTTTTCATCAAGCCCTAAGACTGTTCCCAATGTTTCAACAAGACGTGTTTTTGCAAGTCCTGGAGCACCGACAAGAAGGGCGTGACCACCAGCAAAAATAGCGATTAAAGCATATTCGATTACCTGATTTTGCCCAAAAATAACTTTGTCAATTTCTTGTTGTAAAATATCCAATTCTTTGTGTGTCGTATCAATATCATCAATAATGACTTGAGCCTCATGATTGATATTGACCTTTTTTATAGAATTGGATGATGGATCATGTTGACTCATATTTCTTCCTTAAGGCGTTTGTCGCAAAAATGGTAATTTTCTCTGCATGATAATGGATATCTTATTGTTTGTAACAGAAAATGAGAAGAAATGAAGTATCATATGCCGTTTTTTTTCATATTCGTATAGAAGAGAAAAGTTTCTTTGGAAGAATAGACGTGCTTTATAAGGGATGTCTTAAAAATTTTGTTTTATGAAGAGAGTTCTTTAAAGCAGTGAAGACAACTTTTTTGAAAGGTTAAAGGGTGAATATAAGACAGAACTTCAAACAGGTTGCGTGGTTACAACAAAGTGATATTCAAACACTTCTTCGTGTTTTGTCTGAGGAGGGGGAAGAGGCGCGTATTGTAGGGGGAGCAGTGCGCAATCAACTGCTAGGGCAGCCTATTAGTGATATTGATATTGCAACAACCTGTTTGCCGCAACAGGTTATTGCACGTGTAGAAGAAGCAGGATTTAAAGCTATTCCTACAGGGATTGCTTTTGGTACAATAACAGTAATTGCTCATTCATGTTCTTATGAGGTTACAACGCTTCGCTGCGATATTGAAACAGATGGTCGTCATGCAAAAGTGGCATTTGGTCGTGATTGGAAAAAAGATGCTGAACGGCGGGATTTTACGATAAATGCACTTTATTGTGATGCTGCTGGAAACCTTTATGATGATGTGGGAGGTTTGAGTGATATTGCTAGCCGAACAGTTCGTTTTATTGGGGTTGCAGAAGATCGTATTTGCGAAGATTATTTGCGTATTTTACGGTTTTTTCGCTTTTTTGCGTGGTATGGAGCAGGGCGACCTGATGTGCAAGGATTGAAGGCATGTGTTCGTTTAAAACACGGTTTAAAAAAACTTTCTTCTGAACGTATTTGGGCAGAAATGAAAAAGCTTCTTGCGGCGTTTGATCCAACGCGTGCTCTTTTATGGATGCGACAAAGCAGAGTTTTGGCACTCATTTTTCCTGAAACAGAACGATGGGGCATTGATGCAATTCACGCATTGGTGAAGACAGAACAGACTCTTGGTTGGAAAGTTGATCCATTATTACGGCTAGAAAGCCTTCTTCCTCCTGACCCCATACGTCTTCATGAAATGGCACAGCGCTTGCATTTTTCCCATAAAGAAAGAACGCGATTAAAAGAATGGGCAGAGTTAGAAATAATAAACCAAAACTGTTCTGATCATTTTGTGCAAAAACTGATTTATTTTCATGGACGACAGCCAGTTTTAGATCAATTATCGTTGTCTGTCGCTGCATCACATCTTGATCATCTGGAAAAAAGTGATGCTTTGCAAAAAGCAGAGGGTTATGTCAAGCTCCATCAACTTGCCAAAAAATGGCAGATTCCAACTTTTCCTATTAATGGTAACGATTTAATAAAGAAAGGTTTTACGAAAGGTGTACTTTTAGGAAAAAAGCTTAAAGAGCTAGAAATGATATGGGTTGAAAACGGATTTTTAATGGATCGTCATGCACTATTAGAAAAAATTGATTTATAATATATCTGTTTACAAACCCACTGTTGTTTATATTTTTTAAGTCAACATATTAATTTATAATAGTAATTTTTCATGTGAAACAAGAGCTCCAAATATTGTAAGGTTATTTCAAACCTGTTCATATTACATCAATCAAAATTATTGCCTTAGACGTCACAAGTGAGGAAAAATGATTACAGAGAGGAAAAATGTCTCTTATGAACCATCTCAAAGATAAGGATTCTCGAAAATGAGAACGAATAAAGAGAATAGTGATAGCGGTTTGCACTTTGTATGAGCATGAAGAGGGGGATGTCTAATGGATTTTTACTAGGAGGAGTATTTAATCATTTATAGGTGGTGATATGAAATGGATATGATGGGCACTAAGAAATGCTTATTTTATCAGCACTTAATTGTTGGAAAATGATAGGCATTATACGCTCTAACTATTTTTTTATATATTGTATATTGTTTTTCGTAATAATTTATGTTTTTTTACAGGAATTCTGTAAGTTATTCCAAAAGTATTATTGAAACGTATGCGCTTTTAATTACTTATTATACGCTATAAAAAATATTTTTTAATTATTTAAAACCATATTTTATGTATTTTTATCGTTCTATTAAAAATTTTAGTGGAATTGCTGTGTTTTATAGATTACAGGTTCTTTCATGATAACCAATTTGGCGTAATGCTTCTCCTGTTGTTATGGCTACGCTCATGGCGAGATTTAGAGAGCGTGCCTGTGGTTGCATGGGAATTTTCAATGTGTAATCGGCCGCTTCATGAACATAATCGGGAACGCCAGCTGTTTCACGACCAAAAAGTAAAACATCATTTCTTTGATAGCATATCTGCGTATAGCATGTTTTTGCTTTTGTACTTAAAAGCAACAGGCGGCGGTTTAAGTGTTTCATGGAGCTTATAAAATGTTGCCAATCAATGTGTCGTTCTAAGGAAGCATATTCGAGATAATCCAATCCTGCGCGTTTGAGATTACGATCCGACAGATTAAAGCCTGCAGGTTCAATAATGTGCACATGTAAACCAAAGCAAGCGCTAAGACGTAAAATCGTTCCAGTATTACCAGCAATATCAGGTTGGAAAAGAGCTATATGAAGTGTCATGTTCTCTGTAATATGATTTTTCTTTCGACTTTGTAAAGAAGCACCACAATTTATTCGAAAAATATGCTTTGAGAAATACATGTTTTTACGGTTAATTTTTATTCCCTTTAAATTTCAGGGAAAAAGTTATGTATACAGGTCTGTTTGGGATAAGAGAGAAGCTCCCTATTAGAGACTTCCTTTTATTGAGCGATCCATGAAATGGATTGGCTCATTATGTTGAAAAGTGGGGTATTTAATGAGGTTAGATCATCCATTTTAATTAAAATCAACAAAATATGCTTTTTATGCAAAAACAGAAGCAAAAAAAATACTCATGCAACCAGTTGGAATTGAGGAAGGGAGAGATGCTGTAAATGTGTTAAAGAAATAACCGATAAGCTCAACTTATTTACTGAGATATGATCATAACAAGACAATGTTTCTTTCTTTAGAAGTGTTTATTTACATGCTATCTCTGATTTTCACGGGTGGGGGAGTAATTTTGATTGATTAATATGAATAGGTTTGAAATGAAAGAAACTTACGGTGTTTCAGGATTTCATTCACTCTGTAAAACGATGAATTATCATTATAAAACAGTTTTTGTATAAACCATACAAATGGCGGAGTTTTTTACGGGGATGTTTTCATGGTTGAGGTAACTGAATGATCAAGCATTGTACAATGGGAGAGGGTATGGTAAAAGAATGTTTTAGCAAAGTGTCTCTTTAAGTTAAGTCCATGGGTGAGCAAACGAGGCGGGATTTTCTGTTTTTGGTAACAGCTGTTGCAGGAGCAGTTGGAATGGGAGCGGTTGCGTGGCCTTTTATCCGTCAGTTGCGTCCAGATGAAGCTGTTTTGGCATCTTCCTCTGTTGAGGTTGATCTTTCTGGTATTGAAGAGGGGATGTCGGTAACGGTAAAGTGGCGAGGACAGCCTGTTGTTATTCGAAATCGTACGGCAAAAGAAATTGCTGATGCGCGCGCTACTGAATTGAGACTTCTAAAAGATCGTCAAGCGCGCAATCCTAATCTTGAAGGTGAAAAAGAAGCAACAGATTTTGCGCGTTCAGCAGGTAAAGGACGTGAAAATTGGCTGATTGTTATTAATCTTTGTACGCATCTAGGCTGTGTAACACTTGGGCAATCGGGTAAATTTGGAGGATGGTTGTGTCCCTGTCATGGGTCTGTTTATGATACCGCTGGAAGAGTGCGGTCAGGCCCCGCTAACTATAATTTGGCTATTCCACCTTACCAATTTCTTTCTGATACTTTGCTCAAAATAGGATAAGGTTATGACAAGGTTTCCTCCTTATTGTCCTAAAAATGCTCTTGCTCGTTGGTTTGATAAGCGTTTTCCTCTTCCTCGTTTTTTTTATAATACATTTGTGACTTTTCCTGTTCCGCGTAATCTTAATTACTTTTACACATTTGGCGGTATTTTGACCATTATGCTTTTATCACAGCTCTTGACTGGTATTGTCTTGGCTATGCATTATGTTCCAGATATTCATTTGGCTTTTGAAACTAGTGAACGATTTCGGCGTGAAGGGCAGTTTGGTTGGCTTTTTCGTCCATGGCATTGTGTAGGCTCTTCGTTTTTTTTTATTGCTGTTTATATCCATTTGGCACGTGGACTTTATTATGGTTCTTATAAAAACATGCGAGAAATGGTATGGGTTACAGGTATTTTTATTTATATCATCATGATGGCAATAGCATTTTTTGGTTATGTGCTTGTTTGGGGGATGATGTCTATTTCAGCGGCTTCAGTGATTGCAGGGCTTTTTAAAACGATACCTTTGGTGGGGATATGGTTGCATGAGACACTTCTGGGTGGTTATGGCGTAGGACAACCAACGTTGAATCGTTTTTATGTTTTCCATTATGTTTTATCATTTATTTTGCTTCTTTTTGTGGGGCTGCATATTTGGGCAATCCATTGTGTTGGGCAAGGTAATCCAACGGGTCTTGCTATACAATCAGATAAGGAAACAGTTCCATTTTCGCCTTATGCGCTTATCAAAGATATTTTTGCTATTACTGTTTTTCTGATCTTCTTTGCCTGGTTTTTGTTTTATATGCCCGATTATATGGGGCAGGCTGAAAATTATAGTGTGGCAGATCCTTTAAAGGTACCTCTTCGTGTGGTTCCAGAATGGTATTTTTTGCCTTTTTATGCGATGCTTCGTGCTATAACCTTTGATATTGGTATTTTCTCTTCAAACTTTGTTGGCTTTGTTTTATTCGTCAGTTCGATTTGCATTTTAATTTTTGTGCCATGGTTAGACCGTTCTAAAATATGTTCAGCAAGATATCGACCTGTTTATAAAATTTTCTTTTGGGCGTTGGTTATTGATGTCGTTTTTCTTGGTTGGTTGGGGTCAAGAGAAATAAGTGATAAAATTCTTTTATGGACACAATTGGCTACTGTTTATTATTTTATATTTTTTTTGGTTATTTTGCCGATTTTGCCAGCATTTGAAAAAAATTGTTCTCTTCCTTCTTCAATTATGCAAGATTTAAAACAGAAAAAGAGACTATGGTAAATGTTTTTGTCGGACTGATTTTTATTGTTGCTATGAGCTTTTCTGCTCAGAGTTTAGCGAGTGATGACTCTGATCAGGAAGAGGGATTTATTTCTTTTCCTTTACAAGTTCCTAAAAAACAAGAATGGAGTTTTTCAGGTCCATTTGGGCTTTATGATAAGGCGCAATTGAGGCGCGGATTAAAGGTTTATAAACAAGTTTGTTCCAGCTGCCATGGGCTAAAATATGTGGCGTTTCGCAATTTAAAAGCTCTAGGGTATGATCAAGAACAGATTAAAGCTTTGGCGGGGCAATATGAAGTGCGCGATGGCCCTAATCGAGAAGGAAAATTTTTTAAACGTGCTGGGGTTGCAACGGATTATTTTCCTTCTCCCTTTTCACATGAAGAAGAAGAAAGATTTATTTTGAATAGTGCTTATCCTCCAGATTTGTCATTGATGGCACGTGCACGTGGGGTATCTTTGCCGTTTCCTGCTTTAATTACTGATGTATTAACTCATTATGATACAGCTGGTCCAGATTATATTACAGCTCTTTTAACAGGATATCAGAAGGCACCGAAGGAGATAAAAATTGCGAATGGTTATTGGTATAATCCTTATTTTATTGCCGGTAATTCTTTAACGATGGCTCCTCCTTTGAGTGATGGTATGGTTGCTTATGAAGATGGAACTCCAGAAATCATTGAACATTATGCGCGCGATGTTTCTGCTTTTTTGATGTGGGCTGCCGATCCTCATATGGAAATTCGTAAAAAAACCGGTTTTCGTGTTATTTTATTTTTAATCATTTTTGCAGGGCTTGTTTATATTTTAAAAAATCGTATTTGGTGTGGTTTAGAAAAAGAGTTAGAGAAAGAAATAAAAGACGAAATAAAGAGAAAAGGGTAAAGCGACAAGACTCGAAAGAGTATAGAGTATAAAGAGCATAAGGAACAAATCTTTTTATGATGCATTGAGGTTTTATAAAGTAAAAGCAAAGTAAAAATGGAGATGTTAAAATGAAAAAAATTGCATGTACTACTCTTATGTCAATTTTGATGGTTTCTAGTACTTATGCTCAGTCTTTTGAAGTGCCTTCAAAACCTGAAATGATCTCTTCGACGGGTATTGTACAGGTGGGGATAGATAAGTCTGTGCGTTATGTGACACCTTTAGCAACGGATTTTGTAGCTTCCAGTCTTATAGGCGCCAATGTATATAATATAGAAGATGAAAATATTGGTGAAGTAAAAGATATTATTTTACGTGAAAATAATATTGCAGGATTTGTTATTGCTGTTGGTGGTTTTCTTGGCATAGGCGAGAGTTATGTGGTCGTTTCTCCAGAAACAATCCAGATGACAAATGATTATGGTAAATGGAAACTCATTACAAATGCGACAAAAGATTCTTTAAAGGACGCTCCAACATTTAAATACGAAGGGCGTTGGACACGCTAATTTTATATTTTCATTCTTTAATGGATAAAACTGTTGCTATCATAATCATATGCTAGCAACAGTCTTTTTGTTCTAAAAACACTTGAGAGCTTTTGCGACAAGATTCCAGGGAGCTATTACCAAAGTTTTCAAGATAAACTATTAAGACAGAGTGAAGATTTAAGTATTATGTTTAAATAACATGATATCGCCATCTTGCACAATGTATTCTTTTCCTTCATCGCGGGCTTTTCCTGCTTCTTTTGCACCGCTTTCTCCACCCAGAGCAATATAGTCATTGTAGCTGATGGTTTGGGCACGAATGAAACCGCGCTCAAAATCTGAGTGAATAACGCCAGCTGCTTGGGGAGCTTTTGTACCACGCGTAATTGTCCATGCTCGTGTTTCCTTAGGCCCACAGGTGAAGTAAGTAATGAGATCAAGTAAATGGTAACCAGCGCGAATGAGGCGATTGAGACTCGGTTCAAAGAGTCCTAAAGCATTGAGATATTCTGATGCTTCAGCATCACTCAGTTGTGTGATTTCCGCTTCGATAGAAGCAGAAATGATAATGCTTTGTGCATTTTGCTCTGTTGCCATTTTTTCAACTGTTTGGGTAAAGCTATTTCCATGAGCGGCGTCATTTTCGCTTACATTACAAACATAAAGTACAGGCTTGGAGGTTAAAAGATTCAAGCTTTTAAGAATGTGGTGTTCATCGGAAGAGATATCTTTGAGCAATAACCGGACAGGGTTTCCCTGTTGCAGTATGTTTAATGCTTTTTCCATAATAGGCAAAATTGTGAGAGCTTCTTTGTCTTTTCCGGTTGCTCGTTTACGAATTTGTATGATTCGTCTCTCAAGACTTTCAAGATCCGCAAGCATGAGTTCGGTTTCAACCGTTGTTGTATCACTAACAGGATCAATACGTCCCTCTACATGGGTAATATCTTCATTTTGAAAACAGCGTAAAACGTGGACAATGGCATCGACTTCGCGAATATTGGCTAAAAATTTGTTTCCTAAACCTTCGCCTTTTGAAGCTCCTCGCACAAGCCCCGCAATATCGACGAAGTTAATGCGTGTAGGAATCATTTCTTTTGAACCAGCGATTGATGCAATTTTTTCCATTCGTAAATCTGGAACAGCAACTTCACCGGTATTGGGTTCAATGGTACAGAAAGGATAATTGGCAGCCTGTGCAGTGGCTGTTTTTGTTAATGCATTAAAAAGAGTTGATTTCCCAACATTAGGTAATCCGACAATACCGCATTTAAAGCCCATGAGAGTCTTTCTTTTCGTTTGATTTTATAGTCAAGATAAAGCTTCTTTTTTATAGCATATTTTCAGAAGAGTTATAGTCCTTGCCTTGCGATAAGTGAGAAAAAAGTATAAAGTAGCAGGTATCTGCTTTTTTTACCTTAGTTCTTCTTATCTTAATTCTCTCCTTAGTTTCAAGGATAAGAAAACTTCGAATTAATGTTAATATTGTGCTAAGTTTTTCATGGTATGCAAATCTGCATAAATAATTAATCGGAGAAAATAGAAGAGTGTTATCTCGTTGTGCCTTTTTAATTGCAGCACTTTTGGCTTTGGCTGGATGTGCTACACATCAGTCAGATATGTCATCGGTTTCTTTTCAACAAGTTCGATACATTCCACCAGAAATACAGGCTTTGTATGGTCCTGTAACGAATGAGACTTATTCGTTACCTGCTGTTGATCTTGCGACAATTGATCCAAAATATTGGCGACAAGAAGTGATTTATTATACATCTTATCCAGCTGGAACATTGGTTGTAGATACGCAAGAGTGTTTTCTTTACCTTATTGGTGAAAATGGAAAAGCTTTGCGTTATGGGATTGGGGTCGGTAAGGAAGGTTTAGCATTTGAAGGTGAGGGGGTTATACAGCGCAAGCGTCGGTGGCCAAATTGGGCTCCTACTGCAGCTATGATGGCTCGAGAACCAGAACGTTATGGACATCTTGGGAAAGGCATGCCACCAGGACCCGATAATCCATTAGGTGCGCGGGCACTTTATTTGTTCAAAAATGGGAAAGATACACTTTTCCGTATTCATGGTTCACACGAATCGTGGTCAATTGGGCGTGCTATTTCAAGTGGGTGCATTCGTTTGCTTAATCAAGATATTATCGATCTTTATGATCGTGTTCCCGTTGGTTCGCGTGTTGTGGTATTGCAAAACAATAGGAGTATTCCTACAGTTTATAGTCAACAATCAAATGGCTATGATCCGCTACAGTCGACCATTCAGCCAAATGAATTTTTTTAATTTCGGGGAGAAGATTGGAGAGAGCCGTTTAAGTATTTTGGTTTTCTGTTCAATCTTCTCTTTTTCTTAAAAGAGAAAATAAGCCTTTCTTTTTCAAAAGTGCATACAAGCTTGTATTCTGATTCTATTTTCTAGCTTCTCACGTTGCCAACAGATTTTTCCTTTGAGAAAGTTTATAAGAGGATTTTTTTAAGAGTTCTTATCCATATTCTTCACGCCACTGGGACACGCAAGCCAATGGTTTTGATTGTTTTTTATCGTTTGTGAAACTTCATTCATAAAGAGGGATTTTTCATCTTTTATAAGGAGAGCGATATTTTTTGCAATTGCCTCTAAGAGAGGGGATAACCATTCTTGATCAGATTTGGTGAAATTTCCCAGAACATGCTGATGAACAAGTTCTTTGCTTCCAGGATGACCAATTCCTATGCGTATACGACAATAGTCAGTACCACAATGGGCATCAATAGACTTAATGCCATTATGCCCATTATTTCCTCCACCAATTTTTATACGAACTTTTCCCGGTGACAGGTCTAACTCATCATAAATGATGATCAAATTCTTCAAATCTAATTTATAAAATCGCAAAGCTTCGCCAATAGCTTGACCAGAAAGATTCATGAAAGTTTGTGGTTTTATAAGAAAAATTTTCTCATTATTTATGAAACCATTGGAGATTTCTGCTTGAAACTTCTTTGACCATGGAGAAAAAGAGAAGGACTGATAAATGGCATCAACAGCCATAAAACCGATATTATGGCGGTTATTTTGATATTGTAAACCAGGATTGCCAAGACCAGCAATAAGCCACATGTGTATCTTCAGTCAAAGTATGAGTAAGGGTAATGTCTCATAAATTAAGGCGGAAAAAATTCCCGCCTTTTGAGTTTTATGAAGTTTCCGTGTTTTCTTCATCATTTTCTTGTTCAGAAGTTTCATCGCTGACATCCATGCCAGCAGGAGCTGCAATGGTTGCAATGGTAAAGTCTCGATCTTGGATGATGGGAGTCACATCTTTTGGCAGTTGCACTGCTGAAATGTGAATAGAATCACCAATAGAGTAGCTGGAGAGATCAATTTCAATAGCTTCAGGAATAGCACTTGCTGGAGCTGTACATTCAATTTCGTGCCGAACAATATTGAGGACACCACCCTTTTTAAGTCCAGGTGCCGTATCTTCATTGAGGAAGTGGACAGGAATATTCACTTCTACAACAGATTTTGCTGAAATGCGTAAAAAGTCTACATGGAGGGGAAAGTCACGCACGGGATCTAATTGATAATCTTTTGGCAAAACCATAATTTTTTGCTTGTCAAGAATAATCGTTGCAATGGTGGTACGAAAGCCACCGGCATGAATTTTGTAGAAAATTTCTTTATAGGGAACTGTTATTGCCAAGGGTGGTTGTTTTTCACCATAAATGACAGCAGGAATAAGACCGTTGCGGCGAAGTTCACGGGAGGACCCCTTACCAACCCGCTCGCGTTTTTCGGCCTTAAGAGTGTAGCTTTTACTCATAATTTAAGTCCTTTTTACATGATTGGAGATCCTTCAAAAACAGTAATAGTTTTTGCATGGATATGAAGATATGCGCTAACCAACAGCGATCACTCCATTCTACGTTGCCTCCAAGGGTGTCTACGCAGAAGTTTGTTCTATAGTTCAAACTATTCATAGATGCAAGAGTTGTGGGAAAAATCGATGATTTCTACCGTTAAAAAGGAGGAAATGTTACAAATTGCGGTGTGGATGGAGAATCAACCAATATGTGCTGGCACTGATATGTTCAAAATCAAACACTGGAGATGTTATGAAGGTTGAGATTGCCTTGGGTGAGATGTCAGAGAATCGTGCTTTGCATAAATCGATGCCAGCACTTCTTGACTTAGAAGAATTATTGGCGACACGTCTTCTTGTACAAGGTAATTCCGGTTCAGGGAAATCACATCTTTTACGCCGTCTTTTGGAGCAAAGTGCTAAGTGGGTGCAGCATTGTGTAATTGATCCAGAAGGCGATTTTGTAACTTTGGCAGATAAATTTGGTCATGTTATTGTAGAGGCTCAACGTAGTGAATTAGAGTTGACTCGTATTGCCCATCGCATTCGACAACATCGGGTTTCAGTGGTATTTAATCTTGAAGGCTTGGATACTGAACAACAGATGCGTGCTGTAGGGGCTTTCCTTGGGGCACTGTTTGATGTGGAACGTGATTATTGGTATCCTATGCTTGTCGTTGTCGATGAAGCGCAATTGTTTGCTCCAACTGCAGCAGGAGAAGTTTCTGATGAAGCGCGTAAAATTTCTTTGAGCGCTATGACCAATCTTATGTGTCGAGGACGTAAACGTGGTCTTGCTGGTGTTATTGCGACACAACGTTTGGCTAAGCTTGCCAAAAATGTTGCTGCTGAAGCTTCAAACTTTTTAATAGGGCGGACTTTTTTAGATATTGATATGGTGCGCGCTGCTGATCTTTTGGGAATGGAGCGTCGCCAAGCGGAAATGTTTAGAGATCTTGAACGGGGAAATTTTATAGCTTTAGGCCCTGCTTTATCACGACGTCCCTTACCAATCATTATCGGTTCTGTTGAAACTTTGGCACGCTCTTCTAGTCCTAAATTAATGCCACTTCCAACAGAGCGGGATGATGTGCAAGAGCTCGTTTTTACTGCTTCACCAGAGGAAATTTTAACGCCATTTAAACAAACACGAGAGCCGATGAGGGAAAAATCAATGCACGAGATGTTAGAGGAGGTAGTGCATAAAAAACAAGAGCTGTTGGAAGAAAACCTGAGTTTATTTCCTGAACTTTCTGATGTTGAGCGTGACGGCCAAGCAGAACATATTATTCGGGAAATTCTTGAGGATTCTGAGGCTTTTTATCGTTCAACAGCGGTGCTTTATCAAGATTTTTCAGTTCGTTGCCGTATCCATGGTATGTCAAAGGTTCCTTTTAATCTTTCACAATTTCGGCGTAAATTGGCTATTGCTCAGGCTTTTGTTGATGAACAAACGGCTGTCAGTGAACATTGGAAACATATTTTGCAGATATCAGAAAGTTTGGAAGAAGATGTTCAAGGAGTCTTCTTGAATGTGGCACAGGCCGCATTAGGGGGAAAGCCATGTCCATCTGATGCATTTTTAGCACGTCTTTATGGAACTCATTCTTTAAGCCGTGCACGCCGACTTTTAACCTACTTTGAAGAGCGTGGACTTAT
This sequence comes from Bartonella sp. CM31XJBT, assembly GCF_028618555.1. Classification (GTDB taxonomy): domain Bacteria; phylum Pseudomonadota; class Alphaproteobacteria; order Rhizobiales; family Rhizobiaceae; genus Bartonella. The sequence continues at coordinate 36,423 of NZ_JAQITD010000014.1, read as the reverse complement.
TGTTATTCACACGCATTTTAGTGGTCAACGTATTGTTGCATTTCCTGATCTTGGTGTTGAAACAGCACCGGGAGACCCCAAGGAACCACTTTAACCAAATAAGCTGGAAACCGATTGTTCTGCTGCTGTCCTTGCTATTGCTTCTCCAATAAGGTCGGCAATGGGCAAAACACGAATATTATGGGTTTTCTCAATAGCTTGTGTTGGCATAATTGAATCTGTAATAACCAATTCTTTCATCTCTGAATTGGCAATTCGTTCGATTGCATTACCAGAAAGAACACCGTGCGTGATATAAGCCGTGACACTATTGGCACCATGTTTAAGCAGAGCACTTGCTGCATTGCATAAAGTTCCACCTGAATCAACAATATCATCAAGCAGAAGGCAATCTTTTCCCGATACATCTCCAATGATATTCATAACTTCTGATTCACCGGGGCTTTCGCGACGTTTATCCACAATAGCGAGCAAACTGTTCAAGCGCTTGGCGAGCGCACGCGCGCGAACCACACCACCCACATCAGGTGAAACAACGATAACATTTTCAAGAGAATAATGCACTTTGACATCGCGAGAAATGACAGGAACAGCATAGAGATTATCCGTAGGGATATCAAAAAAACCTTGAATTTGTCCTGCATGAAGGTCCAATGTTAAAACACGATGGGCCCCTGCTTCCGTAATTAGGTTGGCAACAAGTTTTGCAGAAATAGGAGTCCGTGGTCCTGGTTTTCTATCTTGGCGGGCATAGCCAAAATAGGGGATAACAGCTGTAATACGACGTGCAGAAGAACGACGAAGGGCATCAATCATGATGAGCAATTCCATCAAATGATCATTTGCGGGATAGGATGTAGATTGCAAAACAAAAACATCTTGGCCACGTACATTTTCATGCAGTTCTACGAAAATTTCTTGATCAGCAAAGCGCTTTACAGTTGCTTTGCCTAAGGGGATGTTCAAATAATTTGCAACATCTTCAGCTAGGCGTGGATTAGAATTTCCGCAGAAAAGTTTCATAGTAGAACCTCTGAATTATCATGGTGGAATGCGACACGGTTTTTAATTTCTTTTTATTAAATTGCAAGAGAACAATTACAAAAGCCTTACAATTTTATCGATTATTATTAAAGAGCTATGCAGTATGTTTTCTCTTTTTCCAAAAGTTTGTTACTTTTAGAGCAAAGTTTTTTCTCCATGCGGCAAAGAAATACATATTGATTAATCTTTTTGGTTATTACTTTATAAAAATGCTTTCAATATGGGGAATGTTTCATATTTAAGATGAATGAAGGGGAGTAATAAAAAGAAGTATCATCTTGCCTTCAATTATTATAACCAAACATTGAAAATGATCACAGCGAAGGCTATCATATTTTATGTGCTGGTAGATAATTTTGTGAAAAAAGCAAAGTCCAATGGGATTTATTTTTACATTTGGGTAAAAAGTTTAGTTTTGCAGTTTTGGTATTGTTCTCAAGTATAAAAGGGGCTCATCTTTTGTTTTTCAGCATAATAGCAGAAATTTGCCGTCCGTAATCGGGTTCGTTGCGGTGTATTGCACGGCGATAGGAGAAAAAACGCTGTTCATCTTGATAGGTACAAAGCTCTACACAAGAAGCATTAACGCCTGCTTCTTTGAGTTGGTTTATAATAAATGCCCATAGATTAAAATAAAAGCGATTTATTTTGTCTGTTTTTAAAAAATATTTTTGGTATTTGCTGTGGTAATCAATAAATTGGTCGTAAAATTCATTTGTTACTTCGTAGTGATAAGGGCCAATACAAGGTCCAAGGACTGCTGTTATTGATTGTCTTTTGGCTCCTTGTTTTTCCATAACAGCAATTGTTTTCTCGATAATTCCATTTAAGCTTCCACGCCAGCCAGCATGAGTTGCAGCGATGACTCCAGCTTGTGGATCAGCAAACAGAATGGGTCCGCAATCTGCTGTAAGAACCCCAATAACGAGTTCTGGGGTGGTCGTAACCAGAGCATCAGCTTGAGGAGGTGCACCGATAATTGCTTGATGAGCTACGACAACGTTACAGGAGTGTATTTGATTGACTGTGACTAAATTTTGCGCCTCAATAGAAAAGTAATTGGCGATCAAAAGACGATTCTGTACAATATATTCAAGCTGATCATTTGAACCTTTCCCAACATTAAGACTATGATAAAGATTTTTTGAAACACCACCTTCACGTGTAAAAAATCCATGTTTTATCCCATGGGTGTGTAAAGTAGAAAGATTTTTTGCAAGAATGGGATGAGGGATAGATTTCATAAAAGTTCCTTATGGAGATTATTTGAAATGAGGATGGAGATGTTCATATTTGTCAATGAATATTTCAGATAATGATGTGCTTATTGACAAAAGCGCCGATCATCAAAATTGAGGAGGTATGGAGATGTTTTTATCACTGAAATGTAAAACTTTAAATAATTTTCCCATCTGATCTGGACCAGCGAGCCGTTCGATGTCTTGGCGGATTTTGTCTTGCAAAGGAGCACTTTTGCCAACTCCAAGCTGGTTTGCGCGCTCCAGTAGCCCCATTTTAAAAAGAAATTCTCCTTGCTCTAAGATTTCAGCAAAACAGCCCTGTTCAAGAGCTATGTTTTTTAAAAAAGAAAAATCAACATGGGATGTTAAATCATGTTCACCAGGGGCATCAAAAACATCACGAAATCTATGTTTTGAGAGTGCTTGCAAGGTATCGCCAAAGGCAAGCTCACAAGCACCATAGTCGATAAGTAAAGCAGAACCTGTCACTTGCACTAAATGGTGGCTGATTTGTTGCATGAATTGATGCCGTAAAGGGGCATGTTCAAAAATTGTTCCGTCAGGCACTTTAGAACAATAGGTTTGTAGACAAGAAGAGGGAAGTTTATGCGGGGCAGCAATAAAGATGAAATCTCCATTTTGATTGACTGTAATGCAGCGCTCTTTCCATTCTCCATTGACTTTAATATATTGGTTGATAGGGAGTGTATCGAGAAATTCATTAGCAATGAGGAAGAGAGGTTTTGAAGGAATTTGATTAAAATTTTCAATGCTATGGATTTGTTTTTGATAAGAGCAAAGGCGCTTTTTTTGTTCTTTTGCAAGTTTTTTGCTTATTTCGATCAGAAAAATTTCAGCAGCATTAAATGCTCTTGTAGAAAGCTTTTGGATGGTTCGCAAAATGTCATCCATCAAAATTCCACGTCCTGGACCTATCTCAGCGAGGATAAAAGGATGAGGACAACCTTGAGCTTTCCAGCTCGCAAGAGTCCAAATGCCAATCATCTCTCCAAATAATTGGCTTATTTCAGGTGCTGTAATGAAATCACCATCACGTCCAAAAGGTGTTTGTGTTTGATAATAACCAAACTGAGGATCTGTAAGTGCCAACGTCATATATTGGCTAACAGTGATTGGTCCATTAAGGACAATAATTTCTTTAATTTTTTCTTTTAGATTGGCCATTTTCTGTCGATTTATATTTAAAGGCGTGGAGAAGAAGATAACCCCCTAAAAGAAGCATGGGAAGAGATAAAGCCATGCCATAGGTAAAACCAGTAGAATGGAAAAGTGTCGAAAACCATTCTGGATCTTCTTGAGGCGCACGGTAAACTTCAGAAATGCTGCGTGCTACTGCGTAGCCTATAATAAATGTTCCTGATACAGCACCGGGACGCTTTAATGCTTTGAACCCAAAAATAAGAAGACACAAGATGATGAAGAGAAGAAATCCTTCCATAAATGCTTCGTAAAGCTGGCTTGGATGGCGCGGTAAATAGTAAGGATCGAGAGGAAAACAAACAGCCCAAGGATGTGTAGTGATATTGCCCCATAACTCTTGGTTGATGAAGTTGCAGATTCGTACAATGCCGATACCAATAGGAGCACCTGCAGCAATGATATCAAACATGGCTCGTATGTTAATATAATTTTTACGGGCAAACCAGATCATAGCAATGATAATACCAATAAGTCCGCCATGAAAGGACATTCCCCCATCCCATACGGCAATGATAGCACTTGGATGGTTAAAATAGTAAATGGGATCCCATACAAGAACTTGTCCTAAACGCCCTCCGATAACAACACTTATGGCAGACCAGACAACAAAATCTCCGATCTTTTCTTTATCCATAGGAGGGTGGTCTCTATACCATAGAGATGTTTTTTTTAATAATTTTTGCGCATACCACCAAGCAAAAAGAATACCCAGTACGTAACCAAGTCCATACCAATGAAGTGCTATGGGACCTAGCTGGATAATGACAGGATCAAGGAAAGACGGAAAAGCAATGGCTGGACAAGACAGATTGTTCATGAGTTAAGCATTTTACATTATACGAGATGAATATGAAGTGACTCTGATGGTCAGAAATGACAGATGAATGCACAATGGTCAAGTCAGTAGGGAGGCTAGTCAGAAAGGGAGATAGATTTCCACTGATTTATCGCGGTAAAAAATATGGTGATAAAGGAATATTAAAAAATCTTAAACAAAATCGTTATGAAAAGTCTACATAGTATGTAAAATATAGAGTAAAAGGAACAAATTACAGTATCTAAATGTTATGAGAATACGCTATAATGCGTGCGTCAATAATTAAAATTTAAGGAAAAATGTTATGCGTAATGGATCAAATCGTATTCTTGATGAATTAGCAAAATTAGCAACGGATGCTGCTGACGTTGCGCAAGGCATACGACGTGAAGCTGGAACAGCTTTTCGTGTGCAGGCTGAAAAGATAGCAAACAAGCTTGATCTTGTTTCTCGCGAAGAGTTTGAGACTTTTAAGGAGATGGTGCTGAAAATCCATGCTGATAATGCTGATTTGAAAAGGCGCCTTGATGATTTAAAGAAAGATGATTAAAAAAACGCAGACATAAAAAAGTAAAATAGTTTCTTAAAAAAAGAATCTTCAAAAAATATCCCCAATTTTTCAATGTGATGCGTGAAACTAAAAAATGCTTAATCTTGAGTCTGTTAGAGCGGAGCATTTGTTTATTTTTGATTTTTTTTTGGGTAAAATACATTTTTTTGAATCAGGGGGGCTGGCGCTATGAAATTGTATCAATACACTGAAAAGACTTGATGATTCGTTTTATGACTATCAGGTTGCCCTAAACAGCGCGATTGTGTTCTGGGTGTTTGTGTACTGTCGATGTTTTTATGTGTATTTGTTTGGTGTAAAGGTTCTGATTGTAGCAAAATATTGTTACAGTTTAGACGTTTTATATTCTGTTGACAATGTTTTAAGATGATTGAGGATTGTGATGAGGCTTGCATTTTGCGCCACAGAAAGAAAAGAGCACCCTGTTGACTTTATCGAACAGATTGCCTGTGAATATGATTGGTCGTTTGAGCGGGATGCACAAGATGAAATTAGCGTTTGTGTGGAAGGAAAACGCGCAAACTATCGTCTTGCTTTTTCATGGATGGAAGAGCATGAAGCACTTCATTTAGCTTGTTCGTTTGATCTCTCTATTAAAAATGCTCGAACAGCTGAAATACAGCGCTTATTGCTAGCAATTAATGAAAAGTTGTTGTTGGGACATTTTGATTACTGGCAAAGGAATAATTCAGTCATTTATCGACAAGGTCTTCTTTTGGCTGGTGGGATGCATCCATCTCATATACAGGTTGAAACATTGTTGATACATGCACTTAAAGCCTGTGAAAGCCATTATGTTGCATTTCAGATGGTTGCTTTGTCGGGAGAAAGTGCTTACAAGGCACTACAGTACACTTTGTTTGAAACTGTAGGGAATGCCTAAAATATACAGTCTGTTATTTTTACAGACGGTTTGCGGAAATATTGCTCATAGGGGGACATCAAGAATAGCGCGCACTCCCCCGAGTGGGCTCTCGTCTAATTGTATATTGCCACCATGGCTGCGTGCTATGTCTTGAGCAATAGAAAGACCAAGTCCTGTTCCACTTGCATCTTGATTTCGCGCTTTATCAAGTCGAAAGAATGGCTTAAAAACTTCTGTGCGCATATCTTCATGAATTCCAGGTCCATTATCATCGATTATCAATATAAAAGATTCTTGTTGAGAGTTAGCGGTTAGTTTAACAGTCGTGCCGTAACAAAATGCATTTGTTACAAGATTGCTGACTAAGCGTGTGAAAGCACGGGGACGTACTTGTATTTCTGTAGGACCTTCAATGGTGTAAGAAAATTGACGTTTGTGAAGACGAGCATCGGTGGAGAATTTTTGCATAAGAGCATTTAAATCAAAAGTCTTGACACTTTCACTTCCTTCACCACGAGCAAAAGCAAGATAATCTTCTAACATATTTTGCATGTCACTTACATCTTGCTCAAGCGGTTTAATATCAAAGTCAGTATTTACTAATGCCAGCTGAAGTTTAAAGCGTGTAAGAATGGTTCTTAAATCATGACTTACTCCTGAGAGCATCATGGTACGTTGTTCAATTTGGCGTTCAATACGTTCACGCATGCGTAAAAAAGCGATGCCTGCACGACGGACTTCATCAGCTCCTTGTGGTTGAAAACCTTTTGGTAAAGGACGACCGCGTCCAAAGCTTTCTGCTGCTTCAGCCAATTGTTGAATCGGTTTGATTTGATTGCGCAAGAAGTAAATTGCTATCAGCAATAAAACAAGAGCTGTTCCTACCATCCAGCTTAAAAAAATAGCAGTATTGGAAGCATAGGCTTGGCTGCGTGGAGCAAAGACGCGTAAGATGTTGTGACCAAGGTGGATACGGATTTCAACAAGATCAGAATCTCCTACGGTATCAATCCAGAAGGGACGGTTAATTTGGCGGGTGATTTCTTCACTTAAAAAATAGTCAAGAATTGCAAAAAATGGCTTAGGTCCTGGAGGGGGTAAGGAGGTAGGAGATAGAATAGAAATATTTAATCCCATACGTTGTTGTGCAATACGCTTTATATCTTCATAGTTATCTTGTTGGGGATATGTTTCAAGAATATCAATAATGGCTGAAATATCATGCACGACAGCCGTTGAAAGACGCTCAGTTACCATTTGCCAATGGCGTTCCATAAAGACATAAGCAATGACCGTTTGCAGAAGCACCATGGGAGCGATAATAATGATTAAAGAGCGAGCATAAAGCCGTTTAGGCATTTTTTTCGTTAACCATCGAAGAAAAAATCTTAAAGGTTTGATCATTCTTGTGCCTATTCAATAGAGAGTTTATACCCTATTCCTCGCACGGTTTGGAGCCATATAGGCAGTGCTGGGTTTTTTTCGATCTTACGACGAAGGCGGTTTATCTGCACATCAATGGCACGTTCACTTATATTGCTGTCATCTGTCGCGAATTTATGGCGCGGAATTGTATCGCCTGCATTTTCGGCAAACATGACCATCATTTCTTGTTCTTTATCTGTTAATTTAATAATTTCTCCTCCTTTTTTGAGTTCGCGTCGTGAAATTGAAAATATATAAGGACCAAAAACGATTTGCTCAATTTTAGGTTGGCTAAGGGGAAAACCACGTCGTAAAATGGCGTTGATGCGAAGGAGAAGTTCACGAGGGTCAAACGGCTTAGACAGATAATCATCGGCCCCTGCTTCTAATCCACGGATACGATTGTCTATTTCTGATAAAGCTGTTAGCATCAAGATAGGAACATCTTTTGTTTGGCGGAGTGAATGAGTGAGATCAATACCGTTTTCGCTAGGCATCATGACATCAACAATAAGAAGATCAAAATCTAAACTTGCCAACAGTCGTCTTGCTTCATTCGCATTGGCTGAAACTGAAACACGAAATCCATTTTTAATGAGAAACTGAAATAAAAGATTGCGAATACGAGTATCGTCATCAATCACAAGAAGGTGAGGGGCATCGTCACACAAAACTTGAACGTGATTGGTCATTCTTAAAAAAACCTTGATAAAAATTTAGTTTACACAAAATGCAAGTTTACATAAGTTGTATAAAGCTGTCGAGCAGCACCTTTACCTTAAAGGAGAGAAAGTTTTATTTATAAATTTAAAAAAGTTACTTTTGAAAAGGATATTATGGGTAGTCTTAATATACATATTATTCCCGTTACGACATTCCAACAAAATTGCACTTTGCTTTTTGATAGTGAATGTAAAACGGGGGTTCTCGTTGATCCTGGTGGTGATTGGCCGCGGATTCAAGACGTAATCGAAAAGAATGGTGTTATTGTTGAGGCTATTTGGGTAACACATGGTCATTTTGATCATGTAGGAGCAGCAATGCAAGCGAAAGAAGCGCTTAATGTAAAAATTATCGGTTCACATCGCGATGATAAGCCTGTGATGGATGCTGTGAGCGAAAGCGCAAAAAATTATGGCATCACTGATGCTTGCATCTGTATTCCTGACAAATGGTTAGAAGATGGTGAGTGTGTTCATTTTGCTGGACATGTGTTTAAGGTTTTTCACACCCCAGGACATTCCCCTGGTCATGTTATTTATTTCAATGAAAAAGAGCGCTTAGCCCTCTTGGGTGATGTTCTCTTTCGTGGTTCTATTGGACGTACGGACTTCCCCTTCTGTTCCTATGAAAAATTGATGCAATCTCTTCGAGAAAAAGTTTTACCCTTAGGCGATGATGTTTGTTTTATTTGTGGGCATGGTCCCAAAAGTAGCATAGGCTATGAGCGCCAAAATAATCCTTTTCTTCAAGATTTTAATATATGAGCAAACAAAAAAACGCTTTGAAGCGTTTTTTTGTGCCATTTAAGACTTTTTAGTAGGGCGGAACAGAAGTTAATTTATTGGGGCATAACAAACGTGTTCCAAACCATTACGGTCTCGGAAAGTTCCTGTTTTAGGGTTGAAAGAACGGTATTTTTTCTTGCAATATTGAAGCCAATCAGACTCCCATGATTGTTGTACTGGCTCATATTCCACCGTTTGCGGAGTTTCATAAATTATCTGCTCTTGTGGAACCTGTTGATATACAATTTGATGCTGTGGTGCGGTTTGATAAACAACTTGTGGCTGTTCTGGTTTTTTAAAAATTTTGCTGAGAAGTGCACCTGCTGCAAGAGCAAGAATGCCCATTGCTAAAGCTTCTCCTGAGTTATTTATATTAATACTACTGTGTTTTGTCTTTTTGCGCTCGACATAATGATATGTCTTGTGTTCAACATGATGGTGTTGTTGTGCTCCCCATTTATGGCTAACATAATGACGCTTGTGGGGATTATCAAAAGAGCGATGTTCACTATGAGAAAAATGGGAGCTAAAATTGTGAGCTGGTAAACCAGCCTCCCTCCTCATATCATAGCTATGATACCATGCCATATCTGCAAGCGTTGGATTTAATGGCATCAAAACGGTTGCAGTAGACATTGCTGATAATACCGCTAATCTGAAGAGTTTTTTCATAATGATGCTCCTTGTGTAAATTCGTATTTTTCACATCCTACACGTTTCAAACTGAATAGAGCCTGAACAATTTTGGACTTTATTGTGACAAAAAAATAAAAATTCATTTAGTTAAAACATTGCCGGTACAGTAAAATAAAATCATGACAAAATTTTGATTTCAATTAATGTAATATTCTTAAGGTTAATTCAGCAGCTTGTATTGAGAGCAGCAGATTTTTTACTATTGGTTATAAATTCTTTATTGATGAGTACTTTTTTATTAATTGATACAATATGAATTAAACAATAGGTGTATGAATAAAAGTTATCGTTTTTTATTATAGGCTTATGGTGCTAAGATAAAATCTTATTTGTGTGATAGAATACAGTCCTGTTTGACTACTCTCTTGTGAGGTTAAATATTGAGTTCGATATCAGATTATAACTGTATAAGATAATATATTGCGGGAACTTTTTTTGATATATGGGAAACATTCTCTTTAATTTTTTTGTGCTCATTTAGGTTTTAGAAGTGTTTTTGGCATGTTTTGATAGTTTTAGGGATTTTTTTATAACGTGGTTTAACAAGAAAAATTGCTAAAGGGGGACATCAATAATAGCGCGTAAGCCCCCTAGAGGGCTATCATCCAATTGAATATTGCCTCCATGGCTACGTGCTATATCTTGAGCAATAGAAAGGCCGAGTCCTGCTCTACTCGCATCTTGATTTTGTGTTTTATCAAGTTTAAAGAATGGCTTAAAGACTTCTGTGCGCATATTTTTATGAATCCCAGGTCCATCATCATCAATAGTTATGATGAAAGATTCTTGTTGGGATATGGCTGTTAGTTTGACAGTATTAGCATGACAAAATGCTTTTGATACAAGATTGCTGATGAGACGCGTGAAGGCATGGGGGCGTACTTGTATTTGTGTAGGGCTTTCAATGGTGTAGGAAAATTGACGTTTGTGAAGATGCGCATCGGTAGAGAATTTTTGCATAAGAGCATTTAAATCAAAAGTTTTAATATACTCACTTCCTTCACTACGGGCAAAAGCAAGGTCATTTTCTAACATATTTTGCATGTCGCTCACATCTTGCTCAAGCGGCTTAATATCAAAGTCAGTATTTGCTAACGCTAGTTGAAGTTTAAAACGGGTGAGAATGGTTCTTAAATCATGGCTTACACCCGAAAGCATTATGGTGCGTTGTTCGATATAGTTAGAAGATGGTGAGTGTGTTCATTTTGCTGGACATGTGTTTAAGGTTTTTCACACCCCAGGACATTCCCCTGGTCATGTTATTTATTTCAATGAAAAAGAGCGCTTAGCCCTCTTGGGTGATGTTCTTTTTCGTGGTTCTATTGGACGTACGGACTTCCCCTTCTGTTCCTATGAAAAATTGATGCAATCTCTTCGAGAAAAAGTTTTACCCTTAGGCGATGATGTTTGTTTTATTTGTGGGCATGGTCCCAAAAGTAGCATAGGCTATGGGCGCCAAAATAATCCTTTTCTTCAAGATTTTAATATATGAGCAAACAAAAAAACGCTTTGAAGCGTTTTTTTGTGCCATTTAAGACTTTTTAGTAGGGCGGAACAGAAGTTAATTTATTGGGGCATAACAAACGTGTTCCAAACCATTACGGTCTCGGAAAGTTCCTGTTTTAGGGTTGAAAGAACGGTATTTTTTCTTGCAATAGTTAAGCCAATCAGATTCCCATGATTGTTGTACTGGCTCATATTTCACCATTTGCGGAGCTTCATAAATTATCTGTTCTTGTGGAACCTGTTGATATACAATTTGATTTTGTGGTACTATTTGATAAACAACTTGTGGCTGTTCTGGTTTTTTTAAAACTGTACCAAGAATCGTACCTGTTGCAAGACCAAGAATACCCATTACTACAGCATCTCCTGAGTTTTCTATATGAACATTACGGTGTTTTGTTTTTTTGCGCTCGACGTAATGATACGTTTTGTTTTCAATATAATGATAATGGTGGTGGTGGTGATGATGGTGTTGTTGTTCCGTCTTACTATGTTTGGCTACAAACCTTTCATGTTCGGCTTTAAATCTTCTTTTGCCGTCTTCAAAACTCTTGTGGAAATCATCAACAAACTTTTGGAAATCATCAGAAAAAAAGCCACGTTTTCTATCAGAACAATGGGAGCGAGAAAAACCGCAAGGCGGGATATCAGCTTTCTTCCTTATTTCCCTTATCGCATCATCTGTTTCTTTACGCATCTTCCTCATCATATCATCTATTTCTCTCGAGATAGAGTCACTACGATTCCATGCCATATTCGCAAGCGTTGCATTTAGCGGCATCAAAACGGTCACAGTTGACATTGCTGATAATACCGCTAACCTGATCACTTTTTTCATAATGATGCTCCTTGTGTAAATTCGTATTTTTCACATCCTACACGTTTCAAACTGAATAGAGCCTGAACAATTTTGGACTTTATTGTGACAAAAAAATAAAAATTCATTTAGTTAAATCTACCACGGAGACAGTACAATAAAATCATAACAGAATTTTGATTTCAATTAATGTACTCTGCTTGAGGTTAATTAATAAATTTGTATTGAGAGTACCCGATTTTTTACTATGGGATATAAAATCTTTATTTATTGGTACTTTTTTATTGTTTGGTACAATATGAATTGAACAATAGGTGTATGAATACAAAGTTATCATTTTTTATCATAGTCTTATGGTTCTATGAGAAAGTCTTATTTTACTTTATTTGTGTTATAGAACAGTGACCTATTTGAATATTTTTTTGTAAGGATCGATAATATTGAGTTAAATATCAGAGTATAACTGTATAAAATAATATATTTTGGAATTTTTTGTAAAATGTTCTTTCTTATGTTGTTTTAGACAAATTGGAGCACCCTTGATGTTGGAGGTTGTCTATTTTTCGGATAATGCTGTTTGCTTTTGAACCTTAGTCTTTTTTAGAAGAGCTGAAGATTATTTTATGCGGTTTGAAATTTCTTACTCCTTCATTGATTGCGTTTTTTTCGTTTTATTGTTGCTTGATTAGGGGTGTTTTTACGAGATTTTCCTTTTTGATTTTCCAAAATACCAGTGTCCATGGTTGGTCCCATGTGTGCAAGGTCTGGTTTGGAGAAAAGACTTTGTTGTAACACGGGCTCATGGGTGGATTGTTCGCTATGATGTGTTAAGGGATTTTCTGCGAGCTCTAGTTCTATCTTTTGTAATTGTTTGATTTCATCGCGAAGTCGCGCTGCTTCTTCAAAATTAAGATCAGCAGCTGCTTCATGCATTAATTTTTCAAGGTGTTTAATATGAGATGCTAAATTGTTGCCAACTATATTTTTTTTCTCGATAACATCAGGGATATTTGTACGAACATGGTTGTTTTCATCGCCTAAATTGAGAATATCTCCGATATTTTTTTTGATACTTTTCGGTGTGATATGGTGTTCTTCATTATAGGCTATTTGTTTTTGTCGACGTCTTTGTGTCTCCTGTAAGGCTCGTTCTATGGAACCAGTGATCGTATCTGCATAGAGGATAACACGGCCATCTACGTTACGTGCAGCACGTCCGATTGTTTGTATGAGGGAAGTTTCAGAGCGCAAAAAGCCCTCTTTATCGGCATCTAGAATGGCAACAAAACCACATTCTGGAATATCTAAGCCTTCTCGGAGCAAGTTGATACCGATGAGGACATCAAAGGTGCCAAGCCGAAGATCGCGTAGAATTTCAATGCGTTCTAATGTATCAATGTCAGAATGCATGTAGCGTACACGAATGTCTTGTTCGTGGAGATATTCAGTTAAGTCCTCAGCCATACGCTTTGTGAGAACTGTCACCAATGTACGGTAGCCTTTTTGAATTGTTTTACGAATTTCATTCACAACATCATCGACTTGATTTTTGGCTGGACGAACCTCTGTTGGTGGGTCAACAAGCCCTGTTGGGCGAATAACTTGTTCCGCAAAAGTGCCGTGAGATTGTTCTATTTCCCAGCGTCCAGGTGTTGCGGAGACAGCAATCGTTTGTGGGCGCATAGCATCCCATTCTTCAAAGCGCAAAGGACGGTTATCCATACAAGAAGGGAGGCGAAAACCATATTCTGCTAGTGTTGCTTTTCTACGAAAGTCACCTCGGTACATGCCCCCAATTTGGGGAATGGTTACGTGGCTTTCATCGATAAAAACAAGAGCATTATTTGGAATGTATTCGAACAAGGTTGGTGGTGGTTCTCCGGGTTTTCGTCCTGTTAAATAACGTGAATAATTTTCTATTCCGGCGCATGAGCCGGTGGTTTCTAACATTTCTAAATCAAAAATTGTACGTTGTTCTAAACGTTGTGCTTCTAAAAGACGTCCAGCTGCGTTCAACTCATCGAGGCGTTGAACGAGTTCCATTTTGATGGCTTTCATTGCTTGATTGAGTGTTGGTCGCGGTATTACATAGTGTGAATTGGCATAAATTTTAATCGATTGAAGATCGCCTGTTTTTTGTCCGGTGAGAGGATCGAATTCCGTAATTGTTTCCACTTCATCGCCAAAGAGCGAAATACGCCAAGCACGATCTTCGAGGTGGGCAGGGAAAATTTCGATTGTATCCCCTCGTACACGAAAGGAACCACGAATGAAATTGATATCTTGTCGATAATACTGTTGAGAGACTAAATCAGCCAAGAGTGTTCGTTGATTGAGTTTGTCCCCTTTTGCTATTTGGAAGGTCATGGCCGTATAGGTTTCTACGGAACCAATTCCGTAGATGCAGGAGACAGAGGCGACGATAATAACGTCATCACGCTCTAAGACGGCGCGTGTTGCAGCATGACGCATCCGGTCGATTTGTTCATTAATTGAGGATTCTTTTTCAATATAGGTATCAGAGCGTGCAACGTAGGCTTCTGGCTGATAATAGTCATAATAGGAAACAAAATATTCGACGGCATTATGGGGAAAAAAACTTTTAAATTCACCGTAAAGCTGCGCTGCTAGAGTTTTATTTGGTGCTAAGATTAAAGCTGGACGCTGTGTTTTTTCAATGATATTGGCCATTGTATAGGTTTTTCCTGAGCCGGTAACACCCAAAAGCACTTGTGTACGTTCATCTTTTTGAATTCCCTCAACCAGAGTTTTTATGGCTTGAGGTTGATCTCCCGCGGGTTTAAAAGATGTTTCGAGTTGAAATGGAATACCACCTTCAGACTTTTCAGGACGAACAGGGCGGTGAGGTGTCCATAACGCGCCATTCTTAAAAAGAGGATTACCTGAAGCAATGAGAGCAGAAAGAGCTTCTACTGTTGCAGTAACACCATTTTTCATTGTTGTATCCTTTGATAGAAAAGTGTTGGTGATTTTAAAGAAAATACTAATTTTACAAATTTATTACGACAACAGCAAAACGTTATTGAACAGATTTATTTTGGTTTATTAGAGCTTTCATTAGGATATTGATCAAGTTTTTTATGAGAAGAGTTCTTTGAAGTATTTCTTTGGAGGGGGTATATTTGTGGTTGTTCGTGGACACTATTGCATTTTTGCCATGATGATATTCAAGAGGGCATAAGTTATTATGGCTGTTATGGAGAACAATCGGTATGTTTGGGCACTAAAGACATTGTATATGTGTGATAAAGATCGTTTCCATCTTTAAATGAAAGATAACGAGATGACACCCAACCTATTTGAGTGTTATATCGGATATGGCACCAATTTCCTTCACAGTTTTTAACAAAAACCAATTCTCCAGCAGAGATTAAGCCGCAAAGCGCATACTGAGTGCTGGGACCTGTTCTAAAATTAAGATTTCTCGTAACAAAAGCATCTGCTGCCTCTGATATTGTTGTGGCTAAAAAGAAAGAGCCAAACATAAAAAAAATGACGATTTTTTTCATTTTTCTGTAAAGAATTTCTTTAGAGATTTTCTATCCTTCTCTCTTCATATCCCATATGATTTCTTTTACTAGATTATGATAAAACAGAAAAAAATACAATTCTTTCTTCTTTAGGACACTTTTAAAGAGAATAGTGAAGTTTAACGTTTTAAACACCAAAATGAGATGTTTTAATCACTATTTGTGCATGTTTTGTTTCCTTTATTTATTTTTGTATGGAAAACAGCGATACTGTACTATATAATAAAAAAGATCGTAGTTTTCGGATTCCAAAAGTAATTTTGGAAGCCGTTTTTTGTATTTTTATTAAACCTTCCGTGTAATAGAAAGGGACGGATTATGGAAAAAGTTCCGATGACTACAGCTGGTTTTGAGAGTCTTAAAGAAGAGTTGCGTTGGCGTCAACAACAGGAGCGTCCGCGAATTATTGAAGCAATTTCTGAAGCGCGTGCGCATGGTGATTTATCCGAAAATGCTGAGTATCATGCAGCTAAAGAAGCGCAAAGTCATAATGAGGGGCGTATAAATGAGCTTGAAGATTATATCGCGCGAGCAGAAGTTATAGATGTCTCGCGTCTTTCAGGTGACAAAATAAAATTTGGCGCAACCATTAAACTCTTGGATGAGGACACTGAAGAAAAAAAAGTGTATCAGATCGTAGGAGATCAAGAAGCTGATGTAAAGGTTGGTAAAATCTCTATTTCTTCGCCTATCGCACGTGCACTTATTGGCAAGCAAGAAGGTGATGTGATTGAGGTGAATGCACCAGGTGGTGCGCATAATTATGAGATCATTAAGGTTCAGTACATCTAAATAACATATGGATTATTATGCGTGTATCTTTGGACGAAACTGAGGTTATTGCGCCTCACTTTAAAAGGCGTTTGTCGGGAGTAACATCTACGATTATTCAGCTTATTCCAATGCAACGCGAACAGGGTATGCGTATATCCACTTTGGGGTTTGGTTTACCACAAACTTTACCGGCTCTTGCCTTTAGGGACCTTTTCGGACTTTGGAAAAGTCCGAAAGGGAAGCCATTTCGTATTTGGCATGCACGACGCAATATTGAGATGCTTTGTGGGATCTTTTTACGCGATGTTTTGCGAATGAAGCTTAAACTCATCTTTACTTCGGCTTCACAACGTCATCATAAGCCTTTTACCAAATGGTTGATTCGCTGTATGGATAGGGTTATAGCTACCAGTACACGTACGGGCGCTTATCTAGAAGTGCCTCATAAGGTTATTATGCATGGGGTGGATGTGAGGCGTTTTACTCCACCACAGACTTTTGATGATTGCTTTTCTTCGACAGGATTTCCAGGAAAATATGCGGTAGGATGTTTTGGGCGTCTGCGCTACTCAAAGGGAACAGATTTATTTGTTGATGCCATGATAGCATTATTGCCTGATTACCCCGAATGGACAGCACTTATCGCTGGTCGTACGACAGAGCAATATTATCATTTTGAAAAAGAGTTACGCCAAAAGATTGCTAAAGCTGGTCTGGATGATCGCATTATTTTTCTTGGTGAGATTCTGGACATCCCTTTGTGGTATCGTCGTTTAACACTTTATGTTGCACCTTCTCGTACAGAAGGTTTCGGTTTAACGCCATTAGAAGCAATGGCATCACAGGTTGCGGTTGTAACGAGTGATGCAGGAGCTTATAAAGAATTGGTTGTAGAAGCGACAGGAACAGTTGTAAAAGCAGGAGATGGTTCGGCTTTAACCGCAGCAATTGAACCTTATTTTTCTGATGTGGAAAAAACATTGGCAGCCGGAAAGAAAGCTTTAACCCATGTTCGTACTCACTTTCCTTTGGAAAAAGAGGCAAGCAAGATTGAAAGTGTTTACAAAGAACTGTTTGCGGAAAAAACACTTTGATATGATATCAAAAATCTTCTTGAGGGATGATAAAAAGTATTTTCCTTAAAGGTTTCTCATAGTCATCAAGAAAACAGCTCAATGATATAACTGTTATTTTACAAAATTTATATTGTCTTTAGTAGAACGCTATAAGAAGTTCTCAAAATTTTGGATAAAAGATTAAAAATGTATACGCTTGAGAGCGATATGTAGTTTATGATAAAGCATACTAGGAGAGAGGAAAGCTACTTTTATTCATTGATGTTTTAGAATAAGAAAATAATGCTTTAACTCAAGTCTGGGGATTTATGCACTATCTTATACGGTGTCGTACTGATATTGTTCGTTTTGTAAGACTTAAATAGATAGCAAAAAAACGTTTTCTTGTCTTAAAAAGATAATGATGCTATCTCCATGGATAAAATAGTCGTACATATTTTCAATAAATTCATGATAAGATGGATTTAAGATTAATATATATATATGATTTTTATAGATAATTTACCTTTTAAATTTGAATAAGAGCTTTGAGTAGCGTAAGATTTTCTTATGTCAAATCTGTTGATATTAAATCAAGGAGAGCTATCCTCTAGCACATCACAATCGGAAGAAGGCATGTGGTGGATAAAAACTATTGAAGACAAGGTGTAAAGAGATTTCTTATAAATTGTCTGAAATGCAGGCTGTTACGACATTAACAGAAAAAAAATAATATGGTGGTACTAATTTATATCTTATTTTGTAGTACCGACTTGCACCTTATTATTATTTAAGTAAAAATGATGGTGCCCATTTTATATCTTTCATGAAGGCTGTCGTGGAATGGGGGTGATGAGTACTGTGAGATGTTTTTTTATAAGCTTGTGAGCTCGTAATATAATAGCATTTTTTTCTATAAGGAGGTAACTCTATTAAAGAGAAAAAACACTTTTATCAGCAAATATTCATATTTTTTGCATGAGAGATTATTCGTAAAAAAGAATGTTCTATGCGTCCACTTTATTTGATAAAGAAGATCAATAAAGTGAAGTTTTATATGTTATGGCTTTGAAAATATTGGTATTTGATTGTTTTTGTTGAATTATTTTTATATCATTGATATGATGATTTGTATGGAAATTTTAGAAAATCTTCAGTGGATTGAGTAAGGGGTGAATATTATGATGCATACTGTTCACACCTTTTTATCTTGTAAATTTTTATCATGGTAGAATAAAATACTCTCTGCATTAGAATTGTTCACGCCAGAAAGCGGGAATAAAAAGGACGAATATTGTTATGATTTCAAGGCGTCCAGCTAACATTAGAAAACTTAAAATCCATAAAGCATGGTCGTTGATTGTAGAGAAATTACCAGTGGGGCCAATAATATCTCCAAAGCCTGGACCAACATTTGAAAGTGCGGTTAAGACCCCCGTAAAGGCAGAGGTAAAGTCGAGACCGGTTGTAAGCAAAAGTGCAGTGCCGATAACAAGGCAAAACATATAAAGACAGACAAAAAACAAAACGGCTTGAGCAACATCATTTGATATATTTGAGTGATCGTAGCGCGCTTTTACAACGACATTAGGAGAAAGAAGTTTTTCTATATTTGTTTGTGTAATACGCCAAAGAATAATGAGGCGATTGATTTTCATGCCACCAGAAGTAGAACCAGCACATCCGCCTGTAAAAGAAACAATGAAGAAAATTCCAAGCGCAAACGGTCCCCAAAGTTGATAATCTTCAGCGCTATAACCTGTGGTACTAATAATGGATGAAAGGTGAAAAATGACATCAAGGAAAATCAAGTGGAACGCGCGATGATCATAAAACCGTAGCCATGCCGCTAAAGCAAAGCTGAAAAGGAGAACGATATGGAGAAAAACAATCACTTGTGGGTCAAGGAAGCGTTTGGAGTGTCCAGGAAGGACTAATTTAACATAAAGTACGAAGGGTAAAGCAGAAAGCAACATGAAGATTGTTGAAATAATTAAGATGGCTGGTTTATCAGAAAAATAGCCAAAAGAAGCATCATGCGTTGAAAAACCAGCTGTTGCTACTGTACTCATTGCATGGTT
This sequence comes from Bartonella sp. CM31XJBT, assembly GCF_028618555.1. GTDB lineage: Bacteria > Pseudomonadota > Alphaproteobacteria > Rhizobiales > Rhizobiaceae > Bartonella. The sequence goes on along the minus strand of NZ_JAQITD010000014.1, from coordinate 17,251 downwards.
AATGGCATCAAATAAATTCATGCCTGCAGCAAAATAAGAAAGCATACAAGCCAATGTTAACCCAACATAAGCGATGATAATTCCGTTAGCAATTTGGTTGATGCGAGGCAATATTTTTTCAGATTTATCAGATGATTCCATATGAAAAAGTCGCACGCCACCCACACGCAGTGAAGGCAAAATTAAGAGGGCTAAACCGATAAAACCAATGCCCCCAATCCAGCATATAAGAGAACGCCATAATAAAATACTTCGCGATAAATTATCAAGATCAGAAAGGACTGTGGAGCCTGTTGTTGTAATTCCAGAAACAGATTCAAAAATGGCTCCTGCTAGAGAGATGGGAAGAGGAGAAAGATAAAGAGGTAAGGCACCTACGATGCTTCCTGTAAGCCAAAGACAAACAGTGAGCATAAAGCCAAGCCGTGCTGAAAAGCGACAAGTAGCTCCCTTAGTTGCTAAAAGAATCAGCGTTGCTAACATGGTGGTTATGGCACAAGAATAGAGAAAGCTTATCCAATTACGATTGTTGTCGTGCAAATCCACAAAAATTGGCAAAAGCATTGCTCCTCCCATGATTAAGGCAAAACGTGCACAGACATTGATAATAAATTGAAAAATGATCGTTCCCTATCTTTGTATCTCTTTTTATTATGGTTTTGTGCTCATAAGAAGTTACATTTTTCTCTTTATAGGATAAGGATTAATTCTTAACATTAGCGTGCCTTGATGAATTAGTAATCAGACCTTTTCATAAAACTTGAAAAGAAGTATACATAACATAATTAGGGCTCTTGAAAAATATTTTTTTAAAAGGCTGCATTCCGTTATCATTTATAGAATAATTAATTTATAATTAAAGTGAAGGGGATTTAATGGTGCAATCGCATATTCGTCTGCTGATTATTGGCTCAGGTCCAGCTGGTTATACAGCGGCGATCTATGCAGCAAGAGCAATGCTTAAGCCGGTTTTGGTGACGGGCTTGCAGCAGGGTGGACAATTAACAATTACAACTGATGTTGAGAATTATCCAGGTTTTGCAGATCCCATTCAAGGACCATGGTTGATGGAACAAATGGCAAAACAAGCTGAGAATATGGGGACAAAAATTGTCTATGATACAATTATAAAGGCTGATTTGTTGAAGTATCCTTTTGTCTTATATGGGGATTCAGGAACACAATATTCTTGTGATGCACTGATTATTGCAACAGGAGCTCAAGCACGCTGGCTTGGTTTAGAAAGTGAACAGACCTTTATGGGCGGAGGTGTTTCCGCTTGTGCTACATGTGATGGCTTTTTTTATCGTGATAAGGACGTTATTGTCGTGGGAGGAGGAAATACGGCTGTTGAAGAAGCACTTTATTTATCGCATTTGGCTAAGAGTGTAAGCGTGGTTCACAGGCGGGGGCAGTTTCGGGCAGAAAAAATTTTGCAAGATAGGTTGCTGGCTTGTAATAATGTGCGTGTTTTTTGGGATCATGTGGTCGAAGAAATTGTGGGGCTGCCAGCTCAAGATTCAATGGGCGCTGTTGTAACAGGGGCACGTCTGAAAAATGTTAAGACAGGTCATGAGATGAAAGTGAATGCAGAGGGCATATTTATTGCCATTGGGCATAATCCTGCTGTTTCTCTGTTTGAAGGACAGCTGAAACAAAAACGAGGCGGCTATTTATGGACAGCACCGGACTCAACAGCAACAAGCATTGCTGGTGTTTTTGCTGCTGGGGATGTGACAGATGAAACATTCCGCCAAGCTGTAACAGCTGCGGGAAGAGGATGTATGGCAGCGTTGGAAGCAGAACGGTTTTTGGATATATCTAAGCGTTAGTAACTCATTGAGAAAATAGAGAATATAGAGGTAGAATTAATTGTGGCGCCACCGTTGGATTGGGATAAGTTAAGAGTTTTTCACGCTGCAGCAGAAGCGGGATCTTTTACGCATGCTGCTCAAAAACTTCATTTATCTCAATCAGCCGTTTCACGACAGGTTTCGGCTTTAGAACAAGAGGTTGGGGTATCCTTATTTCAACGTCATGCGCGTGGTTTGATTCTTACAGAACAGGGAGAAACTCTTTATCGTACAGCTCATGATGTTTTGATGAAGCTTGAAAGTGTGCGTTTGCAATTAAGTGAAAGCTATGCAAAACCAACGGGGCACTTGCGTGTGACCTCGACCTTTGGAATGGGGGCAGGGTGGATTGCAGAGCGTATGCCAGAATTTCTTAGTCTTTATCCTGATATGCAGGTTCAGCTTTTGCTTTCCGATGAAGAGCTTGATTTGACAATGTGTCATGCGGATTGTGCTGTTCGCTTACATCAACCCAAACAACCTGATCTTATACAAAGAAAACTCTTTACAATTCATATGCATGTTTATGCTTCGGAAAAGTATATTGCAAATTATGGAAAGCCGGAAAAATTATCTGATCTCGATGAGCATCGTATTATTTCGTTCGGTGAACCTGTTCCACCTTATTTGTCTGGTTTAAATTGGTTGGAAAAGGCTGGTAGAAGTGATGGATCATTGCGCGTTTCAGTTCTACAAATCAACAATATCATCTCAATAAAGAATGCGCTTATGCGTGATCTTGGGATTGCTGTGCTTCCTGATTATATCGTCAATAATGATGAGCATTTGGTGCGTCTTTTTCCTGATATGGTTGATATTCCTTCTTTTGATACTTTTTTTTGTTATCCTTATAATTTAAAGAATTTGGCAAGGTTAAATGCTTTTCGAGATTATATTTTTTTAAAAGCTCGTCAGTGGTCTTTTTAATATTAATGTCTTAATTTATAAGGAACAATTAGCTGTTTTGAAACTTGAGACTCCCGTAATATTCTTTCGTTTCAAATTTGCTCATATTGAATCAATTAAAATTATTCGTTGCACATTAAAAGTGGAGGGAGTCTGCGCGGGTAAATATTTTTGAAAAAAGGGATAAATGTTTTTTTACAAATGCTAGCAAACGTGAGAGCTATTATATAATGGACAATCGTGTGATGGTGTAGCTTACATTTTTATATTTAATTAAAGAGAGTGCTACATAATGGAGACAAATTTAAAGCTATGTGTTTATTGCATAGCAGATACGCTTAAGTCTTTATTGTGCTTTTTCTTATAAAATGACATAGAATGCTATCTCTTGATTATGTTGCCTCCCAGTGCGTTTTCTTGAGTGTTCCCTTACGAAGATCTATCAGATTGATTTTATCTCTGAAGATTTTCCAAATTTGCCGGACAATATGTCCGGCTTTTTTTTATTATTTTTGAAAGAGTCCTTAGAAATTGCAATATATGGGAAGATGATAAGGAAAAAATTTCGAAACTTGTGGATATCCAACAATTTTTTAAGAATACTAAAATTCAATGAGGAGTTTAAGAGAGATTTATCCTGTTATACCATAAAAGTCTGTCTTTTAGGGGTGTGATATAAAATATTTAAAACCTTATACATGAAGTGCTTTTTATTAGAGTGTGAGGTGAATATTTAAGGCAGGTCTTGTTCATAAAGCCTATGAAGTAAATCAAGTAGTTATTAGATAGAACTTAAAGGAAACTGGATTGCTTACACAACGATGGGAGGTGGCTTCTTCTTCATTTTAGGACGAAGAAGAAGCCGAGAAATAGAAGAGATTTTATTGTAAGGGCCTTTGATTATAAGGGCAATTGTGTTTAAAAGCGCTCGGTCTTTTTTAGAGTTATAAATTGAATGGAGAAAGCAGAATAGGTTTTTCATCTCTTATGATAATAGACCGATTCATTTATTTGATAGCTAGATTTTTTTGATCTTTATCTACAGCCTCTATTTTTGTGTTTATTCATAGATATTTTTGCTGAATCGATAGATTTAGACCATGACACAGTTTCCGATATTTTCTCGGATATACTGACATTCGGTAAAAACAATCACAAGAGATGATATTTAAAAATTTTAAATTAGACTGTTGCAAAAGCGCTGTATACGTATACAAGCTTCTTCAAGTAATTCTTCTGATGTTGCATAAGAAATACGAAAAGCTGATCCAAGTCCAAAAGCAGATCCTTGGACGACAGCAACAGCTTCTGTTTCTAGAAGCGCTATGGCAAAGTCCTCATCATTGGTAATACATTGGCCGTTAGGTGTTTTCTTTCCAATAATTCCGGAGCAAGAAGGATAAACGTAAAAAGCACCCTCAGGCGTTGGACAGTGAATGCCAGGAGCTTGATTTAGCATGGAGACAACGAGATCACGGCGTGTTTGAAAAATACTTTTATTTTTAGCAATAAAGTCTTGTGGCCCGTTGAGTGCTTCAACCGCAGCCCATTGTGAAATGACACTTGTTCCAGATGTTTGCTGTCCTTGAATGGTATCCATGGCTTTAATTAATTCTTTTGGTCCGCCTGCATAGCCGATTCTCCATCCCGTCATCGCATAGGCTTTAGAAACACCATTCATTGTGAGTGTACGCTCATAAAGCGCTGGTTCTACTTGAGCTGGAGTAACAAAGGTAAAACCCTCATATGTGAGATGTTCATATATATCATCGGAAAGGATATAAACATGAGGATATTTTACTAAAACATCTGTGAGTTTTTTCAATTCATTATGTGTATAAGCAGCACCTGATGGATTTGAAGGAGAGTTAAAGATGAACCATTTGGTTTTGGGGGTAATGGCAGCTTCTAGCTCTTGGGGTTGGAGTTTATAAGAAAATTCGGCTTTTGTTTCTAAAAAGACAGGCTTACCATCGTTGAGTGCGACCATTTCTGGATAACTAACCCAATAAGGGGATGGAATGATGACCTCATCTCCTTTATTCAAAGTTGCCATGAATGCATTAAAGAGAATTTGTTTTCCACCGGTACCAACAATAATTTGTTCTGGTTGGTAAAGAAGGTTATTTTCTCTTTTAAACTTTGCAGAAATTGCTTGGCGCAATTCTGGAATTCCAGATATGGGAGGGTATTTTGTTTCTCCTCTTCGAATAGCTTCAATAGCCGCGTTTTTGATGTTGTCTGGGGTATCAAAGTCTGGCTCTCCAGCACTTAAAGCAATAACATTGCGCCCTAATGCTTTTAAATGGCGGGCCTTTTGAGAAGCAGCTATTGTTGCAGAAGGTTTGATAAGAGACAGTTTGTCGGCAATAAAAGCCATAATTTTAAATCCTTATATTATATCAACAAATGGTTATTGCTTTAAGGATATTCTATAAGAGATTATATTGTATGCAATAAAAAACTTCTAAAATACTCTTACACGGGCTTTATATTCTTCTTTTTTGAGATTTCACAAGATAATCTCTTTGTAGATTTTATGAAAGTTTTGAGGAAGTATAAGGGGGGGGGGTGATAAATTGTGCAAAGGAGATAAGCAGTCTTTTATGTTAACAAGGTAAAATGATGCTTTATACAAAATAAAAAAAATCTTCGTCATTACAGACGAAGATTTTTAAGTAAAATATTGCAGAATTTAAACTTTAAAGGGCAGCAAGGTTACCAGCGGCAAATTTTCCTGAACGACGATCTTGAAGAACATCATAAGAAATTTTTTGCCCTTCATTAAGACTGTTTAGACCAGAACGCTCGACAGCAGAAATGTGTACAAATACATCTGCACTACCATCACTAGGTTGAATGAATCCGAAACCTTTTGTTGTATTAAACCACTTAACTGTTCCTGTAGACATAGGAAACTCCTTAGAATATATAATTATATTGAGTATTGAAGCTTTCATTTCTTCAATACGGTTGTAGATCGAAATTAGGTGGGAGAAGTTTCGTCGAAAGTGCAGATTGCACAGGAAAGAAAGTCACGTAACCGAAAATTCGATGAAACCTCTATAAAAGTTTTTGGAACAAAAAGCAAGTCTTAATCAATTTTTATATAAAGAAAAAATAAGAAAACAGTGTACATTTTGTTAAGTAGAAAAATTCAACTGAAATAACTTTGTAGTGAACGTACTTCAAGGCGCCTTTTTTTGAGTGCTTTGATCGCTTCTACAACGGCTTCGGCTCCAGCTATTGTTGTATAATAGGGAACATTTTGCATGAGGGCTGCATAACGTAATGATTTTGAGTCTGAGATGGCACTGGCCGTGCTAGTTGTATTAAAAATCAATTGAATTTTGCGATTACGAATAGCGTCTTCAATATGGGGGTGTCCCTCTAGAACTTTGTTAATTTTTTTTGCTTCAACGTGGTGTTCGGTGAGAAATTTTTGTGTTCCACTTGTGGCGACAACAGAAAAGCCAAGCTCAGTTAAACGTTTTACAGGATTTAAGATGCGTTTTTTATCTTCATCTCTTACAGAAACGAACAAAGTTCCCTCTTTAGGGAGTTTTACACCAGCTCCAAGTTGGGCTTTAGCAAAAGCAAGCGAAAATTCATAGTCAAGTCCCATAACTTCACCGGTTGAGCGCATTTCTGGACCAAGAAGTGTATCAACACCTGAAAAACGAGCAAAAGGAAATACTGCTTCCTTGACGGCAATATGTTGTTTTTTTTGCAAAGAAGGTAATCCACCATAAGCCTGAAGAGCATCATGAAGCGTTTCTCCTGCCATAATACGTGCAGCCATTTTAGCAATAGGGCGACCAATCGTTTTTGCAACAAATGGGACAGTACGTGAAGCACGGGGATTGACTTCTAAGACATAAATGGTGTCATCTTTTATAGCATATTGTACATTCATTAAGCCGCGAACATGAAGTGCTTGTGCTAATGCTTTGGTTTGGCGCTCTAATTCAGTAACTATTTTATTTGAGAGCGTATGGACTGGTAGAGAACATGCTGAATCACCAGAGTGGATACCAGCTTCTTCAATATGTTCCATAATACCAACGATTAGTGTTTCGTTACCATCACATAGACAATCAACATCTACTTCAATTGCTTCTGTTAAATAGGTATCAAAGAGAAGCGGATTTTTACCAAGCAATATATTGATTTGTCCTGTTGTGTCGTTAGGATAACGGACTTTGATATCTTCTGAAATTAATTCAGGGACACTCTCAAGTAAATAATTTTGTAAGCTACGTTCATCACGAATAATTTGCATAGCACGTCCTCCTAAAACATAAGAGGGACGTACAACCAAAGGGAAGCCTAGTTCGTGGGCAATGAGGCGTGCTTGTTCAATGGAGTGGGCAATACCATTTTGAGGTTGTGTTAAATTAAGTTTAAATAACAGTTTTTGAAAGCGGTCTCTATCTTCTGCTAAGTCGATAGCGTCAGGTGAAGTACCTAGGATGGGGATATTGTGTTTTTCTAGAGCGCTTGCCAATTTCAAGGGTGTTTGTCCGCCAAATTGGACGATGACTCCAACCAAATCTCCTTTTTCCTGTTCTGCTTCTAAAATAGCGATAACGTCTTCTGTTGTTAAAGATTCAAAGTAAAGGCGATCAGAGGTATCATAGTCGGTTGAAACTGTTTCAGGATTACAGTTAATCATAATCGCTTCAAATCCTGCATCACGCAGTGCAAAAGCAGCGTGGCAGCAACAGTAATCAAATTCAATACCTTGCCCAATGCGGTTTGGTCCACCGCCTAAAATAGCAATTTTTTTGCGTTCAGAAACGTGTGCTTCCGAGTGCTCTACACCTGCAAAGGGAACTTCATATGTTGAATACATATAGGCTGTAGGAGAAGAAAATTCAGCGGCACAAGTATCAATCCGTTTGAAGACGTGTTTAACATTCAGTGATTTACGTAAAGCAGCGATATAATCGGGTTCTTTCCCTGTAAGGGAGGCTAATCGCGCATCTGAAAAGCCCATAGCTTTTAACATACGTAAATTATCTGCGTCTTGGGGTAATCCATGAATGCGGATACGCTGCTCCATTTCAATGATGGAGGCTATTTGTTCTAAAAACCACGGATCAATTTTGCTAATTTGGTGAATCTCATTTAAGGGTAAGCCTGTGCGCATGGCTTGAGCAATATAGCGTAGACGATCAGGGCTTGGTATGGCAATGGCTGAGCGTATAGAACTTTTTTCATCACCTTCAGCATGCTCTGGAATCACAATTTCATCAAGACCCGTAAGCCCTGTTTCAAGTCCACGGAGTGCTTTTTGTAACGATTCTTGAAAAGTGCGTCCAATTGCCATGACTTCTCCTACAGATTTCATCGCAGTTGTGAGGACAGGTGATGAACCGGGAAATTTTTCGAACGCAAAACGAGGAATTTTTGTCACAATATAGTCAATAGAAGGTTCAAATGATGCTGGTGTTGCACCACCCGTGATATCATTTTTTAATTCATCAAGTGTATAACCAACAGCCAGTTTAGCCGCTACTTTGGCAATGGGAAACCCCGTTGCTTTTGAGGCAAGCGCTGAAGAGCGAGAAACACGCGGATTCATTTCAATAACAATGAGGCGCCCATTTTCAGGATTGACAGCAAACTGTACATTGGATCCCCCCGTTTCAACACCAATTTCGCGCAAAACAGCAATCGAAGCATTACGCATACATTGATATTCTTTATCGGTTAAGGTGAGAGCAGGTGCTACAGTGATCGAATCACCGGTATGAATCCCCATTGGATCAATGTTTTCAATAGAACAAACGATGATACAGTTGTCGTTCTTATCACGAACAACTTCCATCTCATATTCTTTCCACCCTAAAACACTTTCTTCAATTAATACTTCTGTTGTTGGTGAAGCTTCAAGCCCACGTTCAATAATTTCATAGAATTCAGAGCGGTTATAAGCGATTCCACCACCAGTTCCACCAAGGGTGAATGAAGGACGAATAATAGCTGGAAGCCCAACAACATCAAGAGCTTGAACTGCTTTTGCTGTTGCATGAGCGATATAATGTTGTTTGCGATCAGCTTCGGTATGTCGCCAGTTGCGCTCAAGTTCTTCGAGTGCTTTGTCAAGCGCAGCACCAGAAAGCTTTGCTTTAAGTTCAGCACACGTTTTTGCGTGTTGTTGGCGATTTTCTTCTTTCAGTTCTGTTGCATTGGCTAACATAGAGCGTGGCGTTTCCAAACCGATTTTTGCCATCGCTTGGCGGAATAAAGCACGATCTTCAGCTTTATCAATAGCATCAGCATTGGCTCCTATCATTTCAACATGGTAGCGGTCTAAAATACCCATACGCTTTAATGATAAAGCAGTATTGAGGGCTGTTTGTCCTCCCATAGTGGGCAAAAGGGCATCGGGACGCTCGTGAGCAATAATTTTGGCAACTATTTCAGGAGTAATGGGCTCTATATAAGTTGCATCAGCTAGATCTGGATCTGTCATAATCGTGGCAGGATTAGAATTTACCAAAATAATTCGGTAACCTTCTTCTTTTAATGCTTTACAGGCTTGAGTGCCTGAATAATCAAATTCACATGCCTGACCAATGATAATAGGTCCTGCTCCGATGATAAGAATAGATTTTATATCTGTGCGTTTGGGCATGACTTTTTCCTATGACAAATATCTGTGTGCGATTGTTGTGGGCAAAATATTTTAGTTCTGAGGCTACCGTCATTTTATAAGTTAAGTGACAAAGAAAGTAAGCATTAAAATACCTTTTCCATGCTTTTTTTCATAAAATTGAAGATAAATTTCTTTTTTGAGTTGAGTCATCTCGTCAGTTTATCAAAAGTATGACCTTTGATAAAAAATAATAACAGTGCTCCAACAAATTAGAATATTCAAGCATACTGTGGAGCATAAAAAGCCGGAACATCTTTCCAATCCATTGCCGGCATACTTTCTTTGTGTTTTATGACGTTTTTTGCTTAAGAGAGCACGCGCTTTTTCTGTTGCTTGTAAAACATAAGCTATTATTTATGGTTCGATGGGATTTCGTAAAATAAAATGGGAAGCTTATCGTGTTGTTTCGTAAAATACTGCCGTTTAGAGTTGTGATATAAGGTATGAAAATTTACCACATTAAGGTGTTTTTGTTAGAGTGTATGATAGAATTCAGAGCAGGATTTGTCTGTAGAGAGCTTATGAAATAAACCATATCAAATGGGTTCAGTTGGAATCTGTTATATAAAAAGCAAGATTGTTGATAGATCCGGTTCTGGTCGAAGTTTCCGTTTTAGGGTAGGAAGACAGTCAATCTATGTATCTTTCCATTTCATAAAAGGGTGAGAGTGTATTTTAATACAATGGCTAAGGATATAATTTCAGAATGATTTTGTTTGTTTTTAAAAGATAGTGAATACTCTCCTTTTACTTTATGGATGATGTTCAAGACTTATTTAAAATATAAAGAAGGCTAAAATGCTGAACATTTCCCAAACGAGAGTATTCTGTCTGAAAGATGTATCAATAGGAAAGCTTTTGGTGGCTAGGTCTCAAAAAGGGATCTGTCATATAGCGTTAGGAGACACTATAGAGCAATTATTACAGGAGTTTACGATACGCTTTGGTGATGCACAACAAGTTGTAGGTGACAATACATTTAAGAGAGAAGTTGCTCATATTATAGCCATGATAGAAACACCTAAGCTGGTAAAAAAATATAATTTTCCCTTAGATATAAATGGTACAGTTTTTCAACGACAAGTATGGGCAGTATTATGTGATATACCATGTGGTGAAACAATTTCATATGAGATCTTAGCGTGCCGTATTGGTATGCCGAAAGCTTTTCGTGCCGTTGCTCATGCCTGTGCACGTAACGAATTGGCTATTATCATTCCGTGTCATCGTGTTGTGCGTAAAAATGGTTTTATTTCAGGGTATCGTTGGGGGGAAAAACGGAAACAGATTTTACTACAACGGGAACAAAATGGAAAAATTTAACTTTGTGTGATGGGCATTATAATCGTTACAGTTGTTCCTTTCATTTCTTTTGAAGTAATTTCAAGTTTTCCTTTGTGGAGTTCTAGCAAGGAGCGTGAAATGGCTAATCCAAGACCTGAGCCCGTATGAGATTTAGTGAGCTGATTTTCGACTTGTTCAAAAGGTTGCCCAAGTTTTTTAATTGCTGATTGGGGAATACCAACGCCTGTATCTGTAATTTTAAAAATAAGGTTATTTTTTTTCTTGAAAGCGCAGACATCAATATTTCCGCCAGAAGGCGTAAATTTAACGGCATTAGAGATGAGATTAAGGAAAATCTGTTTCATTGCACGACCATCAACTTCAGCATGAAGTTCTGGGGTAATGTTTGTTGTAACCACAATATTTTTTTCTTGAGCTTGAGGTGTTAGTGTTCGTACTGCTTCACTAATGATGGGCTCAAGATCGGTATTTTTACAATCAAGCGTAAATCTTCCTGCTTCGATTTTTGACATATCAAGGATGTCATTGATAAGGGTTAGAAGATGGGTTCCTGAATTGTAAATATCATGCATATATTCCTTATAGCGTTGTGAACCAAGAGGACCAAAAGTCGATTGCAACATGATATCTGAAAAACCAAGAATAGCATTCAGAGGCGTGCGCAATTCATGAGACATATTGGCTAAAAATTCTGATTTAGCCTTATTAGCACTTTCGGCGCGTTCTTTTTCTGCTTTCAAACTTTTATTAAGTTTTTCAACTTCTGTTGCGCGTTGTTGAGCACTCCCTCGCGCGCGCTTGAGTTCTTGAATGAAAGAAAAAAGACGCCTTTCACTGTCTTCAAATTTTTCCTGTTGTTGTTTAAGCTCAGAAATGTCAGTACCAATACAAACCAATCCTCCATCTTGGGTTCGTCGTTCGTTAATTTTGAGCCAACAACCATCTGCCGTTTGGCGAATACTGGTTAAGTTACCAGTACCATCATCTTTAAGGGGATATTCACTGAGTGCAGGGCGTGCCATGGCTTCGACCGTTGCACGTTGGATACCTGATTGGAGAATTTGTTTAGGAATAGCGGCATATTCGCAAAATTTGCTGTTGGACATGACTAAACGTCCTTCAGCATCCCACAAGACGAAAGATTCTGAAATGTTTTCAATCGCATCACGGATACGAAGGTCGGCTTGCGCTGTTTGTTCAGCCAATTGTTGCTGTTCACTAATATCGAAGGAAATACCAACCAAATGGGGTTCTTCTTCTTCAGTAACTTCGGCACGAATGCGCATCCATACATAATGACCATCAGCATGACGCATAGGAACGTTAATATCGATATGCTTCTTTTTACCGCTCATTAATTCCTGAGCAAGATCAAAAAAATTCGCATCATTTGGATTGATAATGGCGCTAATTTGGGAAATTGAGAGCAGTGCATCTTGAGGGACATAGCCGAGCATTTCGTACATTGCTCGTGACCAGTAGACACGTCCACTTGCCATATTCCAATCCCATAGTCCACAGCGTCCACGCATCATTGCCATATCAATACGGTTTTGAATTTTTTCTGAAACAAGATCTGTTTTGCGTGCTCGTACAATTTGGTTGTAATAAGCATAAAGAAGAGCGAGGATAACGCCACTAGTTCCAATAAACATGGTTATATTTAACGAGAGAGCTTTCCGCCATTCCATGTAAATATGTTGCATTTTTTCACTGATGAATACCCCATATTGTCCATTTTCTGTTTGCTGAAAGGAAGCGAGAGCAGGAATATCTTTTCCTATTGTAATTTTCATGATTCCAGCATGTTTTCCTAGAGCTTGTAAAGCAATGCTTTCAGAGGTAAAATCCTGTAAGGGTTTTCCTAAGACAATCTCGGAACTTGATGAAGCTAGGACATTGCCTTTTTGATCGACAATAGCAATAACAGCGCTGGTTTTTATAAGACCTTTGTTACGAAAATTAGTCAGGATATTTTGTAAATGATTATGAGAAAGAACAGCAGTTTTTCCTTGTCGAGTGGCTGCAAGTAAGTCACGGTCAATCGTATTGGTAATATGAGAAGCTAAGAGAGTGATGGTAGAATGCGTGTTTTTATCAATTGTGTTGCGCCAATCATAGATTGATAGGAAACGGATCGCTGCTAGCGTAACAAGAAATGCAAGAATTACAAATGGGAGTGAACGTCGCAGCCAAGGTTCAATAAAAAGAAGTTTTTGATAGGCAAGACCAGAAAACAGATTGGTACGCTCTGTCCGCTCCTTGCGACTTTGAGCGCTTGATTTTGAATCAGCATACACCTCCCTTGGCGCATTATATGCGTCCAATTTAGCCATCTCGCGTTCCTTTAATTCTGGAATAATGTGATTTAAAAACTGCTTCGATATTCATAGTAACCCCATCGAGTGCAATGAATCAAAACAGGAGTCTTCTGTCCAGTCTTTTTTTTAAAAAAATAATTTTACTTTTATAATTTTGGAATATGAAAAGAAAAAAGCACTTTAAACGTGACCTATAAACAGGCTTAGATTACCTGTTTATAGGTTTAATGATGATCGAATAGTTTATAGAATTTATTTTAAAAAATATTATAGCATATTGATTTAAAATAATTTTTTGTTTTAAGTGAGCAGACGATTAATGATATCAGCAACATCGCTTGATAATTTTGGCGCAACAGCAATCATTTTTAATTCAGTTTCAAGTTTTTGTTGTCGAATAGGTTCTAATTGTCGCCAAGAGCGCATCATTGTTAATAATCGTGAAGCAAGCTGTGGATTTTTTTTGTCAATTTCCAAAATGACTTGGCAAAGAAAATGATAAGACGCTCCATCCATCCTATTAAAGCCCGTGAGATTGTTAGAGGCAAAAACACCGATTAGGGAACGTACACGATTAGGATTATCTTGTGAAAAAAGCGGATGTTGCATGAGCTTTTGAACATTCTCGAGTGTTGATGTTCCAGCAACCATTGCTTGAATAGAAAACCATTTATCCATGACCAAAGGGTCATGCCGATAGCGGTTTTCAAAATCATTTAAGGCATTTTGTGCCTGCTCACTTTCATTAAAACGCTTCACGAGAACAGCGATACTAGCCATACGGTCAGTCATATTATCAGCTGTTGCATATTGTATAGCAGCTCGATTTGGATTGGCTTCAGCAATGGAAAGGTAATCCAGTATGATATTCTTTAATGCTCGTTTTCCAGCTTGTGCAGTGTTTGGTGAATAGGGCTCTTGGGTTTGCATTTGTCCATAGAATTTTGTTAAGAGCTCTTGATGAGTTTGTGCAAGTGAAGCTAAAAACTGATTGCGGATATAATGAATACGATCTGGGTCAATATTTTTACCGATTGTATGAGCAAGCTCAACTTCACTAGGTAAATTTAAACAGAAGGCACGAAATTCAGGCTCTAAGGTTTCATCTGTTATGATCGTTTCAATCAGCTTTAGCAAAGCAGAAGAGAGAGTTGCTTTTTCTTGTGTTTTATCTTGAATGCTTTGAATCAAAGCTTGCGTCATTAAATGATTAAGAGATTGCCAGCGATTGATGTGATTGTCATCATGTTGTGCAAGAAAAATAAGTTCTCTTTCATTGAATGGAGTGTGTAGAATGATTGGTGCTGAAAAGTCCCGCAGCAGTGATAAAACGGGTTTTTCACGCAGTCCCTTTAATGTAAACGTTTGGCTTTCCTTGGATAAAAGCATAACATCTGATTGAATATCTGTATCTGCTTCATAGGTGAGGTTTTCTCCGTTAGGTCCTAACAAGCCAAATACGATAGGGATAAGCATGGGCTTTTTTGTATTTTGTTGTGGGGTTGCGGGAATATGTTGCTTTGCATGAATTGTTAAAACACCATCGCTATAATGACTATCGATTTCTACATTGGGTGTTCCTGCCTGTTCATACCATAGCATGAATTGGGAGAAGTCTTGACCAGACACTTCAGCAAAACAGGTAATAAAATCTTCAATTGTACAAGCTTGTCCATCATGACGTTGAAAATAAAGATCAGTGCCTTTACGAAACAGAGTAGGACCTAAAATAGTTCGTATCATGCGAACAACTTCAGCACCTTTTTCATAAACAGTTGTGGTGTAAAAATTATTAATTTGGCTATATTGACGAGGACGTACAGGATGCGCAAGAGGTCCTGCGTCTTCTGCAAATTGCGTTGCTTTTAATGCTTTTACATTTTCAATTCTCTGTAGGCTGCGTACATTTTGATCTGATGAAAATTCCTGATCACGATAAACAGTGAATCCTTCTTTTAAACAGAGTTGAAACCAATCGCGACAGGTAACACGATTACCGCTCCAATTATGGAAATATTCATGTGCAATGACACGTTCAACATTTCTATAATCCTGATCGGTTGCTGTTTCAGGATCGACAAGAACATATTTATCATTAAAAACGTTAAGGCCTTTGTTTTCCATTGCTCCCATGTTAAAGTCGGACACAGCAACAATATTGAAAACATCAAGATCATATTCGCGTCCGAAACATTGTTCATCCCAACGCATGGAACGTTTAAGAGCATCCATTGCATAGGTTGCGCGTTCGGTTTTTCCTTTTTCTACATAGATACCAAGCTCAATACGTCGTCCAGATACAGTTGTAAAATGGTCTTCTAACTTATCAAGATCTCCACCTACTAAAGCAAAGAGATAAGATGGTTTGGGATAAGGATCTTCCCAAATGGCAAAATGGCGATTATTCTCTAAAGTTCCTGTTTCCACCAGATTACCATTGGAAAGCAAGATTGGGATTGTTTGGGAATCTGCTTCAATTTTCACTCTATAGGTAGAAAGAACATCTGGGCGGTCGTAAAAATAAGTAATACGACGAAAACCTTCCGATTCGCATTGTGAGCAATAAACACCATTTGAAAGGTAAAGCCCCATAAGTTGGCGGTTGCTTTCAGGATTCAGTTCTGTAACCAATTTCAATGTAAAAGGAGCCGTTGGTGGCGTTGTAATTTCTAAACGTGAAGGCGTCACTTTATAAGTGTTTGGGGCTAATATCTCATCATTAATAGAAACGGAAATTAAAGTAAGATCATCACCAGAAAGAACAAGAGGTGTTAATTCTTTTGTATCGTGACGGGATTCAATAGACAATATGGCTGTAACATAGGTTTTTGTCGGTGCCAATTGGAAAGAAAGTTGTGTTTTAGGGATAACGTAAGGGGTTGGTTGGTAGTCTTCCAAACGATAAATAGATGTTATTGGCTGTTTCATAGCTTTTTCCCATTTGTATTTTAAGAGTTAAAGAAGGGTGTGTTAATTTTAGAAGCAAGATAGGATTAAAGAATTACAAAAGGCTGTCGAGGCGATTTTTTACTTCTAAGAAGTCTATCCATGTAAGCTTCTTTTGACTAGGGGTTCTAAGAAGGTAGGCTGGGTGGAAAGTTGGCATAACAGGTATTTTTATATTATCCTCGCTTTCATAGATATGCCATTTCCCTCTTGTTCGGATAATTCCATTTTGAGATCCAGTAAGAAACTGTGCAGCAACACCTCCCAGTGCTATAAGAACACGAGGACGCGCTAAATAAATGTGCCGTTCAATAAAAGGGCGGCACAAGGCAACTTCTCTTGGTGTTGGTGTACGATTTCCTGGTGGACGCCAAGGAATAGTGTTGGCAATGTAAACATTATTTCTTGTTAAGCCAATTGATGCGAGGATTTTATTAAGCAACATCCCAGCTTTTCCCACAAAAGGAATTCCTTGTATATCCTCGTCTCGTCCTGGTGCTTCGCCTATAAGCATTAGGGGGCTTCCTGCTGTTCCATCTGAAAAACAGGTATTTTTTGCTGTCAATTTTAATGAACAGCCATTAAATGCAAGGAGAGCAGATTTTAATTCATCAAGTGTCTTGGCACTTTTTGCACTCTCTATAGCTGTGGATTCATTTTGTATAGTCCTAGAGTTATGCAGCTGATGATGATCTAATTTTACGGTTGGAGATGTTTTGGGAGATGCTTGTTGATTATGAGAAATGTTCACGACAGATATTAATTTTCTCTCTGAACAAGCAGACTGCTTAAAACGATCAATAGGAAAATCCGTCAGAACGGCATCCGCACCACTTTCTTTATAAAAGTTTAAGAGTTCTTCATAGGAAATTGAGCACGGCGTTTGATTTAACATTTTACTTTTTCTAATGATCTAGCGATTATAGATCAAACAAAATTATCCTTCAAGTTTTATTAAATGTATTCGCTAGCCATTAATGTATAAGAACGCTGATAGGATTCTCTCTTTTCACAAAAAAGGCAAATCGTAAAATGCGAGTGTTCGCGATTATATACATCTTTAAATGTACAATTTGTTTAAATTGCGCTATTTCAACTTTTTAAACAGACTAAACTCATTCATAATAAAAGATTTTTTTACTGAATGCAAGTGGTGTTATAATATTTGTTATCATTGTATTATATATTTAATACTTAATTAAAGTTACTTTTGTAGTATTTTATTTATAAAATAAAGTATAAATTTTTTTATTATT
>NZ_JAQITD010000013.1 GCF_028618555.1 Bartonella sp. CM31XJBT | reverse complement strand
GAAGCATAACAAGCAGGGAGCCCATTTATGTGGTTGGAAAGATGGTCAAGAAACGAAGCAGCAAAGATAAAGATCTTACAGAAAAAGAACAACAGCTCCTTCACGAGATGATAGAGACCTATCAAGGTTTAAAGATGATGTCACGCATCATGAAATTGATAGCCTTCATTGTCTTTATGTTTGTAATAGATTTTTCCCGTTTTGTGGACGCCATAGAGAATAGCTTCTCACATCTTAAAAGATGGTTAACCAAAAGTTAAATATCAAATCTCTCCTTTAAAAATATGATGAAACAAGAATTTACACAAACATTGTTTGCGTGGATGGGTGGTAAACACTATCTGCGTAAGAAAATTATACCGATTTTAAATAATATTGACCATGAAACCTATGTTGAACCGTTTTTAGGCTCTGGTGTTATTTTCCTAAATAAAAGACCAGCAAAATATTCCGTGATTAATGATCTGAATGGAGAGATCACGAACCTGTTTCAATGTGTTCAAAATGACTTTGATGATTTAGCCAAACGACTAGAATGGTTTGTTTGTTCAAGACAGTTGTTTTTTGAACTTGCGGCGATTGAACCAGAGAGCCTTTCCAAAGTTGAAAGAGCCGCTCGCTTTTTGTTTCTCCAACGTTGTGTGATGTATGGGAAAAAAGAGTATGTCTCTTTTGGCTTTGGAAGGAAAAAGCCTATAGCATTTAATCCCGATAAGCTGCTATCAAGGATGCGACGTGTTAGACAGAAGCTTCTTGATACGACAATCTTAAATTTATCGTGGGAACGGGTTATCAAGCTATTTGATGCACCCGACAGTTTATTTTACCTAGACCCGCCTTATCTAGTGAAGAAGAAGTGTTACAGCTCTGGGAATTTTGTTGAAGATGATTTTGTGAGTATGGCAAAAGTTCTCAAAAGCATACAAGGCAAATTTGTCTTGAGTCTAAATGATTGTGATGCGGTTCGAGAGATCTTTAAGGATTTTGACTTTTTAGAATTAGAGACCCTTTGGACCTCTGGTTTTGCTAAAAAAACACCCCGAAAAGAACTCTTGATTCGTAATAATTGAAGAAAATCATAAAAAGATTTGTTAGAATCAGAAGAAATATTTCTTCTCTAATAGGACTTTTTATATGGTTACATCTTTTGGTAAAATTTTACGGAAACTTCGCATTGATCACTCCGAACGCCTCTTAGATATGGCTAAGAAATTAGACATATCTGTATCATTTTTATCTGCTGTAGAAATTGGCAAAAAATCTGTTCCTGTAGGACTGGAGGAAAAGATAATTGAACTCTATGCTTTAGATCAAGAGGTAGCAGAAATTTTGAGAAGAGCATCGGATTCTTGTCGCAAAAGTTTTACAATCAAGACTTCTGATCCGTTGAGACGTGAAGCTGTTGGTGAGTTTGTTAGAACTTTAAAAGATTTTTCACAAGAGGATTTAGAAGCATTCAAAACATTATTAGAGATGATTAGCGAAGCGCAAAGAAAAGAAAATGCTACTGTTGTAGAGAAATGTTAGAAAATCCTATTCCCTAACTTTTATCCACGTATCCCGTACTTTAAAAAAGATATATAAAATCAATAGACTGTGTACAGTAAAAAGAAACATGGTACGCCCAAGGGGAATCGAACCCCTGTTTCCGCCGTGAAAGGGCGATGTCCTAACCGCTAGACGATGGGCGCAAACCAATGATGAGGCTTATAGAGAGGATCTTTTTACTTCGCAAGCCCTCTGTGTCATTTTTTTTGAAAAAAGTGTGTTTTATTGAATAATTTTTGAGAAACTCTTGTTTGAATCATCTTATTTTCTAAGATTTTTTGTAGAAAAAATGTAAAGTTATCATCATTGATAGAAAGTTTTGATGTGGGTATCATCTCAGCAAATGATATTTGCATTTATTTTCAGTTTGAAAAGTAGGCAAAAATGATCAAAACAGCATTTTAAATGTATTTATTTTTTACATATTTTATCGTTTGTTATCTTTGTTGTCACATGAGAATATTATTTAACTTGCTTGAAAGAGCCTTTATACGGAAGATTTCTCATTTGAGCTTATCATAAAGCAAAAACTGTATAATTTATAAAGTAGAAATACAATATTTATTACCAAATTAACAAATAATACCAAATTTTTTATGAATAATCCATAGATTACTTACAATTTAACAAAATATAAATAGATACCTGTATAATAAAAATGAAAATATTAAATTAATTTTTATAGAATATATTAAAAATATTTTTTATATTTACTTTTACATGTCTGTAAGAAATTTAAGATTAAAAAACCTTCATTTGCTCTTTTATATATTGAGAAGGTTCTTGATTTGAAAATGAATTAGCGTGGATAAAGGGTAGATTGAGTTTTTTCTCATTTCAATTCGCTAGTTTTTTAAAGAGGTGGCAATAAGTTGAGATAAAATATTCAAATTTTGAAACTTTATTCTCTATATTTATAATATTTCAGAATTATGGTGTGCGCATATTAAGTTTTGTTTTTTACTTTAATGTAAGGTTCTATTTTGATATATGAGTGCGTTAAGATTTTGCATTAAAGATTTATATTTAAAGCTATGGAATGGTAGGAAGAAATGTGTTATTATGTACTGATCTACTTTATTTTATCCATTCTCTTAATTTATCATATAAAAGAATGTTTTTTGTTCCATACTTGTTGATTTAGAAGAGATGTTTTATTTTTTCTTACTAAGTCTTCAATATTCTTTAACTTGTTATTGATTATTTTTTAGAACTTTTCTTTATGGAAACTTGCATTTATCAGTTTTACAGATTTTCATTCTGAATTAAATATTTTATAAAGATTCTGAAATCTTTGAAGACAATAAATATTATATTTTTAGGAATGTTGATTGAACAAGCGGGGATAATTCTATTGGAAAAAATGAAGTGAATAGAGCGGGGTATTTCTTTTGTTCGTATGGATGTAAATATTCTTTGTGTTGATTGGCACATCATTTAAACGATTTTTCAATGAAGATAGGGATCAGTGGTTAATAATGGCAGAAGCTTTAAAAGTTGGTGTTGCGGGACTTGGTACGGTTGGTACTTCAGTTGTTCGAGCTCTATGTGAAAAAGCGAATAGTTTAGCTTGTCAATGTGGGCGATTCATCAAAGTTGTTGCTGTTAGTGCGCGCGATAAAGGCCGCAATCGTGGACTTGATCTCAGTGATATAAAATGGTTTGATTCACCTGTGGAGTTGGCTGCTTCTGATGAGATTGATGTTTTTGTAGAGTTAATTGGTGGTGAATTGGATGTGGTGTATACCGCTGTTAAGAGAGCGCTTGAGGCGGGACATCATGTTGTAACAGCCAATAAAGCTCTTCTTGCTCGACATGGAGTAGAGCTGGCTATAATTGCAGAAAAAAAAGGTGTTTTTCTTCATTTTGAAGCAGCTGTTGCAGGGGGGATTCCTGTCATCAAAGCGATGAGAGAATCACTTGTTAGTAATCGCATATCGCGAATTTATGGTATTCTCAATGGAACCTGTAATTATATATTAACACGCATGTTTACGGAAGGTCTTTCATTTAAAGATTGTTTAGCAGATGCACAGAGACTTGGGTATGCTGAAGCAGATCCAACTTTTGATATTGAGGGAAATGATACTGCTCATAAATTAGCTTTGTTGACAAGCTTGGCATTTGGAACAGCTATTTCGTTAGATGATGTTTATGTTGAAGGAATTCATAATATTTCGCAAATTGATATTCGAGCAGCTGATGAATTGGGGTATCGGATTAAGCTTTTAGGGGTTGCATTAAAAACGGATTCTGGAATAGAGCAACGCGTTCATCCAACAATGGTACCAGCATCCTCAATGATTGCACAGATAAATGGTGTAACCAATGCTCTTTCTATTCAAAGTGATTTATTAGGTGAATTGCTGTTTTCTGGTCCTGGCGCTGGAGGAAAGGCAACAGCATCAGCCGTTATTGGTGATTTGGCTGATATAGCAAAAGCGCGTTCTGGTTTTCAGTATGCACCTGTTTTAAGACGTCCAGCATTAGAACTTGCTCCTCATAAAAAAGCACGTATTTCGCATCATGCAGGTGGTTATTTTATTCGTTTAAATGTTCATGATCGTACTGGTGTTTTTGCCGCGGTCGCAAGGCATATGGCTGATAATCACATCTCATTGGAGTCGATTGTTCAAAGATCTTTTGTAGAAGATCAAATTGAAAAAACAATTATTTTAATTACGCATGAAACAACAGAGGTGAATGTACGACAGGCACTTGCAGAAATTGAAAAAGATGGACATCTTGTTGCAAAATCTCAATTTATTCGTATTGAACCTATGGCAAAGAATTGATAACTTTCTTGATAATAAAAACGCACGCTTGAGTTCTTTTATCTCTTGTGAAAAATTTTCATCTTTGCCAAAAAACTTTATTCTTAGTATTTAATAAGGACTCATATTTTTCTGGTATTCATTCGGTAGGATTTTTTCATATGCCCACAACTCAGAAGATTTTAAATGGACTTGATCGTATTTTGACGCTTGAATTGGTACGTGTTACTGAACGTGCTGCTGTTGCTGCTGCACGCTGGCGCGGACGTGGCGATGAAAAGGCAGCGGATCAGGCTGCTGTAGATGCAATGCGGCAAGAACTTAATCGATTGCCTATTGATGGTACAGTGGTGATTGGTGAAGGTGAGCGGGATGAAGCGCCTATGCTTTATATTGGAGAAAAAGTGGGTCTTCAAAGTGGATTGGCGATCGATATTGCACTTGATCCACTAGAGGGTACAACACTTTGTGCTAAAAATATTGCTAATTCTTTGGCAGTAGTTGCAATTGCTGAAAAGGGTAATCTCCTTTACGCTCCTGATGTTTATATGAACAAAATTGCTATTGGTCCTGGTTATCCAAAGGGAATAGTCGATATAGATGCTTCTCCTACCGATAATATACATGCTCTTGCGAAGGCTAAAGGAGTGGCTGTTAATCAGATTGTTGTTTGTATTATGGATAGACCTCGTCATGAAAAATTGGTTGATGAAGTACGAGCGACAGGGGCGTCGATTCGCTTGATTGGGGATGGAGATGTGGCTGCTGTTATTGATACAACTGATCCAGAAGAAACAGGTATTGATATCTATATGGGGATTGGTGGAGCACCTGAAGGTGTTTTAGCTTCTGCTGCTTTGCGCTGCATTGGAGGACAGATGCAAGGTCGTTTGCTGCTTGATACAGAAGAGAAAATTGCTCGTGCAGCTAAAATGGGGATTAGTGATCCCAATAAGGTTTATACAATGGAAGAAATGGCAAAGGGTGATGTTTTGTTTTCAGCAACAGGGGTGACAGATGGTAATATGCTTTCTGGTGTTAAATTTACACCTCACTACATTCAAACGGAAACTCTCGTAATGCGCGCCCATACGGGTACAGTTCGTAATATTAAAGCACAGCATAGAGATCATTCAAAATTTGATTAATGTTTTCTTTTTTTGTCACTAAAAATAAAAGGAGTTTTTTTAGGAAATACGCTCCCATGAAGCTACTTTCATGGAAGCGTTTATAGATATGGGAATACCCTTAATATTATGAGAGTTGCACAGAATGCACCCAGCCATTTTTATCTTCTATGTTCCCTTTTTGAATGCCAACCAATTGTGTACGAAGCTGCTTTGTGACTTCTCCAACTGTTTCATTTCCAATAATAAATTCTCCTCCTTTATATCTAAAACGACCAATTGATGTGACAACGGCAGCTGTACCACAAGCAAAGGCTTCTTTAAGGTGTCCACTCTTTGCATCTTCTTGAAGCGCGGCAAAAGAATAAGGACGCTCTTCTATTTTTAATCCCATTTGTTTTGCCAACTCTAAGAGTGAATGACGTGTTATTCCTGGAAGGATAGTTCCATTAAGTGGGGGGGTTACAAGTGTATTATTGTCCATAATAAAGCAGACATTCATACCACCAAGTTCTTCAATCCATTTATGTTCAATCATATCAAGAAAGAGTACTTGGCTACAATTGTTTTCAGTTGCACTTTTTTGTGCAAGTAAGCTTGCTGCATAGTTTCCACCACATTTGGCAGCCCCTGTTCCTCTTGGACCGGCACGACTATAATCTGTTTCAATCCAGACGCTGACAGATTTTTCTTCTCCTTTAAAATAGGATTCAACTGGAGAGGCTATGATACAAAAAAGATATTTTTGAGAAGGGCGGACTCCCAAAAAGTTTTCATTGCCAAACATAAATGGACGGATATAGAGGCTAGCGTTGGGCTGATCAGAAACCCATTTTTGATCAATCTTTACTAATTGATGAACGGCATCCAGAAAAATATCTTTTGGCAATTCTGGCATAGCTAAACGCCTCGCTGATTCTATAAAGCGTTGTGCATTGGCATCAGGACGGAAGAGCAAGATGCGCCCATCTTTTGCACGATATGCTTTTAAACCCTCAAAAATTTCCTGTCCGTAATGTAAAACGGTACTTGCAGGGTTAATTTCTAAAGCTTTGTATTGAGAGATGATAGCATTGTGCCAGCCTTTGTCTTCAGTCCATTGAATAGTACACATGTGGTCTGTAAAAAATTGACCAAAACCGGGACTTTTTAAAATTTCTTCATATTTTTCTTCTGACAGAGGAGATGGGTGCTTTTCTATTTTAAAGGGAAGCGATGATATGGGAGATTTCATAAAAAACCTTTTGAGTATGTTTCATTTTTATTAATAAAAATAATGAAATATTTTGATTATAACTCTATTATTAACAAAACCTTTGTGTCAATGTTTTATTATAGAATACAAAGGGGTTTATTATAGAATTCAAAGGCTAGGGTAGGGTAGATATTTTAATTCTATCCTCGCCTCTTTTTCTCAACTTTATGAAGTAAGCTGGAACTTTTGTCTATAATTATCGTTTTCTCATAATAAGTATCTGAATAATTTCATATATGCATATTTTCTAGAAATTTAAAGGTAAGGGAATTGAGAAAAGGAATCCACTATGATTGATAAAAATTATCACACATATGAAGAACGTATGGCCGCAGAAAGAAAAGGTCGTGAACAACGTGTTTCAATCGCTAAGGGTATTTTTGCTATTCTTCTTGCGATGGTTATTATCTGGTTTATTTTTGGTTTTTTAGGATCTTTTTTTGCAAAATCTCCTGAACATAGTTCGCGTTATAATACTCCAGAAACAAGCCAAAGTGTAACAACGCCAAAAAAAGATTTAAATTCACTTCCTCCTGTACCTTATACCTATAAGGGTACGGAGTGATTTTTTCATAAATATAATCTTTTAGATAGGGCGAAAATCGACGTAGATTAAGGAATAAAGTCAGCACAAAGACATAAAAAGATTGGAACGATTTTAATTTCTGAAGTTTTTGATAAGTAATTAAATGGTATGAAAATAAATCATGCAACGGTTTTAACAACCGTTGCATGTTTGGTTTAGCGTGTGATGAAGCAGCTTCCACCAGAACTTTTAATGGATTCACAAAGGATTATGGCTTCATTACGGTCTTGCGCTTGAATCCGAACACGGTAATAAGTACCTTTTCCTGGTATAAAAGCGGATTGAATATTTAAAGAACGGGCGCCGATAAGGAATCCAAATTTAGATTTCATATTTTTTAAAGAATTTCTAGCGAGCTCATGCGTTGGTTGAGATGCAAGTTGTACGTAATAACTTTCTGAATTTTGTGCTGCGACTCTGTTTGGTGATGTGGAGCGAGACGCGGCTGGTGTTTCAACTTGTGTATTTCTTTCTGCATGAGAAGGAATAGGGATAAATTTTTCTTCAATATTTGAGCTAGAATTATTTTCTGCAATTATTTTATCAATATTATTTTTGAGATCATGATCTCTTTCTTGGTCGTTTATATCAGAATCATGCGACGAAACAAGGGACGAATCTTGAAGTTCATTAGAAGCTTGATCAATGCTTTCTTCAGATTGAGCAGCAGTTTTGCTGTTTGTTTGATGCGCGGGGGCTAGTGTAACTGTACCATCTTGATTGACAATAACAGTTTGTACTTCTCGCATTGGAATAGTATGGTTTATGGCTTCTGTGACTGCAACTTCAACATCAGATTCATTTAAAGACGAGGAGGAAACGTTTGAAGATTCTTCAGGGTTTAATTCTTTTAAATTTTCAGGTTGTTCAGAGTTATCAATAAGAAATTGTTGTGTATTTTCTTGTTTCTCATTTTGTTCAGTTGTTTGTTTATAGATATCTAAATTATGTGCAACATCATTTTTCGTTTCAGTTGTTTCTGGTTTGAATTTAAAAGGCGTATTATCAGCGTGGATAATGACCGTTTCTTCATTTTTTTGTGATGGCATAAAAAAGTGAGAATAACCTGCAAATCCAATTCCTATTAAAATAAGTATAAAAAAACCTTTAATGAAAGTTTTACCAAAAATAAAACTTTTTAAGGGAGGAGGAGCTGATGGATGCGTGGGAACCTCATCTGAGCTTGTGTATGATGAATTCTCGCTAAAAGAGGGGAAATTATATTCCATATTGGCAGAAGAAGAATAGTCGGAATTTTGTTCTTTAGAGTTTATATAAACACCTTCTTTTGAATTTTGCATAGACTGATGAAAAACTTCACTAAAAACTTCATTCTTCTGTTGTTTTTGAGAAAAATTATCTGTTGGAACATTTCCTACATTGAGTACATCAGCAAATTCTTCTTCTAAACCACCATTAGTTGGCACATCATATTCTGGCGCTTCATACGGGACTTCTGGAACCATAATAGGACCAGTTTTTTCTACGATTTCCTCTGAAAATTTATAAGTATCAACATTGGGAGGGGGAGTATCTCTGTGCGTATAGTTATGGGCAAAAAAGCCCTCCGTTTGTTTTGTATTTAAAGAGGGTGATGAGGAAAGAAACTCATCTAAATTATTTTCATTATATGAAATTTCTCTATTTGGGTTAGAGGCACCTTCGGCATTATTGATGTATTGGGCTCGAGCCTCATCATATATCGGAACTTTTTCGCTATAAGTTTCTTGTTGTGAGGGGGGGGCTTCAAAAAAATGGGGATAATTGGTTGTATGATCTTCTTGTGAAGCCCCCTTTAAATAAGATTGTCTATCAACTGGTGGAGAATCTAAAGGTGAGGAGAAGGTACTTGTTGTTTGATTTCTTGCAGTGTTTTGTCTTTCTGACACAAGATTAGAAGATGAGAAAAACTCATTTTCCTCTGTAGAAGAGGAGGCATCAGGATAATCTTTTTTAATCCAATTTTCTTGATCAGCTGAAATTTTATAGGGATGGTTTATAGGAGTGTCATAGAGGTTTGGATTGTCATCATAAGTTTTTTGTATATTCGTAGTCTCAGGTTGTTGTGAATTTATTTGTGAAAAACGATTGGTTTGTTCAACATCTTCTGGCATCTCTCTCTTATTTTCACGCCTTTCAGATTTATCAAAAAAGAAATTTTCTGATTCTGATTGTGACATAAGATTACTTTTTTCAAGAAAAGGATCAGCACTGGTTGCTGTTGTTTTCTGTTGATGTGATTGATTCTTTGGGATTGGTAATGGAGAAAGCTCATCTAAAATTTGTTCTTCATCATGACTGCTAGGTGAAGAATATTTCTCTTCAGATAAATTATTTTGTTTTGAATGGTTGAAAGAAGCAGCTTGTGCAATATTTGAGGCTGTTGCGTTGCTGGTTGCATACAAGTCCCATTGTTTTTTTTGATCATCAAACGGTGAGTCATGTGCTAAATTATTTTCAAGTTCCTCTTCTAGAAAGGACAAATCAAAATCATCATCATGAGATGATATTTCGGGGTGAGATGTTGATCGATCTGTTTTTAAAGAAGATTGCTCATTTTGGTTTCCGCTTTGTTTGTGCGGATTAAAAATGCGCGTAAGCCTTTCTAAAGGATCATGGTGTTCATGATCGTGTTTTGTTTCGTGTAGATTTTTGCGATCGTTATCGCTCATAGCTTTTCTCACATGGTGGTTTGCACTTACGTGCAATCAATGGTTGATTTTGATTTGTTATATTAAAATTATAAATTTTCCCCCTCTCATGCAATGATACATGAAAAAGTTTATCAATAGAGTACCTATTGTATGTATTTATAGAACTTTTTCAACGCATTTCTATGGGTGCTTCGACTCCTATGATGGTAAGCCCTGATGATAAAATATTGATAACAGCTTGTATCAATCCTAATCTTGCAAAGGATAACTCTTTATCATCAGGTTGAATAAAGCGTAAATTGAGATTTTCACTCCCTTTATTCCAATGGGTGTGAAAGCTGGAGGCAAGGTCATAAAGATAAAACGCTAATCGATGCGGTTCCTTATGAACTACGGCCTGTTCAATGATACGTGGATATTCAGAAAGTTTGCGTATTAACAATATTTCATGGTCATCTGTTAATCGATGAAGATGGGCAATCAATGTATCATTTGAAAAGCTTTTAATATGAAGCGCTTCTTGTGCTTGACGAAAGACTGAGTGACAACGTGCACTTGCATATTGTACGTAAAAGATGGGGTTATCTTTTGATTGTTCTGTTACTTTTGCAAAATCAAAATCAAGAGGTGCTTCACACTTACGGTATAGCATCATAAAACGCACAGGATCACGCCCAACCTCTTCGACAACATCCCGTAGAGTGACAAAAGATCCTGCTCTTTTTGACATGCGTACAGGATGACCGTTGCGAAAAAGTTTTACCAATTGACACAAGAAGACACTTAATTTAGCCTTATCCCCAGAAATTGCTTTTGCCATTGCCTCCAGCCGCTTTACATAGCCAGCATGGTCTGCGCCTAGAATATAAATCATTTCATCAAAATGACGATTAAATTTATCCCGAAAATAAGCAACATCAGCAGCAAAATAAGTGTAAGAACCGTCAGATTTGACTAAAACACGGTCTTGGTCATCACCGACATTTGTTGAACGGAACAAAGTTTGTTCGCTTGGTTCCCAGTCTTCTGTATTTTGTCCCTTGGGAGGGGGGAGTTTTCCTTTGTAGATATAACCATTTAAAGTGAGGTCGTTGATGGTGTTACGAATGGCGCGTGCATTATCAGCATAAAGCATTCGCTCAGAGAAAAAGATATCATGATAAATATTAAGAGCAGCCAAATCTTCGCGAATCATGGACATCATTGCATGAATTGCACGTTCTTTCACAAGAGATAAGGCTTCATCTTTATCCATCGTGAGGAGTTGGTCACCAAACTCTTGAGCAAGCGATTGACCCAATGGTATCAAGTATTCTCCAGGATAGAGTCCTTCTGGAATTTCATTAATTTTTTGCCCAAGAGCCTCACGATAGCGCAATAGTACAGAATGGGCGAGGACTTCGATTTGTTGACCAGCATCATTGATATAATATTCTTTTGTAATGTTATAGCCCGTAAATTGCAGCAAATTGGAGAGAACATCCCCAACAACCGCTCCGCGGCAGTGTCCTACATGCATTGGTCCTGTCGGATTTGCTGAGACATATTCAACATTGATGCGTTTTCCTTGTCCCATTGGAATACGACCATAAGAAGTGCCTAATTCAAGCATGGATTTTATAGCATCTTGCCAAAATAATTTTGTAAGCTTTATGTTTATAAAACCAGGACCGGCAACATCTATATTTTCGATAGAGGGATCATTTTTAAGAAGTTCTATGATTTTATCTGCAAGTGCACGTGGATTGATTCCAATAGATTTTGCAAGCACCATAGCAGCATTGGTTGATAAATGACCATGGGAGGAATCACGTGGAGGATCAACAGTGATTTTTGATAAATCTAGATCTTCTCCATTTTTTCCTTTTAGATCAGATAATTCAATTGATCTCTTAATTTTTTTTTCGAAGTTTTTAAAGATATTCATATTTAGCTTCCATGATGATGCCAAAGCCATTAAACGAAATTATCTGTATGGTCAAATAAACGGTGATATTCACGTAGAGCGTAGTGATCTGTCATGCCTGAAAGAAAGTCAGCAATCAAACGTGCTAACTCTTGATTTTTTAAGTGCACTGTTTTGCTCTGCCAACTTTCAGGCATTGTATTTGGATTTTCATAATAACAATTGAATAATTTTTGTACAATGCATTTTGCTGCATTGCGACGACTAAGAACTTGTTCATGATAGTAAAGATTTTTAAATAAAAAGTTTTTTAGTTCTTTTTCATAAACGGTCATTGTTGGTGAAAAGGTGACAATAGTTTGTTTTGCTTGGTGAATATCGTTTATGCTTGTTGGTTTGATGCGTGCTAAATTTTTTTGTGACTGTTTGATAACATCTTCAACCATGGTTGTTATTTGTCTTCGTACAAGTGTGTAACCGCGACGCGTTTGGTCGAGATGGGGATGCTCATCTGTTATATCTTTTAATATTGCTGCTGTTAGTGAAACATGTTCAAATTGATCGAGTGTTAAAAATTGCGAACGTAGACCATCATCAATATCATGCGCATTGTATGCGATATCATCTGCAATAGCAGCACATTGCGCTTCTAGTCCTGCAAAACAATCGAGTGCAAGGTCTTGCTTTGCATTGTATTGTAAAATATCGATAGGAACCTCCTTATTCTTCGCGTGGGGACCTAAAAGGGGGCCATTGTGCTTTACAAGTCCTTCGAGGGTTTCCCATGTAAGGTTAAGTCCATCAAAATTTGCATAGCGCTGTTCTAGTTTTGTTACAATGCGTAATGCTTGTGCATTATGATCAAAGCCGCCATAATGTACCATGGCTTCATTAAGAGCATCTTCTCCAGCATGGCCAAAGGGTGTGTGTCCAAAGTCGTGAACAAGGGCAATGGCTTCGGCAAGGTCTTCATCAAGACACAGGGCACGGGCTAATGTTCTTGCAATTTGAGAAACCTCTATGGAATGGGTTAGGCGAGTACGGTAATGATCGCTTTCATCAGCAATAAACACTTGCGTTTTATGTTTAAGACGTCGAAATGCATTAGAATGGATAATACGATCTCTATCTCGTTGAAAAGGTGAGCGTGTGGTGCTCATCGTTTCATGGTATAACCGACCACGGCTTGTTTGTGGATGAGCACTGTACACTGCTCGAGATTGGTAATTGAAGTTGATATTGCCTATATCCATTGCAAGCTGCCCATTATCATCTTAAAATTGAGAGTGGTTTATGACAAATAAACTGATCTTTGAGTGTGGGATACTCTTTCTTGATGGTTTAATGCAAGGATATATAAAATGAATGTGAAAATTTCAGATGTTGCTGCTAAAAAAATTGCACAGATACTTTTGCGTGAACCCGATAAAATAGCATTACGTATTTCTGTTGAAGGTGGTGGGTGTTCTGGTTTTTCTTATAAATATGACTTGGTTTCTGAAATGTGTGAAGATGACCTCGTCCTCAAAAAAGACGGGGCAGTTGTGTTTATTGATTTACTATCACTTCCTTTCATGGAAGGAGCTGAGATTGATTTTGTTGATGATCTTATGGGGCAGTCTTTTCAAATCCACAATCCCAATGCTGTTTCATCATGTGGTTGTGGTGTAAGTTTCTCAATTTAAAATGATGGCTGTGTGATATTGTTTCTTGAAAAAAAGATCATGTTGGTCAACAATGCAAAAATGGGTATTCTTATAAAAATAGTGCACCGATGTATATGGTTGTGCGTGGTGCTTGCTTTATTGACTTGGAGCCACTGTGCTTTTTCTGAAGCAGGAGAAGGGCAAGATCAGCAGCAGGGACAATCAAGGAGTTTTATTGTAAAGACTCAAGAGCAGGAAAACGAAAATTTAGCATCTCAAACACAACTCATTTTGAATGCTCGATTAACAAATAGTCATCCGGATATTGAAAAAGGGCTTGTCTGGCGGGTTTATGCCCCTATTCTAGGGATTGATAATAAATTACCATTAGTGGCAACCTATAAGGGGGGAAGTGCACGTTTTGATCTCGAACCAGGAAGTTATCTTGTTCATGTCTCATTTGGTCATATGAGTGCTGTGCGCCATATTCGTTTAGAAAATGGGCAGAGTCTTGTAAAAAACTTTAATCTTGAGGCTGGTGGTGTCATTTTAAATGCAACACTGCTCAATGGCGTAATGAATGAAAAGGAACTCCGTTTTACCATTTATGAGGATGAAAAAGAAAATGATGATACGGGAGTGATTATATCAAATGTTAAACCCCAATCAGTTGTGCGTTTAAAAGCTGGCCGCTACCATGTTGCTTCCCATTATGGTTCCATTAATGCGACGGCTCGTTCGGATATTCAAGTGGATGCTGGTAAAATAACAGAAGTTACTCTTGAACATCAGGCCGCTCAGATTGTCTTAAAACTGGTACGACAAGAAGGAGGGGAAGCGCTTGCAGATACAAGTTGGTCTCTTGCCAATGATTCTGGTGATATCGTTTATGAAACAGTTGGTGCGTATGTTTCACTCGTGTTAGCGGAGGGAGAGTATATTGCAATTGCTAAAAATAAAGATAAAATCTATCAAAAAGTTTTTTCAGTCGTTTCTGGTCATGATGAAGATATAAGTGTGGTGGCGAATGAACAAAATATGCAACGAATTGATGAAGATGTGGATTGATCGTTGTTCATGGGGTAAACTATGATGAAAGACGGGGTATGAATTTTGATTGAAATTTCAACAGTTGGTGTGTTTTTTGCTGGGGCACTCTCTTTTTTGTCACCATGCGTTTTGCCATTAGTTCCTCCTTATTTGTGCTATATGGCAGGGGTTGGTATTGATGATTTTCGTTCAGAAAAGCCTGATGAGAAAGTCTTTATACGGTGGGCTTTACTGTCTTCTGCTATTGCTTTTGTTCTTGGGTTTACGACTGTTTTTGTTGCTTTAGGTGCCAGTGCTAGCACAATTGGGAAATTCATCGGTTATTATCGTGATTGGTTTGCTCTTGCTGCTGGAATTGTCATTATTATTTTTGGTTTAAATTTTTTGGGGATTTTCAAAATCGCTTTTTTATTTCGTGAAGCGCGTTTTCAGACCAAAAAAACACCTGCTGGTCCTTTAGGCGCGTATATTATCGGTTTAGCTTTTGCTTTTGGTTGGACACCGTGTATTGGCCCTATTTTAGGTCCTATTATAACGCTTGCTGGAACAAAAGAAACTGTGGGAGAGGGAGCTGTTCTCTTAGCGGTTTATGCATTAGGTCTTGCTATTCCTTTTATGTTAGCAGCTTTATTTTCGAGCAGTTTTATGCGATTTTTAGGAGCTTTTCGTATTCATTTAGGAAAAGTTGAAAAAATTATTGGTGTTTTTCTTATTCTTACAGGGATTTTGTTTTTAACAGGTTCTATGCAGGATCTTTCATTTTGGCTTTTAGAACATTATCCTTCGTTGAGTTATATTGAAGATATTCGTTGGCACAATATTATGAATTTTTTTGAATTTTCTCGTTAGTCTTATGTGTTTTTATGGTTAGAAGTTGTCTTTCTATTGTTCTTGCCGCAGGTGAGGGGACGCGCATGAAATCGTCTCTGCCTAAGGTACTTCATAAAATTGCTGGATTGCCTCTTATATGCCATGTTCTAAAACAAATAGAATTGGCAGGCTCTTCACAATTAGCAGTTGTTGTGGGATTTGGTGCTAAGGAGGTTACGCACGTTGTTCAGTCATTTGTAAAAGATGTAATGATTTTTGAACAAAAAGAGCGTTTAGGAACAGCTCATGCTGTTTTGTCTGCTCGTTCAGCTTTGCAAAAGGAAGTGGATGATGTTCTCATTGTTTTTGGGGATACTCCTCTCATTCAGCAAGATTCATTGCACCAAATGCGTGCACAGCTTGCTGATGGAGCAGATGTTGTTTTTGCAGGTTTTCATACCAAAAATCCAACAGGTTATGGGCGTCTTCTCGAGAAAAATGGTCAATTAATTGCAATTTTAGAAGAAAAAGACGCTAGCGATGAAGAAAAAAAGATTTCTTTTTGTAATGGTGGAATACTCGCTATGCGTGGAAAACATGCACTTTCTCTTTTAGAGAAAGTTGGTAATAACAATGTGAAAAAAGAATATTACTTAACAGATATTGCTTCTCTTGCAACACGCAAAGGATTAGATGTGCGTGTTGTTGAAGTTCCTTTTGAAGATATTGTAGGAATTAACAATGGTCTTGAGCTTTCTGAGGCTGATTCTTTGTGGCAAAAACGTAAAGCGCGCGATTTAATGTTATCGGGTGTTACACTCTTAAAGCCAGAAACACTCTATTTTTCTTATGATACAGAAATTGAACCAGGAGTGGTGATAGAACCAAATGTTTATTTTGGGTTAAGCGTAAAAGTACAATCTGGTGCGGTTATTCATGCATTTAGTTATCTCGAAGGTGCTGTGGTTGGTAGAGATGCACAGATTGGTCCCTATGCACGTTTGCGTCCTGGAACAGAGTTGGCGAAGTCCGTAAAGATTGGAAATTTTTGTGAAGTCAAACAAGCTAAGGTAGGAGAATCTTCTAAAATCAATCATTTAAGTTATATTGGTGATGCTGAAATTGGTGCACATACCAATATTGGAGCCGGTACAATTACTTGCAATTATGATGGATTTAACAAATATAAAACCGTGATTGGTGATCATGCTTTTGTTGGGTCTAATACGGCACTTGTTTCCCCATTGATAATAGGGGATGGCTCTTATGTTGCTTCAGGAAGTGTTATTACTGAAAATATTCCTATGAACAGTATGGCTTTTGGGCGTGCACGACAGGTTATAAAAGAGGGCTATGCGACAAAATTTCGAGAGCGCTTGTTAGAAAACAAACAGAAAAAATGATTATTTTCAGCTTATTCTTTTGTTTCGTGTTAATCTAACGATGGATGGGAGGTTTATTCTTAAAGATTGCCGTACTCCATGTTTGAATTATTTTTATTATTTATAGTTTTAAATAAAGGCTGTTGGATTGTTTTATAAGATTTAAATCTTAAGATGTGGGTTGGAGCTTTTTAATGTGTGGAATTATTGGAATTCTTGGAAAGAGGTGTGTTTCGTCCTCTTTGGTTGAGGGGTTAAAACGTCTTGAATATAGAGGGTATGATTCATCTGGGGTGGCAACGATCCATAATGGGCATCTTTATCGTGTACGTGCTGAGGGGAAGCTTGTTCATTTAGAAGAAAAATTAAAAAAAACACCTCTGGAGGGAAATTTAGGGATTGGTCATACCCGTTGGGCTACGCATGGAATTGCTGTTGAACGCAATGCGCATCCCCATGTGACTGAAAAGCTTGCGATTGTTCATAATGGTATTATTGAAAATTTTGTAGAACTGCAAAAGGAACTCATAGAGGATGGTTGTATCTTTGAAACAGAGACGGATACGGAAGTTATTGCACATTTAATAACGCGTGCATTAAAAGATGGTCTTTCTCCGCAAGAAGCCATACGCACCAGTTGGAAAAGGCTGCAGGGGGCTTTTGCTATTGCTCTTATTTTCGAAGGTGAAGATAACCTTATGATTGCGGCTTGTTCTGGTCCACCTCTGGCAATTGGTTATGGAAAAGATGAATTTTTTGTGGGGTCAGATGCGATTGCTTTGGCACCATTCGTTGATTATATTAGCTATATGGAAGATGGGGATTGGGCTGTTCTCACACGGGAGGGTGTTACAATTTATGATGCTAATAACCAACCGGTAAAACGTCCTGTGACGACATTACTTGAAGGGGCTTTATTGATTTCTAAGGGTAATCATCGTCATTTTATGCACAAGGAAATGTTTGAACAACCTGAAGTGATTTCTCATAATTTGGCGCATTATCTTGATCTTGGAAATTATGTCGTTCGACCCCTTGAGAATTTGATTGATTGGAAAAATATTCATCGTCTCCTTTTTGCGAGTTGTGGAACGGCGTATTATTCAACCTTAGTTGCGCGCTATTGGTTTGAGAAATTTGCCGCTTTAAGTGTTGATAATGATGTTGCTTCGGAGTTTCGTTATCGTGAACCTCCTATAACGTCTGATGTGTTATCGCTGTTTGTTTCTCAATCTGGTGAGACAGCTGATACATTGGCTTCTTTGCGTTATTGTCGTGAGCGGGGTGTAAAAACAGCAACAATTGTGAATGTAGAGCAATCAACAATGGCAAGGGAGGCTGATTTTATTTTCCCAACACTTGCCGGACCGGAAATAGGTGTTGCTTCAACAAAAGCTTTTACCTGTCAATTGGCAACGCTTGCTTCACTAGCACTTAGTGCTGCTAAACAACGTGGCTATCTTTCGGCTCAAATGGAAAAGAAACTGGTTCAACAGTTGGCAGAAGTTCCACGTATTTTAAATGAGGTCTTAAAACTAGAGAGAAAAATTGAATGTATTTGTCGTGATTTGGTAAATGCAAAAAGTGTTCTTTATCTAGGACGTGGAACTTCTTATCCGATTGCTTTGGAGGGAGCCCTTAAACTGAAAGAGCTTTCTTATATTCATGCTGAAGGTTATGCGGCAGGTGAATTAAAGCATGGACCAATTGCTCTGGTGGATGAGACAATACCCGTTATTGTTGTTGCACCGTATGATCGGTGGTTTGAAAAAACTTTTTCTAATATGCAAGAAGTGGTAGCGCGTAATGGTCGTATTATTTTAATAACCGATAAAAAAGGAGCAGAAGTAGCTTGTCTTAAGACTTTATCAACGATCACTTTGCCAGATGTTCCAGAATTTATTTCTCCTATTATTTATGCACTCCCTGTTCAGTTAATCGCTTATCATACGGCTGTTTTATTAGGAACAGATGTTGATCAACCCCGTAATTTAGCAAAATCAGTCACAGTTGAATAAAAGTATATTTCTGAATCTTTTGGAGAATAATCAAGTGTAAGAAATTGATTTATAATGAAACTTATTTTTTCATTTTTCTCTGTTGAACGAGAATACTGAAGAAAAGTTTTTTCTTTCTAAATCCTTTACGATAAAACGAAAAATATTTTCTTACCTATCAAAAAATAGATCAGTTATGTGAATATAATGGTAGAAAAAGACGCAATATTGCTTCTACTGTTTTAATGCAAGAATAATTCAGATTGAGAGAGAAGATAGTGCTGTTGATTTGTTATTCGTTCATGAAGCATAAAGATGCTAAGAGACTGCGTAGATCATTTATGGGTAATTCTAAGAGAGAAAACCATATTTGAACAGAGAGGTATTTAAGTTTTTTATTAGAGGGTCTTTGTTATCCTGCTCGTAAGAGGCGTGCAGCATCGTTGTGTCCGAAAAGATAAAGGAGCAACCGTAAAGCTTGTCCTTGCTCAGAAGAAAGATGAGGATCGCGTTGTAAAAATAAACGAGCATCTTTTCTTGCCATTGACAAAAGATCGCTATGAACTGCAAGGTTTGCTATATGAAATTCAGGGACTCCGGATTGTTTTGTACCTAAAAGTTCTCCTTCGCCTCGTAGGCGCCAATCTTTTTCAGCAATTTCAAAACCATCTTCTGTATTGCGGATAATATTAAGGCGTGTTGCTGCTGTTTTAGTCAGTGGATCTTTATAGAGCAAAATGCAGGAAGATTTTTTATCGCCTCGTCCTACACGTCCACGTAATTGGTGCAATTGTGAAAGGCCAAAATGTTCCGCGTGTTCGATGATAATGATCGAAGCATCTGGAATATCTACTCCCACTTCAATGACGGTGGTTGCAACTAAAATACGTGTATTTCCACATTTAAAAGATGCCATAGCGGCTTCTTTTTCTGCTGTAGACATTTTTCCATGGATCATACCAACGTGTGCTCCAAAGCGCTCATGGAGAAATGCAAAGCGGTTTTCAATTGAAGTGAGATCAAGAGCTGTCGATTCCTCTACTAAAGGACAAATCCAATAGAGCTTTTCTCCTTTTTCTAATGCAATTGCGATTCTCTCTATAAGCTCATGAAGACGTTTCAAAGAAAGCGTTGCTGTTGTAATGGGTTGTCGTCCCATTGGTTTTTCGGTAATTTTAGAGACATCCATATCACCAAAAGCTGTTAAGACGAGTGTGCGCGGAATGGGCGTGGCGGTCATAACCAGCATATCAGCTTTATTGCCTTTTTCTGTAAGAGCGATACGTTGATGGACACCAAAACGGTGTTGTTCATCGATAATGGTTAAAGCGAGATTATTATAAGTAACGCTGTTTTGTATGAGAGCATGGGTTCCGATGACAATAGAAACTTGACCTGACAGAATATCATTCACGATATTTGTCCTCAACTTCCCTTTTTCTCGTCCTGTTAAAAGGGTTGTTTGTAATCCGACCTTTTCGGCAAGAGGAGCGATGGTGGCAAAATGTTGCCTGGCAAGCACTTCGGTTGGTGCCATTAAAGCTGATTGTCCTGAATTTTCAGCAATTTGTGCCATTGCCATCAATGCAACAACAGTTTTTCCTGCGCCTACATCACCTTGAAGTAGTCTTAGCATCGGTTCTGGTGAAGCAAGATCATTTGCGATATCTTCTACTGCTTTTTTTTGTCCGGTTGTGAGTTGAAAGGGGAGGATATTGAGCAATTTTTTAGTATAAATTCCTGTTGATGGTCGAGAAGTGCCAACAAGAGATTTAGTTTTCAAACGCACGAGTCCTAGTGCCAATTGACAAGCGAGCAATTCATCATAGGCAAGACGTTTGCGTGCTGTACTTTCTAAGGATAGATCGTCGGGGTTAATGGGCGCATGGATACGGCGTAAAGCAACAGAAAAAGAAGAAAAATTTTGCTGCTTTTTTACATTTTCATCTATCCATTCTGGGAGGAGAGGAACAAAATCAAGAGCGTTTTGTATGGCGCGTCTTAGTGTCTTTGCAGCTAGTCCTGCAGTAGAGGGATAGACAGGTTCGATGAGAGGTATCTGATTTGATTGTTCGCTTGGGGCAATATAGTCTGGATGCGCCATTGAAAGCTGTCCATTAAACCATTCAACTTTTCCTGATATAATGACTTTTTTTCCTTCGGGGAGTTGTTTTTTTAGCCAAAGAGGTTGAGCATGAAAAAAGACTAAATTTATTTTTCCTGTGTGATCATGGGCAATAACTCGATAGGGAATTCGGTTGTGACCACGGGGTGGTGATTGATGTTGATCGATGATAATTTCGAGCGTAACAGTATCTCCTTCTTTTGCACAAGCAATGCTGGGACGCATTCTGCGGTCTATAACGGAATGGGGCATTAATTGAAGAAGGTCAATAAGGGTTGCTTCGCGTTGTGTAGGATTAACATCTAAGAGTTTGGTCAATAAACCATAGACTTTAGGTGTAATACCAGAAAGAGTTCGAATAGAATTAAAAAGAGGGGTAAGAAGACTTGGAGGCATGAGCAAATTTAACCTGCCCTTTTTGTTTTTTCTAGACCTTTAGAAGAGCTTTTTGGGGATAACGTCATAAAGAGGAGGTTGCTTTATTTACACATTGAACTTTAGGAAGAAAAATACAATTAAAGGGTCAAAAATTAAAGTGCTTAGATGAGGTATATTGTTTTTCTTTTTATTTTAGGTGTTTATTTGCTGTGAATAGAAGCATTTTCTTGATAGAACTCTCTTATAAATATTAATAAAATTGGGATATTTCTCCTATGTATGATGATGAATTTATAGCTTTAAAGTTATGATAAACAGAAGTTTTTTCTTTTATAAGGGGTGCTGTTTAGCATTGATTTTGTAGTGGGAAATTGTGAGAGTGGTAAAAAATAAAATGCAAGAGAACAAAAATTCTCTTCCTCGCTTTATTCATTTGAGAGTGCATTCAGCTTATTCCTTGCTCGAGGGGGCTTTAAAAATCCCCCAAATTATTCAACAGGCGATTTCAGATCATGCACCAGCGGTTGCTATTACCGATACCAATAATTTATTTGGTGCTTTGGAATTTTCACAGCATTGTCTTTCTCATGGGGTCCAACCTATTATTGGTTGTCAGCTTGCTGTTGACTTTCGTGATGAAAATGATCATTCACGTTTGGCTAAATGGCGTAATTCTTCTGATTTCTGCTCTATTGTTCTTTTGGCTGCTAGCAAAACTGGTTATGCTCATTTGGTTCGTCTTGTTAGCCGTGCTTATCTTGATAAATGTGATACTGATCCTCCTCATATTAAAGCTGATTGGTTGTCAGAACACAGTGAAGGAATAATCGCTTTAACGGGAGGAAAGGGAGGACCTATTAATCTTTCTTTGGCAGAAGAGAAAAAAGAACATGCTGTTGAGCGCTTAATTTATTTGAAAAAATCTTTTGCTGATCGTCTTTATGTGGAGTTACAACGGCATGGCTCTTATGATCAGAGAGTAGAAGCTGATCTTATTGAATTGGCTTATGCGCATGAAATTCCTCTTGTTGCAACAAATGAAGCTTTTTTTCTGAAAAGAGAAGGATATGAAGCCCATGATGCGCTGATGGCTGTTTCAGAAGGACAAATCGTCTCTAATCCAGATCGCAAACGTGTGACGCCAGATCATTATTTGAAGTCACAAGATGAAATGGTTACACTGTTTTCTGATCTTCCAGAAGCTTTGGAAAATAGTGTTGAAATTGCATTGCGTTGTCATATTGCCACGCCTCTTCGAAAACCGATATTGCCTCGTTTTATAGAACAATCTGCTAATTCAGAAACTACTTTAGAAATAGAAGATAGTGAGTTGTTAAATCAGGCTAAAGCTGGTTTTAAGATGCGGCTTGAAACAATAGGGTTGGCTGAAGGGTATACGATTGCAGATTATGAACAGCGGCTTGATTATGAAATTTCAGTTATTACGCGTATGCAATTTTCTGGATATTTTCTTATCGTTTCAGATTTCATAAAATGGGCAAAGGTTCATGATATTCCCGTTGGACCAGGACGGGGTTCTGGTGCTGGTTCACTTGTTGCTTATGCATTGACGATTACTGATGTTGATCCTTTACGGTTTTCTCTTCTCTTTGAACGTTTTCTCAACCCAGATCGTGTTTCGATGCCAGATTTTGATATCGACTTTTGTCAAGAGCGGCGCGAAGAAGTTATTCAATATGTTCAAAAAAAATATGGACGTGATCAAGTTGCTCAAATTATTACCTTTGGTAAGTTACAGGCGCGTGCAGTTTTGCGTGATGTGGGGCGTGTTTTAGAAGTTCCTTATCGTCAGGTGGATTATCTTACAAAATTAATTCCTGCCACGCCAGGAAGTCAGGTAGAATTGGCTGATGCTATTAAGGATGAACCTAAATTTGAAGAGGAAAAGAAAAAAGATCCCGTTGTTGGCCGCGCATTAGATATAGCACTTCAGTTGGAGGGACTTTATCGTCATGCTTCAACTCATGCTGCTGGGATTGTTATCGGAGATCGTCCACTTTGGGAGCTTGTCCCGATGTATCGTGATCCTCGTTCTGATATGCCTGTTACACAATTTAACATGAAATATGTGGAACAGGCGGGGCTGGTAAAATTTGATTTTCTTGGATTAAAAACGCTTACTGTTTTGAAAATGGCAGTCGATTTTGTTGCCAGAAAGGGGATTAAAATAGATTTATCAAATATTCCTCTGAATGATGAAGCAACCTACGCTATGATGGCACGTGGTGAAACGGTTGGTGTGTTTCAGGTGGAAAGTTCTGGTATGCGCAAGGCGTTGATTGGAATGAAGCCAGACCGTATTGAAGATATTATTGCGCTGGTCGCACTTTATCGTCCAGGTCCAATGGAGAATATTCCAACCTATAATGCACGCAAACATGGGGAAGAGGAAATTGCTTCTATTCATCCTAAAATAGATCATCTGATCAAAGAAACACAAGGTGTGATTGTTTATCAAGAACAGGTGATGCAGATTGCTCAGGTTCTTGCTGGTTATTCGCTTGGAGAAGCTGATTTATTACGTCGTGCTATGGGGAAAAAAATTCATGCTGAAATGCAAAAACAGCGTACGCGTTTTGTCAATGGAGCTGTTGCAGGTGGCGTGGATAAAGATCAAGCTGATATTATCTTTGATCTTTTAGCAAAATTTGCCGATTATGGTTTTAATAAATCGCATGCTGCTGCTTATGCAATTGTTTCTTACCAAACGGCTTATATGAAAGCAAACTATCCCGTTGAGTTTTTAGCTGCTTCAATGACATATGATATGACGAATACAGATAAGCTCAATGATTTTCGGCGTGAAGCATTAAGGTTGGGTATTGAAGTTATTGCACCTTCTATACAAACATCTCATCGTGTTTTTGAGGTTGGTGATAACTGTATTTATTATTCTCTTGCTGCCATTAAAGGTGTGGGAGAAACTGTTGTAGATCATATTGTTTCTTGTCGTGGGAATAAGATTTTTAAGGATTTGGAAGATTTTTGTGCGCGTGTTGATCCTCGTATTGTTAATAAGCGTGCGATGGAAAGTTTAGTTTGTGCTGGTGCTTTTGATTGTTTTAACATTGCACGTGAGGTTTTATTAGCCAATCTTGGAACCCTTCATGCGCGTGCACTTCGTATTCTCGATGACAATTCTAGCGGGCAGGTTGATATATTTGGAATGGCAGGCGGATTAAAAGAACCATTGATTTTATCGCAAACAACCCCTTGGTTGCCGGCTGAGAAACTTTATCGAGAATTTCAAGCTATAGGTTTTTACTTTTCTGCGCATCCTTTGGAGGAGTATCAAGCTATTCTAAACAAAAAACGCATTCAGACTTGGGGTAATTTTGCCAATGCCGTTAAAGGGGGAGCAACGGCTGCACGGCTTGCTGGAACTGTTGTGGCAAAAAACGTGCGCAAAACAAAATCTGGTAAAAAAATGGGAATTATTCATTTTTCTGATACAAGTGGACAATATGAAGCAGTTCTCTTTTCTGAGGCACTCTCGGATTATGAAGAGATGCTAGAACCCGGAAAATCTTTTATTATTACGGTGAGCGCAGAAAATCGTTCTGAAGGAGTTAGTTTGCGAATTGAAACAATTCAGTCTTTGGAAAATGAATCATTACAACAGCATAAAATGATGCGTCTCTTTATAAAAACAGTTGATATGCTTCCACAAATTGAACAAAACTTAAATCTTGGGGGGAATGGAGAGGTGGGGCTTATTTTAATTCAAGAGGATGGATTGCGAGAAGTCGAAATTGCGCTTCCTAAGCGATATAAGGTAAATTCACATGTCGCAAATGCTATGAAATTAATTCAGGGTGTTGTTGATGTAGAATTGAGTTAAAGAAAGATTAAAGATGGGAGCTGATTTTGAGTGGTGTTTTTGCTTTTAGGAGAGCTAAAAATGGAGCTTTTAAAATCGGATTGTAGGTTTCGAAAAATATTGCTTTTATTTGAGTAAATTATGATATTTTTTTAGTGTCATAAAATTAAAAAAAATCTCGTTCTTTCGTAATATTCAAAGTGTCGGAAGGATTTTATAAGTTTTTATCATTATTTTTTATAGAATTCATCGCATCATACATGTAAAGCCAATTGAGATCTGACATAATGCTCTCTGGTGTACGAATTTTCATCATGAGATTGCGTGCAATTGCTATGGGACCGGTTGCATGATAGGCTAATCTATTGAAATCTCCGCGTTTTTTTACTGCTGCAATACGGGGTGTGCGTGTTGTTTCGTAAAGCGAAAGTGCTTTCGTTAATGAAAAATCTTTCAATGAAAGTGCTTTTGCTAATGTGGCAGCATCTTCGATTGCCATAGCGGCACCCTGTGCTGCAAAAGGTAAGGTAGCATGTGCGCAATCGCCAACAAATACTTGTCTCTCTAAACCGATAAAACGATTTTGTTTCATTTGAAAGAGTGGCCAATAACTCCATTCATCAATATGATCAAAAATTTGTAAGATTTTTGAATTCCAATCTTTAAAAAGAGATTTGAGTTTTTCTTTATTTCCTTTATGGGCCCATCCTTCTTTTGAATTTTCTCCATGCGTAATGGCGACAAAATTAAAAATTTTTTCTGATGATTGAATGGGGTAGACAACAAGATGATTTTTTGGTCCCATCCAAGCCGTAATTGTCTTCATATTTTGCAATGAAGAACGAAAGTTTTGAGGAAGGTTATCAAATGTTGTTGTTGCACGCCAAGCAATAAAGCCACTAAAATTTGCTTTTTCATGAAAAGGAGATTGTTGCCGTAATGTTGACCAAACGCCATCACATCCGATCAGGAGGGGCGTTGAATGAAGCTGTTCTGTTGCCGTATCTGTTTTTATTGTCGTGATTTTAATGTTGGTTGCAGATTGGGTAGAAGATACAATCGTTTCGCCTGCTTTGTATTTGATCAAAGGATTTTCAATCACTGCATTATATAAAATTTTTTGTAAAGCCGCGCGGTGAATCGTCATATAAGGGGCTTTCCAATATTTTTCTGTTAGATTAATAAGATGAGCCCGTAGATGTATTTTTAAAGATAATCCATCTTTTAACTCAAGAAAATATGGGATTGTCGCGACTTCAGTGAGTTTGTTAAGAAGTTTCCAGCGAGCAAGAATAGATGTTGCATTTGGTGTCAGTTGAATACCAGCGCCTATCGTTTCAAGTTGCTTACACTTTTCGATAATGGTGCTTGCAATTCCTTTATGAGCGAGTGCTAAAGCAGTGCTTAAACCAGCAATTCCTCCTCCAACGATGATGGGTGACTGTTCCACAAATGATTTCATATTAAACAAGCAGAATTAAAAGAGGGGTTATTAAGAAAGCCAAAAAACGCAATTATAATAGCTTTTCTGGATTATATAAGCATCCTGTTGGGTTTGTTTGATCGTATGATAGCGAGGGAACATAACGATAAAGGGTTGAGCAGTAAGGGCAAATTTTCTCATCTGCTGTTCCCATGTCGATAAAGATATGAGGATGATCGAATGGTTGTGTAGCTCCTACACACATAAATTCTTTCACACCAATTTCGATTGTTTTATATCCAAGGTCATTTTGGAAATGAGGAATATTGTGATCAGCCATGGCATACAAACTCCAGAATAAATTTTCTCATCAGCTATGATTGGGCTCTTCTATTTTATAGGCGTGAGTTTGTAATAAAGCGTATAATAATGCAAGATGCTTTTTAAGACAAATTTCTCTTCTTTTATGCTATATTAGAATAGTTGTCTTAGCTTTTAGTGCTTTGCGCATAGCAATAATTCCAAGTATTTTTAAATATTAAATGGAAAAATGATGAGGGAAGTTAAGCATTGATATATTATTATGATGATAACATATTATCAAATGTTATGTGAGATATTTCGTCAAGGATTTTAGAAAATATAAAAGAAAATTATTTAGGATATATGGAACAGAGGGTGGTAAATAAAATTTCTATATCGAATATAACAATGAAAAATCCGGTACGGTTTATTAATCGAGAGTTTTCATGGCTACAATTTAATAATCGTGTTTTGATGGAAGCGGCTAATTCGAAACATCCTTTATTAGAACGTCTACAATTTCTTTCTATTTCAGCTGCAAATCTTGATGAGTTTTTTATGGTTCGTGTTGCAGGACTAGCAGCTCAAATTCGTGCTCGCGTTACAGCGTGCAGTGCAGATGGGCACACTCCACAGGA
This sequence comes from Bartonella sp. CM31XJBT, assembly GCF_028618555.1. Lineage (GTDB taxonomy): Bacteria > Pseudomonadota > Alphaproteobacteria > Rhizobiales > Rhizobiaceae > Bartonella. The sequence continues at coordinate 32,187 of NZ_JAQITD010000013.1, read as the reverse complement.
ACAACTTGATATTGTATTAGCTGAGATTTTAAAGCTGCAGGCTCACCAACTACGAGAATTGAATGTTTTACGTGATGAATTAAAAAAGAATGATATTGAAATTATTTGTTCTGATGATCTTTCAGAAATTGAAAAATTATGGCTTGAAAAATATTTTCTTGAGACAATTTTTCCTGTTTTAAAACCTTTGCCTGTTGATTCTACTCATCCTTTTCCATTTATTCCTAATTTAGGGCTTTCTATTGCGCTTCAATTGTCTGGAGAAACTGATCAGAACTCACACACAGTGTTGTTGTCTATTTCAATGCTTTTAAGGCGTTTTATTCTTCTTCCTCAAGAAGGCAATCATTTTCGTTTTATTGCATCTGAAGATGTTATTTGCCTTTTTATTAAACATGTATTTCCTAACTATGAGGTTAAAGGAATTGGTACATTTAGAGTAATCCGAGATAGCGATATTGAAGTAGAAGAAGAAGCTGAGGATCTTGTTCACTTTTTTGAAATTGCTCTTAAAAGGCGGCGCCGTGGGCAGGTTATTCGAGTTGAGTTTGACGCAAAAATGCCAGAGAGTTTACGTCAATTTATAGCGAATAGTCTCGCTGTTCCTGATAATTGTATTAATGTTCTTGATGGATTTTTAGCGCTTAATACGGTATCAGAAATTGTTTCTATTCCTCGTGATGATCTCAAATTTATTCCTTATATTTCTCGTGTTCCAGAATGTATTCGTAAACATAAAGGGGATTGTTTTGCGGCTATTCGTGAAAATGATATTGTGATTCATCACCCCTATGAGACATTTGATGTTGTTGTCCAATTTTTACGTCAAGCTGCTTGCGATCCTGATGTTGTGGAAATCAAACAAACACTTTATCGTACATCAAATGATAGTCCAATTGTTGGCGCTTTGATTGAAGCAGCTGAACAGGGAAAGTCTGTGACTGCTTTGGTAGAACTTAAAGCACGTTTTGATGAGGAAGCAAATATTCGTTGGGCCCGAGATCTTGAATGTGCTGGGGTTCAAGTTATTTTTGGTTTTATTGCATTAAAAACGCATGCTAAGATGTCATTGGTTGTGAGACGTGAGGGAAAACGTCTTTGCTCTTATGTTCATCTTGGGACAGGAAATTATCATCCCATTAACGCTAAAACTTATACCGATCTTTCTTTTTTTTCCACAGATGATGATATCGCTCATGATGTTGCGTTATTGTTCAATTATATTGCGCAATATGAGCGTCCAAATGAAACAATGAAGATTGCTTTTTCACCCTTAACATTGCGTGGTCGTATCTTAGAGCATATTGAGGAAGAAATTGTTTACGCACAACAGGGAAGGTTTGCTGCTATTTGGATGAAAGTTAATGCATTGGTAGATCCTGAAATTATTGATGCTTTATATCGTGCTAGTCAAGCAGGGGTGCAAATTGATTTGGTTGTGCGGGGGATATGTTGTTTACGTCCTGGTATTCTAGGAATTTCGGATAATATTCGTGTAAAATCAATTGTCGGGCGTTTTCTTGAACATAGTCGCATTTTTTGTTTTGGGAATGGTCAAGATTTGCCTAATGAAAATGCAATCGTTTACTTAGGCTCTGCTGATATGATGCCTCGTAATCTGGACTATCGTATTGAAATATTGGTTCCAGTTTTTAATAAAATAGTCCGTCAAAAAATTCTTTTACAGATTATGTTAGCTAATATCATTGATAATCAACAAAGCTTTGATATACTTAAGGATGGAACATCAAAACGTATTACACCGCAGATAGGTGAAAGTCTATTTAATGCGCAGGAGTATTTTATGGCCAATACAAGTTTTGCGGGGGAAAATGAGTCTTTTGAGTCTTCTGTTTCGCGCTTGGTTGCGTTGCATCGGCAACAAGCCGAAATACATAAAGACTGAAATCCAATGACATATAGAGATGCTCAAGGTCGGTTAAAAGGGTGTAAGCCTGTTGCTGTTATTGACATTGGCTCAAATTCTGTTCGGTTGGTTATTTATGAGGGGCTTGTTCGATCACCAACAGTTTTGTTTAATGAAAAGATTCTTTGTGGTCTCGGTCATGGTGTGGCAAAAACGGGATTTTTAGAAGAAAAATCGATGAAAATGGCGTTGCAAACACTGAAACGGTTTCGTACGCTTTGTCGACAGATTGGGGCAGATGAGGTCTATACTTTAGCAACAGCAGCAGCACGAGATGCACAGAATGGCGTAGCATTTATTCAGCATGCTGAAGATATTTTGCAAAATAAAATATATCTTCTTTCAGGAAGTGAAGAAGCTATGTATTCAGCATATGGAGTTGTGTCTACTTTTTATCAACCAAAAGGTATTTCTGGGGATCTTGGTGGTGGAAGTCTTGAGCTGATTGATATTGATCATTCTGATGTTGGTGAAGGGATAACTCTTCCATTGGGTGGTTTAAGGCTACAGTATATGTCAAATAATGATAGTGCTGTAGCTACAAAAATTGTACATGAGCAATTTTATAAATCGTCTGTTGTTCGTACTCGTAAAGGTATAGCACGTTATTTTTATGCAGTAGGGGGGACATGGCGTAATTTGGCAAAACTCCATATGGCAATGAAACACTATCGGCTCCCTGTTATGCATGGCTATGAAGTTGATGCCGTTGAAATGGAGAACTTTTTACGTCTTGTAGCACGTGGCAATATTGATAATATGAGAGGGATTGCAGCGGTTTCTCAGAATCGTCGAAAACTTTTATCTTATGGGGCAATAGTTCTTATTGAACTCATTCAGTGTATGGAGTTTGAAAAGATAATCTTTTCTGGTGCTGGCGTTCGTGAAGGTTTTCTTTATTCACGTTTGCCGCAGGCGATTCGGCTTTCAGATCCTCTCATTGCAGCATGCACAGAAATGGCTATTTTACGGGCACGTTCACCAAAACAAGCAGAAGAACTCATTGATTTTACGACGAATGCTTTTGAAGTTTTTGGAATTTCAGAAACCGAAAATGAATGCCGTTATCGTCAAGCCGCTTGTCTTCTTGCAGATATTGGTTGGCGTATACATCCAGATTATCGAGGCAATGAAGCAGCAAATCAAATAGCTTTAGGATCTTATCCAGGAATTTCTCATGAAGGGCGCCTTTATGCAGCGCTTGCTGTTTTTTTTCGCAATACGAGTTTATTGGTTGATAAAGAATCTCTTCCCATTTTTCAATTAGCAACTCAAAATATAATTGAAAAAGCACGTATTCTTGGCGAAACTATGCGTATTGCTCATCTTTTTAGTGCTTCTGTTGCAGGAATTTTACCTCATTTATTGTGGCATAAAAAAGCAGATCATATTATCCTGCAGATCCCAAAGAATTACGCTGGGTTATTAGGAGAACGTCCTCTTGGACGATTACAGAAGTTATCAAAAATAATAAAACAACCTCTCGCTTTTGAAATTTTTTGATTTTTTTCTAATTTATTCGTGTTTTATGTCTTATAATAGGGCCATTGACAAGGGATAAACTAGGCAATCTATCATCACGAGCTGGACAATAGGACTTGTTCCATAACGCCCAAGCCAGACTCCATGCAAGGCATTTGTAATGCCCTGAGCATTCATAAAAGAAAACATAATTTTTTATTCTGTTATTTGCGTCACAGGATGGATTTTTCACTTCATAAGCTTCATGTGAAAATGAAAAGCCTTGTCCATTTTTACGTGAAAAGGTTTTCTTTTATGCTGCGTCGTTATAACGTTTCTGTTTAGCTTGCTCGATTATCTTGATAAGATTCGATTGTAACCAACGCGATAAAAAACAAAACTTTAAAGGTTTTGGAAGAGATCCATTGGTTACATGACGCTGGAATGTTGAAATACTCATATGAAACAGTTTTGCACTTTCACGGTCTGTCAAAAGAATATCATTTCAGTTATTATAAAATCCTTCCACTATAAAAAATAAAAATAAATCATAACTATTTATTAACCATGATTTTTGAATCCTTTGAAAGGTGTTTAATCTATAAAAAACAGAGCTTTATAATATAATTTCTTATGTAAAACTTTATGAGTCTTATTGAGATGGAATGAGAGAAACTTACGATATTCGGGGGCTAATTTAATATAAATAACGCTAGATTATCTTTATAAATAAATATATTGCCTTTGTTAGGTATGTTAGTTGTTATGCTGGATCGTTTTTGATTGTTAGATTGCAATCTCGGTAGTTTTTTTAATACGATATGGTGACGTGAGGCATTATATCTTTGTTTGTTCCGATTGCTAGGCTATTATTTTTGTAATGAATACGCTTTTATTATCAGAGCTTTTTCTTTTTAAAACTTTTAAATGAGGAGCTGTCTGTTTTTTTAGATTTTCTTAATAAGATTGCTATTTGATTGATCTAATAAAGATTTATCTGTCATTTTAATAAGAGTTTACTATTCAAGTTTTTAACTTTGTCAGAAGTAGGTTTTATTTATCCTATTTGCGTTGGCCTATAGGGCATACCAATTGATGTAGATTAATGGATTTTTAAAATAAAAATGTAAATTAAAGCTGTTTTGTGCTTATTTTTCCATCGTTAAAGTAAAATCCTATCTGGCCCTTTAGCAGTTGTTCGGCTTTTTGACCAAATATTTCATAGCGCCAGCCATTCATAGCGGGAATATTTTTCTTTATTCCTCCATTGGCAATTTTTTCTAAATCATTAGATGTTGCAATAATTTTAGGGGCAATGCTGTTTTCATTTGCAACAATTTTTAATAACACTTTGAGTAGATCGATAACAGCGGCCGTCGTATCATTGAGTGGATTATGTTTAGGAATGGGGGGTAAAGTAGAAAGATCCACCTCTAATCCTTCGTGGACAGCTTTGATTAATGATTGAGAAATTGAGAGTTTATCCCAGTTCTTATTAAGACTGCGCAACCGCTTTAATGCAGATTCATCTTTTGGTTGTTGGGTTGCTATTTCTATAAGACATTCATCTTTTATGATATGACGACGTGGCATATTGTATTTTCGTGCTTCACGTTCCCGCCAAGCTGCTATCTTTTGTAATACAGCAAGTTCACGTGGCTTTTTAATTTTTCCTTTCACTTTTTTCCATGCTTCATCTTCTGGCATATCATAGGTTTTAGGATTTAAAAGGATTGTTATTTCATCGTCCATCCAGTGAGCACGTTGATTTTTTTCTAACCTTTTTTTCAATAACAGGTAAACATCTCTTAAGTAAGTTACATCGGCAAGTGCATAGAGCAGTTGTTTTTCAGACAAAGGGCGGTAACTCCAGTCTGTAAAGCGGGAGGATTTATCAAGATGATGCCCCGTGCAGCGTTGTACAATTTGATCATAGGAGATAGAATCACCAAATCCACAAATTGATCCTGCTATTTGCGTATCAAAGAGAGGGGAAGGAATAACACCTCCAAGATGATAAATTGTTTCAATATCTTGGCGCGCAGCATGAAAAACTTTTACAACTTTTTTATCGATCATAAGGTCAAAAAAAGGTTGTAAATCAATATCTGGTGCTATGGGATCAATCAAAACTGTGACATCTGGTGATGCGAGCTGGATTAAACACAGTTGAGGCCAAAAAGTTGTTTCGCGGATAAACTCAGTATCGACTGTTACAAAATCAGAGGTACGTAGAGCGTTAAGTGCAATTTCAAGATCTGTTGTTTGTGTAATAAGATTCATCATTTTATTATAATTCGATAAATTAAATTTGTGCTTTATTGACTTTATTTTTGAGTTTTTATTCTCATATCTTGACAAATGGTTATTAAAAAGCGTTTGTAGCGCATGTGAATATTATAATCAAAGGCAAAAAACATGCACCGTTATCGCAGTCATCATTGTGCGGCTCTTCGTAGATGTGATGTAGGAACACAAGTTCGTCTTTCGGGGTGGGTTCATCGTGTTCGTGATCATGGAGGGATTCTTTTTGTGGATTTACGTGATCATTTTGGAATCACACAAATTGTTGCTGATCCTGCTTCACCAGCTTTTAAAGTTATTGAAAAAGTGCGTTCTGAATGGGTTATTCGTGTGGATGGGGAGGTGTGTGCACGTTCTGATGAGGTTATTAATGCAACGCTTCCAACAGGTGAGATTGAAATTTTTGCACAAGAGGTAGAAATTCTTTCGAAATCTGATGAGCTTCCTTTACCGATTTTTGGTGAGCCTGATTATCCAGAAGATATTCGATTAAAATATCGTTTTCTTGATTTGCGTCGGGAGACTATGCACAAAAATATCATGCGTCGGACTGAAATTATTGCGGCTATGAGACGGGCTATGCAAAATAATGGTTTTACGGAATTTACGACGCCACTTTTGACAGCTTCATCGCCGGAAGGAGCGCGTGATTTTTTGGTTCCAAGTCGTGTTCATCAGGGAAAATTTTATGCGTTACCGCAAGCGCCACAGCAATATAAACAATTGTTGATGATGTCAGGTTTTGATCGTTATTTTCAGATTGCTCCATGTTTTAGAGATGAAGATCCAAGGGCCGACCGTCTTCCTGGTGAATTTTATCAATTAGATGTTGAAATGAGTTTTGTTGAGCAAGAAGATGTTTTAGCAACTATGGAACCTATTATGCGTTCTATTTTTGAAGAATTTGCAGATGGAAAGACTGTGACACAAAGCTTTCCTCGCATTTCCTATGATGAAGCAATGCAAAAATATGGTTCTGATAAGCCTGATCTACGTAATCCGATCATTATGGAAGATGTTTCTCAGCATTTTTATAATTCTGGTTTCAAAGTCTTTGCTCAAATTTTAGCGAATGATGAGAATGCTCAAGTGTGGGCTATTCCAGCTAAAACGGGTGGAAGTCGTGCTTTTTGTGATCGTATGAATGTATGGGCACAAGGTGAGGGGCAACCAGGGCTCGGTTATATTTTTTGGCGTGAAGAAGAAGGAAAATTTGAAGGAGCAGGGCCTATCGCCAAAAATATTGGTGAACAGAGGACTGAAGCAATCCGTATACAGCTTGGGCTTGAAAGTGGGGATGCCTGTTTTTTTGTAGCTGGCGATCCAAAAAAGTTTTCATCTTTTGCCGGAGCCGCACGCACAAGGGTAGGAGAAGAATTAGATCTTCTTGATAGAGATAGTTTCTCTTTGGCGTGGATTGTTGATTTTCCATTTTTTGAATGGAATGAAGATGAAAAAAAGATTGATTTTGGACATAATCCTTTTTCTATGCCTCAAGGGGGAGAAAATGCCCTTGCCTGTCAAGATCCTCTTACTATTAAAGCTTTTCAATATGATCTTGTTTGCAATGGTTATGAAATTGCATCAGGTGGAATTCGTAATCACTTACCAGAAATGATGCTTAAAGTTTTTGAACTTGTAGGACTTTCTAAGGAAGTTGTGAAAGATCGTTTCGGTGGTCTTTATCGTGCATTCCATTATGGGGCTCCACCACATGGTGGTATGGCTGCAGGAATTGACCGCATCATTATGCTGTTGCAAGGTGTTAAAAATTTGCGTGAAGTTGCTTTATTTCCTATGAATCAACAGGCGCTTGATCTTTTGATGAGTGCTCCGTCTGATGTTTCTCCTACACAATTACGTGATTTAGGAATCCGCATGGCTCCTACTCACAAAAATAGCTCATAAAGTTGATAATGGATTGTTTTCATCTTTTCTACGTAGAGTGAAGTTTTGATGCCTTTCAAGAGCTATCGGTGTGTGTGGTTGTTTGTGAAATTTAGATAGGTAAAAACGCTAGTGTGTTGATTCTTTACGAGGCATTTTTATTCCTTGTTTCTATAGTGGCTCTTCCACTTGTGATAGGTGAGGAAATGATTATGATTGCTTGATCATGAATAAATTAGAAATGAAAGAACTCTATAATATTCGGGAGTCTCATTTTAGTTGAAAAAAATGAATTATCTTTATGTGTCAATATATTATTTATTTTTTATTGAAGTTTTTACAACGTTGTAGCAGAGAATTGTGTCTCTTCGTTTTTATGAAAATAATGTGATTTTCCATTCTATGGACTTACTCTAAAAAGTTTAAATTTCATAAGTTTTGAATATTTTTTAGTTTTTCATAGAAAAACTGAAGGGGATTGTTATACAATTTATCTTTATAATAAAAGATGATGTTTGAAAGGTGCTTTTGTCATTCCAGAAAGGATGAAATAACTCTTTGTAGGCAGTTAATTATCGTCGGATTTGACAAAGCTTTCAATAAATTACTTAGGACAAGGGGGACGGACATGTATAAATTTTTCAAATTGATATAATTTTCTGTTCATGTTCTAATTGCAGCGTTTGTTTTTATGTAATTGACTTTTAATAAAAAAGTCGACTCATAGAAGATTTCACTAAATAAATCCTATAAGATAATTTCTTATTATTGTGGGAATTGTTGTTTTAATACTATGTCTGATAAAATGAATTTACCTTTTGATAAAGAACATATTGAACCAATAGAATTACGCTCTGCTTTACAGGAACGTTATTTGGCTTATGCACTTTCTACGATTACACACCGTGCATTGCCTGATGTACGTGATGGATTGAAGCCGGTCCACCGGCGGATTGTTCATGCGATGCGTCTTCTCAAACTAAATCCTGGACAGTCTTATGCGAAATGTGCGCGGATTGTTGGTGATGTCATGGGAAAATTTCATCCTCATGGGGATGCGTCTATTTATGATGCCTTGGTGCGCTTGGCTCAAAGTTTTGCTGTTCGTTATCCGTTGGTTGATGGGCAAGGCAATTTTGGTAATATTGATGGTGATAATGCTGCTGCCATGCGTTATACGGAAGCACGTATGACTGAAGTGGCTGCATTGTTACTTGAAGGAATTAATGAGAATGCTATTGATTTTCGTTTAACCTATAATGAGGAAGATGAAGAGCCGGTTGTTTTACCAGGAGCTTTCCCTAATCTTTTAGCAAATGGTTCTTCTGGTATTGCTGTTGGTATGGCAACATCTATTCCACCCCATAATGTTGCTGAGCTTTGTGATGCAGCACTCCATTTGATTGCGCATCCCGATGTAAATGATGAGGCATTAAATCAATTCGTTCTTGGTCCTGATTTTCCGACGGGGGGAATTTTAGTTGAACCTAAAAAAAGTATTGAGGAATCCTATCGTGTTGGGCGTGGATTCTTTCGCTTGCGTTCACGTTGGCATCAGGAACCTGGTAGCCGTGGTTCTTATGTGATTGTTGTGACTGAAATTCCCTATCAGATTCAAAAGTCACGTCTTATTGAAAAAACAGCAGAGTTATTGCTTGCACGCCGATTGCCAATGCTTGAGGATATCCAAGATGAATCAGCAGAAGATATCAGAATCGTGCTGGTTCCTAAAAATCGGTCGGTTGATCCGGAGCTCCTTATGGAGTCTCTTTTTAAATTGACTGACTTTGAAGTAAGATTTCCCCTCAATCTGAATGTTTTGTCTTTGGGAAAAATACCCAATGTTCTTTCTTTGCGAGAAAGTTTGCAGCAATGGCTTGAACATCGTCAAGAAGTGCTTATTCGTCGCTCTCATTATCGGCTTGATCAAATTGATAGCCGATTGGAAATTCTTCATGGATATCTTATTGCCTATTTAAATCTCGATGAGGTCATTCAGATTATTCGTGAAGAGGATGAACCGAAAAAGAAGCTGATTAATCGGTTTGAATTAACAGAAAATCAAGCTGAAGCTATTCTTAATATGCGCTTGCGTTCTTTGCGTAAACTTGAGGAATTTGAAATTCGTAAAGAATTTGAAAGTTTGAAAGCTGAAAAAGAAAAACTACAGAATTTGTTAGCTTCTCCTATAAAACAGTGGAAAATAATTTCAGAAGAAATCAAAAAAGTTCGAAACACTTTTGGTCCTGAAACACTCTTGGGGAAAAGACGTACGACGTTTGAAGAGGCACCAAGACATGATCTTGATGATATTCAACAAGCAATGATCGAAAAAGAACCGATTACTATTGTTATTTCTGAAAAGGGGTGGATGCGCGCTTTGAAGGGACATTTGACCGATTATAAAGCGCTTTCTTTTAAAGAAGGAGACAGTTTAAAGTTAGCATTTCCGGCATTTACAACCGACAAGATTGTGCTGATCAGTACGGGTGGAAAGTTTTTTGCTATTGGTGCAAATAGTTTACCTGGAGGGCGGGGACATGGTGAACCTATTCGTCTTTTAGTTGATATGGATGATGAGCACGATGTTCTCACAGCTTTTGTGCATCGCGCCGAGGAAAAATTGCTCTTGGTTTCATCTCACGGTAATGGTTTTATTGTTTCTTCTGCAGAAGTGATCGCCAATACACGAAAAGGAAAGCAAGTGATGAATGTGAAAGCTCCTGATAAGGTAAAGCTTTGTGTTCCGGTAAATGGTGATCATGTGGCTGTAGTCGGTGAAAACCGTAAAATGCTTATTTTTTCTATTGAACAAATACCAGAAATGAATCGCGGTAAAGGTGTTCGTTTACAGCGTTATAAAGAAGGTGGTGTTGTTGATGCCAAGACTTTTAATTTATCAGAAGGCTTAAGTTGGCAAGATACAGCTGAACGAATCTTTAACCGTCAGGCGGACGATCTCTTTGAATGGATGGGAACGCGTGCGGGAGTTGGGCGTTTGGTTCCAAAAGGATTTCCAAAATCAGGAAAATTTATTAATTAAATGTATTTTATAAATGGGGAAAATTCCCTATAGTTTTATGATTGTTTAAGATATTAATTTATAAGGATAATTTATTATTTTTTATATTGAAAGAAAGACCTAAAGCGTAAGTTTTTCTCTTATTTCGATCTTGTTCAGGTTAAATCAATCAAAACTGTTTGTTTGCCTATCATGAGATGAGAGACCAGCCCGTCTTCATAAAAACTATTGAAGAAAAGAATAAAAATATTTTTTAATAAACCGTTTCACATACAAGAGTTGTTGCAACAATAGGTATGTTTGTTTTTTCACATTATACCATTTATGGGTGCTGTCGTGAAATGATTTGATATTTCGAGAGCTGTACCTTTAAACAAACAATGTGAATGTTAACACAAGAGTGTTCTATTTGGAGATGTTTTATTTTGTCTGATAGGTTTATCTTCTTATTGTTTCTTATTGTTCAAGAGAGATGTTATTAATCTTTCATAGTAATATTTATTCGTTAGGATTACTATGATATTGTCTAAAAAGATGACCACGTTCAGCCCATAAGACGAGAAGTATGGCAGTGAGACTCAGAAAGAAAAATCCTGCTGAGTTTGGGATGGTTGTTTCATCAAATTGTTGGGCAATAAAAAAGCTAAGTCCTGCACCGATAGATGTTTGAAGAAAGCCGGATACAGAAGAAGCTGTTCCAGCTATTTCTCCTACAGGTTCAAGAGCGAGTGTATTGAAATTGGCCATAATACCACCGCAGGTAAACATTAATATACAATATAACGTCATATAAAAAGGAAAAGGGATAACACCACCTGCTAAGATGGACCCAATAAACCAAATGCATGAAGCGGCACAAAAGAGCAAAAGCATAGTATGAGCAATACGCCGCATTCCAAGGCGTCCAACGAGTTGAGAGTTAAAGAATGATGATAGAGCTTGAAATGCAGCACCAACTGCAAAAGCAATAGGGAACCAAAGTCCTAGATTATAGATCCCTTCATATGTTTGTTGTGATGTATTAACGGCGGTAAAGATACAGCCTAAAATAATGGAAGTTGCAAGTGTATAGCAAAGTGTTGTGCGATTGGTTATTACAATCCATAAGTTGTGTTTAACTGAAAAAAAGGAAAGAGAGCGTTGCGTATAAAGAGTTTCAGGCAAGCGCAGTTGAATCCAAATCATCAGTCCTAAACCAATCATTGCCATGAAAATAAAAATATATTGCCAATGTCCGAGCAGTAAAATAATCTGTCCTGTTGCGGGACCAACCATTGGTGCAACAAGAAAAACCATCATAACAATAGACATAACTTCTGCCATTTTTCGACCACTGTAAAGATCACGTACGACGGAAACTGTAAGAACCCGCATAGCAGCCCCTCCAATACCTTGCAAGATACGTAAAATAAGCAAGAGAGAAAAATCAGTTACAAAGGCACAGCCAATCGCCGTAAATGAATAAAAAGCAAGCCCGAGAAGAATAAGTTTACGTCGTCCATACCTATCGCTTATTGGACCGAAAAATATTTGAGCAATGCCATAGCTAATAAGATAACTCGAAATGATATAATGTTGATCATTTTCATTGAGAACATTTAAGCCGTCTAAAATATTGGGCATAGCTGGCAGCATAATATCAACAGCTATAGCGTTAATAGCCATAAGCGAAGCAATAAGAATAACAAATTCTTTATAGCCAATTTTGTTTCTAATCGCATCTCTATGCGTTTGTTCATCGACTGAATATGACATATGGCATCCTTGAAATAAAAATTTCGTCTGAAAACAGCTCTTTTTAAGAGTCTGAATAAAATGAAAGATACCTATGATTGATTACAGGGAATATTTTTTTCGTTCAAAAGTTCCTGTAACTCATTGTTTTGAAACATCTCTTTAACAATATCACAGCCTCCGATAAATTCACCTTTGATATAAAGCTGTGGAATTGTTGGCCAATTTGAGTAATCTTTAATCCCTTGACGCAATTCGTTAGAAGTTAAGATATTAATCCCTTTATAATTCAATCCTAAATAATCAAGGATTTGAACAACTTGTCCTGAAAACCCGCATTGCGGAGCGTCAGGTGTTCCTTTCATGAATAAAATGACGTCGTTTGTTTTAATTTCGTTGTCAATAAAATCATGAACAGTGGTCATTTTTATCCCTCGATATTTCAGATTTTTATCAGTGTGTAATTTATATTCATACTGCTTTTAATCGTATTAAATGTGTGAATGCAAGAAGAAATTTTAGATTATTTTGGGACATTTGTTTGCAACATTAAGGCGTGAAGGTCATTTCCCATATTGCCTTTAAGGGCATCATAGACCATTTTATGTTGTTGAACACGGGTTTTACCACGAAAACTTTCAGAAATAACTTCTGCAGCATAATGTTCCCCATCTCCAGCAAGATCACGAATTGTTACAGTAGCATCAGGAATGCCTTCACGAATAAGCGTTTCAATTGCATGGGCACTCATTGCCATCATTATTCTCCTATGTTGTTCATTTTTTTATAAAGGCTGTTTAAGAGAAAAAACAATTTTTATTCTTCACCCATAAATTGTGGAAACCAGTTTTCATAGGCTTTTGTGAGTTTGTCTACTGAAAGTGTTAATATCCCATCTATATTAAGAGAAGTACCCTCGACTTGACCTAGCTCTGTTAAAGAAACTGTATTGATTTGTGCACGCTCTTTAAGACTATTAAGAGAGTGAGGTTTGACGGCTAAAAGATAACGTCCTTGGTCTTCTCCAAAAAGTTCTGCATGATGGGGTGATTTATTGCTTAATTTTACTTTGATTCCTTTACCTGCTTTAATCACCATTTCAGCAAGTGCTATCGCTAATCCTCCGTCAGAAAGGTCATGGGCGGCGTGAATAAAACCACGATGTATGACATCTCGAACAAATTGACCATGCTTTTTTTCAAGTTGTAAATCTACAGGGGGGGGGGCGCCTGCATCAATATTTAAAATGTTACGTGCATAGATTGATTGTCCTAAATGGGAGCCGCAATTTCCTACTAAAACAAGAATATCTCCATTTTGCATACCACTTATTGTTACCATTTTAGACCAATCATTAAGAAGACCTACCCCAGCAATTGTGGGGGTTGGAAGAATGGCTTCCCCATTTGTTTCATTGTAAAGAGAAACATTGCCTGAAACGATAGGAAAATCGAGGATTCTACAAGCTTCTCCTATACCTTTAATAGCAAAAACCAGCTGTCCCATAATTTCAGGTTTTTCAGGGTTACCAAAATTGAGATTATCTGTAGCAGCCAGTGGTGTTGCACCTGTCGTACTAATGTTTCGCCAGCATTCTGCGACAGCTTGTTTCCCCCCTTCATAAGGGTCTGCTTCACAATAGCGAGGTGTTACATCAGAAGAAAAAGCAAGAGCACGTTTGCTGTTGTTTCCTACACGGATAACGCCTGCATCACCTCCTGGACAAACAAGGCTATTTCCTTGGATAAGGGTATCATATTGTTCATAAACCCATCGCCGTGAACTTTGATTAGCAGAATTCAATAAGGTCAGAAGCGCATCACCAAGATTTTCAACTTTTTTGACGTCTTCTGCTTTCAAGGGTGTTTTTTTTGCCGGCTCACTCCAAGGACGATCATAAACAGGCGCTTCATCACCAAGCTCTTTGATGGGAAGATTGACAACTTCTTCCCCTTGATGAAATACACGAAAACGTAAATCATCGGTTGTTTTCCCAATGATAGAAAAATGTAGCCCCCACTTATGAAAAATTGCTTCTGCTTGCTTTTCTAGTTCTGGTTTAAGGACCATGAGCATACGCTCTTGACTTTCAGAAAGCATCATTTCATAGGCTGTCATGTTTTCTTCTCGAACAGGAACTGTATCGAGATTAAGCTGTATCCCTAAATTTCCTTTTGCTCCCATTTCAACGGCAGAAGAGGTGAGTCCTGCGGCTCCCATATCTTGAATAGCAACCACGGCTCTAAGTTCCATGAGCTCTAAACATGCTTCAAGGAGACATTTTTCTGTAAAAGGATCACCTACTTGAACAGTTGGGCGTTTTTCACTGATTGAATCATCAAATTCAGCAGAGGCCATTGTTGCTCCACCGACACCATCACGTCCTGTTTTTGCACCAAGATAAACAACAGGGAGTCCAATACCTTGCGCTTTAGAATAAAAAAGGGCGTTTGTCTTTGCAATACCGGCGACAAAAGCGTTAACAAGGATATTGCCATTATAACGCTCATCAAAATTTACTTCTCCACCAACCGTTGGAACGCCAAAAGAATTGCTGTAACCACCTATTCCAGAAACAACACCAGAAACAAGATGGCGTGTTCGTGGGTGATCAGGAGCACCAAATCGCAATGCATTCATAGCAGCAACAGGACGGGCTCCCATTGTAAATACATCACGTAAAATACCACCAACACCTGTCGCTGCACCTTGATAAGGTTCAATATAAGAAGGGTGGTTATGGCTTTCCATTTTGAAAACAACACATTGTCCTTCGCCAATATCGACAACACCAGCATTTTCACCAGGTCCTTGGATGACACATTTTCCTTCTGTTGGAAGAGTTTTTAGCCATTTTTTAGATGATTTATAGGAACAATGTTCGTTCCACATTGCAGAAAAAATTCCTAGTTCAGTAAATGTTGGTTCTCTACCAATTAACGTTAGGATACGTTGATATTCATCTTCTTTTAGCCCGTGTTGTGCAATGAGTTCTGGTGTAATAGTGATGTTATTGCAAGGCTTCATGAGTATTTATCCGTCAAATTAATCGAAATTTAGCATTTTTATTTTTTTAACCTAGCAGCTTATATTATAAACAATAATGTTGTTTAATAATAAAAATATTTATAGACAGTAAGCTGAAGATTTTGTCCGTTTATTTGGTGGGATTTAAGACTAAAAATGGTCTTAAATAATTATGTGTTTAGAAAATAATATCCATTGTTGTTTGTGAAGAGCTTTGTTTATAGATTTACGATGCGAGAAATGGTATAAATCCTTGTTTTTTTAAATTATGGAGCGCGAGTATTTTTGCAGCATTATCCATTTACTAACTCTAAAGCACTTTGAAAAAGTAAACGACCGTCAGTACCTCCATGGGCGGGTTCAATAAAGTTTTCAGGATGGGGCATCATACCAAGAATATTACCAGCTTTATTAACAATACCAGCAATATCTTTCATTGAGCCGTTCGGGTTTGTATTTTCTGCATAGCGAAAAACAATTTGTTCATTGTCTTCCATTTGTTTCAATGTTTCACTATCAATAAAATAATTTCCGTCATGATGGGCAACAGGACAACGAATAATTTGTCCTTTAGAATAATATCGAGAAAATTTTGTCTTGGCGTTGACGACTTCAAGTTTGATTTCACGACAAACAAACTTTAAAGAAGCGTTACGCATTAAAGTACCGGGTAATAATCCTGCTTCCAACAAAATTTGAAATCCATTACAGATACCTATAATTGTCGTACCTTCTTGTGCTTTTTCACGAATGGCTTTTAAGACGGGAGTTCGCGCTCCAATCGCACCACACCTTAAGTAGTCGCCATAGGAAAAGCCACCAGGAATAATAATAACATCTACATCTGGAATTGTTGTTTCTGTTTGCCAAATTTTTAGTGGCTCAACTCCCGTTATATGATGTAATGCTGCAACCATATCTCGATCACGATTTAATCCAGGAAGTTGAATGATGGCAGTTTTCATGAGCGTTTCACTTAAAAAAGTTCGATTGTATAATTTTCAATGACAGTATTTGCGAGTAACTCTTCACACATTTGTTCAAGTTTTTTCTTTGCGGTTTCAGAAGGTAGTTCATCAAGAACAATATCAAAAACCTTTCCTTGACGAATGGATTGAATGCCTTCGAAAGCTAAACTTTTTAAAGCACCGACAATTGCTTCTCCTTGTGGATCAAGAACGCTTTCTCTTAAAGTAACTGTAATGCGTGCTTTCATTTTTTGCTTCCTGCTTTTTTAAAGAACCTCTCCTTTGAAAGAGGGGTATTTATATAAGGTGATGTTTTTTTACCTTGTTTTTACTTTACGAGAACGGGACCACTTGGTCGTGTTGGTTCATTTTCATTCATAATACCAAGACGTTTGGCAACTTCTTGATAGGCATTAATAAGCCCACCCATATCACGACGAAAACGGTCTTTATCCATTTTTTCTTGTGTGTGCATATCCCATAGTCGTGCAGAATCAGGAGAGATTTCATCAGCAAGAACAATGCGCATCGTTTCATCTTCCCACAGGCGACCAAATTCCATTTTAAAATCAATTAATTGGATGTTAACACCGGCAAAAAGCCCAGAAAGAAAATCATTAATACGAATTGAAAGTTGCATGATATCTTCTATCTCTTGTGGGACAGCCCACCCAAAAGCTGTGATATGTTCTTCCGTTACCATAGGATCATCGAGAGAATCATTTTTATAGTAGAATTCAATGATGGATTGCGGAAGCGGGGTTCCTTCTTCCAGTCCTAAACGCTTAGCAAGAGAGCCAGCAGCAACATTGCGAACAACAACTTCCAACGGAATGATTTCCACCGCTTTAATAAGCTGTTCGCGCATGTTTATACGTTTGATAAAATGTGTTGGGATGCCCAAACGTCCAAGATGGCTAAAAATATGTTCCGAAATTCGGTTGTTCAAAACCCCCTTTCCGTCGATAATTTCATGTTTTTTTGCATTAAAGGCAGTTGCATCATCTTTAAAAAATTGAATATAAGTCCCTGGTTCAGGTCCTTCATATAAAATTTTAGCCTTGCCTTCATAAATACGGTGGCGACGATTCATCATGATTCTCTATTTATCTTGAGAGGTTTTTAATAACATTGATAAATGATACTATCCTAATTGATAGAATTTCTCAATGATATTGCTATGATACTTTTATAATTTTTATCATTACACGTTTACCCAAAGGTGAAGATACATAAGCGATGAGAAAGAAGATCACCTCTTTTGGATCAAATTTTTGCAAGAAAGTGAGAGAGGACCATAAGCCCTTCAGGCCAAGGTCCGTGTCCGGATTCTGCGTTAATATGGCCAGAATACCCAGCATCAACAAAGAGTGATCCCCAATCATTGGCAATTTTTTCTGCTACTGAAAATTGACAAAACTCATCGTTGCGACTGGCTATGACAATAGAAGGAAAAGGAAGCTTTTGGCGATGATAGGGGCCAAATGTCATTAAATGTTTGGGACGTATTTTTTCATTGGCGACATCTGGAGGTGCAACAAAGAATGCGCCACAAATTTTTTCTGTATTTTGTACAGTTGCATGAATAACACTGGGAACTCCTAATGAATGAGCAATAAGCATAACAGGCCTTTGAGCTTTTGCGATGGCGGTTTTAACTTTGTTAACCCACTCTTCACAAACAGGCTTTGACCAATGGAGTTGTTCAATGCGGCGGGCTGTCGACAATTTTTTTTCCCAGCGTGTTTGCCAATGATCTGGACCAGATCCTTTGTAGCCAGGAACAATAAGAATATCGAGTTGATTTGCTTTCATGAATTGTTTTCTTTGTTACAACAGATTTTTGATCATAGGTGGAATGGATTTTGGTTTTCTATGTCGCTTTATTGTTCTTCAAAAACACGTTTAAAAATCGTATTGATATGTTTGGTGTGGTAAGAAAGATCAAATTTTTCGCGAAGTTCTTCTTCACTTAAAGCTTTAGTAACATCTTTGTCGTTGAGGAGTTCTTCTAAAAAATCTTTTCCTTGTTCCCAAACTTTCATCGCATTTCGTTGTACAATTCGATAAGAATCTTCACGACTAATCCCTGCTTGTGTGAGGGCTAAAAGAACCCGTTGTGAGTGAACAAGACCGCGGAATTTATTGAGATTTTTTTGCATATTTTCTGGATAGACAATGAGATTTTTAATGACAGATGTGAGGCGAGAAAGAGCAAAATCAAGTGTAATAGTCGCATCTGGAGCAATATAACGCTCAACAGATGAATGGGAAATATCACGTTCATGCCAAAGTGCTACATTTTCCATGGCTGGGAGTGCAAATGCACGTACCATACGGGCTAATCCAGTTAAATTTTCTGTTAAAACTGGATTACGTTTATGAGGCATTGCCGATGAACCTTTTTGCCCAGGTGAGAAATGTTCCTCTGCTTCAAGAACTTCTGTTCGTTGTAAATGGCGTATTTCTATCGCTAGCCTTTCAATAGAGGAAGCAATAACACCAAGTGTTGCAAAAAACATAGCATGACGATCTCTTGGTATTACTTGGGTGGAAACTGGTTCAGCACGCATCCTCAAGGCTTTTGCTACATGTTCTTCAACGCGTGGATCGATATTTGCAAAAGTTCCTACGGCTCCTGAAATCGCGCAAGTAGAAATTTCTTCTCGTGCTGCAAGAAGACGTTTGCGACAACGGGAAAATTCAGCGTATGCAAGAGCAAACTTGATTCCAAATGTTGTCGGTTCAGCATGAATGCCATGACTCCGCCCAATGGTGATTGTCTCTTTATGCTCAAAAGCACGTCTTTTTAATGCTTCAAGAAGTTGATCTATATCCTCTAGCAAAATATCACTCGCACGCATCAATTGAATGTTCAGCGTTGTATCGAGAACATCAGATGATGTCATGCCTTGGTGGATAAAACGTGCCTCTGGTCCAATGAATTCAGCTAGGTGGGTTAGAAATGCGATAACATCATGTTTGGTAATTGCTTCAATTTCATCAATGCGATTGACATCAAATTTAGCTGCTGCCCCTTTTTCCCAAATGACTTTGGCGGCTTCTTTCGGAATAATCCCTAAGTGAGCAAGGGCATCACAGGCATGGGCTTCAATTTCAAACCAAATACGATATTTTGTTTCGGGAGACCAAATTGTTACCATTGCAGGGCGGGAATAACGTGCGATCATCATTTTTTTCCTTGTTGTGAGAGGATTGCGGCTTGGCGCAATGCATTAATACGTGTTCTGTAAAGCTCTTTATTTCCATCTTTATAAATTGCAGAGCCTGCGACAAATACATTTGCACCAGCTTTTGCTGCTATCCCAATTGTATCAACGGTGATACCACCATCAACTTCAAGATCAATAGGGCGGTTTGCAATCATGCTTTTAACGCGCTTAATTTTATCTTTTATTTCTGGAATAAAACTTTGTCCACCAAAACCGGGATTGACTGTCATGATGAGAATGAGATCTAATTGATCAAGCAAATATTCAAGTACATGTTCAGGGGTGCTTGGATTGAGTGCGATTCCTGCTTTTTTTCCCATTTTTTTGATTGTTTGTAATGAACGATGAAGATGTGGACTTGCTTCAGCATGAATGGTTATAATATCTGAACCCGCTTTTGCAAAAGCTTCCAAATAAGGGTCTACTGGTGCGATCATCAGGTGGACATCAAATATTGCTTTTGTTAATGGGCGTAGAGCCTTGACTATTTCAGGACCAAAGGTGATGTTAGGAACAAAGTGCCCATCCATAATATCAAGATGAAGCCAATCTGCACCAGCATCAACAACATCTAACATTTCTTGTCCAAGTTTAGAAAAATCAGAAGCCAAGAGAGAAGGCGAAATGAGATGAGAATGGGGCATTAAAATCTCCTTGATTGGCAGTTTTTATCATATCGCTGTGTATACACAAATATCTTTTGTGTTATGACGGAAAAGAAAGAATATGTATTATAGATCTTTTTATGGAAAGATCGCTTGAAATTTTAAAGCTTTATAAGTGAAAGATATGTCGAATCATAAAACATATTTGATGCCTGAACTTCAACATAAACATACTATCGCGGTTTCTTCCCAAGAATATCGAGATGCCATGAGTCTTTTTGCAGGAGCTGTGCATATTGTGACAACAAATGGTATTAAGGGAAGACGCGGGGTGACTGTTTCGGCGTGTTGTTCTTTATCTGATGATCCTCCAACCCTTCTTGTTTGTCTCATGCGCCATAATTTAAAGAATCAGGTGTTTATGGAGAATGGAAATTTTTGTGTTAATAGCTTGGCAGGAAAGCATCGTTCATTAGCGGATGTTTTTTCGAGGCGTTGCAATTCTACACAAAATGAGCGTTTTGATGTTGCTCAATGGGGAGCTTTGCAAACGGGGGCGCCTAGTCTTTCAGACGCTCTAGCATCGTTTGATTGTCGTTTGATTTGTTGGCATGAGCACGCAACCCATTGTGTTTTGATTGGTGAGGTTGTTGCAATTAACTGTAATCAAGAAAAAGATGCTTTGATGTATTTGAAACGTGAATATCACACTTTGCCTTTATAAAGATTTTATTTTTTTGCATTGATGAAATGATTTATTGTTGCTTCATTTAGACTTTAAACAATGAATGAGAGAGTAGGGGAGGGATGGCTCTGATATCTGATATTAGATTTCCTTCTTTTTAAAGTTTTTCAATAAGCGAGAAAAATGATTCTGGATGAGATTTGATCAAGAATCCAATCTACATAAAAAGCGATTAAACCTAAACAGTGCATTTAGACATATTCGTCAATTGTTATGAAAAGACATTTTACTCTTGTGTTGATGGGTATTGCACAATATATAGACCGCACATAGCATATGTGGAGGTTTTTTATTGTATGAGCGAAGAGATTGATGGTCAATATCGCCCTAGTGAAGATGAGCCTTTTATGAATGAGCGGCAAAAGGCGTATTTTCGTGCTAAACTGGTTTCTTGGAAGAATGATATATTAAAAGAAGCTCGTGAGACTTTGGAAAATTTGCAGGAAGAGAATGTTGGTCAACCCGATTTGACTGATCGGGCTTCTTGTGAAACTGATCGTACAATCGAATTACGTGCTCGTGATCGTCAGAGGAAACTTATTTCAAAAATAGATGCTGCTTTAGAGCGCATTGATAATGGGACATACGGTTTTTGTGAAGAAACCGGCGAGCCCATTAGTATAAAGCGTCTTGAGGCTCGGCCGATAGCCGTTTTGTCATTGGAAGCGCAAGAACGTCACGAACGACGTGAAAGAGTTTATCGCGATGATTAAGGTCATTGAAATGATAAAAAACGAAATTCGTGGTGATAAAATTGTGTATTTTTATTTTTGAGGAGTAGGAATGAATAAAGATGGTTCTTGCCGCCCCTCAATTTCGGCGGTGATTGCTGAATCTTTTACCGCTTGATTCGTAAAAGGAGAGGGATTTTTATCCGATATGTTGTTTCTTTCTGTAGGGGCGGAATTTAGATGTGTGTGTGTTTCTCTCTTTTGTATTTTAGATGTACCTGTAATATCGGATTCTACAACCACATCTGTTAATCCGCCAATAAGGAGCAAATGTTCTTTATTATCGCAACGGACTAAAACAAGGCGGCGTGCTCGATCTATAGAAATTACTTCACATAATGCTAATCGTGATAGACTTTTTTTTCTATTAATGCTGAATCTTCTCGTACTTAAACGACGTAAAAACAAGATAATTATGGTAATAGCTGTGATTGTTATTATAAAAAACAAAGAGCTTATCGTTATTTTCGCAGCAGATACACCTATTTGCTCTGATAACCAGATATACATAGATTTTCTCCCATTTTTGTGTGAAAATATCGTTTTTTATCGAGATAAATTTATAAATACACCCTTAAAAGGCTCACTTAAATACAAGAAATAAATTTTTTAACATTAAGTGAGCTTTCTTAGAAAGATAATATCATAGTATATACTTTATAACAATGAATATAAAGGAAGTTTTGTGATATAAGAAACAGCTAAATCTAAGGCAATGAGAGATGGATAAAGGTTTTGATAATAATAAAAGATCAGTGTCTTCTGTTCATCGAAGAGTTGTGATTTTTGGTGTTGTTTTTATATTAGTTTTTCTTTTCATTGTGGGTATTTTAGGTTTTTTTTATCCACAAAGCTATTTGCAAAAGGCGATATCAATATCTTTTTTGATTCTAGCAATTATCGGTGTTGCAACACTCGTTTTGTGTGGAATGGGCATTTTAAGATATCATGTGTGGTCGCATGAAGATTTTGATTTTAGCATCTTTAATAGGAGCGATGATGCAATTGTAATCTCTGATCTTTCTGGTTTTGTTTATTATTCTAATCAAAACTATCAAAAAATTCTGACCTATAAGCCTGAAGTGTCTTGTTATATGGTTATTGCTGATCTTCCAGGAGCAGATGCACTCTCGTATCGCTTAAAGGTTGCTGCCTGTAATAATCTTGCAGCGCAAGAGGAATTGAGAGTAGAACAACCAATTTTTACCGATTCTACACCAAAAAAATCTGTTTGGTATAATATTTCCGTGCAGCCTATCACAAAACAGAAAAAAAAGCTTTTATTTTGGCGTATTACTGATATTTCGCATTTACAACAAACGCGAGAAGTTTTTTTCTCGAACCTTCAAGAGGCTATCAATCACTTGGATCAAGCCCCTATTGGTTTTGTATCCGTTAATAGACAAGGAACTATTCTTTATGCCAATGCGATTTTTGCCGAATGGTTTTCAATTGATTTAGCGAATTTCTCAATTGGTCAATATAATTTTGATTCGTTATTTGATAGCGTTGGCGCTAAGAGCTCATGGAGTGATATCTGTTTGCAAACCAACAGATATCAAAGTTCAGGTTACTCTTTACCTTATAGGTTTTCGTTATGTTTAAATTCACACACGACTTGTGAGAAAATATTCCATTGTCTTATATCTGTTTCTTCTCTCTTAGAAGAGGAGGCCATTTATCGTATTGTGATCATTCCACAACAAATACAAAAAGAAGAGGACGATCAATTAAAATTACCCAGTATATTAGGAGAATATTTTGATGCGAGTCCTTTTGCAATAGCCGTGGTGGATCATGCAGGGCAATTGATTCATATGAATAAAGCTTTTTCATCACTCACGGGATGTATGGACAAAGCTGTCAATTTTTATGATGTTATTTCTCGTCGTGATTGTGTGCAGTTAGAGCGTTCTTTTCAGAGAATTGCGACAAATAAAAATTATTTTGTTTCTCTAGAAACTGTTTTAGAAAAAAATGAAGAATGCCATTTACGACTCCATATTATGTCTGTACCGCCTTATCATGGTGATGCATTGCAAGATTTGCTTATTATCTCTGTCATTGAAACAACCGAACAAAAAACACTTGAAGACAAAATGATGCAAAGTCAGAAGATGCAAGCTGTAGGACAATTGGCTGGCGGCATTGCTCATGATTTTAATAATGTTTTAACAGCAATTTTAATGTCGTGTGATCTTCTTTTAAATACGCATCGTAGTTCTGATCCTGCTCATGCTGATCTGATCAATATTAAAAATAATGCTAATCGAGCAGCTGCTCTTGTACAGCAATTATTAGCTTTTTCTAGAAAGCAAACACTTCGACCTGAAGAAGTTGATTTTACTGAATTTTTATCAGATATCCGCAATCTTATTTTACCACTTTTGGGGAATAATATTCAGTTAAAAATTATCCATGGAAGAGATTTGTGGAGCGTTGAAGTTGATCAAGCATCTTTCCAGCGTGTTATTATGAATTTGGTTATTAATGCGCGTGATGCCATGTTAGATGGAGGTATTGTTACGATTGCGACAAACAATATTACAAAGCAACAAAGTGCTGAATTTAATCATCTTGGTTTAGCAATTGGCGAGTATGTGCAATTGACTATTTCAGATACAGGGGCTGGTATATCTGCTGCTATACAAGAAAAAATGTTTGAGCCATTTTTTACAACAAAAGAAGTTGGAAAAGGAACAGGACTTGGTTTATCAATGGTTTATGGAATTATCAAGCAGAGCGGTGGGTACATTTATTGTGAAAGTAAAGAAGGTGAAGGAGCAACATTTCATATTTTTCTTCCCCGTTATATCCCCAATATAAAAGGAGAAATTTCTCAAAAGATTGAAAAAGATGAAGAGAAAGATAAAAATATAGACTTAACAGGATCTGCGACTGTTTTATTGGTTGAAGATGAAGATGCGGTCAGAATGGGGGGGGTAAGAGCTCTTCAAATGAGAGGATATACGGTTTTAGAGGCAGCAAGTGGGGTGGAAGCACTCTCTATTCTTGAGGAACAAAAAGGAGAAGTTGATATTATTGTTTCCGATGTGGTGATGCCAGAAATGGATGGGCCCACTTTATTGAAGGAAGTCCGTAAAAACTATCCTGATATCAAATTTCTTTTCGTTTCTGGATATGCAAAAGATGCCTTTGCTAAAAATCTTCCACAAGATGCTGTTTTTGGTTTTTTATCTAAGCCTTTTACACTCAAACAGTTAGCTGTAACAGTTAAAGAAACACTTTCGTCATAAACAAAAATTTATGAAGAGATGGACTCTATTATGTCAATATTTCATAGAGATTTTCAATTGTAGATACTGAGCAAAAACTATGTGTAAAGCATTGAAATATGCTGATTAATAGATTGTTGATACACTCAAAAAGATAAAAGCTGTTGTTGCGTATCGACTATTTTGCTCTTCCCTTCAATAAATGCTTTTAAGGCTTCGGGATAGAGTTTATGCTCTGCTTTAAGAACTCTTTGTGCTAAGCACTCAGCAGTATCATGGGGATAGACTGGAACGGCTGCTTGGGCAAGGATTTTTCCTGCATCCATGTCTTCTGTAACAAGGTGAACAGTGCAACCCGTGATTTTTACACCTGCTTGTAAAGCTTTTTCATGTGTGTTTAAGCCTTTAAATGAAGGCAAAAGAGAAGGATGAATGTTTAAAATTCGTCCTTCATAAAGTTTTACAAAACGTGGTGAGATAAGGCGCATATACCCTGCAAAGCAGAGAAAATCCGGTTTATATTGATTTAAAATTGTAAAAATATTTTCTTCATGCTCTTCTTTTGTTTTGTAAATTTTACGATCAACAATATGAATAGGTAAGTTATGGTTTTGCGCTTTTTCAATACCGTTGGCACGCGGATTATCGCAAATAACCGCAACGATTTCAGCAGGATATGCCGTTTGTTGACTAGCTTGAGCAAGGGCGACCATATTGGATCCATTACCAGAAATGAAAACGACGATTTGTTTTTTCATAAATGCAGTACCCCTTTATAAAGTATTCCTTTATTTTGATCTTGGCATTTTGTTAAAATGCCAAGGGGAGTTACAGTCTCTCCTTTTCTTTCAAGAGCTTGTGTAATTGTTTCAGCTGCATGCTGTGCTACGATAATGATCATGCCAATACCACAATTAAATGTTCTTAACATTTCTGTTTCTTCTATTTTACCTTGTTTGGCAATCCATGAAAATACTGCTGGAACATTGATGTTAGAAAGATTAACTTCAGCGCAGAGAGAGGATGGAAGGACACGTGGAATATTTTCAGGAAAACCTCCACCCGTAATATGAGCAAGAGCTTTAATCCCTTCATATTTTCTCATGATGGGAAGAAGCGATTTTACATAAATGCGTGTTGGTGTAAGAAGTGCTATACCAAGGCTGCTTTCGGGGGAAAAAGGGGCAGGGTCATTCCATTTGAGATAATTTTGCTGGATGATTCGTCGAACAAGCGAAAAGCCATTGGAATGAATTCCAGAGGCGCTTAGACCTAATATAATATCACCTTCTGTCAAATCTTTTGAAGGGAGTAACTTGCTACGTTCGCATGCTCCAACAGCAAAACCAGCTAGATCATAATCTCCCTCTGCATACATTCCTGGCATTTCTGCAGTTTCTCCTCCAATAAGAGCAGCACCGGCTTGTTTACATCCTTCTGCAATACCGGAAACAATCGCAGCTCCTTGTTCAGGGTCAAGCTTTCCAGTTGCAAAATAATCCAGAAAAAAGAGAGGTTCAGCCCCTTGTACGAGTAAATCATTGACACACATAGCTACAAGATCAATACCTACAGTGTTATGGTGACCTACTTCAATGGCAATTTTTAATTTTGTTCCCACACCATCATTGGCTGCTACTAGGATAGGATCCGTAAAGCCTGCTGCTTTTAAATCAAAAAGTCCACCAAAACCGCCAATTTCTGCATCTGTTCCGGCTCGTTTTGTTGCGCGTATAAAGGGTTTAATTTTTTCTACCATGGCATTACCCATATCGATGTTTACACCGGCTTTTGCGTAGGTAAGACCAGCTTTGGATTTATCCCCAGCCTTGGATTTATTATTTGTAAGATCTTGATTGCTCATTGGAGCCTTCCTTTAATGGAAAATCAGGTTTTGATATTATGCAATGCCATGATAGAGTTCTCTCTGCAAGAGATATTGATAAGAAAATAAGCAACTTTTCTTGTACCTTATTTTGAAGTTGTTTATAATTTTTTGTGAAGAATTTTTTAGGATATTTTATGAGCAAGATATCAGATAATCACGGACAGTCCTCTTGGCAGCTTATGAGAAAGAAAGTGAGTGAGAATACATCTCGTGATCGTTATAAGACTTATGTGCCAGCGTATACTCAATTACCTTTGCCGAATAATATGAAAAGGCAAATCTTTTTTTGGCTTGGTACGCTGATTTTTTTCATTTTTTTTATGTTTGTTTTTGGATCAATTTTGCTTCCTTTTGTGGCAGGGATTGTGTTGGCTTATTTTCTCAATCCCATTGTTCAATTACTTGAAAAATTTGGTATTCGTCGTGTGTTTGGGACTGTCCTTATCACCCTATTTATTGTTATTACCTTTGTTGCTGCTTTAATTATTTTGATTCCTGTTATTAGTTGGCAAATACAGCAATTTATGAGTGATGGTTTACCTGTTTACATTAATCGTATTCAAACCTTTTTTGTTGAGCATGATTTTGATTGGTTAAGGCGCTATTTTGGAAGTGATCCAAATGAATTACGGAATAATATTAAAGGATTTTTGGGAGAAGGTTCGGATTTTATTACGTCTCTTTTGAATTCACTTTTAAAGTCAGGAAAATCAATCGTTAATATCGTTAGCCTATTTGTTGTGGCACCTGTGGTGGCATTTTATATGTTATTAGATTGGCCACGTATGGTAACAGCAATCGATTCGTTAATACCGCGTGATCATCTTGAAACTGTTCGTAGTATTTTTCATGAAATGGATAGAGCTATTGCAGGCTTTGTTCGTGGACAAGGAACAGTTTGTCTCATATTGGGAGGCTATTATGCTATTGGTTTAACGATTGCAGGACTCAATTTTAGTCTTTTGATTGGTATGTTTATTGGTCTTATTAGCTTTGTTCCTTATATCGGCACAATGAGTGGCTTGGTCCTTTCTGTTGGTATTGCATGGGTTCAGTTTTATCCCAATAATTGGGGGGGAATCATCGTTGTGATGGCACTTTTTTTAATTGGTCAGTTTATTGAAGGTTATATCCTTCAACCCAAGCTTGTAGGTTCATCAGTGGGATTACATCCCGTATGGTTGATGTTTTCACTTTTTGCTTTTTCTTCACTCTTTGGTTTTACTGGTATGCTTGTTGCTATTCCTGCGGCAGCGGCTGTTGGCGTTTTAGTTCGTTTTGCTCTTCATACTTATCTGAGTTCTCAGATGTATTCGAGAAGCGGAAATTCGGAGCCGCTAAAATGAATGGGCGTGAAACGCAATTATCTTTAAATTTTCCCTATGATCCGATTTTTCAATTTGAGGATTTAGTGGTAACGGAAAGCAATCGTATGGCTTTTCAGCTTATTGATCACTGGCCCAATTGGAGCTTACCTATTGCAGTTTTGGTTGGTAAAGAAGGCTCTGGAAAAACGCACTTTTCTAATATATGGCTCCAAAAAGCAGATGCTTTCAGGATTCAGCACAATGAAATTGATCAGGCTATTACTATGGCTTCTTTAGGCAGATCATTTTTAATAGAGGATATTGATGCAGGTGAAATCAATGAGACAGAACTTTTTCATTTAATTAACAGTATTAAGCAAGCAAATCTTGATGCACGACAAGCTACTTTATTGATGACGGCACGAACACTTCCTTCCGCTTGGAATTTAATGTTAAATGATCTAAAAAGTCGTCTTAATTCGGTAATGTTCGTTGAAATTAATCAGCCTGATGATGCATTGTTAACAGCTGTTGCATTTAAGCTTTTTTCAGATAGGCAACTTATTGTACATCCAGATACGGTTTATTATCTTGTAAGTCGTTGTGAACGTTCTTTATTTTCATTGAAGCGTGTTATTGATTCTGTTGATCAGTTGGCATTACAAAGAAAAAGAAAAATAACACGTTCTGTTATTGCTGAAGTTTTGAATAGAAGAAATCCGTAAATACTCCTTATCATGGCTTACTTATTCTGTCCTTCTACTATCGTTTCAATACGTGGAAAGACAAGTCATTTAAATTTTCTCCTTTTTGGATATCTATATAAAAGTAAAAAATAATATTTTTTACTTTTATCATGTGTTTATTTTAAATAGCTTTGAGATTTTATTGTATGATGTTGAATTCTTTCCATCTTCGCATTTGAAAATTTTTCTAAAAAGAGCGCTTTATTTTATTTATAATAAAATCTTTGTGCTTTGAAAAAATGTTTATTGTTTATGGATTTGGATTGTAGAAGATTCTAGAATTTTTAATAAAAGCGTCTTTGGGAAGATAGAAAAAGAGAGGAAAAAGCTTAATACAGCTTAATTTTTTGGCTTATGTGCTCTTTGGGAAAGTTTTTCTATGATATTTAAGTCGTTTTTTTCTAAAATTGTATCTGTGGAATGCGTTTTGATACAGTGAGAGCTTGCTTAAAACAGGACAAGAATTATGAAGTCCTTATAGAGAAATTCATTCTTTTTTAATATAGATTGGATTTTCTACGGAGGTTATTTTCTACTACTTGTTAATAAATCTGTTATTGAATAGGGAAAAAGATTTAAAAATGTGCTTTTTTGTAAAGAAATGCAACAAAATTAAAAAAAAGTGTGTTTTTCTCTTGCACTTCTGTTGTGAAAATTTTAGGAAATGTGCATCAAGTAAATGTAAATGGCGGAGCGTAGCGCAGCCTGGTAGCGCACCTGATTTGGGATCAGGGGGTCGTAGGTTCGAATCCTATCGCTCCGACCATATTTGATTGAGTGTGTGAGAATGACCCAATTGGGTACGTGTGGTGAGAAACTATCATTCAAGCGTTGTGTAATCTGAAGGAAAAAGGCATGATCGCACGTATTTATAGTCCTGCTAAGACAGCTATGCAGTCAGGTAAGGGGAATACAGGTTTTTGGATTCTAGAGTATGAGCCGGTGAAAGCGAAAATGCTTGAACCTCTTATGGGGTACACGGCAACGTCTGATATGAATAATCAGGTAAGAATCCGATTTAATAGGAAGGAAGAAGCGATTGCTTTTGCGCGTAAGAATGCTATCTCTTACCGTGTAGAAAAGAAACATACGTCGATTCGACGTGCTATTTCTTATTCTGATAATTTTCGCAGTGATCGGCAGCATTCTTGGACACATTGAATTAAAGATGCTATTTTGAATT
Organism: Bartonella sp. CM31XJBT; assembly: GCF_028618555.1. Classification (GTDB taxonomy): domain Bacteria; phylum Pseudomonadota; class Alphaproteobacteria; order Rhizobiales; family Rhizobiaceae; genus Bartonella. The sequence continues at coordinate 2,183 of NZ_JAQITD010000013.1, read as the reverse complement.
GAGAAAATAATCAGTTGGGTCCCGTAGCTCAGCTGGATAGAGCAACGGCCTTCTAAGCCGTGGGTCACAGGTTCGAATCCTGTCGGGATCACCATGTTTAAATGATATTAATAGGCTATAAAAAGTTAGAGAGTTTTCCTTTTATTCTATTAGCTTATTTTTCTGTAAACTCCCGAACCTTTTTGATGTTTTTTGGTTGATTTTGTTGCTAAACGTTTTCTGTTGACTGTTTTAGTATAAAATGATGCTGTTTTCTCTTTTTTCAGTAAAAATTGCTTTTGATTGCTGAAACTTTAGCATTGCATATTCTTGCCGCGTGTTGCTACTATATCACATGCTTTAGGAAACAGATTGCAAAAACTCTTTTTTACGAGCTTATTTTCATCTTCTTGAAAATGAATATTTTATTTCTTAGATTAGATTTAAGCATTGCGGCTAATGCTGGTGAAATTGCCAAAAAACATCTATTGTGATTTTTTTTATTTTTTATGAATAATATTATTACGTTTTTCAACATGATCTTTGGTAAGATCGATTTTGATTAGATACAAGGCATGATGGATTCGATTTAGAACTGTTTATGATGAGAATTTACAGACGGCACAAGAGGTAGGGAATATCTTCTTGTCTTGGAAGCTGTGATTCATAACGAATTACTTCTTTATAGTTTTTTCGTATAAAAAGATGTTATATGTGCCGTCCAGATAAGATATTGTTTTTTTCAATGAGAGACACTTGCGGACAATTTGATTTAACATGATTGTCACTTTTTCTCAGGTAGGGTTATAGGTTGCATCAATGTTTAGGTTTTCTTAGTCTTATAGGTTTAAGAATGTATACTGTGTATTTATATGAATGAAGATAGATTGTATCTTAGAGTTAAATTTTTAGATTTCATATTTACATTTTCAAATGTTTTTTCTTATTTCTTTATAGTTTGTACATCATGTTAGAAGTATTTTAATATTGGATAACAATCACATTAAAATGTTATGCAGATGAGATCTGAAGATCTAAACTCACACGGTTCAAGGTGATCATTATTTCAATAGGAATACAGTGTGAGGAGAATGCCATTTTACAGGCTTTGTTTTAAGAGATATCTCTTAAAGCTCACTTCATGCTGGCGCTCGTGAATGGTATATAAAAAGCAAGTAAAATAGTTATGTCTAATATGGGGGAATAGGTGAATCTTGATTCTATTGAGTTTTTTTGCCTCTATCCCTCATCTTTTTGAAGCTTTTTTATCGCCTCTATAGCTAACCTTTTACGGTCTGCGCTCTTTGTGTAAAGAGATGCCATAGCATCATTTGTCCAGCCAAAGAGTGCTTTCAATTGTGATACTGTTGCACCAGAGTTAGCTGCGCGTGTTGCTGCTAATTTTCTTAATCCATGCGCCGATTTTTTAATTCCAGCAGCATTACAAGCGTCTCTAAATGTATCGCCAAAGCTTTCTTTGGAGAGTTTTTGATTAGTTTTACTACAGATGAATGTTTCTACTCCAATAGGACCAGCTTCAAGCGTTTTGGCTAATTCCGGTAAAATAGGTAGAAAGACATCTGTTTGGAATTTACTTTTCTCTGTCTTGAGATGAATAATATTGTCTTTGACATCTTTCCAGCCAATTCGTACCGCATCACCACGACGCAAGCCCGTATATAAAAGAACATCAATCCAGACACGTTCATGGGTACCATGATGCCATTTGTGATAATATTTCTCAACATCTTCTTCTGTCCAAACAGGAAAGCCGCTTTTATTTTTAAGAGGAGGTTTTTTGACGCCTAAAGTTGGATTATTTTCCAAAAGACCTTGATCAATTGCCCAATTAAAAAGTCCATTAAGGGCTTTCAGAAAGTTTCTAGCCATTGCTGGTGTTTCTTTACGCCGTTCAACACCGGCTATAATATGTTTCTTTTCAATTGCTTGGTATGGAATATTTCCTATGGAGTCGCATATCTTCATAAGAATGTATTCTTTTTGTTTCTTTGTAGTATTAGAGTAGCTATGCCAATTAGAGCTGTTAAAGTATTGTTTAAGCAGCCATGCAAATGAACCTTCAACAAGTTTACCGGTTTTTGATTTAGGAAGTATGAGTCCTTGTAACTCGGCAAGTGCGCTTTTGTAGTTATCAACAAACTCTTGCGTTCCATAGGTGCCGCGTATTCTAATACGTGGTCCAT